>MFKT01000001.1 GCA_001781125.1 Candidatus Kaiserbacteria bacterium RIFCSPHIGHO2_01_FULL_53_29
CACCACGCATTCGGCAACCGATTGTCGCCCGTGCAATACCTGATACAGTACGAGAAATTACCAGCGGAGTGCAAAACCACCTGCGGTCATACAAGATATTGCGTTATTGCCCGCGGTAGTGCATACTCTGCGGGTTCTATGACAGCAGAAGCAAAGTCGGTCTCCGCCCAAGGCGGATCCTCCTTGGGAGGAAAAAAGGTGCGCAAGCCGCGCCCCGCCACGGCGGGGCCGCGCGCCTCCGCCAAAGGCGGATCCTCCTCCGGAGGAAAAACTGCCAAGCCGGCAGATGGCTCTTCTGCTGCTCCGGGTTCGACTCCTTCGACACGCTCCCAGTCTTCGCCAAAGGCTTCGACGGGCACGGCAGGGCAAGTACGCTCACCGCAAGCTGCTCCTCGCACGCCCGCCGGAGGCCGGTCCTCCTCCGGAGGAAAAAAAGTTGCCGGACCAAACCGTCTGCGCATCAAGGTCCGTGCCTATGAGCATGGCATTCTCGACAAGTCGGTCAAGCAGATCATCGACACGGCTGCCCGCTACAATGCGACCGTCGTCGGCCCCGTCCCGCTTCCTATCGATATCAAAAAGTACACGGTCAATCGCGCCGCATTTATCGACAAAGACTCCCGCGAGCAATTTGAAATGCGCATCCACAAACGCATGATAGATATTTTGAATCCCGAACCGAAGGTAATTGAAGCGCTCACCAACATCGACCTCCCGTCAGGAGTGAGTATCGATGTAAAGATGATGTGACTCCCACGATTCCATCCAATGGAATCGTGGGAGTCACGCAGAGCATTTCCAAAATGCTCTGCGCAGATAAATCTCGCCTCCAATGGGATTCTTAAATTCACATCGATAATCCGCATTGTGATTATCGACATGAGTAACGGGCTATAATACCGGCATGGATAGCCGGCAGAGCAAATTGTATTTCGACGATACGTGTAAGGTATGTAGCGTCGCGGCGGAGCGCGCACAAAAAATGAGCGGGGTCCAACTTCACGGTGTCGCGAACGACACCGAGAGCGGCTTTTCGCACGAGCATTTGATGAAAGAGATACATCTGGTCGATTCGGACGGCTCGGTACACAAGGGAGCGGATGCCGTGATCGAATTGCTTGCTCGAAGTCGCGGTTGGAAGTGGTTCGCGCCCGTATTACGACTGCCCGGCGTCCACTCCCTCGCGGTCGCTTTCTATCGGTTTGTGGCGAAGCACAGGCACTTACCGTAGCTCTGCTCGGTTGACTTTTCTATAAAGAGGTGTGAAATGGTATAGTACGAGACATGCATGTAGCGGACATACAAAAAAAAATAACGCCTATACTACGCTCCTACGGTATCAAGCGTGCAAGCGTGTTCGGCTCGCATGCCCGCGGCGATGCTCGCGATGACAGCGACATCGACATACTGGTGAAACTCGGAAAGCCAATGGGAATGATCGCATATATGCAGTTTGTGGAGCAAATCGAGAAGACGTTGCAGCGCGATGTTGATGTGATTACGGAGAAGAGTGTCAATAAATACATAAAGCCGTACATCGAGGCAGATCTGAAAACGATCTATGAATCGTGACGATGCCTATCTCGCGTATATGCGAGATGCCATCAGGAAGATAGAGCAATTTACCGCGGGCACCGATGTCAACTCTTTCGCAAGAGACGAGAAAACTCAGAGTGCTGTCATGTTGCAACTCATGTTGATCGGTGAGATGGCGAAGAAACTATTCGAGACGACGAAAGCGTCATTTAAGCTGCCCTGGAAAGAAATTGCCGGTTTCCGTGACCGTGTGATCCACGACTACTACGACATGGATCTTGATATTATCTGGGATACAGTTCGAGAGGATATTCCAGCACTCAAAGAGGTGCTTGGGCAAGCAAACGCATGATAGATATTTTGAATCCCGAACCAAAAGCCATTGAAGCACTCACCAACATTGACCTTCCTTCAGGAGTCTCGATCGATGTGAAAATGATGTAACCGCCTTATGCGAAAGCTCCTCCTAACGATCTTGATTGTCAGTGTGGTATTCGTTGGCTTGGTCGCTTCAGCGGTATTTTTCCAGCAGAAGAAAAGTGCGCTCACGCAAGCAAAAAAATTCGACGTCGAATTCCAGACTGCCAGGGACCTCCTCAAAAGTGGCAAGACAAAAGGAGGAACGATGCTTCTAAAAGAGCTCGCTGATGACCGCAAGAACACGGCGCGCGACCGCGCGAATGCGATCGAAGAGATAGCACATCACTATCACAAAACGAGGGATCCCGAGATCACGCGCGTGATCTCTTTTGCAGAGCCATATCGAAGCATGTTCCTGCGTGCAGCCGATGAGCGCGATGCCTATAATCTGATATTCGAATACGCCGCATCCCTCTATCCGCTCCCCGTATCTGAGTTTCGAACAGCGCAGATGTATGCCGAAGAGATACTTTCGCTCAATAGGAGTCCAAATAGGGATAGGGAACGCAGAGAGACTCTTACCGATCAGTATCTCGATAAGATCCGGGAAAGCATCGCGCGCGCCGAAACGGAACTTCGCTCGCACCCCGACAGATACGAACGCGACATACCATCCATCCTGCTGCGCAAGGCCGAACTCGCGGGGACACTTATTAGAGCTGGCTACGATTTTATAGGTGATACCGAGATTTTGTACGAGGAGGCATTGAGCGCCGCGGCGGACAACAAGGATCTCTCAGGCTTCGTTGTCTTTCATTATGCGATATTCCTCGCGCATACTGCGCCTGAGGAACGCAAAGAAGACATCGTAACGCTTGCGAGTCGCTTCTATGCTTCATCTGAATATGAGGGCTCCAACATTCTCACGTTCTTCAAAAACGCGAAAGACGACCCCGAATTGAACAATCGCGGGACATTGCGTGTCGCCGACGTGGATCCAAAGTTCAAGGAATTCCTGCGCACGAGATTCGGGTGGCCCATATAAAGCCGCGGATGCATGCAGCGTCACGCATTAGATAATCTCAATTTGATACCGTACGTCATTGACTTCTCATCAGAACCTCCGTATGATGTGAATAGGCACGGGAGTGGGGTCTGCCTGCTCTCGGAGTCTCCAATGAAATGGAGGATTTGCATGAAACGCTTGATAATCGGCACCCTCGCGATCGTCGGCATCGGAATCGCTGCCTTTTCCGCCCAGCCGACCGCCGTTGAGGCAAAGACGCAAGCCGAATGCCGCCGCGAAGTGGCGGCAGCCCACCCCAAGGGCAGCCTCTCCAAATCCAGCGGACAGCGAAAACAGCTGATCCGCGCGTGCACGCAAAGTGGCGCTGTCGGACAAGGGCAGGGTCCACGGACAACCGGGCAAAGAAGAGACCCTGGGCAGAGCTGCTACCGCCTCGCTTACAGTGCGTGTGTGCCGTGCTGCCAGAAGGGGCCACCGAGGCGGAGTCTGTCGGTTTGCCAGAAATATTGCCGCGGCTGACCGCCGCCGAGCGTTGTGTGACGTCAGTGCCGGCCGGGCAAACCCGGTCGGTTTTTTTATGGTGTTTTCTTGAGGCAGTAGATTTCGTTGGCAAAGGTCGGCACAAAAAATCGCTTGGTCACCGGATTGTAGACAGCCTTGTTGGTAATACGCTCGGAGAGGGTGAGGAACGAGATCTCATCTCCGGTTTCAGGGTCGAGCTCCATAAGCCGGCCAGTGTTCGCTCCTTGGTAAATAGAGCCACCAATAACTACGGGTGTCGCAAATATCCGCGCGCCTGCATTCCATCGCCATTTCTCTTCGAATGTCTCGAGACCGATACAATATAGATTCTTGTCGAGCGATGCGGCGAGGACCGTATCGCCATAGATGACCGGCGTCGAATAAAATCCGAATTCTGCTTTAAAGCGAGCCCGCTCCGTACCCACCTTTCTATTCACGAAGAAAAGTTCGCCCTTTCGATTCCCAAATATGACGAGGTCTCGTTTCGCGTCATACGCGAATGATTCTTTGATATCGAAGCGACTAAAGCCGACGCCTCGTTCCTTCTCTGTAATCGCATGAGGCTCGAACTTCCATGCAAGCACACCGGTTCTAGCGTCGAAGAGGTATGCGCAGCCGTCGTTGGAGCCGACGACCACTTGCCCGCACTCTTCGATGTAGCATGGCGAAGAGTGCGTATAGCACGGCATATCCGACATGCTCCATATTTTCTTGCCGCTCTTTGCGTCGATTGCCGCGAGACCGCCGCGTTTTCTCCAGAGGCCGAATTCGAGACCGACGAATACGATACCGAGGTCGCGCGCGACGGCCGGCGAAGAGCCTATCCAGTCCGCTTCAAAGTAGATCCAGCGTTTCTTTCCGGTCGCCGCGTCGAGCGCATAGAAATTGCCGTCGTATCCGCCGAAATACACCGTCCCGTCGAAAAGAGCCGGGGACGAAAAAATACCCTTTCCTTTTGTGTGCATGCCGATCTTGTACGACCACGCGACCTCTCCGCTTCTCTGCTCGAGGGCCCAGAGGGTCCCATTGTCAGAACCGACGTAGAGCCGCTCATCATCGATAGCGGGATCGGATTTCGGAACGACGTACTGGTAGCTCGGGTCTTTGCTTTGAAATTTCCAGAGCACGCGGTACGGTTGCGCGAGAACTTCTCTTTCTTTTTTCTCCAAATTCTCAGTCCCGAGCTCGTCATTGAAATCGTCGAGCGTAAAAAGGGAGATCACTCGGATACCTTTATCGTGAAAGTACGAATAATAATCTGCGTCGCGGAATCGCACGATCGTCCACACGGCAGAGATCTTGTGTCCGAGACCTTCCAATACCTCCACTTGCCTAATAAAGCTTTTGCCGCTGTTGATGAGATCGTCCACCAGGACGATCTCACGGTCTCTCCTCAGCACTCCTTCAATCATTCGCATGAGTCCGTCTTTCTTGCGCGACTTCCGTATAAAAAATCCATTGACATCTTTTTTGCTACGTTTCCCATGCCCATGCATCGTGAGCGCGGTCACCAAGGGGATGGCCGCGGTCTCTATGCCGCCGATCTGAAACGGATAGTGTGTGTCGAATTCATCCCAGAAAGCGTCGCCGATGTCGTCGAGGACGTGGGGCGTAAGCAGTATGCGGCGGAAGTCGAGAAGCCACCCTTTCTTTTTCTTTCGCTTGCGCGATCTCGAGACGATGATCTCATCCTCAGCTTTGACATACGCGCCGCTCACCACAGCCTTTTTTATTCGACCTATACGCGCTTCTGACAGTGCATGCATGTCCATGACTATACTATAAAGCTCTCCGGGATGAAGCGTGATCTGCTGCATTCTCCACGTGATAGTATCAAGACTAATGCTGCACGATGCATTGTCTTTGAGCAAATGGGAACAAAAATTCCTCGCTGCGTATCGACGCGCTTTTTCGATACAAGAAATAGAAGAGAGCGTGCCGCTCCAGTGGGTTTTTGGGGCGTTGCTCTTCACTTTTTTTGTCACGTTCGAGAAATGGGTCGGCTCCGGCGCCATTACCGTCTCGGCATACGTCGAGAATTCCTACGCATGCTGGCCCTATTTTCAGGATTGCGGCCGATTCTACTTTCTGACGCGGCTGCCGGACGGCTATTCGCAGACAACGTTCTACGTCGTCCTCTTCGTCGTCATGCTCCTTGTCGCGTACTTCATGTACCGCAAGCAATGGGTATACGCGCATGTGGGCATGCTTGCCCTCTGGCTCTGGAAAGTCGTCGTTATGTTCGGGCTCACCTATGCGACCATGTGGGGGAATTACGATTACTACGATGTCGTGTTTCTCGTCGCCGTGCTCTTCCTGCCGCATAAAATGTTCTTCCTCCGCGCCTTGTTCGTGACGCTCTATTTCCTGGCATCGACGATAAAGATCCACGAAGGATGGGTACTCGGCACGTACTTCACGTCGCTCGAGACGGGGCTCCCCTTGTTCGGTAATACGCTCGCGCCGTTCGTCACGAATCTTGTGATATTCATGCAGATGGTCGGTTCCGTCATGCTTTTGAGCACGCGACCCGTTCTGCAGCGCATCGCATTCTTCTATTTCCTTCTGTTCCATATGTACTCGGGCATCCTAGTCGAATATCGCTACCTTGTGACGTCACTGCCGATGCTCATCATTCTTTTCGGGGTGTTCAATCGAACGATCCCGCTTCCCAGGGGACGCAAGGCAGTGGTCGGCTGGATATTTTTACTGCTGCTCGCTGCGGTCCAGCTGATACCCATCATCATCATACGCGGCGATCAGAAAATGACTCTAGAGGGTAATAAGTACGGACTCTATATGTTCGAAGCCAACCATCAGTGCATTTCTTCGGTGACGGTGTATACGATTGACGGGCAAACGGAGAGCTCAAGAGAAGAGTCATGGAGCGCGAGGAAACGGTGCGATCCGTACCGGGAATGGTTCACTCTGCGACAGGCATGCGATCGAGCTCCCGCAATCGCGCGTATCAAATGGGAATACGACCATTCGATAAACGGCGGGCCGTTCTACCGTATTGTCGATGAAAAAGACGCGTGCGCGCTGGAATATCACGCATTACGGCACAATGCGTGGATCAAATTGCCTGAGGATAGACCTCAGATCGTCGGATATCCGGTAAAGAATCTGTACCATTGATATGCGCGTGTATGGATGAAAAGAATATTCTGGCACTCCAATGCATACGGGGCAATTCCGTCGCGGAGCTCACGCCGTTGCAACTACTGATCGAGCCGTATGCCGACATTATCGTCGTTTTCTGGTGGATCCTATGGATAAGTGTCGTCGTATATATCTGTATCCGTATCATCGCGGCGTATGTCAGTGCGCGCGATGCTCCGTGACGGTATCCACACCGAAGGCATAGTCGAGTCCGCCGATGTTGCTATACTTGCGAGATGCAATCGTTGGTCAAGATTGTCGTAAAGATAGGACTATACGCCGCAGTCGCGGTCGGGGCGTTCATCATATCTCTTTTCATCGGCGGGCGCAGTACGGGCCACGTTTCTGACGGACAGCACGTTGAACTTCAGACGGGCTTTCAGATAGCGCATGCCGAAGCGCCGCCGATAGTTGATAGCGACGACGACGATAGCGACGACGACGATAGCGACGGCGGCGGCGGCGGCGATGACGATTGCGGCGACAGTGACGATGATGGCGACGACGATGATGGCGACGACGATGACGACGATGACGACGATGACGACGATGACGATGACGACGACGGCTGATCTTTCGAGCAATATATGGAGCCGAATACCTCGAGTCCGAAGAATACTCGCCTACTCCTATCAGTAGGCGCTCTCGCCGTGGTCGCAGTTGCAGCTGCTCTATGGTGGTGGCAAGACGCCGCTCCCAAAGCCGGCACTTCGTACGAGGACTTCATCGGCAATAATAGTGCGTTCGCGCAGGCTGAAGAGTTGCGCGTAGCGGGGAACAGGAGCGAAGCCGCGGCACTCTATCAAAAAGCCCTAGAAGGGTTCACGGATATTGAGGACGAAGGCCGCATCAAACTGCGTCTGGCGCTTGTCGATCCCGGTACCTACGCGCACAAGATCTCACTTCTAAAGGAAGTTGCGGCGGACGTTCGCTATTCCAGGATCACGCGAGCATATGCGGTATTCAATATGGCGGATCTGTTCTACTCGACATCCGATCCCGAGATCACCAAAGCAATATTCAGCGATGAGAAATACGCGAAATACAAAAAAAGTAATGATCTCACCTCCTACCGACGGCTCGCCGAATACGCAGCATCGCTCTATCCCATCGCGTTCGCGGAATTACGTATCGCGCAATGGCACGCAAGTCACATAGAACGCCTCTTAAAACAGCAAACACCGGACAAAGCGGAAATAGAAAGATCTACGGCAATCATTCACGAGCGCATGGAAAAAGCTGATCGCGATATCGCGCGCATCGCACAGCAGCATGACAACTATTTCGTCGATATTCCGCGCATATTTCTGTTGCGTGCTCAAATAATATCTAAACAAGAGAGAGTGGGAAATACGTCCTTTGGCACTACGGAAGACGCGTTCAGGCGAGCCTTAGATGCCTACGTACAGTATGGAAAGCCTGGCTCCGATGGATATGCACGCTTTTATTATTCGTCCGCATTGCAGAAAAAATATGGAAAGGAGCGTCAAAAGGAAATACAAACTCTGCTTGCGCCATTGTATACGGGCACTGTGTACGAAAATACTCCGGTCATGACATATTTCAAGAATGAGCGCGCCAACTTGCTTGGTTCGAAGTCGCTGATCATTCAGGTGGCGGGTCTCGATCCTGATTTCAAAAGCATGCTCCGTTCTCTTGGATGGACTGAAGAGGATTTTGTACGGAGATCGACCTCAAGCTAAGGACCATGCTCTCTTTCGCGCGCCGTCTTGCGCCCTACATTCTGGGCGCTTACGCTGTGATACTTATCGTATCGACCGCGACCGATTTCTACCCGTATGAGGATGTAGCCTTTTTCTTCGACGATTCTCCCGAGCGGGCATACGCATACGCCCTGAAACATTTCAGCGCACTCGATGCGCGCGAATACGATATCGATCGCGCGGAATTCTTCTACCTGGAAGCGGCGAAACGCAACCTGGATGTAGGGTATCCATATCACGAGCTCGCGCGTATCGCTTTTTTGCGCGGCGATTTCGAACGGGCGCTCGCGCTTATCAAGCTACAGATCGTGCTTCATGGTGATTCGATGCCAAACAGCTACTACATACGGGGACTCATCTTAGGCTTTATGGAGCGCTACGATGAGGCGGCACTCTCTTTTGAGAAATTCCTGAAATTTCACCCGACCAATTGGGCGGCGATGAACGACTACGCGTGGGTCCTTCTGAAAGCGGGCCGCGCCAAAGAAGCACGCCTCATTACGGAAAAAGCACTCGAATATTTTCCGAATAATGTATGGGTCTTAAACAGCAATGCAATTGCCGCTTTCGAGATGGGCGATACTGCCGGAGCACTGGAAAGTGCGAGCAAGGCCGCGCAGTTCATCGATACCGTCGGTGTGGAAGATTGGTTGCGGGCGTACCCGGGCAATGATCCGAATATCGCGCATGAAGGCATCACTGCTCTGCGGGGTTCGATATTGAAGAATATGCACATGCTCCGGGCCGCTTCAGCAAAAGATGCGGTAGAATGAACATGTCTATGAAGACAGCACGACTTTCTGCGCGCGGGAATATTTTGTTCGGCATTGCCGTGCTTGTGCTTCTGCTCGGCACGATACAGTCGGACGGCGCATTCGTATCTTCTGAAGTACGTTTTGCTGACGATTCCGCACAGGGTCTTTCGATCGTGCCCGCATCATGTCCCTCAAGTCCGCATGAGACGCCGAGTGAATGTGACGAGCCCGGGTTCAATGAATGTTTTCTTTCCGATACTCCACCGGGCATCATCGCAGAGGGCACCACCGCCACGCTGCATTGGGATGCCGGCAAGACAGACTTTACGTATTTGAGCGGAAGCATCTCTCAGGGCGTCGGTGCCGTCTCATCGGTCGGTTCCATTCCGGTAACGCCCGCGCAGACGACGCAATACGTATACACCGGCACCCGGCAGCATTATCAGAGCAGGACCGGACAAGTTCTCTCCTTTTCGTGCAGCACGACGGTCGCGGTGGACTCGCCTCCTATCGACTACTGCCCCAATATCGCGGGCACACAAACTTCGGTACCGAGCGGGTATCACACAGAAGACGGCCAATGCGTTCCCGACCCCCAAAAATACTCCTGCAACACGAACAATCAGTGTATAGCTGATTCCAGCGGTCCGTACACCAGCTCGAGTTGCGACAATGCGTGTGGTTCCGTCGTCCCAAAATACTCCTGCAACGCGAGCAATCAGTGTGTAGCTGATTCCAGCGGTTCATACACCAGCTCGAGTTGCGACAATGCGTGCGGCGGCGGTAGCAACTCATGTGAAATGTACTTTGAACCGGCATCAATCCCGCCCGACGGCAGCTCAACCCTGTATTGGACCGCAGATCATCCGGGCACGATGTATCACTCCGGCGCTACATGGCAGGTTCCTGCGGTTGGCAGCGGAATAAGCGGAGACCTCGAATCGTATCAGCTCGTAGACAACGTCAACGGTGAGTCATGCACCGCAGAGCTCACGATCCAATGTCCCGCAGGCCAAACGTGGGACGGCACCCAGTGTGTCGGCCAAAAATACTCCTGCAACACGAACAATCAGTGTATAGCTGATCCCAGCGGTCCGTACACCACCTCAAGCTGCGGGGGCGCGTGTGCACCCGTCCAAAAATACTCCTGCAACACGAACAACCAGTGTGCGTTGGACTCGAACGGTCCGTACACATCCTCGAATTGCAACAACATCTGCGGCAGTGGCGGAGGATTTTCCTGCAACGCGGGCAATCAGTGCGTGGCGAGTCCCAGCGGTTCATACGCTACCTCGAACTGCAACAATGCGTGTGGCGGTGGCAGCTGCTCCAAGAGCCCCTATTGCGACGACGATACCAACGCGCATTACAGCGTCAGCGCAAGCTGCCAGTACGTTTCAGACGGGGACTGTGATGGCGGTGGTTCCTGCACCAAAAAACCCTACTGCGATGCCGGCACCAACAAGCAATACGGCGTAAGCGCTAGTTGCCAATATGTTGCAGGCGGCAGCTGCATCGAATGTCCAGGTAACCAAAGTAAGATCTGGAACCCTACGACGCACCAATTTGAGTGTAGGGTAACCGGATGTCCATTACCGGTCTACTACTGCCAAGCTGACAACTTGTGCCACCGCACATACGGAAGCTCCCCGGAATGTCAACCAAACAACAGCTGTTCTGCCTGTGCATACGGATGCACGCAAAGCGGATCGAGCTCTTCATGCAATCCGCCGCCCGCGCCCGAGATCGTGACGTGGAACGTGCACCCGACTCTGGTTCACCGTGAGAGCACTGTGCAGGTTGAATGGGAAGCCAAAAACGTCCGATCGTGCACTGTTAGGGGCACGAATAGCGACGGCACAGGGAATAATGCCACCGGTGTGTGGGGCGGCACGGCCGGTAGCACTCACAATCTGAGCGGTACTAAAACATCAAGCCCTATTACTGCGCAGACTATCTACACAATTGTCTGTCAGCCGGTTCCCGAGTCTGTATCCTCTCCCGTTAGCCGCTCGACGACTGTCAACATCATCCCCATTTTTCAGGAACAGTAGCTTCTCTCAATGATATAGTCTGCGTATGACACATACATCATCGATCCGGACGCTCACGATCGTCATCGTGATGTTTCTCTTCGCGTGGATCGCGCTTGCGCACGTGGTGCAAGCACAAGAGTCCTCGGGCGATCTGCGTGCGACCATCCGCGCCGAATTGTTGAGCGATCCGCGCACGAGCAGCCTCTCGCAAGCACAGATCGAGGAAATGGTGGATGTCCTCTTACAGGAGGCACAAAAGCAGGGCGTGACCTCGCACGATATACAGTGGCGACCCGCACCGTCGGCAGATCCTGCCGAGGACTCCGGGTCAGCCGTTGCCTGCGGGAATGTGCCCTCAATTCTCTGTGCAATGAATACAGCGTTCGGCTTTGATGGATCGGATCTCAAGATTCCCATAGGTCTTGCCGCCAGCTCCATTCTCCTCATCGTCCTTATCGGGCTGATGATAGAAGAGCATCGCCGCCGCGCGGGAGCTATCGCGCGATCTCTTTGAAGGGCGCGTACAACAAGTTGCTTTTTTAACCCGTTCGGCTATAGTGCCTCAACGCTACGTCGGCCTTGGGCCGACCAATGGTAAGATGCTTCTCGCGTCTACCAGGGCGCGTTTTTCATTTTATGGCTAACAAATTCATGCTGGGCACCAAAGGGCGGATGACGCAGGTCTTCGATGAGAAGGGCGTTGTTTCTGCTGCGACCATTGTGAGCGCAGGGCCTCTCACCGTGACACAGATAAAGGGAAAAGAAACAGACGGTTACGACGGGGTACAGGTGGGTTTCCTCGCTGCAAAAGAGAAACACGTCAACAAAGCACAAAGTGGTAAACCGTTCACGTACCTCCGCGAATCATCCTTTGATGTCGCCCCGGAGATAGGCGCCTCGATCGACGTGTCAATTTTCGTCCCCGGCGACATGGTCACTGTTTCCGCCATCTCAAAAGGCAAAGGATTTCAAGGTGTTGTGAAGCGGCACGGATTCCACGGGGGCCCCAGAAGCCATGGTCAGAAAAATCGAGAGCGCTCTCCGGGCTCTATTGGCGGCGGCGGTCGCGCAGGCGGGCGTGTCGTGAAGGGAATGCGCATGGCAGGCCGCATGGGGGGCAGTAGGATCACCGTCAAAAATCTCAAGGTCTTGCAAGTAGACGTGGCCACCAATACACTCGTCATTTCGGGTGCCATTCCAGGGCGTCCCGGTACACTCGTCGAGATCAGAGGCTAATTTTGTACCTGTCCCGTTAGAAACAAACGTATATGAACAACGAAACAAAACATACAGAGAAAGAGACAAGAACCACTGCCTCGAAAAAGGCCGGGGTTTCTAATGGGATGGAATCAGTAATTTACAACGCACAAGGAAAAAAGCAGGGCTCGGTGAAATTACCCGAGAGTATTTTCGGCGTCGCGTGGAATGATTCGCTCATGCACCAGGTGGTGACGGGGATGCAGGCCAACGCGCGCTCGATGGTCGCGCATGTGAAAAACCGCGGAGAAGTGAGAGGCGGCGGCAAAAAGCCGTGGGCCCAAAAAGGAACTGGCCGCGCGCGCCATGGCTCTACGCGTAGTCCGATTTGGAAAGGCGGTGGCGTTACGCACGGGCCCCGGAAGGACAAAAACTATTCGCAAGCGATCCCGAAAAAGATGCGCGCGAAAGGGCTTTTCATGGCGCTTTCGCGCAAGCTCAAAGACAGCGAGATCATCTTTGTTGATTCGTTCGGATTGAATGGGCCGAAGACCGCCGCCGCCCAAAAAGTACTCGCGATACTCGGAGGAGTATCGGGCTTTGCAAAACTTGCCACCAAAAGAAAGAACGCCGCGCTCATAGCGCTTGCCGATCCGACCGAAGCTGCACAAAAGAGTTTCCGCAATATCGGCAACGTCACGTGTGTTGCGGTGCGCAATTTGAACCCCGTGTCTGTCCTCGGCAATTCCTATCTCATCATCGAAAATCCCGAAGCCGCAGTGGCGATTATTGCGCAGCGCGTTCGGAAGCCAGTGGCTAAACCCTAGTGGCGAACTACTATTCCTATGGCACTATTTTCACGAAATAAGAAAAAAAACAAAATCGAATCGGCTCCGGCTTCTGTTTCGATGAAGTCGAATACGCGAGACCTGTCGCACATCCTTCGTCATACCCGCATCACGGAAAAGGCAACCATGCACTCAGCCGATGGCGTCTATACGTTCGACATTGCCCCAAGTGCCACGAAGCGCGACGTCATGCAGGCGGTGCGGGCACTCTACAAGGTGACCCCGCGGCACGTAGCGGTCGTAAGCATTCCCACGAAGACGAAACGCAACGCACGAACGGGTAAAAGTGGCGTGAGGGGCGGAGGCAAAAAGGCCTATGTGTACCTTAAAAAAGGCGAGACCATAACGTTCTAAATATGCCCGGCAGGACAATTTCGAATTGCTTCTTATGAATAATCATCAGCGTATGACAGAAAACATCTATCTATCAGATTGCAAAGTATTCGCAGTTGAAACTGCAGCAGGAATTATTCGAAATTGTACTAGCCGGGTATGAAAACATACAAACCAACATCGAAGTCCCAGCGTCAGCACACGAGCATTGAGTACCGCAAGCTTCTTTCGGGGCACAAGCCGGAGAAATCCCTTATGAAAGGTCGCCGCAGCTTCGGCGGGCGCAACTCATTTGGCCGAATCACGGTGCGCCATCAGGGCGGTGGGCACAAGAAGACGTATCGGCAGGTGGATTTCAAATTCAATAAGAAAAATATCCCCGCGAAGGTCACTTCCATCGAGTACGACCCGTTCCGCTCCGGCTTCATCGGACTTGCCGTATATGCCGACGGGGAGAAGCGCTATTGTCTCGTGCCGCAGAAGGTGAAAGTGGGTGACACATTTCTTGTTTCCGAGAATGCTCCCGTAACGCTCGCCAACCGATTGCCGCTGGGGAATATGCCAGTGGGAACATTCGTATACAACATCGAATTGAAGCCGGGCGAGGGCGCTGTCATCGCGCGTTCCGCGGGGAATTACTGCGAAGTCGTGGCACAAGATGCGGGCTACACGCACATCAAAATGCCCTCGACAGAAATACGCCGCGTCATCTCGACCGCGTGGGCGTCGGTGGGTGAAGTGTCCAACGAAGAGCATCGCTTGGTGAATCTCGGCAAAGCTGGCCGTAGCCGATGGCTAGGGCGTCGGCCGACTGTTCGCGGTACGGCAATGAACCCGGTGGATCACCCGCACGGCGGAGGCGAAGGCAAGCAAGGTCGTGGTTCCCGCCGCCAGAAGACCATGTGGGGCAAACCTTCAGGCAAGGGCCAAAAGACGAGGCGGCCCAAGAAATATTCCAACGTCTTTATCGTCTCCCGCCGCAAAGTCGGGAAGAGGAAGTAAATTGTGCTGGCGTTGCGGTATTGACACGAATACGCCTGTAGATACAATGTATCAATGGCAACAAAAGTCCAAAAATGGGGGAATAGTCTCGCAGTCAGGATCCCCGACAATGTCGTTGAAGATGCCGGACTTGTTCCAGGAAAAGAAGTAACCGTCAGAAACGTCCGCAATACGGTCGTTATCACTCCGGTGAACGCAAAAAGGCGCCCGACACTCGAAGAACTCGTCGCTCGCATAACTCCCGAGAATCGGCACGACTATCAGTGGGGGGGAGTCGAGCCCGTTGGGAAGGAAATATGGTGAAGGAAGGGTCACCACGCTATGTGCCAAATCGTGGAGATATTATATGGATCCAATTTTCACAGCGCAGAGGGCATGAGCAGGGTGGGCGAAGGCCAGCCATCATTCTTTCCTCGAAACAGTTCAGCGAACGTACTTCTTTTATATTCTGCTGTCCGATTACTTCAAAGGTGAAAGGATACGTTTTTGAAGTTCCCATAGCGGCCGGCCGAATACGAGGTGCGGTACTTGCTGATCAAGCCTACACGTTTGACTGGCAGGCTCGTCGCCCAACATACGCGGCCCGCGCACCCGAAGCGGTCGTATCAAAGGTGGGTGAGTTGATCTCGATCCTCGCCCAAGGCGCATAGTCCCACTTTCTAAGCCAAACCTACAGGCAAAAGATTTGACTTATCAAGTCATTTCCTATACATTATGCGGACTCCCGCGAAGGCGGGTTTAATTTTGACTTGTATTCACTAACACCTAGAACCTAGTCCCTAGCACCTAGTTCATATGACACGCTCGCTCAAAAAAGGTCCCTACGTGGACGCGAAGTTGATGAAGAAAGTATCTCTGCGTAAAGCCACGCAGGGGTCTATTAAGACGTGGGCGCGCAGCTCGCAGATCGCACCGGAATTCGTCGGCTACACGTTTGCGGTGCACAACGGCAAAAGCTTCGAAGAGGTATATGTCTCCGAAGACATGGTCGGGCACCGGTTGGGTGAATTCTCACCGACGACCAAATTCATCAAGCACGGCGGAAAGATGCAGAAAGAGACCGAGATGGCGGCCAAGGCCGCGGAAATCGCAGCGGCAACAGCAGCCAAGGCGACTACCACGACGACCGCCGCAAAGAAATAATCTATGCCCGGCAGGACAATTTCGAATTGCTCACTATGAAAACTCACGAAACTACATCAAACGGAATAACCAAAGTGGTTTTACTTACGGCCGTTGTTGAAACCTCGCAGGGAATTATTCGAAATTGTACTAGCCGGGTATGAAAGCCACACTTACCAACTATCATCAGTCGCCGCGCAAGGTGGGGCTTGTTGCGAGTCTCATTCGCGGCAAGAGTGTTGTTGCTGCGCGCGCCGCATTGCTCTACTTGCCCAAAAAATCCTCGCCCGCGATCGGCAAGCTTCTGGACAGCGCCATTGCCAACGCCAACCGCGTAGGAGCGACGGCAGAAGATCTTTTTGTAAAGACGATTACGGTCAACAAGGGCGCCATCATGCGCCGGGCCAGGCCCTTTGCCCGTGGCCGCTCCGGCTCTATTAGGAAGACGATGAGCATTGTGTTCCTCGAACTCGGCCCTATCTCCGCCAAGGCTTCGAAGGGTAAGCACGCACCGAAAGCAGCGAATGTCAAAACTTCCAAAAAGTCCAACCGCAAGACAGGAAGTTCGAAGAAATCAAAGAAAGAACTAGTCCCTAGCACCTAGTCCCTAGCACCTATTTATATGACCCACACCGTACATCCATACGCCCACCGCCTCGGCATCATCCGCGACTGGAAATCGCGCTGGTTCTCCAAATCACCGGCGAAATATCGCGAGAACGTCTGTGTGGATGCCGCCATCCGCCGCTTCCTCAAGAAGCGCTTGCGGGGCAATTACGTTACCTCTGTCGAGATCGAGCGCAACGAAAAGGCGATCCGCTGTCTGATCAGGACGTCGCGTCCGGGACTTGTCATCGGTCGTGGCGGGGAAGGCTCGACCAAGCTCACCAAGGAAATCGAGAAGGTCATCCGCACCGTGCCGCCCGCCAGAGGCGGGTCCTCCTTCGGAGGAAAAGCCTCCCCTCTCTCTGTGCGGCTCGATATCGAAGAGGTTCGCTCGCCGGAATCACAATCACCGGTCGTCGCCTACATGGTCGCCGAAGGATTGGAAAAGCGACAGACGTTCCGCCGCGTCCTGAAACAGACGGTGGAGAAAGTGATGGCGAATCGTGATGTCCAAGGGGTGCGCATCGCCATCGCCGGCCGCCTCGGGGGAGCAGAGATGTCCCGCACCGAAGAGATCAAGCGCGGTCGCGTGCCTCTGCAGACTCTGCGCGCCGATATCGATTTTGCGCGCGAGACTGCGTATCTCCCGTATGGCGTTATCGGCATCAAAGTCTGGATCTACCGCGGCGACATCTTTGATAAAGACGCAAAGAAGTAATTGCATTTGAATTTACTATTCCCTAGCACCTATTCCCTAAAACCTAACTCTTTATGTTGGCACCGAAAAAAGCGAAATACCGCAAATGGCAAACGGGCCGCAGGCGCGGAGCGCGTCTGGTGAAGCCGGAGACCCGGGGCATCACGGTCGCATTTGGCCAATTTGGATTGAAAGCGCTCACACAAGCACGCGTCACGTCCAATCAACTTGAAGCCGCGCGTCGCGCGCTTTCGCGCGCAGGCGGGAAATCCGCCAAGATCTGGACACGCATCTTTCCCGACAGGCCGTTCACGCAAAAGGCTGCCGAAGTGGGCATGGGAAGCGGTAAGGGCGATGTCGCGGGTTACGTGTTCGAAGTGCGTCCGGGCCGGATTCTCTTCGAGATCGATGGCGCACCAGAGCAACAGGCCCGCGAGGCACTCCGCAAAGCTGGCACAAAATTGCCGCTCAAGGCTCGTGTCGTCGGGCGCGATTAGTTCGACCACCGCATCACTCTAAATAAATTTATGGATGATTTTTCAAAACAAGACATTGCGGAATTGCAGAAGCTCGTCGCTGACAAGCGCGAAGCATTGCGCGTATTCCGATTTGGGGCAGAGGGTAGCCGCTCGCGCAATGTGCGCGAAGGGCGGACATTGCGCAAAGATATCGCACGCTTGCTCACTGAAGTCAGGAAGCGTAGTATCGCACAATAAGTATGGACGAAACTGAACAAAATGTTGGTAAAACGTTCGATGGCGTTGTCGTAAAGACGGCGATGAAAGACACGGCAAGCGTGCTGGTGGAACGCTATGTGAAGCATCCGAAATACAAAAAGTACATGCGCAAGAGTCAGAAGTTCCTCGTGCACGATCCGGGCAATACCGCTCAAGTCGGAGAGGAAGTTGTCATTCGCGAAACCCGTCCGATCTCCAAGCGCAAGCGCTTCATCCTCGTCTCCCGTATTTCCCCTTCGCTACAAGCTACAAGCTAACGGCTACAAGCTTTTTCTTTATGATCCAAGACAGAACCCTTGTGAAAATTGCAGACAATTCCGGCGGCATCATCGGCCGGGTCTTCAAGATATTGGGCGGCTCGAAGCGCCGCTACGCTGGTATCGGCGACGAGATCGTCATCTCCATCCAGACCGCGCAGCCACGCAAATCGGTGAAGAAGAAAGAAGTGCACCGCGCCGTCGTCGTGCGTCAGACCAAAGCCTTTCGGCGGGCCGACGGCTCATACGTGCGTTTTGATGAAAATGCCGTCGTTCTTATCGCCGGATCGGGCAAAGAGCCCAGGGAGCCGAAAGCCAATCGTGTCTTCGGTCCTATCCCGCGTGAGGTCGTTGAGCGCGGATATCAGCGCATCGGCTCGCTCGCGCCGGAGATTGTATAAATGTATGCCCGGCAGGACAATTTCGAATTGCCTTATATGAATATTCACCAGCGTATGAAAGAAAAACTAACTAACGGGCTTTGCAAAGTGTTCGCAGTTGAAACTGCGGCAGGAATTATTCGAAATTGTACTAGCCGGGTATGAAATTGAAAAAAGGAGATAAAGTGCTGGTAATAGCGGGGAAAAATAAGGGTCAAAGCGGTGCCATTGTCCGGGTCCTGACGTCCCAAAACAAGGTGCTCCTCGACGGCATCAATCTTGTGAAGCGCCACCGCAAGCCATCCGCACAGAACCGCAAGGGCCAGATCGTCGACAAGCCGATGCCCATTCATGCGTCCAATGTAATGCTTGCCGACCCAAAGACAGGGAAGCCGACACGTATCAAGATCGTGCGCGGCAAGGATGGCGAGCGCCAGCGCGTCGCCGTTAAAAGCGGACAGGAACTGAATTAATATGGCTACTGCAACTCCACAGATGAGAACGTTCGAGGCCCTGAAGAATGAGCTCGGCTATAAAAATGTCATGCAAGCGCCGCGCGTGCAGAAGATTGTCGTCTCGACCGGCGTCGGCAAGACCAACAAAGACAAGAAGCGCCTTGAGTTGGTGCGAGACAGACTCTCAAGGATCACCGGACAGGCCGCAGCCCCGCGCGCCGCCAAGAAAGCGATTGCCAATTTCAAGAGCCGCGCGGGAGACACGGTGGGCTATCAGGTAACACTTCGAGGTGCTCGGCAGCAGGCATTTCTGAACAAGCTCATCCACATCGTCTTTCCGCGGGGCAAAGACTTCCGCGGCATCAAGCTTTCGGCGATTGATGAAATGGGCAACATTTCCATCGGGCTCAAAGAGCACACGGTATTTCCCGAGACTTCCGATGAGGATGCCAAAGACATTTTCGGTCTTGCCATCACCATCGTGACGAGCGCCAAGAACAAAAAAGAAGCAGAAGCCTTTTTGCGTCACCTCGGTTTGCCTCTCCAGGAGGCGAAATAATCAGCTCCCGAAGAGTTGATGATGCGTGCCCACGGCGCGCAAATAGAATGTCTGTGCATCGAGCTTTTTGTATACCAGCCGCCAATCCCCGGTAATATTGATGCTGGAATAACCATCGAACGGGTGATGCAACTTGTGGTCGTTGAGCAGAGGATTGCGTTCGTCAGTAATCAACAACTCGATGCGCTTCCACAGCTTGTCCTGCACCCCTAGCGATAGCTTTTTCGCCTGCCGTTCGAACTCCCGGTGTGTTGGAAATCGCATGGACACTATTTCTCAATCGCCGCCCTCAATTCCTCAAGACTATTGTAGGTTTTTATATTGCGTCCAGTTTTGAGATCTTTCTCGCCCTGTATGAGCAACCGCTTCAAATACGGCGTCGGTTCGTACTCTTGAGCAGAGAAGGTGATTTGTTCCCGATTAACGATCTCCTTCAGCATCTGATTCATTACAGCGGAAAAGGGGATACCCATTTTCTTCGCCATTTTTTGTGTAGCTTCTTTCAGTTTCTTGTCTGTCTTGAAAATGACTGTAGTTTGCATATACTGTAGTATATATTCTAGTATAAACCTGTCAAGCAAACAGGGAGGCGAGGCCTCCCTGTAAACTAAACCTGTATCAACAGGTTGTCGTGTCGAATCCCGATTGTTCCGGTATACTTTTAACTATGGATAACATCAAATACACCGTTAAGAACACAGTAAACGGAGAAAAAAGAAGCGAAAAGGAATACGAAATTCCTGACAAGGTGAGCGACGTCAAACGGTTGATTGCTGAGATCCAAAGGGACGATGCGCTAATACTGAGGGATGTGCCGCGCCAAGCACTCGAAGCGTCAGGACGGGATCATGAGAATAAAGTTTGGGGTCACCACGAGGAGAAAGTGACCAATCACGCAAGAAAAATAAATGATCTTTTTGATCGCTACACTGACCTTAAAAGTGCACCTGAAAAGTTGGACGATGACGGGAAGCAAGTTTTGACTGAACTTGAGAAAATGTTAATTAAAGAAGGGGTATTGTAATTTGTTGACTTCGGCACCCATATCGCGTATATTTGCCGAGCCTCGTAGGGGGCCTTATTTTTTGACCACAGGTTGGAAGAAGAACAAGGCCACGCGAAGAAGCTTCTGTAAGTCGGCTGCGCAAGCGCCGGATGCAAGGGTTTCTAAGTCTCCTTAGGGGTTTTCACTACAATGGCAAAGAAGTCAATGATCATAAAGGCGAATCGCACGCCGAAATTCTCTAGCCGCACGGTGCGGCGCTGTTTCAAGTGCGGCCGCCCGCGCGGCTTTATGCGCGACTTCAACCTCTGCCGCATCTGCTTCCGCGAGGAGGCATTGGAAGGCAATATCCCAGGAATCAAAAAATCCTCATGGTAAATACGAATCTACAAATGAATACAAATCTACGAATGGCTACGAATAAAAGCTACGCGAATTCGTTGACATTCGTAGTATTCGCATCTGCACCCCATTCGGATATATGGTAAACGACACAATCGGTGATTTCATAGTGCGACTTACAAATGCTGGTGCCATCAAGAAGGCGAGCGTCTCAGTGCCGTACTCGGCTTTCAAAATGGCGGTCGCGGAAAAGTTGAAAGACATGGGGCTCGTGCGAGACATCGAGAAGAAGGGCAAGAAAGTGCGCAAGACGCTCGACGTCGTGCTCAAGTACAACGAAGCGGGGAAGCACGTAATCTCCGGCGTGAAGCGCATTTCAAAGCCCGGACGGCGCATGTACAAAAGCGTGCATGAAATAATCCCCGTACGTTACGGACACGGCGCCTTGGTGCTTTCGACGCCGAAGGGAGTCTTGACCGACAAAGAGGCACGCAAGGCTAAGGTCGGCGGGGAAGCTCTCTTCGAGATCTGGTAAAGAAGATGTTATGAACAAAGTGAATTACATATTCTTTACCCTCCCAAATTTTGCGCTCAACGCGCTTGAGTCGAATGCAGCACTTTGTCAGAGACCCGTCTCAACAATGCGCTATGTATGGCAGTCAGTTGCGCGAGCGGAAAATTTAGGAGGGTGGAAGTTATTGCTAAACTCGCTTACACTCGTTAAGCAAAACTAACCATGTCACGACTCGGCAAACTAGCTATAAAGATCCCCGCGGGCACCGACGTGTCCGTCGTGTCCCATGAGATCATCGTCAAAGGGAAGGGCGGGACTTTGAAGCGCATGCTTCATCCGGCAGTTTCCGTTGCTATCGAAAATGGTGAGGCTTCTGTAACGCCCAAAGAGATGTCGCGCCTCGGCCGGGCACTCTGGGGTACCTACGCTGCGCACGTGCGCAATATGATTTCCGGAGTAAACACGCCGTTCGTAAAGAAGCTGCAGGTAGAAGGGATCGGCTACAAAGCGGAATTGTCGGGTAAATCTCTCAAACTTGCCGTGGGGTTCTCGCATCCGGTCGTGCTTTCGATCCCCGAAGGCATTACCGCGGTGGTGGAGAAAAATATCATTACCGTGTCCGGTGCCGACAAGGAGCAGATCGGAGAATTTGCCGCATCCATCCGTGCGACCAGGAAGCCGGAGCCGTATAAGGGTAAGGGCATCCGATATGAGGGAGAGGTCGTACGGCAGAAGCAGGGCAAGAAAGCGGCTACAGCGGCCGCCGCATAGTTCGACGTTGCTCACTATAAACAAAATATATGTCACTTTCAAAATCAGCACAAAGAGACCGGCGCCACAAGCGAGTGCGCGCGAAGGTCATTGGCAGCGGAGCGCGGCCGCGTCTCTCTATCTACAAATCCAACACGCGTCTCACGGCGCAGATCATTGACGACGCGAAGGGTATCACTATCGCTGCTGTCTCGTCTGCCGAAGAGAAAGGCAAGACACCGCGCGAGCGGGCAGAAGCCGCTGCCGCAACACTTGCAAAGCATGCGGGCGCTAAGGGCGTGAAGACGGTGGTTTTCGATCGTGGCGGTTTTCAATATCTTGGAACGGTGAAAGCGTTTGCCGATGCCGCGCGCGCTGCAGGACTCGAATTCTAATAATTATATGAATGTAGAACAAAATCCAGAACAGGAAGTAGCGACACCGGCAGACGAGGTTGTTGTGGAGGTGCCGGTTACGCCAGTAGAGCCACGTGCGCCACAGCAAGGCTTTGGAGGTGCTCGCGGGAATCGTGACCGGCGTGGCGGAGGTCGCGGGGGCCGTCCGGGTGGACAGCGTCGCGGGGGCGATGAGCGACGCTCGGAATTTGCGCAAAAATTGATCGGCATCCGGCGCGTCGCGCGCGTTATGGCAGGCGGTCGCCGCTTCAATTTCTCTGCGGCACTCGTGCTCGGCGACAAGAAAGGGCGGGTAGGAGTTGGCTTGGGCAAAGCCGCAGACACCGCGCAAGCGATCGAAAAGGCGACCCGTGCGGCAAAACGCGCCATGATTAATTTGAATCTGACGAAAACCCGCAGTCTCGCGCATAATGTCGAGGCCAAATACTGTGCATCGCGCGTCGAGATCCGACCTTCTCCCGGCCGGGGACTCGTCGCGGGTTCATCGGTGCGCACCGTGCTTGAGCTTGCCGGAGTCTCGGACGTCACGGCCAAGCTTCTTTCGCGCAGTAAAAATCCGGTCAACAACGCGCGCGCAGCTATCGAGGCCCTGAAGAGCATCTCGATCACACAATAGACATATGGCATCACTCAATGCACTCAAACGCATGACAAAGAGGGCATATCGCCGCGTTGGGCGGGGACAATCGAGTACGCGTGGCAAGCAATCAGGTCGTGGCGGCAAGGGGCAAACCGCGCGGGCCGGCAACAAACGCCGACCCGAGATGCGCGACATCATCAAGAAATTGCCCAAGCGCCGCGGATACGGCAAGAACCGTGGACGCACCGTAGACGGCACCAGGCCGGATGCGGTCGCTCTCTCGATCGAACGCCTCAACGCTCTCTTTGATGCGGGGGCGGAGGTGACGCCGCGAGCGCTTCAGGAGAAGGGTATTCTCAAACGGCGCACAATGGTGCCCGTGAAGATCGTCGGCGCAGGTGTTGCAAGCGGGAAATTTTCCATAAAAGGGATCGCAGTTTCCGCGTCCGCCCGCGCAGCGATCGAGAAGGCAGGCGGAACAATTGCATAGTTCGACGAAGCTCACTATAAATATCTATGATGGAAACATTCTTGCGCAAAGTAAAACTTGTCTTCGAAGACGAGACGCTCCGCACGCGCATTCTCTTCGTCTTAGGCGCACTCGTAGTGTTCCGGTTTCTCGCTGCGATCCCCATTCCGGGTATCGACGCCACACAGCTTGAAGCATTTTTGAGCAACAACCAATTTCTCGGACTGCTTAATATATTCTCGGGAGGCGGCTTCTCGAACCTTTCTATCATGATGATCGGTGTCTCTCCGTACATCACTGCGTCGATCGTCATGCAGCTCATGACCGTCCTTATCCCGAAGTTGAAGGAGATGTATCAGGAGGAAGGTGACGCCGGCCGGATGCGCTTTATGCAATATTCGCGCTATCTCACTGTGCCGCTCGCGTTCGTTCAGGCGTTTGGATTTCTCCTCTTGCTCCAACAGAACGGTATTGTACCGGCTCTTTCCCCCTTGGGATTTGCGACCAACGTCTTTGTAATAGCCGCCGGCGCCATGCTCATCATGTGGATCGGTGAGCTCGTCTCGGAATTCGGTGTAGGCAACGGTATCTCGCTCATTATTTTTGCGGGCATTGTTGCGGGTATCCCGAGCAGCGTATCGCAGTTCGCATTCTCCTTCGATGTCTCGCAGATTCCCACATATGTCGGATTTACTGCGGCTGCGGCCCTCATCATCGCGGGTGTCGTCTTCATTACCGAGGCTGAGCGGCCCATTCCCGTCACCTATGCCCGCCGCGTGCGCGGGACGAAAGTCTTGGGCGGCATTTCCACGTATTTGCCGCTTCGTGTGAATCAGGCCGGAGTGATCCCGATTATTTTTGCGCTCTCGATACTTCTCTTTCCGCAAATGATCGCCACGTTCCTCGCAAAAAGCTCCATCCCCTTCATTGCGTCCGCCGCAAGCGCGGTTGTTTCCGGCCTTGCCAATCAATGGATCTACGGCGGGCTGTATTTCTTCCTGGTATTCATCTTTACTTACTTCTATACTGCGATCACTTTTGAGCCGCATCAAGTCGCCAAGAACCTGCAGAAGAACGGCGCCTTTATTCCCGGAGTCCGGCCCGGTGGCACAACGGCGGAATATTTGGGAAACATCATCACACGCATCACGCTCGTGGGCGCGCTCTTCCTGGGTATCCTTGCGGTTCTGCCGATCATTCTTCAGGGTATCACCGGAATTACCGCGGTCACGATCGGTGGCACGGCGCTCCTCATCGTTGTCTCTGTGGTATTGGACCTTGTCAAAAAGATTGACGCGCAGACGTCTATCAGAGAGTATTAATTGGAATGGAGGCGGTAACAGTCAAGCAAGTTGTGGTAATCGCCGGGCCATCCGGATCGGGCAAGAACGTCGTTATCAACGAGATATTGAAGCGGTATCCCAATTGCGCGCGGCTCGTGACGGCGACAACACGCGCGATGCGTCCCGGTGAGCAGGAAGGCGTCGACTATTATTTTATGTCGCAGGAGCAATTCGATGAGCAATTGAGTGCGGGAAATATCCTCGAACATCGCTTCGTTCCCGCACTCAACACCTACTACGGCACCTACCTGCCTGATCTCGCGAAAAGGATGAGCGAGGGAAAGATCGTTTTCGCACAAGTGGACATCGAGGGGGCCAGGCTTCTGAAGAGTCGCTATGGGGCAACGACGATCTTCATCATGCCGGAATCACTCGAACAATTCAGGGCTCGTCTGCATGTGCGCAACCCCGAATGGTCAGAGATCGAATTCAAAGCACGTATGAAAGTGACGGAACAAGAATTACATGAACACGCACCGCAGTATGACTATCGTATTGTGAACGCCGACGGAAAGTTGGAGGACACGCTGCGCGAGGTCGTGGAAATAATGCAGAAAGAAGGCTACAATCTCTCAACATGAACCCCGTTAGAAAAACGTTTTCAGGAATGTTGGCCAAAATAGTTTCTATGTGCAATACGAACGTTACTTTGATATGACAGATACATTTTCTAATGGGGTGAAACCCCTTACCGTTTTATTTTTCGGCTCACAGGGTGCTGGCAAAGGCACGCAGGTAAAGATGCTCATCGATTACCTCCGATCGAGATCGGATCGGGGTGTCGTCCATATCGACATGGGCCAGCAACTCCGAAATCTCCGGGATACCGGCACATGGGCGGGGAAACTCACCGGTGAAATTATCGATGCGGGGGTACGCATCTATGATTTTATGGCGATTTACCTCCAAACAAAACTGCTTGTGGATAATTTCACCGGCGAGCAGCATATCATCGCCGATGGCCTGGCGCGCGGGGAAGACCAGACACGAGGGTTCGACGACATGATGCAATTTTTCAAGCGTGACGATCTTCAGGTCATCAACCTGGTAATTTCCGATGATACGGCAGTGAAGCGCCTCCTTGCGCGCGGCCGCAACGACGATACGGAGGAAGCGATACGAAGGCGTCTCGCATGGACAAAAACGGACGTGATACCGCAGCTTGAACTTTTGAAAGGTCGCGGCCGCGCGATCCACGAGATCGACGGTGAACCGGATGTCGCGTTGATACACAAGAGTATCCTGAAAGTTCTGGAATTGGCGCCCATAAAGGGGATCTAAGAATTTCCAACTCGTATATGCTCGTAAGAACTTCTAAGACATGATCGCAAAGACCACGGATGATATCGAGGCGCTCCGTGAAGGAGGGCGCCGGCTCGCGCGGCATTTGCGCATCCTTTCCGGCATGGTTCTACCCGGCGTATCTGCGCGCGAACTCGAAGACAAGGCCCGCAAGATGGTGAAAGCGGAGGGCGATATACTCGCATTCTATGGTCACACCGAAGGGAAAAAGGACAAGCCGTATCCATCCGGGCTGTGTCTTTCGGTCAATGATGTGATCGTGCACTCTCCCGCAAGCGACAATGGCGCGACCATCCACGATGGTGATGTGGTGTGCCTCGATTTTGGCATCAAACACAAAGGGCTCTATACCGACCACGCGGTCACGGTCATTGCGGGGACTGCGCGCGATCCTCACGACGAGAGATTAGTGCGCGGCACCTATGAGGCGCTTGCTGCGGGGATCGCACAGGCGAAAGTGGGCAACACGACCGGCGACATTGGCTATGCGGTGCAAAAAGTTGCCGAGAAATATCATTTTGGATATCCAAAAAATCTCTCAGGCCATGGCGTGGGGCAGAAGGTGCATGAGGAGCCGCACATTCCGAATTTTGGCACACCCCACACGGGCACGAAGCTCGAAGAAGGCATGGTCATCGCCATCGAGCCCATGATGACACTCGGAAGTGGCGAGCTTTTCATCGACAAAGACGGCCACTCCTACCGCACAAAGGACGGCTCCCGCACTGCCCACGCCGAGCACACGGTACTTATCACAAAAGACGGTCCTGAGATTCTGACAGAAGAATAAGTTCTATGAAAATTATCATCTGCGGCTCCATCAGTGCAGCGGATGAGATTTTGTCTGCAAAGAAAATTCTGGAAGACACCGGTCATGTTGTTGAGGTCCCTGAAGGTGTCAAAAATAATGAGCTTCGTGCTCGAACGGACATCAGCAATGAAGAAAAAGCAAATGACAAAATCGCGCACGATCTCATCCGTAAGTATTTTGAGAAGGTCAAACAGTGCGATGTCGTTTTGGTGGTAAATCCGGAGAAGAGGGGAATAAAAGGGTATATCGGTGGTAATTCGCTCATCGAAATGGCGTTCGCGCACGTTCTCGGTAAACCGCTCTATGTCCTCCATCCCATACCCCAACTCCCGTACACTGCAGAAATAATTGCTATGCAGCCCGTAATTTTGAACGGCGACCTGTCCCTCATCTGATGATGGTACAATGTACTCATTTCAAGCTATAGCGTAAGATAGGTACGTATGGGGACGATGGAAGTTGAAAGTAGAAAGAGAACAAAGAAGAATCAACTAAAGGGGATGATTCTGGAAACCGTTAAGATAGCGGGTCTCATTAGCCTGTTTGTTGTTGCCCCCAATGTTATTGGAGCAATGGCAAAGATTGGTCTCATCGCGTCTCCTCGCCAGAAAGACGTGATACAACGCGCATCCCAGCGACTTGTTCGGCAGGGTTTGATGGAGTGGAGGCAGGGGAAGTTGCGTTTGACCGAAAAAGGGGAGAGGGAACTGCGTATACTGCAACTTCGCGAATTGGCGCGGAATCGGCCCCGAAAGTGGGACAAAAAGTGGCGGGTATTGATCTTTGACATTCCCGAACATCGTAAAGTATTGAGAGACAAAATCCGTACGACATTGCAAAAAATCGGCTTTGAACACTTACAGGATAGCGTATGGGTTTATCCCTATGACTGCGAAGACCTGATGGCGCTCCTGAAAGCTGAATTCCACGTCGGTGACGCGGTGCGCTACCTCATCGCGGATGCAATAGAGCGCGACGAGGGACTGCGTCGGCATTTCAAGCTGTTATCGTAACGTACTTATCTCATGCTATAGCAGAGAATAAGTACGATGTGAAATAAGGAGAATTGTTCTGGTACAATTCTTCAATGGATGTGTTACTTGTTGGTGGTGGTGGAAGAGAACACGCGCTCGCGTGGAAATTGAAACAATCGCCACGTATCGGGAAGCTTTATATTGCTCCGGGAAACGGCGGCACGCGGCTCCTTGGCGAAAATGTGCCGATAGGTGCGATGGAATTTGAGAAATTGGCGGACTTTGCAGAGGAAAAGAAAATCGGGCTTACCGTTATTGGGCCCGATGATCCACTTGCGGGTGGCATTGTTGATGTGTTTAAGGCGCATGGCTTGCGCGTGTGGGGACCGACGAAAGAGGCGGCGCAGATCGAGGGCTCGAAAGCATTTTCAAAGCAGTTGATGCGCGAAGCCGGAATTCCGACGGGCGAGTTTGGTGTGTTCACCGAATATGAAAAAGCATTCGCCTACGTGCGTGAAAGAGGCCTGCCCATCGTGGTTAAAGCAAGCGGGCTTGCGCTTGGCAAGGGCGTCTATGTATGCCAGACGCTCGCGGATGCTGAAGCGGCACTCAATGAGGTCATGGTCAGGAAAATTCACAAAGACTCCGGCGACCAAGTCGTGATCGAAGAGTTCTTGGACGGACAAGAAATCTCGCTCCATGCACTTTCCGACGGGAAAAATTATTTGATGTTTCCGTCATCGCAGGACCACAAGACTATTGGTGAAGGGGATACGGGAAAAAACACCGGCGGAATTGGTACTATTGCGCCCGTACCGTGGGTTACTGCCGAGATGATGGGCACACTTGAAACTAATGTCGTCCGTCCGACGCTCAATGCACTTGCCGCGAAAGGCTCACCATTTGTCGGGATTTTATATCCGGGCCTTAAGATGAGTTCCAAGGGTCCGAAAGTCCTCGAATTCAACGCGCGGTTCGGCGATCCAGAGACGCAGGTGTATATGCGGCTGCTAAAAAACGATATCCTCGATCTTTTCGAGGCATGCATAGACGGAACACTCGACAAACAAATACTTGAATGGAATTCCGGATTCGCCGTCAACATCGTTCTGTGTTCCGGCGGCTATCCCGATGAATACAAAAAAGGATTTCCGATTACTGGGATCGAAGAAGCGGGGAAAGTCGATGGCGTCATCGTTTTTCACGCGGGCACCGTATTCGATGGTCAATTGAAGACCTCCGGTGGTCGCGTCCTCGGTGTATCTGCGGTCGGCGGCACCCTCAAAGAAGCGCTCGACCGCGCCTATAAAGCCGCGGACAAGATCCAATTTGAAGGAAAATACTACCGCCGCGACATCGGTGCGAAGGCGCTTGCGTTAGAGTGATATACTTTCTCCATGCCTCCCATGATGGAGAAGCCGCGTGTTGCGGCACCAGAGAAATTTAAATCTCCCGAAGAGGAGTTGGCCTATTTGCGCGAGCGGGTGCGGGAAAAAGAGTCGGAAATGGAAGCGCCGGATAATCGCTTCGAGAGTGACCGCATCGCGAAACGCGAAGTTGCCGCATATGCCGATACGCCGGCGGCGACCATCCTTCACGAGACGGTGGTCATGGCTGAGCACGACATTCTCAAAAATGTCCTCAAGCTCGAACCGGAAACTCACGACAAGCAGGTAGACGAGATTTTGAAACTGGTCGCCGAGCGCGGGATCAGGAACGCACTTTCGGTTGCCGCACGGATGAAGAATCCGCATTTGGAAGATGATATTCACCGCGCGCTCGTGCGCTACCTTGCGGAAGGCCTGCCCGATAAAGGGATGGGGGTTCCGGAGAAAGTGCGCCGCGCGCTCAATATGGTGCTGTTCGAGATTCAGCCGCAGGCGTATGGTGAGGATACTACGCGCAGTCGTGATCAATACAAACTTGAGCAGATGCTCTCGTCAACTGAACAGCTTTATGCGGGGCTCACCTCACTTATCGATCCGCACGAGGGATTTTCACTTGAGATCGCTGTACAAGAGGGCACCGAAGAAGCGTTTTTATACCTCGCGGTGCCGCGGGTGAAAAAAGTCCTCGCGGAGCGCCTTATTTCTTCCGTTTTCCCCAACGCGCACATGTCGGAATCACGCGGCGACTACAACATCTTCAATTACGAAGGCGAGCATGCCGCAGCCTACGCTACTCTTGCTGAACACCCCTCGCTGCCCCTGAAGACGCCCGAGCTTTTTGAGCACGACCCTATGAATATTCTTCTTGCTGCGTTCGCGAAGATCGCGAAGCACGGCGAGGGAGCTGCGCTTCAGATCACGGTCTCGACCGAAGGTGACCGTTACAACCTTCACTACAAGAAAATCCTGCGTCAGCTCGAGAAAGGCAAGATCTTTCACAAAGCCATCAGGATCCCCGAGACGACGATTATGGAAGCGGTTTACGTGATGACAAAGAAAGTATTCATGCCCAAGGAGTATGAAATGGAGGTTGAAAAACAGTTTCGCCGCACGAGCGATCAAGTGGCAACCGAGGAGATTACCAAAAAACTCAAAAGTCGTATCGCGCCGGTTTCGATCCGTATCGTTGCATCGGCGCCCACCAAGTCTCGTGCGCAGGAAATTTTGGATAATCTGAAGGCGCCATTCAACCAATACGACGATCCGAGAGGTAACCAACTGAAATTTAAAGATATAGGCAGCTGGGGACTGACTGATTTTTTGCGCAGTTTTACCTATCGCGAATTTGACCACTCGATCTCGATGCCGCTCTCGCTCGCTGAAGTGACCTCGATGTTTCACTTTACGGCAGAGCGCCTCACGACCTCGCGAGAGCTCAAGCGCAGCTTTGCCAAGCAAGCCCCCGCGCCGATCGAGACTCCCGCAGATGGCATTACGATCGGTATCAACAAATATGGCGCGGACGAAACCCCCGTGCACTTCGGGGCAAGCGATAGGCTGCGACACGCGTACGTGATAGGGCAGACGGGTACGGGAAAGACCGGATTCCTCAAGAATATGATCATCCAAGATATCAAGAACGGCGAAGGCATTGCATTTATCGATCCACACGGCAACGACATTGAGGATATACTCGCGTGTATCCCGAGAGAGCGTATGCAGGACGTAATTTATTTCGATCCCGCCTACACCGCGCGACCGATGGGCCTCAACATGCTCGAGTACGACCGCTCGAAGCCCGAAATGAAGACGTTCGTCGTCGATGAAGTGTATGGCATCTTCCGCAAACTCTACGCCGATGTGCCCGAGGCTTTCGGTCCGATGTTCGAGCAGTATTACCGCAACGCCGTGCAGCTTGTCGTTGAAGATCCCGATACCGGCAGTACATTTGTCGAGATCCCGCGCGTATTCGCCGATACCGCATTCCGCAATCTCAAGCTCTCGCACTGCAATAACCCCATCATCGTACAATTCTGGCGCAAGATCGCGGAGCAAGCACAAGGTGATCCCAGTCTCGAAAATGTCGCTCCCTACATCACGAGCAAATTCGACGTCTTCCTCACCAACGACATTATGCGGCCGATCGTAGCCCAAGAAAAATCGGCATTCAATTTCCGCGAGATCATGGACAAGAAGAAGATATTTCTCGCGAATCTCTCCAAGGGGCGTTTGGGCGATCGTAATACCTCGCTTCTCGGCCTCATTCTCGTTTCCAAATTCCTGCAGGCTGCTTTCTCGCGCGTCGATACCCGTGGCGATGTGTTACCCGTCTTCTATCTCTACATCGACGAGTTCCAAAACTTCGCGACACCGAGTATCGCAACCATTCTCTCCGAAGCCCGCAAATACAAACTTTCGCTCACCATCGCGCACCAATTCATTGCCCAGCTTGAAGAAGACATTCGCGATTCGGTCATCGGCAACGTGGGCACCAAGGCAGCCTTTCGCATCGGCACGCAGGATGCTGAATTTTTGGAGAAGCAGTTCACGCCGATCTTTATGCAGCAGGACCTTGAGAACCTTCCTAACAGAACCGCGGTCCTCTCGCTTCTGGTCAATGGCGTCCCCGCGCGGCCCTTCACCATACAAACGCAAGACCTTCCTACGATGGACTACAGCAAGACGGATGCTATGAAGGAACTTTCATACGCGACCTACGGGAAGGATAGGGAAGAGGTGGAAGCCGACATCCGCCGCAAGTTCGAAGCCGCCTACGGCAAAAAGCCCGCTCCACTGGTGCCCGAATCCCCTACACCGTTGTATCAATAGTTTCGTTTGCCCCTCAAACGTGATACATTATCGCTCATGGAACATCCGAAAGACGAACGAACGCTGGTCATCATCAAACCCGATGGCGTGCAGCGCGGGCTCATAGGAGAAATAATAAAACGATATGAGCGCACGGGCCTCAAGATGGTCGCTCTGCGATTTGGCGTCGCGGATGAGAAGAAATTTTGGGAGCACTACAACAAAGACGACGCGTGGTTCTTGAAAAAAGGATCGAAAATTGTGGAAGATAAGAAAGCCAACGGCCTGCCTGCGGACAAAGAGCCGCTCGAGTACGGCAAAGACATCATCCGGCAGCTCGTGAAATTCATGACAAGCGGCCCGACCATATTTATGGTCTGGGAGGGCAATCAGGCGGTCGCAGTTGTGAAGAAATTGACGGGCGACACCGAGCCGGCTACCTCGGATGTGGGAACGATCCGCGGCGATCTCACACTCGACTCGTACACCATCGCGGCGGTGGACGATCGCGCGGTGCGCAACCTGATCCACTGTTCCGAGAATGTCGACGAAGCGAAACGCGAACTTGCGATTTGGTTTACCGACGCAGAAATCACTGAATACCGTCTCGTCACCGAGCAAATTTTGTACGACGTGAACCTTGATGGTATCCTTGAATAATTTCCTTCACACTTGCTTCTTTTAGGGCGGTGGTATAATCGGAGATAGCGGTAGGTATAACACCTGCTGGTGCTATAAAGGGAGCTCGAATCGCTCTACGCTTTGGTGTAGATGCTGAGAGCACCCACCTGGTTTCACCCAGGCTTGCCGTACTTGCCGCTTCCGAAAAGTCCTGCGATGAGCAGGACTTTTGGGTGCTAAAATCGTTCGATGGCATCAAAAATCACATTTCATGGCGGTGCGGGGACGGTGACGGGAGCGGATTTTCTTTTGGATACCGGTTCTAGCAAAATATTGATCGATTGCGGCGTCTTGCAGCGCGAGCCCCGCTATGAGCGGGGCGAACACGTGTGCGACACGGCAAATGCTGCCGCCTTCCCATACGATCCGAAAGACATCGATGTACTTGTGGTGACGCACGCGCATGCCGACCACATCGGGCGCATCCCGAAGCTCGTGCGTGATGGATTTAAGGGTGCAATACATTCGACAGCCGCCACAAAGGACCTCACGGCTCTGATGTTCGACGATGCGCTCAATGTGATGCACGAAGAGGCGAAGCGTCATGGCTGCCAATTACTGTATGAAAAAGAGGATGTGGAGCGCACGCTTTCACTGTGGCATGTACACGAATACCATGAGGTATTTTCGATAGGGGACGTATCCGTTGAACTTCTTGATGCGGGACATATCCTGGGCTCGGCGATGATCCGTGTCAAACGCGGTGAGAAAAGCATTATTTTCACCGGCGACCTCGGCAATTCCCCCGAGCCCCTCTTGCACGACACAGAAGATCCAACGGGCGCGGAGTATCTTGTAATGGAAAGCGTGTATGGTGACCGGCTGCATGAGGGGCGTAAAGAGCGGCGGGAACACTTACGAGCTTCCGTGGAAGGAACGCGGGCACGAAGGGGCGTTTTGCTCATCCCCTCATTTTCGATCGAACGCACGCAAGTGCTTCTGTACGAGCTCAATGCAATGATAGAAGAGCGGATCATGCATCCAATCCCCGTCTACCTCGACGCGCCGCTTGCGATACGGGTCACCGACGTGTTCCGGAAACATTCGAACCTCTTGAATCCGGCAGCACGAGAACATTTTGAGCATGGCGCCGACCCGTTCTCCTTCAAACATCTCACCCTCACACGGCACACCGGCGAATCGCAGGCAATCCACAAGGCGCCAAATCCGAAGATCATCATTGCCGGCGCAGGAATGTCCGGGGGCGGCCGCATCCGTGAGCACGAAAAGTACTATCTGGGCGACAAACATGCGACTGTTCTTTTCGTCGGCTATCAAGCACCCGGCTCTTTGGGCCGGCACATTCAGGACGGAGCAAAAAAAGTGGAGATCGACCGCGGACATATCCGTATCCGTGCACGAATTGAGACACTTTCCGGATACTCCGGCCATGCCGACCGTGATCAGCTGCTCAATTTTGTAGAGAATGCGGGAGAAGGACTCCGGCGGGTGTTCGTTACAATGGGCGAGCCCAAGGCGTCGCTTTTTCTTGCGCAGCGTATCCGTGATTTTCTCGGAGTGGACACAGTTGTGCCGGAAGCGGGAGAATTTTTTGATATTGAGTGGTAAGGGGGTGCTCGACGGATGTTATCTTTTTCCGTCGCTATTCTAGCGGCTGGTGCCGCAGCGCTCGGTCTCGCCGCCGACGCGGCTGCGAAGCCGGAAAAAGACAACACCCGCACTCGCTTTTACTGGAAAATTCAATGATACAATCTTCTTCATGGGAAAAAGGAATCTCCATCCAAACCACACGGCACCACCGCTCAATTTTTGTCGACTGCCCGACGGCTACGGCGTCGTGAAGATCGGCATCTCGGGCGCAGCCGAGACTGGTGCATGCGGGCTCGATGCATATGAGAAGGCAAAGGAGTTGGGACGTGAGATCGCAAAGCAGGGTAGCATCATCACCACGGGTGCCACGACCGGATTTCCCATGTACGCCGCGATGGGCGCGAAGGACGAGTGCGGTTTCTCTATTGGTTTTTCGCCCGCCGCGAACGAACGCGAACATGTCGAGACATACAAACTCCCGCTTGAATTCATGGATGTCATTGTATATACGGGCTTCGGCTATGCGGGGCGCGATCTGCTCTTTGTGCGCTCCTCCGACGCAATGATTATCGGGTGCGGACGCATCGGGACCCTCAACGAATTTGCGGTTGCGTTCGAAGATCGCCGCCCCATCGGCATTCTCGAAGGCACATGGGAGACTGATGAGATTCTGCGGCACGTCATCAAAGAAGCGCACCGGCCCAACAAAAAGATCGTCTTCGACTCTGATCCCAAGGCACTCGTCGAGAGGCTCATCGAAATGGTAACCAAAGAAAAGGAGACGACGATGCTCGTCTACAACAACCATGACAGCCGGAGTGCCTCCGGCAAAAATCAGGAGGTGGTTTTGTAAACTTTCCCGTCTAGCCGTGGAGCTGTTTCGTCAGCCGTTCGAACACTGCAGGATGGTCTTTGGCGAGTTCGGAGAGAACCTTGCGGTCGAGGGGGATGTTGGCTTTCTTGAGTGCGCCGATGAATTTGGAATACGAGAACCCGAGCGGGCGCACGGCGGCATTGATGCGGAGTGTCCAAAGATTGCGAAATTCGCGTTTCTTTGCGCGGCGGTGACGGAACGCATGTGCGCCGGCATGGCGGATCGCTTCCTTGGCAACCCGCTCCTTGCGCGAACGATCGAAACGATAGCCTTTGGTCTGGGCCAGAATATTCTTGCGCCGCTTATTCTTTTGTACACCCCGTTTTACTCTCGACATAAATTACTTGTAGTGAGCTAGTCGAACTAATTCGGCAAAAACCGACTGCGGTTTTGTGGTGTCATTTGCATGCTGCTGGCGCGATTGTTGCGCATCTTCTCGCTGCCGGAGCGCTTGGCATTGAAGTGATTGTGCCCGGGCACCCGCGAAACGATCTTGCCCCGACGCGTTACCCGCAGGCGCTTGCTGAATGATTTGTTGGTTTTCATGGAAAAACCGCACTTCGGCGGTCAGGGCATTATGCCCGAAAGGGGACAAAAAGCAAATTCGTGTACGTCCGGTCCCTTTGGCACTCCTCGGCTGATAGATGGCTAGCGATAGCGATAGTACGGGAGTTGTGGGTAGTTTGTTCCAAACAAGTAGTTTGAGAAAGCTCTACCAGCATTGAATCCGCCTAGGATTTGATTTGTCACGAAAGCATCGACGTTGCCTATGTTTGGTGGCAGACTGACACGGTTACCAATCAGTGAATCCGGTACCCGGTTTGCGATGGGTACGGGGTCAAGAGTTGAAACTTCCCTGTAGTAGTCGTAGTTGGTGCGGTTTGGCTCTGCGGGTGTCTCTCCGAGCAGTGGAGAAGATGCCTGTATTCCCGAGGATCCGTCGGGATTTACGAACGTTGCTCTGGGGGCTTCCGCACGACCATCGAAAGAGGGAGGGAGTTGACCATTACTATTGCCATTTGTGAAGTTAGAGCTCCCTGAATCGTTCGACTCCGGCGCAAGGCCAAATCCTGGTCTGTTACTAAACTCTTGCGGTGAGAAGTTTTGAGCGTCTGTTACGTAGCTAGGAAATTCATTGGGTCCGGTCGTCACATACGGATTCAGCGGCAAATTGTCACCCGCGTTCGCGTAGAATAAATCGTTCGGTTGACCCGACTGAGCGGGCGGCGCCCACGGGGCATCAAAGGGGCCGTAAGTCGAAACGTCACTGTTCGGCCCGAATGTATCAATTCCCGACACCTCCACATCCCTCCATGAGCTGAGAGTCGTTTGCATACACATGCCGCAACTATTCTCGAAACTACGTTCGGGTTGTGGGGACACTTGGTCAGGAGCAAGTAATTGATTTTGCGTTTCCGCTCCATCGCTTGAACCGGTCTTGTATATTGTATCGGGATTCTCGAGCATATCCCTACGCGGGTTAGGGCTCTCATTCGCTAGCTCTTGATTTTGTGATTGAGCCTCCAAGGAACTTCGATCATTGGTCGGCAGGTCTTCGGTGGGGGGAGGGGTTGGAAGATCCGCCGCATTCTCATTGACCATCAGGACTTCGGCTCGTTGGAGTTCATCCATCGATTGAAATTCGGTAGACTGGTCCAGCTGAATACTCTCTAGTCCGGATGTATCGGCTTGGTTGATGCCTAAGTAGTCCATTGCCCCTTCCCATGCGCTTGCAGTTGTGTCCCGAACTGCATTCCATGTACTTGCAGCAGCATCGCGGATCGAATCTACCCATCCCGACGTCTCTTGGTTTGACGAATCGAAGCCCCCCGTTTGCTCCTGTGAGAAAGTACTCCCGGAAGAAAACTGCTGCGTCATCGTGTATGCGCCGCTCCTCTTGAAGGCTTCTTCGGCATCACTTCCGCCGACACCACTACCACTCTGTTCAGCCATGAGGCGCTGGATATTCTCAGGGGCCACACCCTGGGTCGGTTGCGCGTTTTGCGGTATCGACGCTTCGTCCTGATAATCCTCTCCTCCATATTCGTCGGCATCGCTTTCAATGTCACTGAATGATCCATTTTCAGGTAGCGGAGCTTTACTCTCCGAAGAGTCCTTCGCTTCCAAACGTGCGTCGAGTGGCTGGAGTTGGAGGTTGGCTGCACTCTGCTGCAAAGGCCCGGTATCATTCCCCCCTTTACCCGCAGCACTCGGAATTTGCGGCGCTCCGGGAGATCCGCTACCTGCCTGTTGTGTACCACCCGGCTTGCTCCCCGGCGGTACGCATTTCCCGTCGAGCAGCTTTGTACACTTATTGCTATGCTTCGGACCACCAACACAGCATCCCAAAATGCCGCTCTGACTGTATGCGGCTTCTGTGCATGACGATTCACAATCAGGATCTTTGGGACACTGCTCGATGCCTTTTGCCGTCTTCTCCCGGCACTTTGGTATTACGCAGTTCCGCCAATTTGTCTCGCACATATTCTTGTCTTTCTCGTTGGGATCAGTCATACATTTGTTATACGCCTGTTCGCATGCCCCGCCCGAAGTAGCTGCGGCGGCGGCGGCTTGCGCAAGAAACGCAGAGCGGTCGGGTGCAGTGCTGGTGAATTGTGTCAGACCGAAATTCGCGAGGCCGAGAATTGCCACCAATACGAGCAACGGATGAATAGCGATGTTGTCGCGCAAATTCGGACCCTCTCCAGGCATGTCAGCATTATGACAACATTTCTAACTGTCTGATGCCCCCCTGTGTACAAGCTGATGCCCCCGCGCGGTTACGAACATCCGCACGGGAAGCATGTATAGAGAGCTCAAGCAAGATCTGGCCACTATGCGTGGTCTTCGGCTGGTGCGACAGGATCAGGCGTTTTCGGCGCCTTCGGCGCGGATGTTTTTTTGGACGGATCCCGCTCGATCGATACGGAAAGCCCCTTGAGACCCTTTTGGATCGGCTCGGCTATTTTGTAACCCTCGGGAATGACCGCAAGAAAACGCTCGAGGCGCTCCTTGAGGAAGCCAAACTCCATATACTTGTACCGGCCCCAGAGAAAAAGATCGACGCGCACGCGATGTCCCTCTTTGAGCCAGGCCGCAGCTTTGCCGGCTTTGATCTGCATGTCACGTTCGCTCGTGCCGATCTTCACCTGTGTCACTTTGGTTTCCGTCACATGCGCTTTTGATTTTATTTCCTTGTCTTTTTTCTTTTGTTCGTATTTGAATTTGCCATAATCGGTAATTTTGCACACCGGCGGCTGCGCGTTGGGGGATATCTCAATGAGGTCGAGTCCCAACTCTTGTGCCTTTGCGATAGCTGCGCTTATCGCGAGGATCCCGAAATTTTCCCCCTCTGGCCCAATGACTCGCACCTCCGGCGCGCGAATGCCCTCATTCATCCGTGCGCGAGTCTTTTCGGCCTGTGATGTGTACTTGGTGAATCCCATCCCGTTAGAGGTAGGAAGCTTGCGCTTCCGACGCGAGTATAAACTTTTGTGAGTAGAGTTTCATCTGTTGCAAATGTATCATCCGCATACTACTACGAAACTTCCGTAACCTCTAACGGGACCCATTTGTTAGGGGGACTATAGCACGAGATAGGGGCCCGATACAATTGTTTGCATTAGAGCGCAAGCACTTGAGTCTGGGCACTTCCATACGGTCTCACAGATCTCAAGTAGTTGAGTGCGTACAGGAGAACGTTCTTGAATATCTCAAGAATTTGTATTAGCGCCCCGTTTTGCTTCGTTGCATTGACCGGGACAGGGTTTCCGGCAAGGTCGGGAGATGTGAACGTCTGCTGCGAGATCGGCGGCGCCATGATGATGGGACGGGCGGGTGGTGCGGAGGCGAGGGTATTGGGATTTTGTGCTGTCACGTCGGAGTTTCCCGCAGTATCTACGGAGCTCGAAACATCAGTCCCCGTTACGGCTTGCAGCTCCACAGAATTCAAGAGGTCGTTGTTGAGGGAGAGGGGCGTTGTTGTCGTCATGATCGGCTGATTGACCGGATCCATCTGATTTTCGAACTGCCGGATGAGGTCGAAGGCGGAGAGGCTGCTCGTCGCTGTCCTTGACCCATCGTTACTATTCAGATTGAGCGCGAGCGGTTCTCCGGTGGTCGTTGAGGTCGCGGTAAGAAGATTGAGGAGCGAATTCTGCGAAGAATTTGCCGGTGTCAGTAAATTTGCAATTGACGATTGAGTCCCCAATGCCTCCGAGGAAATGCTGGATTGCGCAGGAAGTATCGGTTGCGCAGAGGATTGAGGCTGTTGCGGAAGCTGCTGCTGCATCTGTGGTTGCTGCATTTGAGGTGGGGGCAGTGGCGGTGGAGGAGGTGGGGGTGGCTGCATACCAAGTGCTTGGCGAATTTGATCGGCAAGTCCGGAGGAGGGCGATCCGCGCTCTGGAGCAGGGAGAAAACCATTTCCGCTCCCGCCACTGTTGCATGCGCCGCATTGTCCATGCCTGCCCTCCGCATTTTGGAAATGACCCGGGTCCCATCCATTGACGCCGGTAATGGTACGGAGTCCAGATCTGCCAGCGTTGGCGTGCATCCATGGCAACAGTGCCTTGTTTGCGTTGAAGTCGGCCGCGAGTCCGTAATTATGGTACGACTGGCAAGGGCCTGCTTTTGAGGCCCTGCTGGCGACGAGACCGTTTTGTTTCTCGGGGCCTCTATATGCGTCCGTGATTTTTGGCGGGCCGCCAGGAACTGCTTCCATGAATTTTTTCAACTTTTCCGCGAATTGTGTGTTGAGGCACGAGATATTCGCGTCTTTAGTCGCATGCTGTCGCAGCCAGAGTTTTGCTTCTCCGGCAGCTTGGCCGGTATTCGGATCTTTCGTATTCCACGGCATGCCGACTTGCGGATCCGGTATGCCAGCTGACTCCATTTTCGGTATATCGGCCGCTGTCGCGGGTCGTGTACCGACTGGAGTGCTGCCAGAGGTTTCTGGGGGTTCCGGTGACAGTAGTGTTGGGATAGTGGATAGGCTATCTTTCCAGCCACTACAGAGCTGGTGTTTTGTTCCGGGGGGCGGTGCGACGTTGTACATCACGATGGGTCCCCACCCTTTGTTGAGGAGGTCGTTGTACTCTGCGCTCTCCCACACGACATCTTTACACTCCGCTCTGACATACAGCGGAACCGTAACCACTAGGACTGCGACGATAAGAAAAAACACGAACACTCCAGTGTCGTTCAGGTCAGTTCGAAACATACAGAGAAGTATACAGAGAAAATCACTGCTCACTTCCGGCGACTGTACAAGTACTCACTTATATTTGCACGGCTGCACGGCTTCCGAACGGTTTCAAATACTCAAGCGCGAGGAGCAGCGTATCCCTGAAGATCGTAAGAATTCTTATGAGCACCGCATCGTTTTGCTTCGCTGCTGGTATATTGGCAGACACAGGAGCATTGCCAAGGTCGGGAGATGTGAACGTCTGCTGCTGCGAGATCGATGGCGCCATGATAATGGGACGTGTTGCTGGCGTCGCCGTCGCATAGACGATGCGACCACTGATATTTTCGGGCGCTGTTGCATCCGAAGAAGGCCCAATGTCAATTGGAATATAAACATCAGTCCCCGTTGCCGCATTTAGTGCACGGGGGAAAGCAGCTTGCAGCTCCACAGAATTCAAGAGGTCGTTGTTGAGGGAGAGAGGGGTTGTTGTTGTCATGATCGGCTGATTGACCGGATCCATCTGATTTTCGAGTTGCCGGATGAGGTAGAAGGCGGAGAGGCTACCCGTCGCTGCCCCCGACCCATCGTTACTATTCAGATTGAGCGCGATCGGTTCTCCGGTGGTCGTTGAGGTCGCGGTCAGAAGATCGAGAATTGAATTCTGCCCAGCTGAAATTGGTGAATTTGGTATCGTCAGGAGACTTGCGGGTGATGATTGAATCGGTAGATTCGAAGAGACCGTCGGCTGTGTAGAAAGAGTTGGTTGAGCCTGAAGCGTTGGTTGAGTGGAGAGCGCCGGTTGTATCGACGACTGAGGCTGTTGGGGAAACTGCTGCTGTGGCGGCATCTGCGGTTGCTGCATTTGAGGTGGTGGCGATGGCTGCTGAGGCGCGGGCGGTTGCGGCGGGAGTTGAGGTTGTTGTCCCTGTCCGTTAGTTAGGCACTGCGATTGCTGGACCGTCCCGGGTGGCGCGATGACGGGAGGATTGAGACTCGTGAAGCACTCCGCGGTGTTCATGGCTGATGAACCCTGCGCCCAATCCCGTATCCCGCTCGTTATTCCGGAAGTAGGTGTGGTTTGAGATGTTTGAGGAGGTGGGGTGTTGGCTGGGGTACCCGCAACCCCACTGCATGACGGGCTGCGCATGTTCGTTGGTTGCATGTGCGGCCTGTCGCCCATGCCGAGCGGAAAGCCGACGCCAAATTGCGGACTCGCTCTCGCGAACGCATGCAGTTGCGCATAGTTGCCGCTTGCCGGATTCACGTCCATAGCCATTCCTATTTGGTGGTTGGAATTCGTCGCTCCTCTGGCCCTCGCATTCTCCGTGCGGTCGCATTGGATGCTTGCAGGCGAGCGCGGCCCGCATCGGAAGGCCGACACGACAAAGATAGGCCCGTATTTCTGTGCGTATGCTTTGAGAAAATTAGCCGCGCACGTTGCAAACGCGTTGTTTAGCTTGTCGATACGACCTCCTGAGGTCGGTGGAGCTTTTGAATTCCGCAGGTCTCTCGCTATGCTCTGTAAATATGCTTTCGCTGCTCCGGCGTCGTTGGTGATTCCCGCTTTGGTATCACCGGGACAAACGGGTCTTCCCGGTAGAGCACCTGCGCGGACTTCACCTGGAGTAGCCGTATGACCCGCCGAGCCATCAGCACAAGGACCTGCCGATTCCGTGAAAAGCGGGCCGAGGATCACTAGTGCAAAAGGGACGGCCAATAGGGCAGATACCTTGAGAGACATTCTCGAAGTATACAGAAGAAAAACTCCAGCCCCTTTTCCTATGTGGACTGTTTTGTCGTATTGCCCAGGCACACTCCGTCGGCCCAGAGACCTCGTTTAGCCGCTTGCGCTTCCTGTTCTGCTGCTTTGAATTCGGCTTGGTATTTGTACGGAAGGCGATAGGTGTATTCGTGGCCGAAGCCATTCTCGATCATGAATTTCTCGTAGTTTGTTCCATTGAGCAGAAAGACATAGGCGAGCGTACGGCCGTACTTATCATATGTATCTTGCGAAGCGTCATATTCGAGTCGCACATACTGGCTGTCGAGAAGTTTGTGCCCCTCATCGGAAGCTTCGCGCGCAAAACATTGTACGGGTTTGCGCGGGTCGACAATCTCCGGCGTGTCGAGTCCGATAATGCGGATGCGGGTCAGTGCGGCGTCCATCACGACGTCGATCGTATCGCCGTCGATGACCTTGGCAACGGGGTAAACATCGGGCGTTGTGGTTGCAGGCTGTATCGTTGCAGCCGCAAGCGCGCTTTGCGCCGCTTTATGATTCGCAATCGGCGCAAGGGCGGTGCGGCCTGCAAGAATGGCGAGTGTAGCAAAAATCACCGCGGCTCCGTACAAAAGTGAACGCACATTCATTTCGAGATTATACGCATAAAAAATCGTGGGCGCGGCGGAGAGGTTCTACTCCCGCCGCGCCCGTTCGCGCCACCAGTCAGGCCGCAATGCCAAGTGCGGACAGAAGCGCGTGCCCCCTCTCATCGTCCGAAGGGGGAGGTTTCCAGGATCCCGGCTCGCTCTTGACCGTATGGCCGAGTGCCATCAGGAGGTCGATCGTGAGTGCCGCCGCGTCTGCAGTCATGCCGGGAGCAAAGGCGATCTGCTCCAGCGTGAGCGGGTTCTTGCCTTTCTCGCCGGGGATCACCGTTCTTTGTGTGACCTTTTTCTTCCCGACGATGTCTTCGACTGTCATCACGCCGATGAACGATAGGGCGTTTCGCGCACATTCGCCGTGCTTCTTCAACTCCTCGTCGCTCCAGCGCGTGTTCAAGAGGATCACTCTTGTGAATGTGAACGCGAAGAACCCCCGAATCGGAGCATTTTTCAGGAGCTCGGGCCTGTTCGCTTCTTTCGTAGGCTTCAGCGTGTGGAGCTGGTTCGAGACGCATCTCGCGGCACTGACCAGCTCTAACCTATCGCGACGTTCTATCATTTTCCACCTCACATTTCGGACATCGGTGTCCGCCAATGAAACACTGCCCGAATGAGAAGCTCGTGTCAAACTTTCTGCATCAGTTGGAATATAACTAAATGAACGATACTATCATTTGATGCGCTATATCTCGACGCGCGGAGGGGGCATTCCGCAGCCGTTTCTCAAAATACTGCTCGAGGGTCTTGCGCCCGATGGTGGTCTGTATGTGCCGGAAGAATATCCGAAACTCTTGGCCGAAGAACTTGAGGCGATGCGCAGCATGACATACCCCGAACTTGCGTTTGCGATTCTCTCGAAATATATCGACGATATTCCGTCCGCTGACCTGCGGAAAATTATCTTTGATACGTATACAAAAGAGATATTTGGCAGCGAGACAATAGTGTCGCTTAAAAAACTCGAAGACAATCTCTATCTTCTCGGCCTCTCGGAGGGTCCGACGCTTGCATTTAAGGATATCGCGCTCCAGCTTCTCGGCAGACTCTTCGAGTACGCACTGGCATCCGCCGGAGGAAAAGACAAGGGAACTTTGAACATCCTCGGTGCGACGTCGGGCGACACGGGAAGCGCCGCGGAGTATGCGATGCGTGGGAGAGCAGGTATTCGCATCTTTATGCTCTCACCGCTCGGTCGTATGAGCGATTTCCAGCGCAAGCAGATGTACACGCTTCAAGATAAAAATATTTTCAATATCGCCATCAAGGGTACTTTCGATGATTGTCAGGATATTGTGAAGAAAGTGAATGAAGATGGGGAATTCAAGCACGCACACCACCTCGGGGCGGTGAATTCGATAAATTGGGCCCGCATCCTTGCGCAGACCGTTTATTACTTTTGGGGATACTTTCGAGCGACGCGCGCAAATACCGAACATGTCTCTTTTGCGGTGCCGACAGGGAATTTTGGTGATATCCTCGCGGGCTGTATCGCGCGGCGTATGGGTCTCCCTATCAAACACCTCATTCTTGCGACCAATGAAAACAACGTGCTCGAAGAATTCTTTACGACCGGTGTCTACCGCCCGCGCACCGGCGCGGAAGTTGCAGTTACGTCGAGCCCATCGATGGATATCTCGAAAGCGTCTAATTTTGAACGCTATGTATTCGATCTTGTCGGCCGCGATGCTTCCCGTATGCAAAAGCTCTGGAGTGACCTCGCAGAGAAAGGCGCGTTCGATATTTCCGGCTCGCCGGATTTTGCACGCATTCCGGCAACCGGCATCGTTGCGGGCAGAAGTACGCACGCTGATCGTCTTGCGACAATTCGCTCGGTCCACGAAAAATACGGCGCCCTCGTCGATCCGCATACCGCCGACGGAGTTACAACTGGACTCAAGCACCGCGAGGACAGTGTGCCTCTGATATGCCTTGAGACCGCGTTGCCCGCAAAATTTGCCGACACCATCCGCGAAGCGATCGGTATCAATCCCGATTTGCCGGCAAGTTTTCAGACTCTTGCAACCCTTCCCGAACGATTTGAGATTTTGGCTACGAACGTCGATCTAATCAAGAAATACATAGCCGCACACACCTACTAGTTGCGCATTACCAGAGCGAGTGAGAGACTAAAAGGACTTAGCAACGTAAAAATAATGAGTATGCCAGATGGAAGTACGAATGCGCCCGCTACGTCGGGCTCGGGGAACAAGATGTGGTACATTATCGGCGGCATTGTAATCCTGCTTCTGCTTGGATGGGTGCTGATGCGCGGCGCTCCATCCATGATGGGAGCGGCGGGAGTGAATACGGACCGGAATACGGACGGCTCAACCACCTATAGCAACAGCGAAGGGAGCGTAACGGTCGGCGCCACCAGCATGCCGGACAACTGGCCCTCGGACGCCCCCGCCATCTACTCCGGCGGCACCATCCAGTATTCCGGTTCTTCGAATCCGCAGACGGGGCAAGCGGGCTCGGTGGTCGTGTATTCGGCGAAGGCAACGGTCTCGAGCGTCGTTGAGTATTACAAAGCGCAACTTGCACAAGCCGGATGGACACTCGAGGGTACGGCAAATTCCGCCGGAACTACGATAATTTCCGCCAAGAAGGACACGCGCACGTTTGGGATTTCTGTTGCAGACACCGGGACCGGGACGGTCCAGGTGACGGCGGGGATCGGGATGTAGCGTCTTTGGCTTTGGAGGTGGTAGAGGGGTATACCCCGTAGTAGAGCCTTGCTTCACTACAGGGTATACTTAAGGCATGAGTCGCCTGTTCACGTACCTCGTCGCTCTGGTCGTCTTTCTCGGGGCGGGGTATTTTCTCGTGACTCGCTTGCAGGCGCCGCAGATCTCAACTGTTGCTACGACCACACCACAGGTGCAAGTGCAAGTGCAAGACAGCGTTCGAATTACGACGGCGAATGTGCAGGAAGAAACGCCGCAATACAAAATTGACGTGCAGTACCCGCAATTTGGGATGCCCGTTATTGATGCGCAGATAAAAAAGAATGTTGACGAGACAATAACCGAGGTCAAAGGCTTTCCCGCCAATCCGCCCGACTTGTCGAGCCCGCAAAATGAGCTCACGATGCGGTTTGATTCCGCGTATATCGGACCCGACGTGATAAGCGTCAAGCTCATCATTTCGCAGTACACCGGCGGCGCACACCCCAACACGCTCTTTAGCGGACTCAATTTCGACCGCGCTTCCAATCAGCAACTTCTTCAAGACGATGCGTTCAAGATGATAGGACTCACGGTCGCTCAAGTGTCTGTGGCGGCGACCGAACAGCTCAAGTCCAAACTCGGCGAGGGAATGTTTACCGAGGGCGCCAATTCCAATCCCGGAAATTTCAGCTCGTTTGTGATCTCCGCCGAAAAAGTCACCTTTATTTTCCAACCATACCAAGTGGCCGCCTACGCTGCTGGTCCGCAGGAGGTATCGTTTGCGAGAGTGAAATAGAAACCAGTGGGGCTGTATGGTATAATGGCTCGTATGAAGCAAAAAAAGACGCGGACAAGTACTGGGAAAAAACAAAAAGAGGGATACGCACCGAAAGAACTTCATGCCCTGATGCATGCGTATATCGACGAGTCTGCTGAACAATTGCGCAAAGAACTACGGGCGGCATGGAAAAAGCAAGCCGTCCCTCGACGAGCTCGGCCTCGAGACCGACATGCAATTACAGTATAGGGATCAAGCGCAGTTTGAGCTCCAATCGTTCGTCGATGCGTACAAGACTCTCTTTCGAGAGATCTATCTCGATTCAGGCTTGTGGAATGAGAAGCAAATTATAGAGGGGTATGCCGCGAACGCGCACAAAATCTACGATAACATCACGAAGACAATCGACACACACCTTTCCGAATCCAGAGTGACTGGACGTAAGCGAGTGAAGGGCAACCGGTACACGATACTTTTGAATGTCGGCAGTCGGTTGGTCATTGTCTACTATTCGGAAGACAAAAAACAGAATATTCGCTGGGTCGAATCAATCTCCATCGACCGCAAGCCAATCATTTTTTGATATTAAACAGCTACCAAGTCGGCCCTCATTACACCGGACCGCAGGAGGTTTTGTTCGATAGGGGAAAATAGCACTTTACAGGATAAGCGTTGGGTATACGATTGCGGTATTAGCGGCGTAACTTTTTATGAGTATGGATGAATGTAATTGCGGGGAGCACTCGACGTGCAAGCCGGGCGATGAGAAGTGCACCGGATGCGGCAAGACCTGCCCCACGAATCGTTCGAAGATAGAAGCGGAAGAGTAGGAGGAATGTGTAACCAAAAGCCGCCGCGTCAGACGCGGCGGCTTTTGGTTTTGTGGAAACTAGTGAATGACGTTAGAACCTTTGTCGAGGAAATCGAAAATACGACGTACATACTTGGTTTTGTGGAATTTGCAAAAACATGTGAGCAGAGGGTTGTCTAGCCAGGTTGTGGGAGTTCAGTAGAACCTACCCAAAAAGGTATATACTCGCCTAATAGATTAATAATTATTTGAATATGAATACAAATAATTATTTTAGGTATCGTAGTTGTCATTCTTGTTGGAGGAGGCATTTATTTTTATTCACAAAAGCAAAACACTTCTGCGGATGGCTGGTCGCAGTACACCAACGATTGGAGTATTACATTTAACCATCCTTCAGATTGGGAACGCACAGGGTTCGGTACTAAAGAAAGTGATGAGGCTACTTCGGCGATTCGTGTGGCAGGAGATGGATCAAGTGTCACATTCAACAAAAACGGAGAAGGAACTGCGCTTTCTGGCTGCAATGGAATGAGTGCCGTTGTCGTTGGCGCATCAGAAACTACAAATAAGATTATTGCCTCGGTGAGATGTTCGATAGGGGAATAGAAACAAAACAAAGCCAGAAAAACTCTGTCCTGTCGATCTTTATAGAACCTTTATTCCGTAATGCTGCGCAAAACAGAATATGGAAGAACGTGAATAACATGTACTTATGTGGAGATGGCGAGAATTGCACTCGCGTCCAGAGAAGAGAATATGAACGATTCTACACAACGTAGATTATTCTGAATTTTCGTCGCGGTGCATCAAGAACAATCAAAAGTGCATCGCGCTTACCTCTCTTTCTTGAAAGCAGTGCGCGGAGTGACGCAGAGCTCGAGTCAATTGATTATGGCGTTCGAATCAGAGCAAATGACAACTGCTGATTGAACGGTCGTTCGAGCTGTTTAGGCAAAAACGAGGCCGAGGTCTTTCGCCTGAATCGGAGAAAGAACCCCCCGTGCTACTTTGTTCGCACTTGAGTTTTGAGGCAGTTTAAAAAGATGCCACAACTTTGTTGCGCACAGACATATTCCTATTTCCCTGTCGAAACTGATCATCCCCCACCCACGATTCTACGAGAGAATCATGGGTGGGGAAGGACAAGGTTATTTTTTCAACGTACGTTCGATCCGACGTTTCTCCTCACGCGCCCGTATGCTATGACGTTTGTCCTGGCTTTTCTTTCCGCGCGCGATTGCTATCAGGAGTTTCAGCTTTCGATTGCTATTGTACACCTTGAGTGGCACAATTGTCAATCCCTTCTCACCCTCTGCCGAGGCAACGTGGGCGATTTCCTTGCGCGAGAGAAGCAATCGGCGCGTGCGCTCGGGGTCGTAGGATTTTGGCGCGTTCTTTATCTGCCATGCAGGGATACTCGCTCCCACAAGATATGCCTCACCGCCGCGCGCAACGACACGTGCGCCCTTTAAGGAACCCCGTCCGGCGCGCAGAGACTTCACTTCAAATCCGAGCAATTCCAGCCCCGCCTCGATCTCCTCGAGGATCGTATAGTCAAAACCAATTTTTTTGTTTTCAACGACGGTCATGCAAACAGTGTACGCAATTCTTGCGCCCGCGCGAGCGCGTCCGCGATGCCCATCTGAAATATGGCACGGATCTTGCGAGGATTTTTTGTTGCGGGCCAGATCGGCAACTCCGGGTGTATAACAACGCATTGCGCATCTCCCACTCGCGGCGCCTTTCCATGGTGAGCGGTCCAGTGCCGGATCGCTTTTTGAGTTGCTCTTGTGGCGAGGAGGCGCTCATATATGAGTAGTATGAGACGTTTCCCAAAGGTCAGACGAGTTCTATTGTCAATCACGAGGATTCTCTTTGCGCCCTTCTGTATCGCATACTCGACCATGTCATGCGCGGTGAGCGCAATGCCCCCGTCCATATATGAGTGACCAAGCAGGGAAACGGCCTTTCCGAAGAAGAAGGGCATGGACTTTGATGCACGCAAGAGTTCATATGGGTCGACACCATCTTCACGGCCGACGTATCGGACCTCTCCGGTCTTTACATCGAGAAGAGGCACAAAATATTCCGTCTTACTCTCTGCAAGGAGGTCTGTCCTCAAAGGGAATCGGTTTTTTAAGACATCGTCCACCAGATAATCAATATCCATGATAGGTCGACGTGTCCACGAAATGAATCGCGGAGTAGGGAGGAGTTCACCCCAAACATGCTCTGCGGCCTCACTTTGTCCGGTTATAAAATACAACGCATTTCCGGTACCGCCCGAACTCGCGACGATGATATCGGCGTGGGGAATACCGAGCATCGTCTTGAGCGCGTAGAGAAATCCCGCACCATAGGCACTTCGCATGCCGCCGCCTATCGAGATGATGGCGGTTTTATTTTCCTGTGACATGCGCAAATCATACTATGCTGAATCGGAAGCTTCTTTTCATAACAGGCTAAATATGTATAATGCACGTCCATGGCAAACTCTAGGAAAGAAGCGTCCCGCAAGCCACGCGGGGGAGGTGAGCCAGCTGGCGCGGGGGGCCCTTCTATCTGGATACAGCTCGCGGCGGCATTCGCGGTATTTCTCGTGCTCTCCACCGGCTATTCGCTGGTGCGGCAATACTTCCTCGATAAAAGCGAAGAGGTGCCACTTTCCCAGATCGCAGTCGACATTAGTGCAGGAACGGTGGTCTCGATAGAAGTATCAGGGGACAAAATTACTGCCGTCTATACGGACGAAACGAAAAAGACGTCGCGCAAAGAAACGGAATCAGCACTTTTGCAGACCCTCTCGGATTATTCCATCGAGCCTGAAAAATTGGCTAGGGTGGTGATCGAGATAAAAGATGAGGGGGGGTTGCGTTTCTGGGCGCTCACACTTTTGCCCATCCTCGTGCCGGTCGTATTTCTTTTTGGCGTCATCTGGTACCTCTCGCGGCAGCTGCGTGGCGGCGGCATGCAGGCATTTAGCTTCGGTAAATCGATGGCGCGGCTCGTGAATCCGGAAGATGAGGTGCAGAAAGTAACATTTAAAGATGTGGCAGGAGCGAAGGAAGCAAAAAGCGAACTCCTTGAGATAGTCGACTTCTTGAAAAATCCCAAGAAATTCATCCAGATCGGCGCGCGCATTCCAAAAGGCGTACTTCTTATGGGTGCGCCGGGTACGGGCAAGACATTGCTTGCACGCGCTGTTGCGGGTGAAGCAGGCGTACCGTTCTTTTCCATCTCCGGCTCTGAATTCGTCGAGATGTTCGTCGGGGTGGGGGCATCCCGTGTGCGTGATCTTTTCCAAACTGCGAAGAAAGCCGCACCCGCCATCGTTTTCATCGATGAGATAGACGCGGTTGGGCGCGTGCGCGGCACGGGAGTGGGCGGAGGCAATGACGAGCGTGAACAGACACTCAATCAGATCCTCGTCGAGATGGACGGCTTCGAGCCGAATGAAAAAGTCATCGTGATGGCGGCGAGCAACAGACCCGACGTGCTCGATCCCGCGCTCTTGCGCCCGGGCCGATTCGATAGGCGCGTTACCATCGATTTGCCCGACCGCAAAGACCGTGAAGAGATACTCAAAGTCCACGCGCGCTCAAAGCCGCTCGGCCCCGACGTAAACCTCATCGTCATTGCTGAACGCACGCCGGGATTCTCCGGTGCAGATCTCGCAAGCCTCATGAACGAAGGCGCCATCCTCGCCGCGCGCGAGGATAGGAAGGAACTCACGCAGTACGACCTTATCCGCTCCATCGAGAAGGTCATGCTCGGACCCGAGCGAAGGTCGCACGTGTTGAACAAAAAAGAAAAAGAGATAACCGCGTACCACGAGGCCGGCCACGCACTCATTGCGTCGGTTTTGCCGTACGCTGATCCGGTGCACAAAATTTCCATCATTAGCCGCGGACGTGCTGCGGGCTACACGCTTAAGCTGCCCTTTGAGGATCGCCGCATGCAGTCGCGCAAAGAATTTTTGGACGATATTGCGGTTTCCCTCGGCGGCTATATCGCCGAGAAATTGGTATTCGATGACATCACGACGGGCGCCTCGAATGATCTTCAGGTATTGACCGCGCTCGCTCGCAATATGGTCGCCCGTTATGGCATGTCGGAAAAAATGGGTCCGATCGCGTTTGCCACCTCGGCCCAGCGCACCATCTTCGGCGAGGGGGTCGAGGGAGAACAATCGCAGGAAGTTGCGTCACAGCTCGATGAGGAAGTGAAGAAAATAATCTCCGGCGCACACAAGATCGCTCTCGGCGTCATCACCAAACACCGCAAAGCGCTCGACGCGATCGCGAGCCGGTTGGTAGTGGTGGAAACCATCGAACGCGAGGAATTTGAGAACATCCTTATCGCCAACGGCATAACTCCCAAAAAGAAAGAGGATATAGAACATCAACCACTGGTATAGGTGTCAGCTGTCAGGTTTCAGCTATCAGCAAAATCGTGCAAAATATTTTCTGAAATCTGAAAGCTAGCACCTGAAAGCTATTTTTTGATTTGCCAGTGTATCGTCTCGTTGCCAAGCCCCATGTCTTTGTGGTAGATGGGCCATACTTTCACACCTTCGTCGGTGACGACCGGCTCTGTGACCTGCCAATCTTTTTTCACGAGCGTTATTGTTTCGCTGCTCGGCTCGAGTCCGAAGAATCGTGGACCGTTCACTGACAAAAAGTTCTCGAGCTTATCGAGGCACCCCAGTTCATCAAATACTTGCGTATAGAGTTCAACCGCAACCGGCGCGCTGAAAATGCCGAACGCCGCGGTCGTCGCGAATTTCTTGGATTCGGGATGCGGGGCCGAATCACTTCCCGCGGATACGAAAGGCAGTCCTTTTTTAACGAGCGCTCGGATCTTATCCCTATTCGATCTTTCTTTTATCAGAGGTTTTACCCGAAGGAGGGGACGAGGCTCGGCATCGCCGCGATCGTACAAGAGATGGTGCACCGTTATGGTCGCGACGAGTCTTCCTTCCTTTCCGTTCTTCTCTATAAAATCCACCGCTTCCGCCGAACTCGCATGTTCGAGCGATACCTTGAGCTTGGGGTACGAGGTGAGAAGTTCCGGCAGAATACCTTTAATGAACGTTTGCTCTCCGCGATACGGGTCTACTTCCTCGTTGCGTTCGTCCACATGCACTTCACCGTGGAGGAGCAGGGGAAGGCCGACCCCTTCCATCTTTTTAAGCACGTCTTTCGCCTCCAAAATATTCTGGTAGCCCCACTGCGAGTTCGTCGTCGCGCCCCATGGATAGTACTTGACGCCGTAGACGCCGCTCCCGGCTGCTTTTTCGATCTCTGCAGGCGTAAGGTTTTTCGTAAGATAGAGAGTCATCAGTGGCTCAAACCGAGAGGCGTCGCCTCTCGGTATAGCAGCAAGAATTTCTTTTTTGTACTCCGCAGCTTGTTCGACGGTCTCTATCGGCGGGTCGGTATTGGGCATCACGATGGCACGAGAGAATTTCTCTGCCGTTATCGGCGTCACCGCTCGCAACATAGCTCCGCGCCGCAGGTGCACGTGGGCATCGAAGGGTTTTTTGAGGGTTATTGTGTCAATCATCCAAGAAGTATACACTGGCGGCAATATGGCAAAAAAAGATGTTGCAAAACAGGCGCTGGCGCTCCACAAGAAGCTTGGGGGGAAGATACGGATCGTGCCGGCGGCGCCTATTACCAATCGCGCCGAGCTCTCCCTCGTGTATACGCCCGGTGTTGCTGCTGTTTCTTCATATGTTGCAAAACATCCAAAAGAGGCAAGGGTTTATACGATGAAGGGTCGCAGCGTCGCGGTCATTTCCGACGGTTCCGCTGTACTCGGCCTCGGCAACATCGGCGCGCTTGGCGCGCTTCCGGTGATGGAAGGGAAGGCTGCGATTTTTAAAACATTTGCAGATATCGATACGGTGCCGATCGTTCTTGATACACAAGACCCTGATGAAATTGTAAAAACGGTCATCGCTATCGCGCCGGCCTTCGGCGGCATCAATCTCGAAGACATCGCCGCGCCGAAGTGTTTTGAGATAGAACGCCGCGTTATCGAAGCACTTGATATTCCGGTGATGCACGACGACCAGCACGGGACCGCGATCGTGGTACTTGCTGGCATCATCAATGCGCTCAAAGTCGTCAAAAAGAAATTATCGTCAGCTCGCGTCGTTATCCTCGGAGCTGGAGCTGCGGGTACGGCGACCGCAAGACTTCTCAGGGCGGCCGGAGCAAAAAACATCATCGTTCTTGATAGCAAGGGGATCGTTAATCGCTCAAGACCCGAGCCGCACAAAAGAGAACTCGCGAAGTTCAATACAAAGGGTGTCAAAGGTGGATTGCGAGAAGCGCTCTCCGCCGGAGGCGGATCCTCCTCCGGAGGAAAAGGTGCCGATGTGCTTCTTGGTGTCTCCGGCCCCAATCTTGTAAGGGCGGAAGACATACGGCTGATGGCGAAGAAGGCAATCGTCTTTGCGATGGCGAATCCGACTCCCGAGATCATGCCTGACGAAGCGAAAAAGGGCGGAGCCATGGTGGTGGGCACCGGACGCTCGGATTTCCCGAATCAGGTAAATAATTCACTCGCGTTCCCCGGCGTTTTCCGCGGCGCCTTGGATCATGGTGTGACGAAGATAACCGACGCGATGAAATTGAAGGCGGCACGCGCGATAGCCGCACTCGTGAAAAAGCCGACAGCCAACAAAGTCATTCCCGACATGTTCGACAAACGCGCTCCCATCGCCGTGGCTAGAGCAATACGCTAAGGGACATGAATGAGCCTGTTCGAGTTGTCATAACCGGAGGGACCGGCGTATACGTTGCCATGAATGGAAAGGTATTCCTCTGGAACAATGTCAGGAAGAATAGAGATAAGCAAGTGTTTGAAAACTTGCAAAAGACGGTAGAGTAGTACTGTTGCGCCCATAGCTCAATGGTAGAGCGACCGTCTTATACACGGTCTACCTAGGTTCGATTCCTAGTGGGCGTATAAGTGAACTTTGCTGTGAATTGCGAGGTTGCACCCTCGGCTCGCCGTGCGACAATGAGTGGCATGCGATACGTTGTTCGGATTCCTGCGCTAGCTGCATGTCTAGCCGCTTTTCTCTTTCTCTTCCTCCCTCATGCAAGCTTTGCGGCGACTGTCACGGTAACGATGGGGGCAAATTCTTTCTCGCCCAAAAATATCACGGTCAATTCCGGCGACACGGTCACGTGGGTCAACAGCAGCAGCATGGCGCACACTGCAACGGCCGACAACGGCAGCTTCGATAGCGGAACGGTGGCTGCGGGACAGAGCTACGGAGCGATATTCAATGCACCCGGCATCTACGCGTATTATTGCAAACTCCACGGTAGCCCCGGTGGGATAAGTATGGCAGGTACTATTACGGTTGTCGCGGGCGCAACCCCGACGAGCGGAGCTGTCGGGGCCCCACCCAGTGCGTCGGGGCTGCAGGCGCAAGCACAGGCACTCCTCAATCAAATTGCGGCACTCAAGCAACAGCTGGGATATGGTGGCACTTCGGGAACCGCGATCACGACGACTTCAGGGAGCGGCATCTCCACGTATTCGGCCGCGTGTCCGCTCATCGGGAGGAATCTCTCACAGGGCGCGAGCGGTGACGATGTGTCGCGTCTCCAGCAATTTCTCGCGCAGGACACTGCGGTCTATCCGGAGGCGATCGTGTCGGGATATTATGGAAGTTTGACTCAGACGGCAGTGCAGCGATGGCAGGCGAAGTACAATATCGTCTCGTCAGGTACGCCAAGCTCGACCGGCTACGGTGTCGTCGGTCCGCGCACGGCGGCAGCGATCGCTATCATTTGTGCCGGCGGCAGCATCAATGGCATCTCCGCAACGGCAGTGAGCCCGCCTCCTGCATCTGTCAGCGGTGTTGTCAGCGTGACACCGATCGTGGGGGACGCACCCCTTACGGTCAATGTTACCGCGACACTCAATACGGCCGGCTCATGCGCCGGCGGCCTTTACACACTCGATTTTGGCGATGGCGCTCCTGTGCAGCAAATTACTGTTCCGGCTGGTAATTGTGGACAATTGAGTCAGACCTATCCGCATACGTTCCGATACGGTGGCAGTTACTCCATCACTCTTTCGGCAGGAGTGCACCGTCAATCCGCGACAGTCACCGTCACCGGTCCTGCAGCGCCTCCGCCGCGGAAAACAACGCCCGGTCTGCCGAAAGAATCTTTCAAGGTCTCTCCTACCTCGGGTACAACACCGCTTACCGTTACGTTCTCGGGCGTCGTCAACAGCAACGATGCGGGATTCTGTAACGGCGGTTGTGCCTCTGTTCTCGACTTTGGCGATGGCACGTCCGGGACGGTCGATCTTCCCGCCTCTGTCGGGGGATGGCTTGAGTACAGCATCACGCATACCTATACGACGGCGGGGGGATTCAAGACGACTCTGTATCAGGGCGGTGCGGGCGTCTCACAGCCGAAGGTCGGGTCGGCAACGATCGTTGTCTCGGTCGGCACCCCGTCGTTTTCTGCGATACCCGCATCCGGTCCCTCGCCACTTGCTGTCGGCTTTTCTGCGACTGGTCTTTCTCCAAGCGGCCTCTACGGGATCAATTATGCCGATGGAACGGCCATTGCGCGCTTCACGGGAAGCGCCGCTCCCGGCACGCAAAGCCCGTGGACGCATACCTACTCGACTCCTGGCACATTCTCGGCCCAACTTCTCTCGTATCAGGCGTCCACGAGTGGCTGCCAAGGCAGTTGTGCCTCGACCCCGACGGTCATAGGCACGGTACCGGTCAATGTTTCCGGCACCCCCGCCGGCTCTGCCGCGCTCTCGGTATATCCGACCTCCGGCGTGGCGCCAGTCAACGTTTCATTCACGGCGAATATCAGCCCGACAAGCGGCACGCACAGCATTAATTTTGGCGATGGCTCTCCGGCGCAAACCTTCGGCTGCGCGACCGGCTCAACGTGTGCCACGCACTGGCAGATCAATCACACGTACGCGACGGGCGGCACATTTGTGGCGCGGCTCAGCACGGGATCGGGCTCTCAAGTCGGGGCGGCCACGGTTACCGTTTCCGGCGGTTCGACGAATCCGACGAATCCCACAAATCCTCCAAATTCTTATCCGTACAATCCGCCCCTGCTCTCCGGTGGCAGTGACTCGCTTTCATTCAATGTGCAGTTTGACCTGCCATCCTCGTGCACGGGCTACGATCTCTCTTGGGGCGATGGCACGTCTCATGTCGTGCAGAGTGACGGAGGCTCCTCGTGTGCGCAGAGTATTGCTACTCCATCTCTTTCTCACACGTATAGTTCCGAGGGCTCATACACCATCGTTTTGAAACGTGGACCGACGCTTTCCCAGATCAACGACATCGAAATAACCACTCAATAACGAGTATCAAATTTAGGCCCCGATGATATGCCCGGTAGGACAATTTCGAATCGCCTTGATATGAATATTTACCAGCGTATGACGAGAAAAATTGATTCGAGAATTTTGCAGCCATTCGTCGTTGATACCGCGGCAAGAATTATTCGAAATTGTACTGACCGGGTATGAGAAAAATACGGTTCGCAGGAATTGCAACGCTGCTCGCAGGTATTTGTGCGACGCCATTCTTTGCGGCAGCTTTGAGCGGCGACGATATCAAGGCGCAGATTGCGGCAATCCTTGCTCAGATCGCTGCGACCCAGGGGAAAGCGCAGTCCGTACCATCTGTCCAGTCCGTCCAATCTCTTCCCCCCGTGCAGCCGCTTTCCCCGAACCAATCGCAGGGAGGGGCGTGTCCGGTACTTTCCCGCTCGCTCTCGCTTGGTGCACAGGGCCTGGATGTGCTCTCGCTCCAGCAATTCCTCATCGCGCAGAATTCCGCGAGTACCGGATCGGCGACCGGCTACTTCAACGCGCAGACCGAAGTTGCCGTACAAAAATGGCAATCATCGCACGGGCTCGTCTCCTCCGGTGACGCGGGATCGACCGGATGGGGAGTGGTGGGTCCGCGCACAAGAATGCTCATTTCTCTCAATTGTAACCTTCCAACGTCATCTCCGGCGTCGGCTGTCACCGGAAGCCGGTGCCCGAGTGCGCTCCCGCCTGTGATGCTCTGCTCGACTACTTGGAAGCCGGTCTTGGACGTATACGGTTGTACCACTTCCTACCAATGCTCGGTCCCGCTTTCAGGCGCCACGTCACAGAAATCGGTGCAATCAACGACGACAACACCGGCAACAGGCTCGGTCATATCGATCGGTATCCTCTCAAGCAGCTATTGTGTAACTCCGTGGGGCAACATTACGCGGGTTAACGGACAAAGTATCAGCTATATCCCGTATTTCACGAACGGACTAAATAACGGGGGACGCAATCCAAGTGTTTTATGCGACAAAGGCGTTTGGACGGTGCAGTGATGTATGCGCTCAAACCGTTGTGTTGCTCTCATCACAGCTGCCGCATTGTTCTTTCCGCTTGCCGCAAGCGCTCTCACGGATGCTGGTTCATGTCCGAATATCGCTTACGCTCTCTCACGCGGTTCGCGCGGCACTGACGTTGTTCAATTGCAGCAGTTTCTCATCGCGCAGGGTTCTCTTCAGGCTGGATTAGCGACCGGATATTTCGGCGCTCTTACCGAAGCGAGTGTAAAATCCTGGCAATCACAAAATGGGGTAGATTCTATCGGCATTGTTGGACCAAAAACCCGCGCGGCGATAGCAAGAGCGTGCGGCACAGATCCCATAGACTTTCAGGCCTCAAGACAATCCGGGACGGTACCAACTTCGTTGCAATTCTCGTGGAAGTTAGGCTCGAATAAGCAATCGTACTACGGTGTCGATTTTGGCGACGGCACTTCCTGTTCTGGCTATGATTGTGTTTTCGGCTACGTTGTTCACTTCTCGGCGGATTACACGCCAGAGAGTCTGGAGTTCCAGCTTCACGGCAGAGGTCAAGCCAACCATCAATATACGTCTCCAGGTACCTACACAGCTCGGCTAATCGGAACGGGGAATGCGACACTTGCTAGCCAAACCACGATATTCTTCGCGGGTCAGCAAGGTCAGCCGGCTGTAGGCATGTGGGTTTCTCCGACATCCGGACATGTTCCGTTGGTTACTTCGATCGGATGGCAAGGGTATGGTAGAGAGAGTGTCGAAAACTACAGCGTTGATTATGGTGACGGTTCGCACAGTACAAACGCAACTATGAAGTGTCGGGTTGCTTCGGCTGCTGCACATACTATCTTTTCTTACATCTTGCAGCTGATGATCCCGGTTGCTTCTGCGAATACAGCTGTCGCACCAAATTGCTCGGCTAATCACACCTATACCACGCCGGGCACTTACACTGTTCGCCTACTTTCGCCAGACGGGTCTCTCGCAGGTTCAGTAGTGGTCACCGCCAAGTAATTATTCTGCGATGATTTCTTGCGTCCCGTCGCGTGCGCCACGGGATGCTACCATGGGGCGATGAAGATTGAGTTTACCAATCATGCACAACGAAGAATGCGTGAACGGAATTTGAGTCGCAGGCAACTTGAAAGATTCGTCAGCAAACCCGACAGCGTTGAAGTTTCAAGCAAGAACTCGTTGAGATTTTTACTCAAGAAACGGTATCGTCACCGCACATCCGGGAAGGACCACTTGCTTATGGCGATTTGCGAGCGCCATGGTGACGTACTTGTTGTGGTGACTATCGTTGACACTTCACAGATCAGGAAATACAGTTAGGGTATGGTAAAAATTGGCTATGATAAGGAAGCACGAGTATTGTCGTTCCGCATCGGCCGTGGAAAGAGCGTTGATTCCGATGTAGAAGACTCCGTTGTGATTGATCGCGACAAGAAAGGCCGCATTGTGAATGTGGAAATCATGGACATCAGTATTGACGAATTCAGGAAGGCGCAGCCGCATATGCGCAAAATCGCGCATCTCGATCCGGCAGAAGTGCGGTAAAGCGAGCGATCTATTCCCCGTGCAATTCTTGTCCTGCGCTTTCTACGCGCGCTGCGAGTGCGGGGTAGTTTGAAAGCGTTGAGTCTTTTGCGATGAGCGCTTGCGCCTCTTCGCGCGCGGCGCGGATTAATTTTACGTTTTTTAGGGCTTCCATGCCGAGGTCGCTCACACCCCATTGTTTGCGCCCAAAAAGATCGCCCGCGCCGCGCGCTTCGAGGTCGGCTTCGGCGAGTTTGAACCCATCGTCGGTACCCGCGAGCGCTCTCAAGCGCTTCAGAGAGATATCGCTCTTCGTATCGGGCAGGAGAAAACAGTAGGGTCTGTACGAGCTTCGCATGATACGCCCACGCAGTTGGTGCAATTGCGCCAATCCAAATCGCTCGGCGCCTTCGATGAGCATCACGGTCGCGTTGGGCACGTTGATGCCGACTTCGACCACCGATGTGGCAACGAGGATATCGATCTTGTGTGCCGCAAATTGCGCCATGACCCTGTCTTTCTCCTGTGGCTTGACGCCACCGTGTAAAAGGCCGATGCGGTATTCGGGGAACACATCCTTTTGCAATCGTTGTGCTTCGGCTTTTGCCGACTTCGCCTGCAGCGCGTTTATTTTTGCAGGATCAGGCTCTTCAATGCGCGGGCAGATGACGAATGCCTGCCGTCCGGCTTTCAATTGCTCGCGTACACGCTCGTATGCACTCGCTCGGCTCGAGGGGCTAACGATTTCGGTTGTAATTTTTGCGCGTCCGGGCGGCAGCTCGTCCAAAAGAGAGATATCGAGGTCGCCATAGATGGTAAGTGAGAGCGTGCGGGGAATTGGCGTTGCAGTCATAGATAAAAAGTGAGGGGCTGCATCTCCTTTATGCGCAAGAGCACGTCTTTGCTTGGTGCCAAACCTGTGTTGTTCGTCCACTATCGCGTAGGCGAGGTGCTGGAACTTCACGGATTTTTGGATAAGCGCATGGGTGCCGACGAGCATGGCGATCTCGCCGCCCGCGACCCATTTCAAAAGCTGCGCGCGCGAAATATCGGTCGCTCCATCTCGGTCCACTTTCGACGGGAATTTTTTGCAGCCGCTTCCGGTCATAAGCGCGATATTGATCGGCAGATGCTCGAAGTATTCGATGAAGGATTGGAAGTGCTGCGCCGCCAGTATTTCCGTCGGCGCCATATAGGCAACTTGCAAGGTCCCGCTTGTACGATTCGGTGGACGTGAGTTTACTACCGCATAAGCACTCGCTGCGGCGACCAGAGTCTTGCCGCTTCCTACATCGCCCTCCAAAAGCCGCGCCATCGGGTGTAGCTTGCCGAAATCGGCAAGAATGTCGGCGATAGCGCGCCGCTGGGCTACGGTCGGCGGGAAAGGAATGGTGGCGAGGAATTTCTCTGCGAGTGCATCGCCATCCTTCATTGGAAATGACGCCTGTGAATCGTTCTCGGCACGTTCGCGGGCGCGTGCGATCTGGATCGCAAAAATTTCTTCGAATGCGAATCGTTTTCGCGCGGCTTCTGCATGCTTGAGCTCGTCCGGTTTATGAATATACAAGAGTGCGTTCGCAAGTGGGGGCAAATTGTAGCGCTTCACGATTTCCGCAGGAATGGGATCTTGCATGGGATCCAAAATGTTTGCAGCAAATACTTTGTCGAGGGCATGGCGGAACCAAAGCGATGTGACGCCCCGGCTTTCGGGATAGACAGCAAAGAGAGAGCTTTCAGCTTTCAGCTTTGAGCTTTCAGGAGAAGAAAAAAGACCCGCTTCGACAGGATCCGCGGCTTCGACATGCGGGTTTGCGAGATACGGTTTTCCGCCTTTACCCCCCACAGTGCCGACCGCTTTTACAAATTGCCCTTCCGAAAATTTCTTGGCGAGATACGGCTGGTGGAACCACATGATCTTGATCGAGCCCGACGAATCGGTGATAACCGCTTCGCCGACGGGAATTCTCCTCTTCCACGATCTTCGCGTGTCGAGTTTGCTGATGGTGCCGAAGATCGTCACTGAAGCGCCCGCGACGAGTCCTGTAATAGCTGAATCCATTCCACCCTGATCGTAGCGAACGGGGAAGTGATACAGGAGCTGACGAACCGTCAAAAGCCCTAGTTTTTTCAAACCACTGAGCTGTACAGGTGTAAGTCGGAAGTATTTCGTGAGGGCGTCGTTGGGGTGCATTGGAGGCATTCTACACCGAGGCCGGCACGTGCTCGTGCCGGCATGACCCCTCTCGCATCGGCAGTAGCCGACACTCGAGCCGCTTGGCGGCGCGCTCACGCGCGGGGTCAGTTATTCACACTCTCGTCATTTGTAATATTGCACGCTGCGGGGGTGTAGGTAAAATGGTCGTGTCCCGGTACCGCACATCTATAAAAAAGATGTGGCTACGGGACGAGAAGTGGTGTCTCGCGCTTTGAATTGGGCAATTCGCGCCCCGTAGTTGTTGAGCGTGCGAGACATACTTCGGGGTTTGTTAGTAGCGTTAACAAATATATATGGCGTATCATGACGATGAAGAAAGACAGGGAAGCGATCTTCTCGAGGGTGCGGTAGACGAGGTTCTCGAAAAACCGGATATTGATGACGAGGATGAGGACACCCCGGTGAGCGAAATGCTTGATGAGGACAAATACGAATAAGTGCTAGAATGCTCCAATGCGTACCATCCTTCGCTATCTGGGCACTGTCGCGGCGGTTTTTCTCACAGTCAATCTCGTTCCGGGAATTACGGTTGCGGGCGGCTGGACGACGATCTTGCTCGTCGCGCTCGTGTGGTCTGTGATCATGATGATTATTAAGCCGGTGCTCACCATTCTCACGCTCCCGATCACCATTCTCACGCTCGGCCTGTTCTCATTTATCTTGAACGCGCTCCTCTTTTGGGCGATGACACTCATCGTCCCCGGTTTTATCGTCGCGGGATTTTTGCCGGCGCTTCTGGGCGCGCTTGTGCTGTCAGTTTTGACATGGCTCATTCACCAGATTCTTTAAGGCTTCTTTCATGAGCGAACCCATATCCGGTCCCGCATTTTTCATAGGCAAGGGTGACGATACGCTCATCTCGTTCGGCTCCGGCCAGCCGGATTTGCCGCCGCCCGTGGAAGCCTTTGATATCCTGAAAACGTACACGAGCTTCAAGTACGGTCTCGTGCAAGGGGAACAATCTCTGCGCTCCGCGCTTGCCTCCCAGTACCCGCAGGCCACGGCAGAGCACTTTGTCATCACCAACGGCGCCTCGGAGGCGATAGACCTCGTCTTGCGCTCAATTTCCGTTCCCAGGGGAAAAGTCCTCTTGCCGCGGCCGTACTACTATTCGTATCCGTTCAATGTGCTTTACGCGGGCATGACGCCTTGCTACTACGACTTGGACAAAAACGGCAAAGTAGATTTCACGGTCTTTGAAAGAATAGTGCAAGGATGCGTTGCGGTGATGATCAATTCACCGTCCAATCCCACGGGCACGGTGCAGGACATTGATACACTCAAAAAGATCGAGGCGCTGTGCGATAAGCTTGGTGTGTATGTGATCTCCGACGAAGTCTACAAAGACATTATTTATGTGCGCGAGAATTATCTCATTCAGGGCTCACGCGTCATCACCGTCAACTCTTTTTCAAAAACCTACGCCATGTGCGGCTTACGCGTGGGCTATGCGTACTCAACGAACAAAGAACTTATAGAAAAGATCGTGGAGATGAAGACGCACACCGCGATGAACACGAGTATCGTGGGACAGGTAATGGCGCTCGCGGCGCTCTCGGCTCCCCAAAGTTACATAGGACACAATGTAGAGGTCTGGCATGCGCGGCGCGATCTGATGTACAACGGAATGCGCGAGCTCGGGCTTCTGCTCTGGAAGCCGGAAGGCGCATTCTACGTCCTGCCGAAGTTCAAGAATTCGGGGCGCGCGGTGAACGACCTCTATTACACCTATAAGGTGATTACCTACGACGGCGCGTGGTTTGGTGCGCCGGAGCGCATCCGCTTCAGCTATGCTCTCGATGCCACTAAGATCCAGGAAGGCCTGCGCCGCCTCAAAGAATTTATGGGGAAGGAATACGCCTCCTACTGATTCGTACCCGTCTTCATGCTACTATTAAGTGGCTATGTCACTCAATCAAACTGAAACTCCGCACGGTCGCAAACCATGGCTCACTATTAGCTTGGCGCTTCTCGCGCTCGTTACATTTTTTATGATGTCTGGAGGCGGACAGACGATTTCGAGAATGGGTGGCGGGTACGGAGTTTCAAGCTCAAATACAATGGCGCCGACACCGCCGACCATGGGGATAGCCGAAAGCGCACAGGGTGTGCCGCGAGCGACTCAAGTCATGGCCCCGGATTATTATCCGCAGCCGTACTATGGCGGCACGCCTGCGGCCACTGATACGCGCGAATTCAATAAGATCTCATACAGCGCCGTGATGCGCACGCGTAGTGTGCAGGATCTCGTGCGCCGCACCGAGACCACCGTTCGCGGATTTGATGGTCGTGTCGATCAGACATCGAGCGCGGAAAAGTACGGGTATGTGAGCTTCGTCATACCGGCAACGAAATTTGAAGAATTTAGAACCGAAATCGAATCGTTCGTCCGACCGCGATTTTTGAAAGTCGATATCTCATCTCAGAATCTTTTGTCACAGAAGCAGAGCATTGAGGAGACGCAAAAGCAGGTGGAGAAGAATATCGCCGACCTGCAGACCGAGCGCAAGCAGCTTGTCGCCAGTCATGCAAGCGCCGTCAAATCGCTCCAATCACAGATCGACGCAAATACGAACACGCAGACAGCACTGCGTGCGGAAGTCACGAATGATCCCGCAAGGCAGGCATCAATTGCGCTACAACTTAACCAATTGTCGGCAGAACTCATCACACTTAAATCGCGTTTGGCCAATGAAAATTCAAATTATGTGAACAATATCGCCTCGATCGATTCACAGATCAAATACACCAACGAAAATCTGACGGGCGTGAAGCAGCAGGACCAGAATCTTCTCGACAATGTCGCTACCGTGAATGGCACGATTTCTTTCAACTGGATCTCGCTGTGGGAAATCATGCAGCTGTATCTGCCCGGATACTGGATCCCGTCTATTCTGGCTGTATCAGCTATGCTTGCGTACCTGTGGGAGCGCCGGCGAGGTCACTTTCAATAATATTTCGAAGAAGCCGCGTGTTTGCCAAAGGCATTCCACGGCAGTTGCATGCCGGATTCGGGAAATTGGTCGAGCACCCACTGGACGTATGTGTTGCTGTTGGGGCCGGGCAAAGAATAGGTGTAACAGTATGGATATGTGTGCGGTGAGTTCTCGATACATTCTGCCATTCGTGCGGCCAGTGAGTTTTCCTCGCCTTCAATACCTCCCAGCAGAGTTCCTTCGCCCCACAGGTATTTCTCGGTAAAGAGAAATTTCGCGATTCCCTGCAGCGGAGTATAAAAATCCTTGTGCAGATGTCCCCAGCGTGCCTCCCATTCTTGCGGCCGCCAGAACACTTCCCATCGCGAGACTACTCCACGTCTGTTCACGACGAACCACGGGTGGCAGCTGAAACTAAAAGGCAGTGTTGCCGGACAGGTGAACAGAAAGACCTGATACCTGTCGTTCTTTAGCAGACGGTTGAGATTTTGCTCACTCACAAAGGTGCCATGTTAGTTGATCTCGATGTCGATGTGGCGCACCGCGGGGAAGCGCTTGCGCAGCATTGCCTCGATCTCGTCTATTTTCTTGCCCATCAAGCGCGGGATGCGGTCGGCATAATCCACACAAAAACGCTTGAACGCCTCGTAATCGTCTTTGATCTCCTCGTATCGCTCTTGCAGATATTTATTCTGATATGCACCCTTGAGAAGGGCGTTGCCGTTGAATTCGACTTCACACTTGATGCGGTATACACCGATGCCGAGCACGCTTGATTTGAAATCGATGACGCGCTCTATCGCGGGCTCTGCCACGAGTGCGGCGATTATTTCCTCCCGCTCGTCTTCCGGAATTGAGCGGCCAAGGAGATAGGAGTGGTTTTTGCGGATGAGAACGATGGCGATGGTCGCAAGCAAAAGACCCACGACTACAGAGCCGAGGGCGTCCCACAGGGTATTGCCCGTGTAATACGACGCAGCAATACTTAGTGCCGCAACGCCAATGCCGATGAGCGCGACGCCATCTTCGAGATACACGGCGAGGGTCGACGGATCGGCAAGCGCGAGCCGTTCTCGCCACGATGCATCCGGGTACGACCGTTTGAGTCCGCGTGCGGCTATCCAGAATGTCAGCAATTCGATGACGAAGGATGCACCCAAGACGACGAACAGAAGCCCGTGGATTTCGATCGGATGGGGATTGAGGAGCGAGGAGACGCCCTTATAGAGCGAGATACCTGCACCGAGGAAAAATATCCCGCACGCCGAGAGGAGTGCCCAGAAGAAACGCTCTTGGCCGTATCCGTAGTCAAAGTCGTCGTCGGCTTTCTTGAACGAACGGCCGACACCGATGAGGAGAAAAAGTTGATTGAGCGTATCGGCAAGGCTGTGCACCGCTTCGGAAAACATCACACTTGAGCCCGATGTGGCTGCGGCGCCCGCCTTGATGATCGTAACCAAAAGATTCCCGACGAACGCCGCCGCGACGGGAATGAGCCCCACTGTCCGCCTCTCTGCCATACCGACACTTTAGCATAACGCGCTCTTACGAAGCGTACGTTATCTGCTCTTCGAATTGAGAATAGATATAACCCGGATCGCACCTGAGTAAAAATCAAAATATCAAATCTTCGTCCTTTACTGACCGTGTCATAAGTTCCTTTAGCGCTGTTTGTGGAGATCTTTCCCCCGCAACTACTTTTGCGATCTGTGAGAAAAGAGGAAGATCAAGCCGGTTTCGCTCACTTAATTTGAGGACAAGCTGAGCGTTACGAATACCCTCCACGGTGATACCCCTCTTACGTCCGACACTTCCTGATCTGCCGATTGAGAATCCAGTCGAATAATTTCTACTTTTTACGCTCGTGCACGTTAGGATCAGGTCGCCTATCCCCGATAAGCCACGCAAGGTCTGCTCACGTGCTCCCTCGGCCCTGGCCAAAATTACCATTTCGCGAAATCCGCGGGTGATAAGCGCTGCTCGGGCGTTGTCGCCACAGCCCATGCCATCACTGATGCCGGCGGCAAGGGCGACAATGTTTTTCAACATCCCGCCTAATTCAACACCGATGACGTCTTTGGTCCGATAGACACGGAAATTTTCAGTGCAGAATAATCTCTGCACTTTTTCCGACGCTTCCGAAGAATGAGAGGCCGCAACAACCGCAGTTGGTTTGCGCTGTGACACTTCCCCGGCAAAACTCGGGCCGGACAATACGGTAAATTTTCGCGCGTGATGCGGGCTCAATTCTTCAACGATCTGGGATGTTCGCATCAGCGAAGCATCTTCCAGTCCTTTTGTTACAGAGATGACAATCGTGTGAGGACTAAGCTTGGGTAAGACATCAGCCGCAATCTCACGGAAAATTGCAGAAGGGGGAGCCAGAATAAGAAATTCAACGTTTGCAATCGCTTCCATTTTCGCCCTTTTTTGCCACAGCACTACGTCGCGGCCGTTGTCTCTGAGTGGCACTGCCAAGGCGGTACCCCACTGCCCGGCTGGGATAATTACAACTTTAGACATACGTGGATGGCGTTGACCTTTATTTTTTGAGTAATTCATCCGCAAGATCCTGTCTGGCGGTGTAATCATATCCTTTGCGCGAACCTTTTTCGAGCGGAACTGACTTCGCACGCTCCGCGTGCGTGGTGGCTTGAAACTGCATCGTACGCTCCGATCGCGTGGCAACTCTGAATCCCGCCACGCGCGGAGTACCGCGCGTCCCGCCCTCTCGCCTTGCCGCTCCTCTCCATTCTGATTTTTTGCGGGGGGGGAATTTGAAAAAAGGAATGGGCGGCAAAGGCGAGGGGCGGCGCTTCCTTTTCAAGATTCCAAGAAAAGGAAGCGGACGGGATTCAAATACAACAAGGAGCAAACGGCTCGAATGCACTAAACGAGCCGTTTGCACAAAATCAGGAATACAAAGCGGAGCCTCGCCATACAAAATTCTTCAAGGAATGGCGAGGCGCAAAATCTATATGTGTTTGCCCCTCCCTCCCAGCGCACACATCATCCCCGCCGTTTTAGGAAAACATTTTAAAACGGCGGGGATGGCTCCCTGAAGAATTATCAACGCGTTAGCTTTGTCTGACATTTGCTTTCTCCAATTTTCTTACTGCTTTCAAACGATGTGGTTTTCTACCCTGGTATTTCGTTTCTAAAAATCGCATTGCGATTTTTATATTCTTCTCGACTGGTGTAAATGCGGACAAACACAAAACATTTGCGTTGTTTATGATTTTTGCGTTCTTTGCGTGCGTGAGCTCATAGCACGCGACGGCGTATATCCCTTTGTGCTTGTTCGCACATATCGCTGTCCCACTTCCCGTTCCGCACATCAAAATACCTTCTGTCTTGTGCTTTTTCACCAGTCGAGAAACCTCTTTCGAAATATCAATGTAGTTATCGAGTGCCGGATTTTTCTCGACGACATCTACCACTTTGCCAACGTGCGACAGCGCGCGTTTCATGCGCTCGACTTGTTTTTTGCCCTGATAGTCCGACCCAAATATAATTTTCATACAATGTGAAGAATATCGTCTACCGCCTTGGTAAATCCTCGCATATCTTTTTCGGACAAAAATCCCATCGTCGAAACCTCGAATGTTTTTCCTTCTTCGCCTTCATATGAATAGAAAACGTCGTATCCGCGTTCGAGCAATGCTTCTCTGAATTTCGGATATGTCCACTCGCCGGGCAAACGGAATGGCATGGTGCACCAGCCGAGATATTCCGGCTTCGTGATTTCCTCAAGGTTTCTTTGCTTGGCCCATTCGCGGATTATTTTCATGTTGACCTGAATGGACGCGCGCCGATTTTCGATACCCTCTTCAAGAAGTTCGTTTGTAGCTTCTCGCAAGGCAAGAACCGCGCCTGTTGGAAACGGATTGCGCGGCAGTCCTTTCAATTGGCGTTTATATTCGACTGCGAAATTGAGGTAATTTCCTTTTGGCGAAAGCGTTTCCGCAAACAACTTTGCTATAGCGGTAATCCCCATATCGCGAAGCGACCGTAATCCTTTTGACGCGCTGAAGCAAAACGCACTTGCGCCCAAAGCGGCAAAATCGGTTTGCTCAATGACAACTGACGACATCGCGTCAATAACCGCATAACAACCAAACGCTTTACATAGTTGGATAATTTCCTTTGTTGGATTGAGCAAACCGCGCTCCGTTTCGTGCGATACGAAACATATCGCTTTGGGTTTTTTAGACGCTATCACTTCGCGCAATTTTTCGACATCAATCGGCGCGTCGTGCGGCAATTCCAGAATATCCACTGTTGGATTATTTTCCTTTGCCACTTCCGCCATGTAGGTAGCCCAGCGACCGTTTACCACGACAAGCGTTTTGTGTGATGAAACAGTAGCCGCGATGATTGCCTCCAAACCCCCGCGTCCAGTCGTGGGAAAGAAAACGAGCTCAAAATTGTTCGGAAGCGAAATGATTTTTCTCAAGTTCGCTTTTATTGTTTCAAACGCCCCCTCAATTTCTGGGGAACGATGGTTAAGTTGCAATTTTGAGGACGCTTCAAGGACGCGGGGGCTTACGCGAAGCGTCCCCGGTGTCAGCATGATTGATTTTTTGCGTTCGTTATTCATTGGTAATTACTTTGTCGTTCTCGACATACGGGAATTTCATAGCGAGGTAGTGTACTGCCGTTTCGTTGGCATACTCCTCATGTCGATCCCCGGGATGGAGCACTACTACAGTTCCGGTTGGTAAATTATGCTCCTCGTCATTTATTTTTATTCTCATCGGCGTAAGGAAATAAAACAGTTCGATAAATTCGTTGTGATAGTGCTCCTTGCTGACGCTATGCGGCGGAATGGCGATGTCGTAAAAACCGAACACGTCAACATTTTTGTTGATGTCTATTTTCGACATCGCCGCCTGATACCCGCCCGGGCCGGTGTAGCGATGTATTTCGTTTGATGTCGGGAGAATTATTTTCATAGGAAGTACGAGGTGGGCTTATTGTAGATTTTCGCAAACTTTTTGAACTCCGCGACGTCCAAGCGGCGTTCTCCCGACTCAATTTTGGATATGTAAGATTGTGGTTTGCCTAATCTATCGGCAACCTCCTGCTGTGCAAGCCCAGCCTCAACACGCCCCGTTTTCAAGCGTTTTATGACGTCTTTGTAGTCTTTTGAGTATATGGACTTGCTCATGTATTTAAATGATATATCCTTTTATGGTATAATCCCAAAATGGGATTACTAGATTTAAACCGCCCCTCGCCTTTGCCGCCCATTCCTTTTTTCAAATTCCCCCCCCGCAAAAAATCAGAATGGAGAGGAGCGGCAAGGCGAGA
>MFKT01000002.1 GCA_001781125.1 Candidatus Kaiserbacteria bacterium RIFCSPHIGHO2_01_FULL_53_29
AGCCGCCTCGTCGCTCCTTCGATCACTGCTTCCCGAATCCCCTCGCGCGTCACAGGTTGCTGCTCCACTTTCTCTTCGTACTCTCCTTCAATGAGCGGAAGACCGAAGCGTTCACGAAAAGCGTTCTCCAGGTACACGACGATCACCGTTCCCGTCTCTACGGCATTGCCGAAGAGGGAAATAAAGCCGACCCAAACGGCAACGGAGAAATTCATGCCGCCAAGGAAGAGCGAGAGTACGCCACCGACGAGGCCAAGGGGGATCGTGAGGAGCACCATGCCGGTGAGCCACACATCGCGATACGTAAAGTACAGGAGTGTCGTCATCAGCAGGAGTGCGAGCGGCACCACTACGAGGAGGCGCTTTGTCGCGCGTTGCTGATTCTCGTACTGACCGGACCATGAGTAACGATACCCGCGAGGCAGTTCCAATCTCTCCTGCAGCGTTTGTTCTGCTTCTTTCACGAAAGATCCGATGTCGCGTCCACGGACGTTCGTCTGAACAACGGTGCGCAGCATCCCGTTTTCACTTTGAATCTCAGCGGGTCCGTCCACCATCCGAATATCGGCGACGCTGCCGAGAAGCACGGTGTTACCCCGGCTCCCCATGAGCGGCAGCGATCGGACGTCCTCGATGTCCTGGCGGTACGTCTGTGCCAAGCGGACTTCCACGCCATAGCGCTCACGGCCTTCGATGGTACGAGTCACAAGCTCTCCTCCGACGCCCGCGGAGATCATCGCAAGCGCCTCGTCCTTCTCGATGCCGTTCTGCGCAAGGAGCTCCTCCTGAAGATCAATATCAAGATACCGAAGCCCCATGGTGCGAATGGCGGCCGTATCCACTGCGCCGGGAATGCCGGTGAGAATTTCTTCGATGCTGATCGCTATGTTCTCGAGTCGTACGGGATCCTCCCCAAAGATCTTCACGCCAAGCTGCGTGCGGATGCCGGTGGTAAGCATGTCGATGCGGCCGATAATGGGTTGCGTGAAGCCGTTCCAGACATTTTCAAATTGCAGTGCGTCATTCATTTCTCCAATGAGTTTGTCGCGCGACATGCCCCTGCGCCACTCGCTCTTTGGCTTGAGGGTGATGAACGTCTCGAACATCGCGAGCGGCGAGGGGTCGGTAGGGGTGGTGGAACGTCCCGCCTTGCCGACGACCATGGCGACTTCCGGAAATCCCGCGATGATCTTGTTGGTCGCGAGCAGGATTTCCTGCGCGCGTTCTTCGGTGACATCCGGCAGGGTGATCGGCATATACCAGAGGCTGCCCTCGTCGAGCGGCGGCATAAACTCCGAACCGATGTTGAGTGCCGCAAGGAAGCCGACCATGCCGAGAGTTCCTGCAATGCCGAGCACCGTCTTTCGCTTCCGGAGAGCCCACGCGATTGCCGGCCGATAGGTCCGCTGGAGGAAATTCACAAGGGGAATTTTTTCATCGGGATACAGTTTCCCGCCGAGGAAGAAAATGCAGAGGATCGGCACGAGGAACACCGCGGCGAGGAGTGCCCCCGCCATGCCGAAGACGTTCGTGAAGGCGAGCGGCGAGAAGAGCTTTCCTTCCATTCCTTGCAGTGCGAAAATCGGCGCAAAGGAAAGGATGATGATGATCATGGCCGGGATGATGGGTTTCGCCACCTCCAGCGTCGCCTCGATAATCCGCCGGAGGCGCTCCGCGCTGTTCTGCGGCGGGTGTTTCGAGAGTCTGGCGAAAATGTTTTCGCAAATGACGATATCGGCGTCCACCATGGCGCCGATGGCGATGATGATGCCGCCAAGGCTCATGATATTACTCGGAACTCCCGCGATACTCATGAAAATGAACGTGATGAGCACACCGACAGAGAGACCGGCTGCAATGATGAGTGTGCTGCTAAGATTCCAAAGAAAAAGACCGAGGACGATGGCGGTGATGATCATTTCCTCAAGGAGCGATTCGCGTACCGTGCTGATTGCACCGCGAATGAGGTGCGAGCGATCGTAAAACGGGCGGATCGTCACCCCTTCGGGGAGCAATTGTTCCAGCCGCGGAATCTCTTCCTTCACCGCTTCAATGACTTTGAGAGGATTCCCCCCGTAGCGCATCACGACCACGCCGCCGACCTTCTCCTCCTCCGCATCTGCGAGAATGGCACGTCGGAAGAGTCCGGAAATGCGCACTTCGCCAACATCTTCCACGGTCAGGGGAATCCCATCGGCTTTTTCACCGATTACTGTATTCGCAATGTCAGAGGTTTCCTGGAAAAAGCCGACTCCCTGGATTGCAACTTCCCGACCACCCGTATCCACGACTTTTCCGGAAACGTTATTGTTCGCGGAGGTGAGCTTCTCCATGACTTCCATGATGCCGATGCCATACTGTATCAATTTTTTCGGATCCAAAATGACCTGGTAGCTCTTCACGTAGCCGCCGATAGAGGAGACTTCCGCAACGTCGGAGAGACTCTGCAAACCGTAGCGAACGATAAAATCCTGCATTGTTCGCAACTCGGTGAGAGTATGGCGATCGCTCTCGAGAGTATAGAGAAAGACATGGCCGACGCCGGTGGCATCGGGACCAAGGATGGGCGTGACGCCGTCAGGGAGTTCCGCCTGGATGAGCCGAAGACGTTCCGAAACGCGGTCCCGCGCAAAGTAGATGCCGACATTATCCTCAAAGATGACGGTCACCATCGAGAGGCCGAGCATCGAAGTGGCGCGGATTGTGCGAACGCCCGCGAGACCCTGCATACTGACCGTGAGCGGATACGTGAGCTGATCCTCCACGTTCTTCGGTGTCTGCCCCATCCACTCCGTCATGATGATGACCTGGTTTTCCGAAAGATCGGGAATGGCGTCCACCGGCATGCGCAACATTGCGATGATGCCGATGACCGTGATGGCGCCAAAAACGACAATGGTAAAGATGCGGTTCTTCAGCACAGAAATGATGAGCGTGTTGATCATGGCTGCAGGGGGTGAGTTTCGGCAAAAAGGAGCGGGGAATCGAGGATAATCCGGCTTTCCACGGTGATCGCTCCTGCAATCTCCGCAAATTCACCGTCCTCGGCGATCACCGTGACCGCTGTTCGCGTCGGCTTTTGCGTATCCGGCGAAAGAAGCCAAACGTAGTTTGCATCTTCCTCGCGCTTGACGGCGGTGGCCGGCACGCGGAAGACCGGGCGTTCTTCATCCATCAAACGCACGCGAACGCTTGAACGATGCGGCAGATTGAGCTCATCCGGGATGCGTGCCTGAACCATGATGATGTGTGTCTCTGCATCGACCTGCGGACTTTTGCGCGTGACGACTGCTTCATACATTTGCTCTTCATCAGATTGCCGGAAGAATTGTACGGTGTCCCCCACATTCACGGCGGAGAGAAGATTCTCCGGCAACCCGAACTGAATCTCTGCCTTTGCCTTCTTTGCCAGAGTCGTCGGCACATCCGTCAGTTCGAAAACCGGATCGGACGGCATCACGATCTGACCCACTTCGATGAAGCGCTTGGCGACAATGCCCGAGAACGGCGAGAGGATCTGGCGGTTGCCGCTTTGCGCGGTTTCCATTCTCAATTCCGCATCGGCGATGTTGACGCCCTGCTCCGCGATCTTCACCATCTGATCCTGCTCGGAAGCGATGAGGGACACTTCCTCCTCCGCAGTTTTCAATTCCTCTGCGAGGAGTTTTACCTCATTGCTTTGCGCTTTCGCAGTCTCGCCACGGAGTTTCGCCGCAAGCTCCGGTTCGTTGGCACTCAATTCTCTCTCCATAAGGAGAGCATTCTCCCACTCCTCCTTTGCCTCCAGCACCATCGACTGCGTATCGTGCACCTCCGCCGTGATCTCCGCGGGATCCATGGATATGCCGCGTCCCGGCAGTGGAATCGGTGTCAGACCCGTTGCCGCGACCAGAGCATGCATGGCGGGGAAAACTTTCTGTGAGACCTCCAGAAGTTCTCTCATCAGCGATTCCCTCTCCTTCTCCGGAGCTTTTTCGTAGGAATCTTCCAGCTTCTTCATCGCATTGAAGAGAGGAAGGATGTTGTACCGTGTTTCTCTTCGAGTAATACCGAGATTCGGAAGAAGATATTGCTCGCGGATATCGAGCTCCGTGCGGGCATTCGATCCAAGCAGCAGCCGTTCAATCGTCTGCCTGGCGCTGCGGAGCGTCACAAATGTCTGATCCTGCATCTGTTCCACGTTCGTTCCGGCAAGCTTGAGACGCTGGAGCATGCCATCCTGTTCCCGCATGGCCACCGCGAGCGCTTCGCGCTTCTCCGCAATTTCCTGCTCCGCCTTGCTCACGGATTGTTTGGCAACGTTCTGCGATGTATTATATTCTGCTTCCATTTGTGCTTTCTCCGCTTTCTTCCGCGCGATTGCCGCCGCGCTTTCTCCTTCGACGCCTTTCGAGAGGAGCACCGCGACGACCTGCCCCTTCTTCACGGTGTCGCCGATATCAACGAGCACATCCTCCACAATGCCGTCGCGGCGCGGGAAGATGTTCGCGGTCTTGTTTGAGAGCACGGTGCCGAGCAGCATGACTGTCGAGGCATTATCAACGAGCTCGGGGAGTACGGTGACGGAAGTTCTGTTTTCTTCTCCGGCACTTTCTTTGCCACCGCTCTCCGCGATGTTTTGGGGGAGAGTATCCTCGGTCGCGGCGGCGACGGTGACAACGAGCAGGAGAAGTCCTGTCGTTGCAAGGGAAGAAATGACAAGGAGCGGTCTTTTATGAGCGAATGCCAGCGCGTTCCGTGCAATGCTTTCCATGCGCGGTTGCGCTGTTTGTATCCAAGGGATGACGCGTTGTTTCACGCGGTCAGCGATGTTGTGCGTAATGGGATTCATAGTGCAATGGGGGGAGGAGAACGGTCTTCATGACCGTCATGAAGGAATATCACTCGTCTTTTTTGATCATCGATTTATGCTTTCCCATGCCCATATTCATGCGACCGGCTGCCTTCTTCTCTTCACGGAATTTTTCCACGGTAAGACCGTAGTCGGCTGCCTGTTCTTCTTCCGTCATGGGCTTTTCGGAGGCGCAGCCTGCGAGGAGGAGGAGAAAGAGCGCGAGGATGGGAAGATGGAAAGTGGGGAGGAAGGATTTCATAGTGAGAGGGGGAAAAGAAAGGAAGATTCAAATAGCAAAAGAGAAAGGGAACGGATGGCATTCCTGCATA
>MFKT01000003.1 GCA_001781125.1 Candidatus Kaiserbacteria bacterium RIFCSPHIGHO2_01_FULL_53_29
CTCGCGGCATGCGGCACGGGTTCATCATCAACGAAAGCACGGTCGTCAAGAGCGTCCGTGCGGCGGTGGCGCAGGCGGAAAAGGCGGCGGGCATCGCTGTCAAACAGGCGTACCTTTCCATCGGCGGCATCGGTCTTGATGAGATACGCTCATACGGCGAAGTCATCACCTCGCGCGCCGACTCGGAAATTTCGCAGGTGGACATCGACAAAGCGATGGCAGACAGCGAGGAGCGCATCCAGGAAAAGGTGCCAAATCGCAAGATTCTGCATGCCATTCCCCTCTCATATACCATTGACAACGAAAAGGTGCTCGGGCGTCCACACGGCATGAAGGGCACGAAACTTGAAGTGGAGTCGCTCTTTATCACCTGCTTCGAACAGCACATCAATGACCTCATGAGCGCCATCGAGAGTACCGGCATCGTCGTTGACGATGTGATGGCCTCGCCGCTTGCCGGCTCGCTCGTCATGCTTGGAAAAGCGCAGAAGCGCGCGGGGTGCGTGCTCGCCAACATCGGCGCGGAGACCGTTTCGATTGTCGTTTTCGAAAATTACACACCCATCTCGCTCAAGGTGTTTCCCGTCGGCTCAACCGATATCACCAACGATATCGCTCTCGGTCTCAAAGTGCCGCTCGAGGAAGCCGAAAAACTCAAACGCGGTCACGGCACGAGCGCGGCGTACTCAAAACGCAAGCTTGATGAAATCGTCAGTGCCCGGCTCTCGGACATCTTTGAGCTCATTGACGCGCACCTCAAGAAAATCAAACGCGACGGTCTTTTGCCCGCCGGCATCATCATCACCGGCGGCGGTTCGGGAATCGCGACCATAGAGGACCTCGCTCGCGCATCACTTCGGCTTCCGTCGCGCATCGCAACGCTCGACCCCGGTCAAAACGGAAAAGTGCGAGACGCATCGTGGGCGGTTGCATACGGCCTGTGCGTGTGGGGTTGCAGTGGACCGGAGGAAGATACCGGCATCCCCGGCGTGCGCGCAACGGGACATTCTCTACTGAACTGGTTGAAACAATTCCTTCCATGAGAACATGCAAATAAACAAAAGGCAAGCACACGAAAGAGGTACTCTGTCAATGTCGTGACAGATTTTTTGTATCCCTGTATGATAGCCGATACGCCCTTTCGCAACAGCCCAAGGCGCCTTAGCATTTTTATACACCTATGGAACAAATAAAATCGAATGTAGAATCCTTCGCGCGCATCCGAGTCGTGGGTGCCGGCGGTTCCGGCAAAAATGCCGTCAATCACATGATCGCCACCAAGGTGCAGGGCGTAGAATTCATCGCCGTCAACAGCGACGCGCAAGACCTCCACCACTCACTCGCGAAGAAAAAAATCCACATCGGCAAAAATCTCACCCGCGGACTCGGCGCCGGCGGCAACCCGGATGTCGGCAGGCGCGCCGCCGACGAAACACGCGAGGAGATTGCCAATGCGCTCAAGGGCTCGGACATGATTTTCATTACCTGCGGGATGGGCGGCGGCACCGGCACCGGCGCGGCGCCCGTCATCGCGAAAATCGCCCATGAAAGCGGCGCCCTCACCGTCGGCGTGGTCACCAAGCCGTTCGCCTTTGAAGGACAAGAGCGCATGCGCCTCGCACTCCAGGGGATTGAGGAGCTCAAAAAGGAAGTTGACGCGCTCATCACCATTCCCAACGACCGTCTGCTTGCCATCGTAGACAAGGGGACGAGCGTGAAAAACGCCTTCGCCATGTGCGACGATGTGCTCAAGCAGGCCGTCGAGGGCATTTCCGACCTCATCACCATGCCCGGCATCATCAATGTTGACTTCGCCGATATCCGCTCCATCATGGAGGCGGCCGGCTCGGCACTCATGGGTGTCGGCGTTGCGTCAGGCGATAAGCGTGCCGAAGAAGCCGCCCGCCTCGCCATCAATTCTCCCCTCCTTGAAGTGTCTATTACCGGTGCAAAAGGCGTGCTCTTTGCCATTGCCGGCAACGACGACCTCGGCATGCTTGAGATACAGGATGCCGCCCGCGCCATCACCGAATCCATAGACCCGCATGCAAAAGTCATCTTTGGCGCGGTACGCGATGAGAAACTCAAAAAGAACGAAGTGAAAATTACCGTCATCGCGACGGGATTCCCCGAAGTCGGCGGCTCGCAAGGACACGGCACAATGGTCAGTCCGGCGCGCATGGAAGAACCATCCGAAGAAGAGCCGGTGCGCGGACGCATCTTCAACTCTCTCGGCATCCCGCACAAGACTCCCGGGGACATACCGCCGCCAAAGGAAGAAAAAAAACCTGAACCGAAACCGATAGAAGACGATGATGACGACTGGGGTGCCGTGCCGGCATTCCTCCGCCGCTCGAAGCTGAAATAGACAGAAAATGGGGCGGGTTGTTTCTAGTTATGGTATTCTTGTCATCATGCTAGACCTTATCATCATCGGCGGGGGTCCCGGAGGAGTCGCCGCTGGCGTATACGCCTCGCGCAAGCGTCTCAAAACGGAACTTATTACCAAAGAATGGGGCGGCCAGAGTGTCGTTTCGCCCGACATTCAAAACTGGGTCGGCACCATTTCAATAAGCGGCAATGATTTTGCCGACATGCTCAAAAAGCATCTCGAAGCGTACAAAGACGACACCCTCACCGTCACCGCAAACACCCTCGTCTCAAAAGTAGAAAAAAGTGAGCACGGCTTCACTGTCACCCTCCAGAATGGCGAAACTCGCGAAACAAAAGCCGTGCTCGTCACCTCCGGCTCGACGCGCCGCAAGCTCGTGGTGAAAGGGGCGGATACATTTGACCAAAAAGGTCTCACCTACTGCGCCTCATGCGACGGGCCGCTTTTCTCCGGCCAAGATGTGGCCGTCGTTGGCGGCGGCAATGCGGGGTTTGAGACCGCCGCCCAGCTCCTCGCGTACACTAAAAGCGTGACTCTCCTGCATCGCGGCGCAGCATTTGATAAGGCAGACCCGGTCACAATAGAGAAGGTGCTTTCGCATGCAAACATGACCGCCATTTTGAACGCCGAGCCGACTGAGGTCATCGGCGACAAGTTCGTGACCGGCGTGCGGTACAAAGACACCGTGACCGGAGAGGAAAAAGAGCTTGCGGCAACCGGCGTCTTCGTCGAGATCGGTCTCGTTCCCAACACCGGCTTCGTCACCGGCCTGCTTGAGCTTGACGAGTACAAGCGCATTATCATTGACCCGTGGACCCAACAAACATCAGTACCGGGCATCTGGGCGGCCGGTGATTGTACCAACATCAAATACCATCAAAACAACATTTCATCTGGCGATGCTGTTCGTGCGCTCGAAGATATTTACATCCACCTGCGCGCGAAATGACTATGCAAAGAGACTAAGTCCGCGCGCTTCTTCTTCGGTCAACTCTTCTTTTGCAATATCAAGCTCGATCGCGCCGTTGATGCTCAAATAGAAATGGCGGATTTTGCCCGCAAACTCGGGATACTTGGCGAGAATCGCCGCCTCTATCTCGCGGTGGCGGGCGACATGGTAGAGAAACTGCTTCTCTCGGTCGCCGCCCTGCGTCGCTTCGTCGCCGTATGCGCCGCAGTCCTCGTGCGTGATCGCGATGATATTGTGGGTGTGGTGGAGCTTGACCGACTTTGCGATCTGACCCATGAGAGATACCTGTTCGGGCGTGCCGTCCGCCACGAGGTCTTTTGCGCCTCCGGCCGTAATAACGCGGTCAATATACACCACGGCCTGGTCGACTCCGGCCTCCTCCGCGTCCTCTTTTTCAAGTGCTTCCATCAGGCGCTCGAAAAGGTGGAAAAAACGGTCGTCAAAACACTGGAATACGATTGCCCCGGCCTGATAATGCGTCAGGTCGGCCCGAACCGGTACGGTAAGTGTATGCATACATTATTTATATTTGCTCTCCGATAAGCACTACGACCTCGCTCTGCGAGCGCACCTCAAGGACCCCTTTTTCAAGGCCGATTTCAAGGGGCTTTTCGCCTTTTCTGATGATGGAAAGCTTCGGGCCGAGCAAGGTCGTGATAAGTGGAATGTGCACATTTAAGATGACGATCTGCCCCGTAGAAGTCTGCGCGATAAGCTCATCGGCTTCCCCTTCAAAGAGCGTTTCTGTAATTGAATAGACGGCGATTTTCATAGTTTAGACCTCCTCGATACCTCCTTTCATATAGAATGCGTCTTCCGGTTTGTCATCGTGCTTGCCGTCGAGGATTTCGCGGAAACCGCGGACGGTGTCTTCGAGCGGGACGAACTTGCCGGGACGGCCGGTGAACATCTCCGCGACGAAGAACGGCTGGGAAAAGAAGCGCTGAATCTTGCGTGCGCGAGCGACGGTCTGTTTGTCTTCTTCGGAAAGTTCTTCCATGCCGAGGATGTTGATGATGTCCTGTAGCTCCGCGTATCGCTGAAGTGTCTTCTGCACATCGCGGGCGGTCTGATAGTGCTCTTCGCCAACGATACGCGGCGAGAGTGCCGAAGACGTGGACGCAAGCGGGTCGACGGCCGGATAGATGCCGAGTTCGGTCAGCGCCCGCGACAGCACGATCGTGGAGTCGAGGTGACTGAAGGTGGTCGCGGGCGCCGGGTCGGTGATGTCATCGGCCGGCACATAAATCGCCTGCACGGAGGTAATGGAGCCCTTTGTCGTCGAAGTAATGCGTTCCTGGAGCTCACCCATTTCGGACGCAAGCGTCGGCTGATAGCCCACGGCAGACGGCATACGCCCGAGAAGCGCGGAAACCTCGGCGCCCGCTTGCGAAAAGCGGAAGATGTTGTCGATAAAAAGGAGAACATCCTTTCCCTCCTCGTCTCGGAAATACTCGGCCATCGTGAGGGCGGTGAGCGGCGTGCGCAAACGCGCGCCCGGCACTTCATTCATTTGCCCGAAGACAAGCGCGGTTTTGCCCAGCACGCCCGACTCTTTCATTTCGTTATACAAGTCGTTGCCCTCGCGAGTACGCTCGCCGACTCCGGCAAAGACTGACGCGCCGCCGGACTCCTCCGCCACATTGCGGATAAGTTCGGTGAGCAACACTGTTTTGCCAACACCCGCGCCGCCAAAGAGGCCGACCTTGCCACCTCGAATAAATGGCGCAAGCAAGTCAATCACCTTGATACCA
>MFKT01000004.1 GCA_001781125.1 Candidatus Kaiserbacteria bacterium RIFCSPHIGHO2_01_FULL_53_29
CACCATACTCTAAACGATTAGTTGCATTGTAACGGGCACCTGTAATTGCGCAAACGACCGTGGCGGCATATCGAATGCGCTGTGAATGCGTGCGGTGTTGTAGTAGTGGACGGTGCGATAGATCTCGGCAACGAGCTCGCCGAGTGTGTCGAATCGGCTCGGATCGCCGAGCTCGACTTTGAACTTGTCGTAGAAAGACTCCTGGTAGCCGTTCTCCCACGGACAGCCCTTCTTTGAACGTGAGATAGTGATACCCAGGCTCGTGAGAACTTCCCGGAACGCGAGGGCGTTGTACTCGACGCCGTTGTCGGAGTGGAAGATCGTCGGACGTGGATTGTTGAGAAGCGCCGACCACAGAGCTTGCGTCACCAAGATACTGCCGTGCGTCGTGAGCACGGACAGCCCGAGAACGAGTCTCGTGTATACATCCATGACAGTGGCGACGGACACGTCGTGTCCTTTCCATCCAAGATGTGTGAAGTCGGACACCCATGCGTCGTGTATGCGCGACGGTGTCATGGTCATGAGGACATTCGGATACTCGATGGCTTGTTTCTTCGTTTTCTTCCATCGTCTTCCTCTGCGGCGATATGGCTTGATGCCGAAGAGCTTCATCACGCGCAGGACAGGGCGCTCGTCTTTTCTCCCGAGGGTAGTGGCGATTCTCCGATGTCCGTACGAAGGGTGCTGTCTGAGTACTTCCTCGATCGCAACCTTCATCCGCCAATCCCGCTCGGGTTGTTGTTTGTGGTAGTACAAGGTGGAGCGCGCAACTCCGAGAACACGGGCCCGTGCAGCTTTGGTGAGTGCAATATCGTCCATCACCTCTTTTTTTGGGTTTCTGACAACTTGAGGGTGATCTCCCCCACAAGCCGGAGAAGCTCGTCCCGCTCGCGCTTGAGTTTGACGTACTCAAGCATGCTTGGAGCTCCCTTCGCCTTCCCGCCGAGCCAGCCGTATATCGTTGGCTCAGAGACGCCGTGCTCCTTGGCGGCTTGTGCGACGGAGACGCCGTCGTTCTTGATCCTGCTAATAATCTGCTCTCGCACTTCGAGTGCGATGCGGTGTTTCTTCATATCTCTGCATTCTAACGAGTAATCCCGTTCAGAATGAGTGTCTGAAATTTAGGGGGCGGGTCACTCCTTAGTGCTGTCTTCGCACATTGTTTGCAGAGCCGGAACGGAGATGGGCATTTTCCACATTTGTCGTTCAGGCGCTTATTGCCTGACATTACTTTGCAGAAATCTTCTTCTGCCTTACCGCCGTCCTTGAACTCGCAAGGACCGAACGGCTCTTTGGCGGTTGGAATGACCCGCGTAACCGATGTCCTTGCCATTTTTAACTACCTTTCCGGACGGATGATATTGGGTATGTAAGGTGCCGTCCACAAGCGAGCATACTCCTAAGAAAGCCGCGCCACAACTTCATTAAGAATTTGTTGAGCTCGAGCGGAACTCTCTGTTTCCATCAATTTCACGCGCAACTCCTTGGCCCCATCCCAGCCGGAAATATAGGCTTTGAAATGCTTTTTCATAGTGGCGTAATTCACCGTATCGCCGAGAAGTTCTTCGAACAGCGCGAGATGCTCGAGCAGCGCTTGAATTTTTTCCTCGCGCGAAGGAGTGTCCGTGCGCGCCGTGAACAGCCACGGATTGCCGTAGATGGCGCGACCGAGCATGACTCCGTCGCATTTCACCTCGCCCGCTTTCGCGCGCGCATCGGTTATTGTCTCCACATCACCATTGCCGATAATGAGTGTAACCCACGAGGCGTCGCCTCGTGGGTTTTGCACGGTGTTGCGGATTTTTACCGCGCGGGCAATCGTGTCCCACCGTGCGGGCACATCAGACATTTCTTTGCGCGTGCGCGCGTGGATGGTAATCGCCGCAAGTTCTTCTGCGAGAAGCTCCGGTAGCCACGAATCAAGTTCGTCGGCGCTGTAGCCGATGCGCGTCTTTACCGAAACGGGGAGCCCGGCACTCTTGGCAGCCCTGATCAATTCGCGTGCCAATTCTGGATGTTTGATCAAATCGGCGCCGCATCCGCTTTTTTCAACTGCGCGATCGGGACAGCCCATGTTGATGTCCAGCCCATCGAATCCAAGCTCGGCAACCAGCCGGGCGGCTTTTTCCATATGCTCGGGCACCGAAGTAAAGAGTTGGGCGACGATGGGCCGTTCGGATTCAGAATATAACAATTTCTTTTTCAGTTTTCGCTTTCCCCCTTCGTCGGCCAATACTAGTCCATCGGCCGAGGTGAATTCGGTAAACATGACATCGGGTTTTCCATACGCGGCGATGAGCCGCCTGAACGCGGCATCCGTCACATCCTCAAGCGGCGCGAGCACAAAAAAAGGCTTCGGCAAGTTGTTCCAGAAGGATTCCATAGCTAAAAATATAGCACAAAACCTTGCGTTTTGACATTCTCATTTTTTGACAGTATAATTAGGATTGACGGTTCACATTTGTTCTCATTGCGTACCGTCAGGCAATGCAAACGAGGTCAGACAAAAAATGGCGGCCAAGAAAAGAGACGGTGGGCGAATCTTCGCCATCGAATTAACCGCACGTTCCATGCTGTGTTTGCTCGAGAACGGCTTTGAGCCTAAAGGCGACGAGAAGTTCATCGATCGCTTGTTCGGACAACACGACAAGATGACGGGGTCCGAATTGGCTCGTTTCAAGAAGTACATCGGGGCTCATGGCACCGATGAAGAGAAGGCGCGTCTTTCCAAGCTGAAGTAGACGGCAAAGACGCAGGAGGCCAAGAAGGAGCGACAGACAAAGTCGCTCCTTTTCATTTTCTCTATTGTGTCGCCGTCTCCGCTTCCCCCTTCAATTTGTAATACACCCGATTGCCGAAGCGCAGATCGATATATTCAAGCTCCGCTTCTTTTCCGCGCAACGAATCAGATGAAAGCACGAGCTGAAGATCTTTGGCGAGGGCGCTCACGTCTTTGCCAAAAGAGGCCTTGACCGCGAATCCTCGCGCAAGAGATACCGAGAAATCCTGGGCGCTGTCGACCGATGCGCCGCCCGGCTCGAATCCTGCCTGCCCGAGAAGTTGCAAGAGCGCAACAAGGCCCGGCAGATGTGCGCGGACAAATGTTTGTCCTATTGGGGAGGTCGACGAGGCGAGCCCTCCGCTAAATAGATACTGCATATTGGTGGAAGAAGCAGCTTTTGGAGCGAACCCCGTTAGAGGTCCAGCTCCCGCTGGCAGACCGCTATGTGATCTTACCTCTAACGGGGCGAATATGAATCCTTCATCATCCATAAGGTAACAGCCCCGACGTAAAGTCGGGGTCCCGACCGAAGCGTCGGGATCGTTCGCACCTTCGCACCAGAGAGCAAACGGCTGTCGCTCAACGACGGTAACAGTGATCGATGTCGCCAAAAGCGACGCATGTGAGACTTTTGCCGATTTGATGCGCGGGAAAAATCCGACGACCGCTTTCTCGATTGTCCCGCGCGGGTAGACGAATGTATTTTTGCGCGAAAGGAAATGATACGAGCCATCGTCGAGAATCGTTTCAACATACTGGCGAACGACCTGTCCGGAGACCTGTTGCACCCCAGTGACAAAGATCGAATTGATGGAGAATTGCGGCGCGTATGAGGCCCAATGTACGGCATACATGAGAGCGCCGATGAGCAAAAGGATTATGAACGCAATCATCGCACGTGTCCTGCGTCGCTTTGCGCGCAGGGGCATCGGGCGCTTCGGTGCCAGCTCGCGGAGCGAGTGCCTCGAGAAGAGCCTTTCTTGTCCTGCCGGCGGCCGTTTGCCTGACCGGAGAGGACGCAGATCAATGAGTCCCCGCGATCGCATCTTTTCCCATAGAGCCCTGCAAAACGTCAGGGATTTTGATCGAGCCGTCCGCACGCTGATTGTTCTCGACGATCTGGCAGAGAATCCTCGGCATCGCAAGCGCGGTGTTGTTGAGTGAGTGGACGTAGCGCGGCGTCCCTCCTTCGTCGCGATAGCGGATGTTCAACCGACGTGCCTGGAAATCGTGGAAGTACGAAGACGAATGGGTCTCGCGATATTTTTTCTCACTCGGCATCCACGCTTCGATGTCATATTTTTTCACCTGTCCCAACCCCAAGTCGCCGCCGCAATTCACAACGACGCGATACGGCAATTTTAATTCCTGCAAAAGCGCCTCCGAATTCGCCGTAAGTTCTTCATGCAGTCTGGCCGACTCTTCGTGGCTCGCTTCGCACAGAACGATCTGCTCGTACTTCACGAATTCATGAATGCGAAAAATACCTTTAGTGTCTTTGCCATGTGATCCGGCTTCGCGGCGGAAACACGGCGAGAATGCAAAAAATTTGATGGGCAGCTGCTTTTTGTCGAGAATCTCTTCCGTGTAGTAACCCATGCTGGCTACTTCCGAGGTACCCGCGAGATACTCACCGTCTTGCGTCTTATAGAGGTCCTCTTCGCTTTGCGGCAAATATCCGGTTCCGATGAAGCTTTCGCGTCGCACGAGCGAGGGCACGATAATCGGCGTGAAATCTTTTCTTGCGAATCGGCTTTGTACGAATTGCTCGAGCGCCCAGACGAGCCGGGCACCGTCGTTCTTGAGGAAGTAGCCCCTGAAACCGGCAACCTTGGCCCCGCGCTCATAATCCGCCATGTCGTGCGTCAGTAAAAGCTCGCTATGAGTTTTGGGCTCAAAATCAAATTCCGGCGCTTCGCCCCCATCGCCGGAGGCGGGAGACCATCGACGGATTTCTTTGTTGTCTGCGTCGGATTCTCCATCCGGCACAGAAATATCCGGCACATTGGGCACCTGTATCATCATCGTCCGCCATTCCTTCATAATTTCCTGCATGGATTCTTCGGCAAGTTTCAAAGTCTCCTTCACACCCTGCATGCGAGCGATGATCTGCTTACGTTCGTCATCGCTCTTTGCGGATGCAATGGCATCCGACGCAACATTTTGCTCAGCGCGCTTTTCGTCGATGGAGAGCTGTAATTCGCGGCGTCTGTCGTCGACCGCGAGAAGCTTGTCGATATCTATCTCGATATGTTTTTTCTTCGCCCCCGCAGCGACAATGTCCTTGTTTTCCCTGATAAACTTTATATCCAACATGATAAAATCATACCACTATGACAGACGACCTCAAACTACTTTCTCCCGCCGACTTCCCGCCGCTGTTGCGGGAAATTTCGGACCCGCCGAAGCAACTTTACCTACGCGGAGAGATGCCAAGCTTCGAGAAAAGATGGCTCGCGGTGGTTGGAAGTCGCGCGATGACCTCGTACGGCAAACAGGCGGTGCGTCATCTAATAGAAGGTCTACGCGGATACCCCATCATTATCGTCTCCGGATTGGCCTACGGGGTCGACGCCGAATCGCACAAAGCAGCGCTCGAAGCGGGACTTACAACGGTCGGCGTGCCGGGCTCGGGGCTGAATTGGGATGTCTTATACCCGAAAGCGAATGTCGGATTGGCGCGCGAGATCCTAAAGGCCGGCGGCGCTTTGATTTCTGAATTCAAGCCCGAGCAGAAAGCAACCGACTACACATTTCCCCAGCGCAACCGCATCATGGCTGGCCTCTCGCACGCGACGCTCATCATTGAGGCCAAAGAAAAGTCAGGGAGTCTCATCACCGCCAAGCTCGTGACGGAATACAACCGCGAACTGCTGGTTGTACCCGGCTCAATATTCAGCGCGGAGAGCAAGGGCACGCATCAATTCCTGCGTCTCGGAGCAACGGCAATTACGTCTCCTGAAGATGTTCTTGTCGCGCTTGGCATCGCAAAAAGAGAAGGCCCTCTGTCGCTTTCAGAATTGCGTGACGACTTGTCGGAAGCCGAACTGCGGGTCTTCGAGATAATCCATTCCCCTGTCTCGCGGGACGAACTTATCGCGTCACTTGAGTTGCCGATTACCGACGCCAATGTGCTGCTTTCTACAATGGAGATTAAAGGGCTCATCGTGGAAGAATTGGGGGTGGTGCGAGTGCGTTGAAGTATTTCTATATAGTTGATACGCTGCCAAATGGAGACCATCGAAAGGACATTCCATGACCATTGGTAAAGGCGCAAAGGGGAAGGTTGCGAACGCAATACGTAACGCCGAGAAAAGTGCGGAACTTCCAACGACTTGCGGGGCCGATACCCCCAACGGACGCTGCGGCAAAAAGGCGGATCCTAACCGACCAAAGCACCTTGCGCCAAGATGCACGGCGTGCGCACGCGCAGAACAGGACACTGCTCGATCGAGCTCTGGGCTCTGGACTGATAGGTGATTGATCGCCTGCCGCAGATGCCCGGCTTCGCCTGCCGGGCATCATTTCTTTCAACGTTGATTTGACATGTGGTAGGCTTCTGGAGTATCACTGTCCCTTATACATGAAACTTGTAATAGTTGAATCGCCAGCCAAGGCGAAGACCATCGAGAAATATCTCGGTGCGGGTTTTACCGTGCGTGCGTCGGTGGGGCACATTCGTGACTTGCCCAAGAGCAATAAAGACGCCGTCGACGTGGAGGGCGGATTCGTGCCGCGCTATATGATCGTGAAAGAGAAGCAGAAGATAATTGACGAGCTGCACGAACAAGCGGAGAAGGCCGACGAGGTTATCCTCGCGACCGACCCCGACCGCGAAGGCGAGGCGATCGCGTGGCATTTGGCAGAGACGATAGGCCTGAAAAAGCCCAAACGCATTGTATTTCACGAAATTACGGAAAAGGCCGTGCAGGAAGCACTTGCCAATCCCCGCTTGATAGATGACGAACTCGTCCGCGCACAGGAGGCGCGCCGCGTGCTCGATCGCCTCTTCGGTTACGACCTCTCGGGGCTTATCTGGAAAAAAGTGCGCTACGGCCTCTCGGCAGGCCGCGTACAATCGCCGGCATTGCGCATCATCATGGAACGCGAGCGCGAAATACGCGCGTTCGTGCCCGAGCCGTTTTGGGTCATCTCGGCCGACCTCAAAACAAACAAAGATCAGGCCTTCGTAGCCACGTGCACCGAGGAACCGAAGACGGAAAAAGAAGCTGATCGAATCCTCAAAGCCGCGGAGAGCGGAAAGTGGAGCGTTACGGGTGTCGAAGAGTCGGAGCAATCAAGGACTCCAAAAGCCCCGTTCACGACTTCAACACTCCAGCAGGCAGCATCCACGCGCTTGGGCCTGTCGCCCTCGCGCACGATGGGCATCGCGCAGAAACTGTACGAATCTGGTTACATCACCTACATGCGCACCGACTCTACAAATCTCGCCAAGGAGGCGCAGGCCAATCTCATCGCGACCGTCGGCAAGGAATTCGGCAAAGAGTATGTGGAGGCGCGCGTGTACAAGACCAAAAGCAAATCCGCTCAAGAAGCGCACGAGGCGATCCGCCCCACGGACGCTGGTAAACGCTCTCTTGGCAACAACGAAGAACAGAAAAAATTGTATGGGCTGATCCGTGCTCGTGCACTCGCTTCGCAAATGGCCGATGCCAAAATGTTGCGCACCAAAATACTCGCCAATATCGAGCATGTCGGAGGTCTGACCTCCGACATTCCTGACTTTACAGCGAACGGCTCACGCGTCACATTCGAGGGGTGGCTCAAAGCTGATCCGGCAGCCCGGAGCGAGGACGTGGAGCTCCCAAAGGTGAAAGAAAAAGATCCCCTTTCTCTCGTGGAGGCGCGTAGCGAAGGTAAAGAAACCCAACCACCAGGGCGCTACAGTGAGGCAGGCCTCGTGAAAGAGCTTGAGAAGCGCGGAATCGGCCGGCCTTCGACATATGCCTCCATCATCCGTACGCTCGAGACGCGCGGCTATGTCGATAAACAGGGCCGTACCCTGCTGCCAACCGCAACTGGCGACGTCGTTTCCACATTTATTGAAGGCAACTTCGGCGAATACATCAGCGACACATTCACGGCAGAAATGGAGAATGAGCTCGATGAGATAGCTGAGGGAAAACGCAAATACGAAAAGACGCTTAAAGATTTTTACGGACCGTTCACTAGGGCAATTAAAAGCAAAAATAAAATAGATAAGATCACCAATATGGGCGACGCTCCAAAAGAATTCCCCTGCCCGCTGTGCGGCGGTGGAATGGTCTACAAGCTCTCCAAGAATGGCCGCTTCATGAGCTGCGCCAATTTCCCCAAGTGCCTCGGCGCGCGCAAAGAGGATGGCAGCGAGATCGCGCCGCCCAAAGATATCGGTGAAGCATGCCCAGAATGCGGCAATCGTTCGACAGGCTCACGGCAAGCGGGAAAGCTTATGGAGCGCGAGGGCCGCTTTGGAAGATTTATCGCGTGCTCGAATTTTCCTAAGTGCAAATTCGTTCGCCAAGACCCTACAGAGTTGGAGAGAACAAAGACGGGTGTCGCCTGCCCCGTATGCAAAAAGGGAGAGATGGTGGAGCGAAGAGGCAAATTCGGGATCTTCTTTTCCTGTTCAAATTATCCCGAGTGCAAAAATGCCATCAAAGCGAAGCCGACGGGCCGCATGTGTGAAATGTGTGGTTCTCTCATGATGGAAGGCACAAAAACCATTCCCGAAAGATGCAGTAATAAATCCTGCCCCAACCACAACCCGCACAAGTTGTCCCCCAAAGGCGGAAAAAAGTAAAAAACAACACGCGGCGCCCCGAACTCGAGGGGCGCCGCGTCATCGCAACCTCACCGGCATTCGTCGCCGTTTTGGTCGCGGACGGAGGTTCTCACCCCCGTCTTCTGATGCACGATAATGACCCGCCAGCTCCCGCAAGCTTGGCAAGGCCCACCAAGCTCCGAAATCTCGGCACCGCATTTGCCGCACTCGGGGACCTCATTGGCCCCCAACTTGGGAACAAAGATCTCGGTCTCTTCTCGACGTCCCATGGCGTTCCTCCTTTGCGAACGGGTGTGCACGCAGTATTATCAGCTTTATGACCTCCGTCAACCCTCGTCCCCTTTCCGAGATCCTCGCCGCGATGACGAGCAAAAGCGACACCGACACCACATTGGTAACAAAAGCGTACCAATTTTCGGAAGATGCCCACAAAGAACAAAAGCGCTACTCGGGCGATATGTATTTCACGCATCCGGCGGAAGTCGGGTTCTTGCTCGCCGAAGCAGGAATGGACAGCCGGGCGATCGCTGCCGGACTTCTGCACGACACTATTGAAGACGCAGGCATCAAGCCGAAAGATATCGAGGAGCAATTCGGGGCCGATGTGCTCTCGCTGGTCGAAGGTGTGACGAAATTGGGAACGCTGCGCTACCGCGGGCTGGAGCGGCACACCGAATCTCTACGCAAACTTTTTGCCGCCACCGCAAAGGACATCCGCGTCCTCATCATCAAACTGATGGATCGTCTGCACAACGCGCGCACGCTCGAGCACGTGCCCAAGGTCGAGAAGCGCACGCGCATCGCGCAGGAGACGCTCGAGATCTATGCGCCCATCGCCGACAGGCTCGGCATGAGCGTTGCGAAGCAGGAATTGGAAGACGCGGCGTTCCCGTACGCGTACCCCAAAGAATACGAAAAGACCCGCACGCTTCTCAAGGAGCGCAAGAATGAAAATGAGGATCGGCTTGAGAAAGTGGAAAAAGATCTCAAGCGTGAGCTGGGTGACGTAGGTATCCGTACCTTTCGCACCGAAGCGCGCATCAAGGGCATCTACAGCCTCTATCTGAAGCTCGAGCGTAGGGATTGGGACATCGACAAGATATATGACATCCTGGCGCTACGCGTCATCTTCCCCTCTGTTGCCGACTGCTATTCCGCCTTGGGCATCATTCACGCCCACTGGCGGCCCGTGCCCGGAAAAATAAAGGACTACATCGCCTTCCCCAAGCCCAACGGCTATCAAAGTATCCATACCACGGTCTACACGGGGGATGGAAGCGCCTTGGAAATGCAGTTGCGCACAGAGGCACAGCATCGCGAGGCGCTCTACGGCATCGCCTCGCACCTGACCTACAAAGAGATCCAAGAGGGCACACAGGAGAGCAAGCGGGGTGGCTTGGACTGGATGCGGCAATTCTTCCCGCTCTTGCGCAAGACTGATACGCCAGAGACACCCATAGAAAATGCGACGAAAGAAAAAGTGCCGGAATGGCTGCAAGAGCTCGCACATGCGCATCATGCCACGCAAGAATCAGAAGAGTACCTCGACACCCTCAAGTCGGACTTCTTCAGCCACCGCGTGTTCGTCTTTACGCCGCGGGGTGACGTCATCGATCTGCCTATCGCAGCGACGCCCATCGATTTCGCTTATGCGGTCCACTCTGACCTCGGCAACAAAATGTCGGGTGCGAGGGTAAATGGTAAAATGGTCTCGCTCGAAACTGCTCTTAGGAACGGCGACATGGTGGAAATCATCACAAAACCTTCGGCCAAACCTTCGCGCAAGTGGCACGATATTGCGAAGACCAACATGGCCAAGAAACACATCCGCGCCACGCTCGCTGCGGAGGAGGCGGCCGCACGAGGAGGGTTGGCCGCGGGCCGGAAAAAGAATTAGACCGAAAAGTTATTGATCGAGTAGAGATCATCTTCTTGCGTTTTTCCGCCCACAGCGGGTCTGCTGTGGGCGGATGCGGGTGCCGATACTGCCGCCTCTTCACGCGGCGCTTCAGGAGTTTGCACCGATGTTTCTGGCGCCGGATCTGGCGCCGATGCTCCAAGTGTTGATCTCTCGCGACTGAACAACTCGCGAATATGGGCGAGGTCGTCCACCGAAAAGAAATCGATGAGGACTTTGCCGCCCTGGTCTTTCTTCTCGATGCGCACGCGCGTGCCCAATTTTTCCGTAAGCTCGCGCTCAAGAAGCAGGAGCTCGGGGGTGAGATCGGTCTTGCGCACGCGCTCGATCGCAACACGACGCGCCACCTGTTCACTGTCGCGCACCGTGAGCCGTTTGGATATGATCTCTGCGAAAAGAACCTTCTGTTCCTCGGTCCTGTCCATGAGCATGAGGAGCGGCCGCGTGTGACCTTCGCTTATCTCGCCGGCCGCGAGCGCCTCGCGCATGTCTTGCGGGAGCATCAGAATGCGCAGTGTGTTGGAAACGTACTCGCGGCTTTTGCCGACACGCTTGCCTATTTCGATGTGCTTCAAGCCGAATTCTTTCGTAAGCCGCTCGAATGCGAGCGCACGGTCAACGACATTGAGGTCCTCGCGCTGTAGATTTTCTATGATGGCAAGCTCGAGCTTCATCCGGTCGGAATCCTCACCCGTACGGATGACGACGGGCACTGCCGCAATACCGGCAAGCTTCGCGGCGCGCAATCGCCGCTCGCCAGCTACAAGTTCGTATTCTACATAGATCCCCTCGCCCGGTCTCTCGATCTCCTTGCGCGTCACGGTAAGCGGCTGTAAGACGCCGTAACTTCGGATCGATTCGGCGAGCGATACAAGCGCCGCTTCGTCAAAAATCTTGCGCGGCTGGAAGGGATTGGGCTTGATGCGATCAACCTCCACCCAAAATATCGAATCACCTTGGTACGGGCTGTCCATGTGGGAATTATATCATGCACGTTTTGCAGAATACTTGAATTAGTGCGAACCCGCGCCGCCGGTGGGGGCGGTGGCGCGGCGAACCCCCCGCAGAAAATGCAGGCGGCGAAGCCGCACCGCTGACAATATCAAATTTTTCTTTGGCGGAATAGGTTCGAGCGTGCGGGGCACGCACAAATTGTTCTTTGAAAAACAAAAATGGGTTCCTCCGCAGAGAAACCCATCAAGTATTCCGATTCGCGCCGTACACCATCGCGACGACGTTCTTGCCTTCGTTGGCAAGCTGTATCGCCTTTACGAGTGCAAACGCTGTTGTGTAGGTCCAGTTGTACCCCACCGCACGTAATTGCGTTTGAACTCGGTCGGCGTCCTCGATAGTGACCCGCACCACCAGATCAATCCCCGGCTTCCCCGTAAGTGCCACACATCGTAGGATGGGCACACTTGCAAGAGCAACGTGTAGGGGGAAAAGCGAGCGGTCCACTTCGGGGGTTGATGCCGAAGGGTTTCGCATCGAGTACCCTTTCAGCATGTTGCGAGCGATTGTGCGCATCTTGGACTCATCCCTAAGGATGGCTCGATCGATGCTGGTGTACTTGGTCGCCAGAATCGTCTCCGAAGAGAACCGGTTTGCGAGAATCTTCCCGATACCCCACAGACTTGATGCTGAAGCGGCAACAAACACGCTGGCGTCTGGGCGCACGCCGAGTTTTTCGAGTTCTTGCACGACTCGATTTCCGACCCGTGCCATTGCCCGAGGCCCATAGAACGCTTGGTGGAGAGGTATGATGTCCGTACGCGTGCGAAGCACCTCGGCTAGTTTGCGCACATACCCCCATTCAGCTAATCCATCCGCTCGAATGAATTCGACGTCGCCCCACGATGCGACGTGTAGCGGCAGTTCGAATTCTCGCGCAATCACAAAGACGCACCTTCGATTGTGCAACTGCGCGTGGAAATGCATGGCCTCCACACCTGATGACCCGACGCCGTCGGAAACGGCATAATCGGGATGCGCGTCCAGTTCCTCCTTCACTCGCTCAAAGAGGAGTTCGTACACGAAACTCTTGGCATTGGGAACGCCAGGAGCAAGGTCGCCTCGCACCACCCACAGATCCCCGCTCGTTTTCAGCGTGTCCTTCAGGTTCGTGAGGGTAAGGGGACCACCGTAGACTTCCGTTACAGTGCTCATCGAAAAGGCTTCGACGAGCTCTGCAGAACTGATTTCTGCTTTCATCGTCGTTCCTTTCGTTAGGTTATCGGTGATTACTGGCAGTCAAAGAACAGCCAGACTTCCGTTTCAGACTATGCCACAAAGTTAGAAAGATTGCAAACTTAAAATAAATATGAATTGTATGGCCAAAAATTATTTTTCCCGAATTCCAAAAAAGAATATGGGCTCGTGCCGGTGTTTTTCACCGGGCTCCTTGGCGGTTTTCGAGCGGTGCGGCTTCGCCGCCTGCATTTTCTGCGGGGGGTTCGCCGCGCCACCGCCCCCACCGGCGGCGCGGGTTCGCACTAATTCAAGTATTCTGCACCAGAAAGGAAATAGCAAGTCAGAGCTCGCCGCCTCGCAGAGCGAGGCGGCTCGCGCGTATTGCATTTTGGGGTTGAATTCAAATTGGCGATTTCGCATTCGGAAAAAATAATTTTTGGCCATTCCTTTATTCACTAATTCTAATTACTAAAAACATGAAGTACATCATATACACTCGAAAATCCACAGAAGAAGACGACCGCCAAGTATTGAGCATTGAAACGCAACTCGCAGAGTTGCAAGAGTATTCCGCCAAAGAAAAATTTGATATTGTCGCCTCGTTTTGCGAGGCGAAAACCGCCAAGGAGCCCGGGCGAATGAAATTCGCAGAAATGCTGTCATTCATCGAATCCGGGAAAGCAGACGGAATCATATCGTGGCATCCTGACCGCCTCGCGCGTAATTCTGTGGACGGCGGTCGGATAATCCACATGGTAGATTGTGGCTTGATTCGTTCCCTCAAATTTCCGACTTTTTGGTTTGAACCGACACCACAAGGTTTGTTTATGCTGAATATTGCCTTTGGTCAATCGAAATACTTCTCCGACAATTTGCGAGAGAATGTGAAGCGCGGCCTACGCCAAAAAATCCGCAATGGCGTATGGCCCGGCTGGGCTCCGGTGGGGTACCTGAACAACGCTCATACGCGAGGAATTGACGTGGACAAAGAAAAAGCTTCGAAAGTGAGAAAACTCTTCGAGATGTACTCCACCGGAAATCACACGCTGTATTCTCTCGCAAATTGGTGCAAAGAACACAGTCTGCGCGGACACCGAGGCAAAACGATTGTGATTGGCAATGTTCAGCGATTGCTCCAAAATCCTTTCTACATCGGACTGATGAGATACAAGTCGGAAATTTTTGAGGGAACTCACGAGCCGATTCTGACAAAGAAACTTTTTGACAAATGCCAAGAGGTTTTAGCCAAGCGCGGCAGAGTGCAGGAAGTACGCAAACACAACTTCGCGTTTCTCGGACTGCTCAAGTGCGCCTCGTGCGGAGCAAGTATCACGGCACAATATGCCAAAGGAAACGGCGGCATCTACACCTACTACCGATGTACCAAAAAACGAGGCGCATGTACCGAGAAACACTATGTGCGCGAAGATATGCTTGAAACGCAAATCAAATCGTTTCTACAAAAAGTTTCTTTGTCGAGCCAAGACACGCAGAAAGTTTTGACGGCGTTGGAACAAGATGAGGCGAGTGCAAAAGAGGAAGCACAAGGTGAGGTCCAACAACTTAAAATACAAATCGCAGACCTAGACACAAAGCTAGAAAAGTTGTTGGACGTATATCTCAACGACACGCTATCCACAGCTGAATACGCCGCCAAGAAGGAGAAACTCGTACTCCAAAAATCCTCACTAAACGAGAAAATCACCGACATCGAACAGCGAGGCGTGTCTTGGCTCGAACCGGCTCGTGAATTCGTTTTGTCTTTGAATCAAGCCACGAATCTGCTTTCCCAAAACAATCTGGTCGGAATGACAGCATTTCTGAAAAACATCGGCGCGAACCATATTCTGCGAAATCGCCAATTTGAATTCAGCCCCAAAATGCAATACGCGCGAGCCGCCTCGCTCTGCGAGGCGGCGAGCTCTGACTTGCTATTTCCTTTCTGGTGCCGAGAGAGGGACTCGAACCCTCACGACCTTGCGATCACATGATTTTGAGTCATGGGCGTCTACCAATTCCGCCATCTCGGCATTGGCCCGCCAAAACGTAGCGACGGCGGCCAGAACGTCTATAATACGCCAGCAATGCGCAAGTATCAAAAGGTACTTATAATCGTGGGACCGACATCGTCGGGCAAAAGCACGCTTGCGGTCGAGCTTGCGCGGAAATTCAATGGAGAGGTAGTCTCCGCTGATTCGCGGCAAGTATATCGCGACCTCAACATTGGAACAGGAAAAATCACGAAGCGCGAGATGAAAGGCGTGCCACATTACCTGCTCGACATCGCCTCGCCGAAGAAGACGTTTACCGCCCACGACTTCGTGCAAAAGGGCCGCGCGGTGATACGGAATATCGCTGCGCGCAACAAACTCCCCATCATCTGCGGAGGCACCGGATTCTATATCGATGCGCTCGTTGGCAGGATTATGCTTCCCAATGTCCCTGCGGACTCAAAACTTCGCACACAACTCGAAAAGAGATCGGCGGTGCAGCTTTTTGCAATCTTAAAAAGACGAGATCCGCGGCGCGCTAGAACTATCGACCGACACAACAAACGCCGCCTCATCCGCGCACTCGAAATTGCCCGCTACCAAGGACCGTCCTTGGTAATACCAAGGACGGTCCTTGGTAATCCTTACGATACGCTTTGGATAGGCATCGCGCTGCCTGAAAAACAACTTGAGAAAAAAATAGCTGTTCGCTTATTCTCAAGAATTAGCCGAGGTATGGGTGCAGAAGCAAAAAAATTGCACGCTGCAGGACTTTCGTACAAGCGAATGGAAGAGCTGGGGCTTGAATATCGCTCGCTTGCTCGCTTGCTGCAAGGAAAAATTACTCGCACACAGATGATAGAAGAACTCAATCGCTCTATCCGTAAGTACGCAAAACGGCAACTCGTCTACTGGAAGCGCAACAAAAACATCGTATGGTTCAAAGATCCAAAAACTCCGCGTATATCAAGAACCGTCAGGAGTTGGCTTAAGAAATGAAGCTGGAGCGGGCCGCATGTTCTCGAAAATCGGAACAAGGAGCGGCTTCAGAGTCATGGCACCCGCAGTGCTTAGGTGATCCTCATCTCTATAGATGAACTTACCTGCACTCTCCAGACCACAGAAACCGCCTTTTTTACACAATATCGCCGTAGGGTCGATGACGTGAACGCCGGGGAGCGTCGCGAGGTCGTCTATGACCGAATTGGAAAGCGCCTGATATGCCTGATGATCCTTTGTCGATATCCTCTGGAATTGAACGCCCTGCCCGAAATGCACCGCGCGATAAAATACATCGCGTGTATTAAAATTGAATTGCTCCGGAACCTGCTCAACGATTGTGATCTCGCGGCCCTCGCGCAACAATTGCTGCACCATGGGTATGAGATTTCTCTCGAAGACCATCCGCGCATCTCTCGGTGACGTCGATACTCTATCTGAATCCGTGATGAAAGCAGCACGCACCCCGTAGCGCCCTCCCGTAACGTAATAACTCCAACGCGCCACAAGGATGACATGTTTAATATCATTTTCTCTAATATAGCGCAGCGCAAGAGTCTTCACTTCCTCGCACCCCGTGGCAGGCGGCGTTTGGTGTACTCCCTCGATAGGAACACAGCGCGCATTATCGAAAACGACCCCCTGTGCACCATAGTCCCTGCCGAGAGCGTCAAACAACGGGGACAGCGCATCCGCATGGCTGTCACCCCACACGACAAATTGCCACTTCACGGCCCTGCTCCGGTCTCCGATCCTGCACATCTCGCCGTTTTCTTCGTCGTCCAGTATCTGAAAACATTCTCCACCCCAAGGGACATTTCCATCCGATGCGAGCAATACCTTTTTCGCGGCAGGCGGGATCCGCTCTGTCAGTTCTAAGATGGAATTTTGGATGAGAAGGCCGGAGAGGGCCAACAGTGCCATGGCTGCAAAACCAAAAAGAAAGGCGGCTTTCCTTGTGGGAATAATGGTTTTCTCTCGTATAGGTGTCTCAACGAACCGGTACGAGAGCCATGAAATAACGACCGCAACGGCGATGAGCCCTGCCATGCCGACCTTCGAGAGTGGAGCGGGAACGCCAAGATTCGCGAACACAAACAGAGGCCAGTGCCATAAGTAGAGTGAGTAGGAAATGAGACCGACAGAGACCAGAGCAGAGTATGAGAGGAGCGCCCCCGTCGAAGTTCGATAACTCTCGTTCGCCACGATGATGGCCACCGCACCAAGGGTTGGTAGGAGTGCAGCGAAGCCAGGAAACAACGTTGCGTCGTTAAAAAGAAACGCCGATGCTCCGATGGCGGCAATCCCCGCAAGAGCTGCCGCTTCAGCAAGGGTCGGCGATCGAAATCTTACAGCAGAGAGTGCGACCACGATGCCGAGCGCGAGCTCCCACGCGCGGGTCGTGAGTAGATAAAATCCGGCGCTGGCTTGTGTGGTGTTCGAGAAGACACGCGCCGGAAAGAACGGGATACTGAACGCTGAACTGGGCGCAACATCAACGAGCCAAATATTTGCAAGGAACGACGCCACCCCGAGCACAATAATGCTAGTGAGCAGGATCCTTCGCCCTTCCCACGGATCTGACGATCTGATGCGCACCCACCAAAATTGCAATGGGAGAATTATACGGCTGCGTCGTACAAGCCATATACAGAGAATTACAATGAATGGAAAGAGTACGTAAAATTGTTCTTCGACCGAGAGGGACCACGTGTGCAGTAATGGCGAATATCTCGAAGATTGATCGAAGTAGTTGTCCCCCAGCATGAACAAAATGTTCGATGTGAACACACTCTGTGCAATGACCGTACTGCCAAAGTGATGATAGTCCGGAGGGTACAAGACCAGAACCGAAGCTGCGATTATCGAACAGAGCATGACGACGAAGAGCGCCGGAAGGATCCGGCGAACCCGCCGTTCCCAAAATCCGAGCAGGGAAAACGTACCGGCCTTCAGGTCTCGGACAATGATGGAGGTGATGAGGAAGCCGGATATGACGAAAAAAACATCCACGCCGATAAAACCGCCAGTGACCGAGAGTAGCTTTGCGTGATAGAGCACCACTGCGATGACCGCAATGCCACGAAGCCCATCAATGTACGGACGGTACGGTATTTTGTTCGTATCGTTCGAATTCGTCATTAGTAAGAAGTCGAGCTACTGCGAGACGAAGGCGGGCCCACAAGGATTCGAACCTTGATCAGCGGTTTTGGAGACCGCCATTCTACCATTGAACTATAGGCCCTGGTGAGGATTGGACATGAATGCTTGCATTCATGTTCTCCGAGCGACGGGTCAATACGATCCTCGAGTATAGGCCCGTGAGCAGCTTCTAGCTGCTAGCTTATAGGTAAACGCAAAAACAATCAAAGCGAAGAATGCGTTCGGCCAGAAAGCCATTGATGCGCAGATCGCCCGTATCCAAAAGATGCTCGATCGGGCTGCGGCCAAAGAAACGAAGAATCCTGATCAAGCCGCGCAGCTCTACGGCCCTGCATGGTTCGCTTCCGAGATGATCCTGAAACTGTCCATCGCCTTGCCTCTCCGAGCATCCGACTTCGGCGCACTCTACCTCCCCGCAGACATGAAAGACCTCATGGACATCAGGTAGTTTTATTTTGTCTCCCGATACTTCTTTCCGAAGATCGAACTCTTTGAGCGTGTCACGTGCTTGGTTCCGGAAGTTCCGCCGCTACTCTCGCTATACTTATTGCCAAAGAAATCGGTTTTCTCTCTCGACGTAGATTTTACCTTTCCATCCTGTCCTCTAGTTTCGCGGTACGAATCCCCAAAGAATCCCGCCTTTTCGCGGGTGATTCCCGTTGTCTTACCGGATGCGCTGGTGTGTCTGCGACGCTCGTCGCCTAAAAATCCGGTTTCGTCTCGCGACTCGGATATCAGCTGGCCCAGACTGTTGTATGTCCTGAAAACTGTCCCGCCGAGAAATGTGGTTTCCTTCACCGTTCTGAACGGCTTATACTTGAATAATTCGCGGCAACCCTCACACCGTTTAGGCAAATCCCAACCTCGCTGCTCACACGTTATCTGGATACCCGTTCCTATGGTAAATGTATTCCCACAGTGAGAGCAGGCAACGTCTTTTGGCGCGTGCGATTGCTTGCAAGATGCACAAAATCTCGGAGGATTGTTCCAGTCTTTGTGGATCCTAATGATTCCACCACATTTGTCGCAGGCCTTGTCGTACCACTGTGCAGCCCTTGCCTCGCGACACGCCTTGTGGACTTTTGGAGGGTTGTCCCAATCGCGGTGAATTTCCATTGCGCCGTGGCAAATCTCGCACGTAATGGTTTGCCACGCGCACTGCTTGTGATAATCGGGGACATTGTCCCAATCTTCATGGTACTTTATAGGACTACCGCAATGCTTGCACGATTTCGTATGCCACTTCGCAGCATTTGCGGCCCTACATTCTTTATGCGCGGTGGGTGGATTATCCCAATCTCGGTGGACCTGCATCGTACCGCCGCAAATATCGTACGTTTGAGAGTCCCAAGCACACTCTTTATGGTACGAAGGCGTAGAATCCCAATCCTCGTGGACTGAAATGTCATTGCCACAGTGTTTACAGGATACAGTGCTCCATTTCGACATACCCTCTCACCTTGGAGCAGATCTCGAAAAACGTCAATATCGCTCTGCTTGATTCAAAACCCGGCGCGACGACACGCTATAATTTTGTAATATATCTCCGAATAATATCTGCGACGGTTTTGTGGTTGATATTCTTTTTCTTGCAGTAATCGGAATCGAGCCAGTCCATCAATTTCTTCACACCCTTGCTCTGTCCATTGAGCTACGAGGGCAAATGGGGGCGTTTAGTTTCCTCTGTCTCTGCCCACAGACCCCCGTCGTGCTACCCGAACACCAACACCTTGTCAGACTCCTCAACTATTTTTACCAAGTCTCTCATGGTGGTTACCGGGCATATCTTGCTCTCAGATTTTGCGCGAACTTTCAAGCAAGACTCACAGGCGAGAATAACGCCCTTGAGATCCTTAAACTCCTGGATCTTTTTCGAGATATCAAAATGTTC
>MFKT01000005.1 GCA_001781125.1 Candidatus Kaiserbacteria bacterium RIFCSPHIGHO2_01_FULL_53_29
CCCCTCCCCTTTGGGAGGGGAACTCCCCCATCTACTGTCGTACACGAAGGGTTCTGCCAAGAAATGTTCATGGGACGGCATGTGAAGTGGCGGGGAGGTGTTTTCCTATGACATTCTTGAACGTATCCGACTGGTTCTTTATAGAGAATATGACGGGGGAGGGGTAAAGAAGAATTTGGAGAAAAAGTGGCGTCCCATTAGAGTGAGTGGACAAAAAAGCCGCCCGTGTCGGGCGGCTTTTTTTTGAAGACGTATGTTAGTAGATTACTTACAGAAAACATTTTCGGGCGTTACGCCGTCCCATGCGAGCCCCTCTGTGGAAACAGAGGTCACATTGGTTTCATAGCAACCCGATGGCGCATTTTTCAGTGTGAATGTGACGGTTCCGTCAGATCCCGTTGTTGCACTCCCGTTCCATGAACTGCCGGAGTCGTGATGGAGAGTTGCCGATACTGTCGCGCCTGATACGGGATTTGCGAAGTCGTCGAGGAGTGCGATCTTCATATTGAGATGCTTATTACTATTCTTTCCTCCCTCTTCTGTGTAACTGATGGAGTCGACGCTGACCGTTGTCGGTTCCACCGGTGCGGGACCAAGATCGAACATTGCCGCGTCGGTTGCAGAAAGCCCGCGCGAATCGGTTACGGTTGTCTCGACGGAATATGTGTCGTCTGCAAGTGCGGTGAGATCGAGTGAAGCCGTGTATGTTCCGGCTGTTACAGTTTCTGCAAAAAACATACTTGCGCTTGTGAGACTCCCCGTCGTTACAAATGCGGCGGAATCGAGACCGCTGACTGCAACACCGTTTTCATCTTGAACAACTGCCGTGAGAATCGCTGCCGTGTCTTCACCGGAGATGTAACTACTCTTATCGGTGGTGAGGTGAATGGAAACTGCAGGATCAGGTGGGACGGGAGGAGAGACGGAAGCGACTGCGGCAGCGGCGCTCACAAGGCCAAAGCCGTAGTGGCTGTCGCGGCCGGCGGCTCCCAAATCTTCCGCCGTGGCTCCGAGAGTTTCTCGGACTTCGTCATTGACGCGGCCGTTGCCGTTCGAATCGGCAATGCCCGCTGCGAGGACGAGTGCGGCTGCGCCGGCAACGTGCGGGGAAGCCATGGAAGTTCCGTTGAATTCAACATATCCGCCGCCGAGTTTCGTGGAATAAATGGAAACGCCGGGTGCGGCGAGTTCAACGGCGTCGCCCGTGCTGGAAAAGCATGGACGCGAATCACTCTGGTTCGTTGCCGAAACGGCAACAACAGATGTGTATCGTGCGGGATAGCCGACATTGTTTCCCTTCCCGCCGCAGTTGCCGGAATTACCGGCAGCGGCGATAGCGAGGATTCCCGCCGCATCGGCATTGGCGAACGCCGTCTCAATGGCGCTTCCTGGATTCTGTCCTGCGCCGTAACTGTTGTTCGTAACCTGCATGCCGTTATCCACGGCCCATTCTAATGCGGCGATGATATCGCTCCAGTAACCGGAGCCATTGGCATCCAGCACCTTGAGCGCATAGAGGCTCGCCTGTGGTGCGACACCGACAACGCCTGTGTCGTTTTTGAGTGCGGCAACGGTTCCCGCCACGTGCGTTCCGTGACCGTTATCATCCAGAGGATCTTCGTCGTCGTTCACGAAATCGTATCCTCCGACATAATTCGCGCTAATATCCGGATGCGTGTAGTCAATGCCGGAATCGATAATGGCGACTTTGACGCCGGTGCCTGTGTTTTCTCCATCATGAACCGTTCCCGCGCCGATGCGCTTCACTCCCCATGTATTGTCCAGTTCCGCATCAATCGCATGTACCTGCGTATCGAGGTAGATGCCTGCGACGTGCGGATTATGTGAAAGACCGAAAAGAGCTTCTTCGGGGACAATTCCGCTCAAACCGGGGATCAAATGAAAGGTGTGATGGACTTCTCCGCCGAGGCTCTGAATCAGTGCTTCCTGTGCGGGTCCGGGCTGGTGATGAAACGTAATAATCACGCGCGCCTGTCCGCGTGTTTGATCTGCATTCGAAGCATGGGCTTGTGAAGCTATTGTCCCAAAAATACTCAATACAAAGGAAAACAGAGTCAAAAGGGTCAATCGGGAGCGCATAGGAGAGTAATGATTTAAAGAAATAAAAGGATGACTACACTAGCAGATTCCCAGAATGGGGGCAATACCATGTTAAGTTAAGTAGTCAATATTGAAAGAGGTGTTTCATTTTTTTATTCGGGAGGTTTATCCTGATCGGCACATGTTCTTCTTTCATTCCATGTCCCCCATCCTCGCTATTTTCATCAGTATTCTGCTTGTGAGCTTCGTATCTTTTTCTGGCGTCTTTCTTCTGTCGCTTCATAAGACGTTGCTCAAAAAATTCCTGTTGTACTTTGTGAGTTTTGCCGTTGGCGCTCTTTTTGCGAATGTGTTTTTCCATATTCTTCCCGAAGCAGTGGAAGAAGCATCCGATGTGCAGAGGATATTCGGCCTTGTCCTTCTTGGCATCATTCTGTCACTTGTTCTCGAAAAATTTATTCATTGGCATCATTGTCACAATCTTGATTGTAGAGATCATCATCCCGTGGGGACGATGGTGCTCATCGGGGACGGCGCACACAACATCACGGACGGGATTCTCATTGCCACGACGTATCTTGTGGATATGGAACTCGGGATCGCCACGACGATAGCGATTATTCTGCACGAAATTCCACAGGAGATCGGGGACTTTGCCGTACTGATACACAGCGGTTTCAGTCGCAGTCGTGCGCTCATATGGAATTTTTTCTCTGCGCTCACGGCATTTTTTGGCGCGATTGCCGTGCTGGTATTGCGTGAATATATCTCGGGTATCGAATATATTTTCCTTCCGATCATTGCGGGAAATTTTCTCTATATTGCGGGCAGCGACTTGATTCCGGAGTTGCATAAAGAATCCACGTTTACACAGGCATTTATGCAACTCTGCTCCATCTTTTTGGGCATCGCCCTCATATATGCGATGACGATCCTGGAAGAACCTGATCATGCAATGCAGCAGGAGCATAGTGATGTTGTTGCTCATCGCGAGCAATCAACGCTTCTTTTTTCCTAATTCTTTTTTGCAAGCAGCATCGTCGTGCTTCCGATGATATTCAAAAGAAATGCCGTTCCCGCCATCAGAGGAATCGTGATGTAGCCGTATTCCAATACATACGTTGCGCGGCATGACACGCCGCTCAAATCACATGGCGTCAGTGGATCAAACAGCTCCGGATACAACATGGATTGGACTTGTTCTCCGTAGTGAAAGATCGAGATTGCAATGCCGACAAGAGAAAGCAGGAGAATATATCGAGCGATGTTTCTGTCTTTCCAAAAGAGTGCGCCGCCAAGCAGGATCACTTGCGGATACATGAAGATACGCTGCATCCAGCAGAACCGGCATGGTTGAAACATCGCGATTTCGGAAAAGAAGAGACTGACGGAGGTGGCAACGAGAGCGACGCTGAACATCAGCAGAAGCCCATGACGCGAGACCCATAGCAGAGGAGGAGAGAGTTTCTTTTTCAGAACGTCATGAATGAGGAAGAGAACGAGAACGGCAATGACAACGTGCATGGCCAAAACGAGCGTCGTTATGCCATCAGTAAGCACCGGCGTCAGACCCATGAGATCAGAGAGGAATGTCATGGTGATTCAGTGTACACTAACGCAATGTCAACACCATCTCCTCATAGCAAGGAATTTCTTGAACATCAAAAGCATGAAGCGCATGGAACGCGGCTTGGGCAGTTCATTCACGATGTGGTGTATGGCGGGAATGACGGCATTGTTACGACGTTTGCGGTCGTTGCAGGATCGGTCGGAGCGGATCTTCCGTCGTTTGTCATCATCATTCTTGGGATTGCCAATTTGTTTGCGGATGGCACGTCGATGGGGACGGGCGCATATCTTTCTCTGCGTTCGGAACGAGATCAGTACAGGCGCATTCGTAAAGAGGAGCTTGCCGAAATTGCTCATGAACCGCAGATGGAGCGCGAAGAAGTGCGCCGCGCATACGGCGAGAAAGGATTTCACGGAGAGGCTCTGGAACATGTCGTTGAGGTTATCACTTCCGATAAGCGCATTTGGGCGGATACGATGATGTGGATCGAACATCAGATGTCTCCCGAGATGTATGCGCAGCCGCTCCTGCATGGCGTCATGACGTTCATTTCTTTTGTGATTTTCGGCAGCATTCCCCTTGTGCCGTATATTTTTGGCATAGAGTCGGTTTCCCGATTTTCCATTGCCATTGTCTCCACGGCATTTGCGCTGATCGTCCTCGGTCTCACGCGCAGCATTGTGACAAAAGAGCGCTTGTTTCGCGGCCCGATCGAAGTTCTCGGCGTCGGCGCGTTGGGCGCAATCGTGGCATACGGCGTCGGCGTCTTCTTAAAGACCTTGGTGGGAACGGTTGTATGATTTATGCGCCGCGATCGTTGCGAAACAGCAAACTCAAATGACCGGGCAGATGAAAGAGATGCTGTGCGCAGGGCCATGGAGTGAGCGTGAAATGTTCCTGAAGATACCGATGCACGTGTCCATGAACGTCAAATCCCGGAGTGGCGAGAACGATGGACGCATCGAGAAGCGCTTGTGAAAGCATTTTATTCAGAGGAGGAATGGCCATGTTATTGTAGTCGCGTGTGGAGATGAGTCCTGTGGGCAACGGTGAGTGATGTATAAACGCGAGTTCCGGTATGGGGGTAACGATAAGGCGCAGATAACGATCGATGTCACAAGAATCCATAATGAAATCGATTTGTGCGGCCACTTCCTCTGCAAGCGAAATACGTTGGCGCTCTTCGATAAAATCGGCTTGCGCAAATTGATTGTTTTGTAGAAAGACGATCGCACAGAGAAAGAATGTCATAACAGGTTTCAACCATGCGCTTTGCCACAGAGACGATTGTGATACGAGGAGAAAAAGTGCGAAGAAAAAAGGAAACATGACGGCAAGGTGATGCGGTTTACCTCCTGCCATTTGTCCGCTCATTGTTGCGAGATACATTGCAAGGACGAGAGCGGATACTCGAAAAGATCGGCGTCCTTCTTTTGATGCAAAGCCATGAAAGAGCGCGGCGATACACAGGAAAAGCAAAAAGAAGGGGAGAGGGAATGCGATATGTAGCAGATGTTTCCCAAGAGAAAGCGTTGGAAATCCCGTTTGCCACAGAGGAGTTTTTTCCGGATTGAGCAGTGACATCATGTCTCCGTGCCAGAGGAGCAGATAGGGGATGTATGTGGTGAGATACGGCCACAGGTATCCGAACACGAGGAGAAGCATCGTGCCAATGAGGAGAGCAAAGATCAAAGGGATGCAGAATTTTTGGAGGAATTCTTTGCGGTTCAGGGAAAGAAGAAGAGCGATGGCGAGGAAACACAAGAGAAAGACTTCTTTGAACCCCAAGGCGAAGGCGATACAGAGTCCTCCAAGCAGCTGCATTTTCCATGTGACTGTTCTGTGTCGCATCCGCAAAAACCACATGACGTAGAGCAGGCTGAAGAGAATCCCAAATGATTCGGGATAGAAACCGCCCGCCCATTTCGATGTGATGACGGCGAGCATGACGCCAAAGAGAAATGACCATGACAGGAAGAGGTATCTTTCGCGCGGCTGCTGCTTGTTTGTGTTCAGAAAGAAACCGCCAAACAGCGTGCAAACGGGAATGAGAACGATCGCAAGTATTTGCAGAAGTCTTCCCAGAATACTGCTGTCAAAAAAGTACAAAGACACCGCCGCAATAACGAACATGCCCGGCGGTTTATTTTCAAAAAGATCAACGTACGGCGTGAGTCCGTTCACGATCGCCCGTCCCATCGCGATGAACAGAACGTTGTCCGAGACGTACGGCCGATGCCATTCGTATGCCGCCGTCCATCCGATATCCCATAATCCTTTTGAAAGCGCGGCGATCAGGAGGATTCCGGCAACTGTGCGAAAGAGTTTCATGGAAGTCATTTTATCCCTCACCCAATCCTCTTCCTATGGGAGGGGAATCTCCTCGCAAGGCACCCCTCCCTACTCTCCCCCTACAGGGGGAGGTGTTTTGTAGATCAGGACGCGCACGAAGGCTCGTGCGCTGGGGGATGAAATGATCATTCACCTTCATGGCATTACTTGCCTGCGCTCTCTATGCATCCAATATTGAGTGGTGCGTCCAGCGTACGATCCTTCGTGACGCTCTCGGAGAAGGGTAGGTGATTGAATCAGGTGACTGATTTTGTATACAAAATTTATTCAATTACTGGTATAGTACAGAGAAGAATGCTGGAATTTCCACTAAAAAACGCTAGGATTCGTCGATTCTCTCTTCTATGACTATTCGCAATATCGCCATCATTGCCCACGTGGATCACGGCAAAACAACCTTGGTTGATGCCTTGTTGCAACAAGGCGGTGCGTACCAAGCGCACGAAGAAATTCAGAATTTGGCTATGGACAGCAATGATCAAGAACGCGAACGTGGAATAACAATCTACGCCAAGAATACGTCCATTCGCTATAAAGAAGGGAAGATTAACATTGTAGATACGCCGGGACATGCGGATTTTGGGAGTGAAGTGGAACGCATCCTTCGGACGATCGATTGCGTCGTATTGCTTGTTGATGCGCAGGAAGGGCCGATGCCTCAAACGAAGTTCGTGCTCAAAAAATCTCTTGAACTCAAGCTTAAGCCCATTGTCGTCATCAATAAAATTGATAAACCGGCTGCTTTGCCAATGAAAGTGGTGGACGAAGTATTTGACTTGTTTGTGTCACTCGGCGCGACCGATGAACAGCTCGATTTTCCCATCGTGTTCGCAATCGCCCGCGAGGGCATTGCAAAATACGCTCTTACCGATGAAGGAAAAGATCTCACTCCCTTATTTGAGGTTATCGAGAAACATGTGCCGCCTGCCGTGCAACGCTTGGATGAGCCGTTTCGCATGCAGCCATGCCGTCTGGATTATGACACGTACGTGGGACGCTTGGGAATCGGCCGCGTCTATGAAGGCATCGCGAAAGTCGGCGCGTCCGTGTACGTCAAAAAACCCGACGGAACCAAACGCGCCGGACGGATTACGAAGATTTTTATCATGGAAGGATTGCATCGCGTCGAGGTGCAGGAAGCGATTGCGGGAGATATGGTGATTATTGCCGGGATTGGCGATATCGACGTCGGTGAAACGATCACAACGGACGCGCAGGCAGAACCGCTTCCGGCAATTCCCATCGATCCTCCGACGATCTCGATGACATTCGGCGTGAATACATCTCCCTTCGCGGGACGCGAAGGAAAGCTGCTCACGACGCGGCATATTCGCGAGCGCCTCGAACGGGAAGCGGAAACAAATGTCGGTTTGCATATCGAGCCCATTGCCGATAAAGACGCGTACGAAGTGTCCGGTCGCGGAGAATTACACCTTGCCGTGCTGATTGAATCCATGCGGCGCGAGGGATTTGAATTGGAAATTTCGCGTCCAAAAGTGCTCATGCAAACGCGCGATGGCAAGCAATTCGAACCGATGGAACAGGTGATCGTCGATGTGCCCGAAGAACATGGCGGGCGAATCATTCAACTGCTCTCGCAACGGAAGGGTGATATGGTCACGATGCACGCCAAAAACGGACAGACGCGCATGGAATTTATGGTGCCCACGCGAGGACTGTTAAGTTTTCGCAGCGAGTTCATCATCGAGACGCGCGGCGAAGGGATTTTGACGCATGCGTTTGTCGAATTTGCTCCCTACAAAGGCGACATTCCCAAGCGCAAACGCGGCTCCATTATTTCTATGGAGAATGGAGAAGCCATGGCATTTGCGTTATGGAATCTGCAGGAACGCGGCGTGCTTTTTATACGGCCGCAAACATCCGTGTACGAAGGGATGGTTATCGGAGAAAGCAACAAATCGGAAGATATCATGGTGAATCCCATTAAGAATAAAAAATTGAGCAATATGCGCGCGTCCGGCAGCGACGAGGCGGTGAAAATGACCGCGATCAATGATATGACGCTGGAACAGGCGATTGAATATGTCTCCGATGATGAACTTGTGGAAGTCACGCCGGCATCCATTCGCTTGCGCAAAAAATTTCTCAAAGAGCATGAGAGGAAACGGACAAGATAACTCTATTTTGCGCGGAGAGAATCAGCCATTTGTGCTGCCATATCCTGCATCTGTCCTGCAAGAGTATGCAGTTCGGGACTGAATGTTTTTGCTTTTTCTGCGGACGCCCATGCCTCTTGTGCTTTGGCAATAGCCGTATCATCTTCACCGGCAATGCCCGCAATGTAGCCGTTCATCAAAATATGAAATCCTTCGGATATTTTTACTGCCGCTTTGACGATTCCTTCGTCCGGTCGGGCAGTCAAAGCTCCGCGAGATGCGATAACCGCTCGTGCCGCGGCAAATGATGCGTTGTTCACATCTTTCTCTTTCATCAGTTGTATCGTATTGATGATTTCACTCTCCGTTTCCGAGAGCAGCGCCTGCGTGCGGCGACCTTGTTTATACATCAGATACCGATGGAGAAGCACTGCCACTTCTGCGCGAGAGAGCGCTTTTGATGGATGCAGCATTCCGTTTTCCGAAACCATCGTCATCGACGCGGCCAACGCCGAACGCATATACGGGTAATACCATTCTTCAGGATTCGTAACGTCCATTGCTATGGGAAACTGTAACTCGGAATATGCCCCCGTCGGATTTTCTCCCTGTGCAAGAAGAAGAATTTTGAGAAACTCCACTTTGTTCACCGCTCGTGCACCGTTGAACATGGTCGTCTTCGGCGGACCGTCGATGATGTGCAACTGACTGCGCGCGATTTCCACATAGGGCAGATACCATGCGTCCTGTGGCACATCATCATACACACTCGTAAAACCGGAAATATCGCTACCGGACTGAAGAAACGGCGCAACGACGATCTTCGTTGCTTCCGCGCGATTGACTTCACGATCGGGCTGAAATGTGCCATCCGGATACCCGGAAATAATGCCGTTTACTTGCAAAAATTCCACTGCCGAATAGGCAAAGTGACCGGGGGGAAGATCGGAGAAAGACGCCGCAGATAAGGAAACGGGAAAGAGCAGAACGCACACTGCAATCAGGCTGCTTTTGATCAACATCATACTCATCGGAAGAAACTTTATCAGAAATGGCAAAAGAAAAAAAGTACGTGTTCACTGAGTCTGCATTGATGAGTGTTAGAGCGATGAGTATTTCCTCCAGCGCACGATCCTTCGTGCGCGTGTCTTGACTATGCAAACATACCCATAGCATCTATCGCTGTGACATCCCACTTTCCACATGCAGAAGACCAACGATAATCTTCCGGTTCTGCACATAACCCTGCAACAATCGGATTGTGATGAATGTAGTGTATTGCTTGAGGAATTTTTCTCATCAAACGACAGTCAAACCGTTTCTGCCATAACGGACCACGGTTGATGCGAAAACTGACATCACGTTTGTACGCATACATGATGCTTGATAGGGTGCTGTATTCCGGAACAGTGAGAAGTACATGACAATGGTCCGGCATCACCACAAATGCATGAAGATAAAACGGTTGTCGTTCTTGAATAATGTAGAGAGATTCCACAGCTGTGCATGCGTATGCATCATCCTGAAATATTGGCGCACGTTGTTTTGTGATTGTTGTCACCAGAGAAATACGATCATTCTGTACCCAATGTCGTTGTGTCATGTTGCAGAGAATACCTGTATTCAGGACGCGCACGAAGGCTCGTGCGCTGGGGGATGAAATGATCATTCACCTTCATGACATCACTTGCCTGTGCTCTCTATGCATCCCATGTTGAGGGGTGCGTCCAGCGTACGATCCTTCATGCGCTGGGGGATGATCCTTCGTGCGCTCAACAGAAGTTAGAACGCGCGCCAAGGATGGCGCGCTGGAGGCAAATAAACGTCCAGCGTACGATCCTTCGTGCGCTGGGGGATGATGAGAAGAGCGTCCCAGCGTACGATCCTTCGTGCGCTGGAGTGCGCTGGAGGATGAAATGATCCTTATCAGGGAAGCGAGACACCTAGTGTTGTTGGAAATCCACATATTTTATTGTCACTCCTCCCAGATGCATTTGTTTGTCATCTTTCGCATGCATGATAAATTTGATCAAGAAATCCTGTCCCGCAGTCCATGTCGGCGATCCGCCGAAGTTCAGGGTTGTGGTTGCCCAGGAGGTCGAGGCGAAGTTCGTCGAGTCCCCCGTGATTGTCACAGGGCTGCCATTGGTATCAAATACCGAGATGTCCATCTGGTTGTCATCGCTTGATGCGGACGTCGATCGGTAATTGACAACAAGTGATCCCGTGCTCCATCGAACGAACTCCGCAGAAAGCGTGGCGCGAAGGACGATATCATAATCTTGCAACGTGCTACGTGAGCTTTCCCAGATATAGAAGTTATGCAGGTTGGTGTTGTCATGATCCACCGAGAGTTGCCCGACATTGTTTGTGGCATCCCCTTGATAGACCGCGTGTTCAAATTCCGGATGATAATCTTTTTCGACGGTATGCTCGCGGTTGTCGCTATTGAGAACTCTGCGGTCTGTCACAGTCTTCACGCCGCCGGTTTCCGTCACGACTTCCGCAAGACGAATGAAGCTCTCATCGGTCGGGAAGCCGGACGTATTGACGGTCATGCCACCCGAACCGATGAACACATAGTTTGTCGTATTATCGGTCAAGCTGATGCCGCTATCACCCGCAAAATCGACGATGGTTCCGGATAAACTGTACGCACCGGCCGTGACTTTGAGATTGAGCCCTCCTCCGCTGCTCACGCGCAGGTGTGATCCGGTAAAGGTGCCGAGCGTGCCGATATCGATCCCGTTGACAAGACCGGTAACGGTGAGATCTCCTTGAATATTCACGTCATCATTGAAGTTGAAGTAGGCATTGCCGATGTTGTACGAGAGAATTTTGTTCAGCACTCCTCCAAAGACGAGATCAACGGAACTGGTTTCGGAATTATCGGCGTCAATCACCCATTCTTTCAGCAGTGTGCCGGTGCCGATCATGCTTTCCGATACGAGTCCGCCGCTTCCCAAAACCGGAATCGATCCGCTGCCGGTGCCGACATGGCGCTGATCGAGCATGTCTGCTTCGAGAGCGAAGGGAACGGCGAGGATGGGGGAGCGATCGATGGTCGTGCTGTTACTGTCTGTGTCGAGGAGTTCGTATGCGGTATTCGCGGCGCTCGATAGTTTTACTTCAACCTGAAGGTGAAGCGACTCCATGTCAGCTAACGAATAATTCGCAAGATCGGGGAGTGTGGTGCCGGAGCCCAAATGGACGGAAAAGTAACCATTGCTGTCCGGTGTGACCGTGTGTTCCTCCTCCCAATCGGCGTAATTGGCCGCACTCGTATTGATGGAGCCTGTCGATGTGACGTCGGTGCTCACGTAATCCGCACTTGTCCAGTAGCTGAAGCGGATCTTGTGTTCCGTTGTAATCGCCGTACCGCTGCTGTCAAGCAAGTGGCCGTTGTAGACGTGTTTTTGCGGCCCGGTTGTGGCGGCTTGCGCCGAGGAGACGGTAAAGAAGAGAAAGAACGTGATAAGGGCAAAGGCCTTCTTTTTCTTGTTTTTGTTTTTGGACTTTTCGCACGTACATCTGCACGTACATCTATTCAGAATAAGCCCTACGATGAGTCCTATCACAAATGGCAAAATCCACAGGATCGACATGCGTTCCATCGGTGCCGTAGAGATGACCGGCACATACACAATCCTCTCTTTCGACTCCAGAACCGCAGGACATGTCGGAATCTTTTCGATGTCTTCTTGCAGTTCCACGATGCCCCTTTCCAGTTTTTCACGTTCTCTACGAGGAGCAGGAACAGATGGAACATCTTCCGGCTCCTCTGGCAATACAGGTGCTGCTGGTTTGAATGGTTCTTTTGGAAGAAAACCGATCGGCGGAATAAAGCGACGACCTCCTCCAGCAGGTCGTTCTTCTCCTTCTTGTGTAGGTTCCTCTTCGGAAATAGCGGCGGCAACAGGAGGATCAGTGGTAATTTGGAAGCTGGAACTGGAAAGCGGTTTCTGTTTCCATGTCAGTTCGCCGCGCAATTGGAACGCATCCGACGTCTGCGGTTTTTCTGTCGCACTATTGGTAAAGTTTGTTGTCAGTTGAAAACTCGAACTCGTCATCCCTTCCGCATGCACGGACGGCACACCGAAGAGAGTGCCAAGAACCGCACCGGCGACGATCAGGAGCGAGAGTATTGACGAACGCAACTTTTTCCTATGAGATATCGTGTCGGCGAAATAGAATCGTTCGCGTTGAATGATACGGCCGACAGTCGAAGTCGAAATCGTGATGCCGTGTTCTTTTTTGAGTGCGTGTGTGATGGAGTTCTTTCCCCATGTGGGCAATTTTTTTCGATAGGTGCGGATGAGATCAATGACATGCTGTTCGACGTCCGATTCCCGCAAGACATGCGGACGCTTGGAGCGTTCTTCCAATGTCGAAAGATCCTGCGGGTCAAATCTCTTCGCCCAGCGGCGCACCGTCGATATGGATACGCCGAAACGCCTTGCGATTTTTTCGGGGTTATGTCCGTTTTTCTCCGCATACAAAAACCATTTCAAGCGTTCCCGTGCTCCTCTGCTCAAATCGGTTCCGCATTTCTGAAGATCGCCGTTATCCCAGTGAATATTTCTGTTTGTACCGTACATGTGCTGTTTTTTATATGTATGTTCTAAATATATTAATTATACTATATATTTGACATAATTACAATATGCTTATGATCTACCTAATCTAGGCGATCTGTCGGATCTTGATGATCTTTTGTTATTTTGCTATAATTATAAGATTATCATGCAAAACAAATACCAACATCACTTTGGGACGGCCTCTGCGAGGAGATTCGTGGCAATTTTTGGGGTGGCTCTTTTGCTTATGCCTCAAAACACCTTCTCTGCGTCTTCGTGGAGTCCTACCCTCCTTGTGAATACGGAATCATTCCAAATTATAGATGAAGGCGATGCGACCACCGACATCGAAATCCGGTTCGGGGATACGGTGAATGAAAAAATTTATTGGGATCGCACAAATGCGGAGTTTCGGTTCTCGGATGATATCCGCGTGGATGGAAACATCACGGCGTCAGGAACGGTAACGGTGAGCGGCAACGTAAAAACAAAAGCAAATCTGACGATCAATAGTGACAGCGGGAATGCGGATGCAGTGTTCACGTTCGGCTCCGACACCACCGACGAAACGCTGACGTTCATCAATGCGGAAGACACTCTCGAATGGTCCGATGACTTCCAGGTCACAGGGAATCTCGCCGCCTCGGGAAAACTCGTCATCGACGGAGGAGCGGAACTGAACTCCACCGTAAAGATCAACGGCGTCACCTATACCTTCCCCTTCAGTGACGGCACTGCAACGGGAAAAGTGCTCAAGACCGATGGGGCGGGAAATCTTTCCTGGAGTACAGACATCAATGATGGTGCTGACAAGATCAACGACTACTACGTTCGCACAGGCGGCGACACCATGACCGGAGCTTTGACCATCAAGAGAGTCAGTGGAACCCTCGATCAAAACCTCCTCACGATCAGTGGCGGCCGCATTCGCGTCCAGACAACCGCTCCCAATGACGACATCGCCCTCATCACCATTTCCGGAGGATCGCTTGACGTGTCGGGCAATGCGAATATTTCCGGAACGACATTATCGGTAGGTAGCATCACGACCAGAGGCGATCTGACATTGAATATCGATCAAACCGCTGCGAATACCGTCTTGACCTTCGGCTCGGACACCACCAACGAAACGCTGACGTTCATCAATGCGGAAGACACTCTCGAATGGTCCGATGACTTCCAGGTCACAGGGAATCTCGCCGCATCGGGAAAACTCGTCATCGACGGTGCAACGGAACTGAACTCCACCGTAAAGATCAACGGCGTCACCTACACTTTTCCCTTCAGTGACGGCACTGCAACGGGAAAAGTTCTCAAGACTGATGGGGCGGGAAATCTCGTGTGGAGTGATGATACGGCGGGACGCTCCAGTGGATCGATCATATCTTTCCATCCGGAGTATCCCAATGCCGCGTACTTTGCGAGTGGATCAACGGCGGTGGGCACGTTGGGGGTGCGATATGCAGAGTCCGGATCCGGGCTCGGGAACTTCTACCGTTGGCAGACGACAAAGCTCACAAATCAGGATTACTGGGTGAGTACACGAATACGAATTCCAGACAACTTCTCCACCTGGCAGGCAACGAAGCCAATCGAACTGCGGTATCGCACGCATAGTGGAACGGTAAACGTGTACGCCAAAGGAACGGACGACGCGAATGTTGCTCTTACCGATGGATCGGATCTCGATACCAACGACTGGACCACGGCAACCATTACAGGACCGGAAGCGGGGGGAACGTGGACAGCGGGAGGATATGCTACCTTTCTCATCCAACTCATCAATTCCGGTGCGACATTTACGAACAGAACGTGGGCCGATATCAGTTGGTTGAATTTGAACATTGAAACGAGTGATTAAATAATCTCGCTTTCCTATGAGAACGTTCCTCTCTCTCTCTCTCTCTCTCTCTCTCTCTCTCTCTCTCTCTTCGCACTCCTCTTTCCGCTGCAAATAGCGGCCAGTTCATGGAATCCGACTCTCCTCGTGAATACCGAAGGATTTCAAGTCATTGATGACAGTGATAGTGACGC
>MFKT01000006.1 GCA_001781125.1 Candidatus Kaiserbacteria bacterium RIFCSPHIGHO2_01_FULL_53_29
AAATGGTAATGAATCCCCAGAAGAAGAAGAGCCCAGTATGCGCGGAGATAATTTCGAAGACTTGCAATGAAGGCATCGTGAGATCGCGCGCGATCACACCTTTGGGCAGCACGTACACCTCATGCGCCCGGGCGAATGCGGGGAGAAATAGGAGCACAATGCCGGCCAACGCTTTATACATGTTTGATCATATACTTTTCAATATCTTCAATGGTACCACCTATTTTCTTGCCGGGATTCAGAATGTTGAGCGGATCAAATATCTTTTTCACTTCGGCGAAAAGCTCGCACATTTTTTCTCCATACATGATCGGCAGATAGGGAGTGCGGATGATGCCGTCGTTGTGCTCTCCAGTGATGGAGCCTTTATACTTGGCGACGAGTTTGTAGACTTGCGGGCAGAGCTCAAGGATCTCGCGGTGATCCAGCGCTCTCCCCAGATTCATCAGGGGAATGATATGGAAATTCGCGTCACCGATGTGTCCGGCAATCGTATAGAGAAGTTTGTGGTGCGAGAGAAGTGTCTCGAGTTCCGGCAGGAACCGTGGATAGTCGCTCGGATGCACGACGATGTCGTCGATGAAGGGCGCGGCATACAAACCTTTCAGATTTTTGCGCAACAGCGCGAAACTTTCCCGCCGGATGGTCCAGTATTTTGCCGCTGCAGCTTCGCTTTTGGCAATCTTGGTGCGCACCGCGAGGCCTTCCAACGCATCTCGCGCTTCCTCGGCCTTTTGGAGTGCTCCGTACGCGGAGTCTTCGGCGAATTCGGCCATAAGCACTAATTTTGGAACGCCGCCCGTAAGCACGAGCCACATTTCGGGGATAAATGCGAAGCCGAGCTTGATCATCTGTACGATGCCAAAGTGCCCGATGATCTGCGGCACGAAACGCACGGCAAGTTTGAAAGTCTGATCGTCGTACGATTCGAACGATTCGGGCTCGAATGCAAGGACGCGCTTCACGATCTCGGGCAATATGCTGATGTCGGAGAGGAATACCACGAGCATCGCGCGATGTTCCCTGGTTTTCACGAGTCCGAGCTTCGCTTTTGTCACGAACGCGAGAGTGCCTTGTGAGCCGACGACGAGCTGCCCAAGATCGAAGGTGTTGTGTTCTTTGTCGACGACATTCCATAGCGCGTAGCCGGCGGAATTCTTCGTCACATTGGGTCGCGCGTCCTCGATCTCGTGTTCGTGCGCCCCGATCAGGGCATGGATATCGCGGTAGATCTTTCCCTCGAGGTCTTGTTGCGCTTGTTTTCTCTCAAGTTCGGTGTGCGTGAGGGGGCGCAGCACTGTTCGGGACCCGTCGGACAAGACGACATCAAGCTCGTGTACATATTTGTTTGTCTTGCCATACTGAAGCGTGAGCTCGCCGCCGGAATTGTTGGCAACCATCCCGCCGATAGCGCAGATCCCGCGCGAGGCAGGGTAGGAGGGCATTATCATGCCGTGTTTTGCAAGTGTGGCTTTCTCGAAATCGCGGTAATACACGCCCGGCTCGGCTTCTGCCCAGTCGTCGCTGATTTCAATGATGTGGTTCATGTATTTGGTAAACACAAGCGAGATGGAATCGGTGAGCGTCCCACCCGTCATGTCGGTACCAGCCGAGCGCGCAGTGATAGAAATATTTTCACCCCTTGTCTTTGCTTCGTTTACAAATCCCACAACTGCCGTAACATCCTCCGCATCTTTCGGAAAAACGACGACACTCGGCATACGTTCGAAAATACTCGTGTCGCGGCTGTATGTCGTGCGTGTCGGCAAGTCATCCAGAACGTCGCCTTTGATGAGTGGAGCAAGGTTCTCGCGAAGGTTCATTGGTCTCAATTATATCCTACAAAAACAAGAGGCCGCCGTTGCCGGCGGCCTTGAGATGATGCGAATCATCGCATCACATCCCTCTTTGGGTCCACAGCAACACCATGGTGCCGATTGCGGCAGGCTTGCCGCATGCGACAGCGATCTCGTATTCGTAGTCGACGAAGACGGTGTTATGGGGCCCCTGCCGCGCTTCGCAGATTCGACCGCGGGCATGCACAGTGCTTCCAGCTGCGACAGGGCGCTTGAACTGGTAGCTGCCTTTGATGTGGACTAACGACCCGCTCAACTGGCGTTGGACGCGTTCGAGCTCGTCCTTCTGGAATGCGGGTAGTAGGCTGAGGGTGAAAAAGCCCTGAGCAATCGTAGAGCCGTACATGCTCCTTGCGGCAGCTTTCTCAGGATCAGTGTGGATCCACTGATTGTCGCCCGTCAATTGACCGAATTGATTGATCATCTCCTGGGAGATGGTCACCCCGGCACTCCACGGACCAAATTCCTTCGACCGCATCCTCAGCACATGTGCAAGCGGCCCGTAAGAAGTTGATGAAGTGGCTGGTTGGTCGTCTGCGTGATGTATATTGGCCATTTGCTTCCCCAGTGACATGCTGCTGCCATGCAGCGGTGAACTTGGCTGCACTCACTATGACCCTCTAGCAGATTCTAGTCAAATTAGAACTTTTTAAGTCAAACACAGACCTTATTAACGTTGGCAATGTACAATTGCAGGGTGATTCTGTTGCTCATCTCGTTCGTTGCCGGAATACTTACCGTCCTTGCGCCATGCGTATTGCCGCTTTTGCCCGTCATCGTAGGTGGGTCACTTGCGACGGGGAGCCGACGCCGGGCGTATGCCATCTGTCTTGCGCTCGGGGTTTCCATAATCCTGTTTACGTTGCTCCTCAAAGTGGGCACGGCCTTCATCAATGTGCCGCAATCATTCTGGCAATGGTTCTCCGGCGGGATCCTCATTCTCTTCGGCGTCGTGATGATATTCCCGCGGCTCTGGGATTCGCTCCCATTCGTTAATAAACTCAACATGAGCTCCAACAAGCTACTGGCTACTGGCTACAGGCAGAATTCAATTTGGGGCGACATGCTCATGGGGGCGGCGCTCGGACCGGTATTTGCGAGCTGCAGCCCTACCTATTTCGTCATACTCGCGACCGTACTCCCCGCGAGCTTTTTGATGGGTTTCGTTGACTTGCTCGCATATGCCATCGGACTCTCCGGTTTTTTGCTCATCATCGCTATCGCAGGTCAGAAGCTTGTGGATAGGCTCGGGGTAACTATTGAGCCGGGCGGCTGGTTCCGCCGCAGTATTGGAATTCTCTTTCTCGTCGTCGGTATCTTGGTCGCGACCGGCACAATGGTGCGGCTTGAAGCGTGGCTTCTCGAAAGGGGATTCGACGCGACCAAATATGAGCACGTCTTGTTGGGTGCCCCGATGGATACTCCGTTGGATAGATCAGCGACATCGACGCTGACTCCCGAAGGGAAAGCGCTTGTGTATCCCGAAGCGCCCGAGCTCGTCTTGCCGGATGGCTACATCAATACAGGTGGGAAGCCCATTACGATAGGCGAGTTCAAGGGTAAAAAAGTCGTGCTCATCGATATCTGGACGTATAGCTGCATCAATTGCCAGCGCACACTTCCGTATCTCAAGGCGTGGTATGAGAAATACAAGAATACGGGCCTCGAGATCATTGGCGTCCACACGCCAGAATTCGCTTTTGAAAAACTGCAAAAAAACGTGCAGACTGCCGTAAATGGTTTTGGCATCACGTATCCGGTGATACTCGACAACGAATACCGCACGTGGAACGCATATGGCAATCAGTATTGGCCGCGTAAATATTTGGTAGACATCGACGGCTTCATCGTGTACGACCACATCGGAGAAGGGGGATACGCGGAAACAGAAATGCAGATACAAAAAGCGCTCGCAGAGCGCGCGGAGCGTCTCGGCCTCGCGATGCCGGACATTGCTGTGTCGCAGGATGTCGCAGAAGCGGGAGGAAGGGTGCGAAGTCCGGAAACATACTTTGGGGCGTGGCGCAATTCAAATCTTGGGAATGGGATTTCCGGCACGAGAGGCCCGCAGACGCTCACAATGTCCAGCCGTCTGCAGCCGAACGAATTCTATCTCGACGGCAGATGGAACTTTGAAGAGCAGTACCTTGAGAATCTCTCGAAGGGAGCGCGCATAGCGTTCACCTACGACGCGAAGGATGTCTACTTTGTCGCCGCGGCCACGGCGGCGGTCAAGATAAAAGTCACGCGCGACGGGGGGGAGCCGCTGGGCACCGACCGAGGGGCGGATGTGGATGCAAATGGCGAGGCCACTATTCACGAAGACCGACTCTATAAGTTGATAGAAGGTGCCGACTACGGCACACACACCCTCGAGATCGAAGTCGAAGGTGTCGGATTGCAGGCGTACACGTTCACGTTCGGATAGTAGGGTTGCGCCCGCGCATGCTTGCGCGGGCATAACCCTTTCGCATCGGCTTGCAGCCGACACTCAACCCGCTACGCGGGCGCCCTCTCGGGCGGGGTTATCCACAGGTTTATCCACTCGGTTTCCGAGTCTTTTTTTGGCACAATATTTGACTCGGCTCAAATTTCAAGTTGGTAGAAGGCGGGGCTTTCCAAAAAAAGATGCTTGCGCTACGTGCGAAGATTCTATCCGACAATACGGGCAACTCTCTCTAAGGGACAAGATTGGAATTGCGTTCTGTCCGATAGGAATTCTTTTTTCAAACTTAATATGTGGTAGCGTCGCGCTGTCCGTTAGCGCGTCCTATAAGAATCCTTCTCAGAGACATACTATTTCCAGCATCAGGCTTGCCGCACACAGAGAGGCATCGCGCGTGATATCCCAATATACATTTTTGTGAGCCGAGGATGCGCGTGATCGATTCCGCGAATGGAGGAAGGGAAAAATACTGACCGTTGTCCACCGAATTTCATGTTGACCGCATGTGGGACGTGATACCGTTGAAGTCGGACCGCTCTCTCACATGTATTAGTAGGATTTAAAAAATAGAGCTTATGACGTTGACATTAAAGAGAGTGTCGGCTGCGGCAGCGATTATTGGAGCTTCGCTTTTCGCACTCGGCACCGTTTTCTTGGGGAACCAGCGTCTTGCTCTCGGTTTAGACTCGCCTTTCTTACCATTTCCAGATCCACCGACTGGAAGCCAGATCTTGTGCTATCTCAATGGTCTTGAGATGGTCAATGGTTTTCCCGTATTCCACCCCCCGATACCAATATTTAATGTAGGGGAGTGCGCTGGTCCGCAGGTGACGGAGTGTTCGAACAACATCGATGACGATGGCGACACCCTCATCGATGAAGCCGACCCCGCGTGCCACACCGATGGCAATGCGGGTAATCCAAGTTCGTATGACCCTACTCTCGATGATGAGTCGGACTTTGTCCCACAATGTAAGGACGGGCTCGATAATGATAACGACACCTTCATAGATGCTGCCGATCCGGGATGTCATACGGATGGGAATGCATCTAATCCGGACTCTTATAATCCCAACGACAATAGCGAATCAAATGCGCCACTTCCTGCGTGCATGGATGGCAATGACAATGATGGCGATGGGCTCATTGATTTCCCGAACGATCCCGGATGTTCAAGCCTGACCGATACTGATGAAACGAATGAGGGTGGTGGGGGAGGAGGGACAGAAAATACGCTCCCTCTGTGTTCCGATGGTACTGACAATGATGGAGACAGCCTCGTTGACCTCGCCGACCCTGATTGTGCAGGCTTCATGCCCAAACTGGTGGTCGTGAAGACAGTCATCAACGACAACAGCGGCACAAGCACCGTTTCCGATTTCTCTCTCCACATAGGAACAACCACGTCCGCGACAGCGACGGTGGTTTCTGGCGCAACAACAACTGTCGCGGTGGACTCATGGAAAGTAGGGGAAATACAGCGACCTGCCTACACGGCAACGTTTGGTGGCGATTGCAACGGCATCGGAGAAGTATCGCTCGCCATAGGGCAAACGAAGACATGCACAATTACCAACAATGATGTGGCGCCAAGCGCTGCTCAATGCGCCGATGGCATTGATAACGACGGCGACTCTCTCGTTGATAGTGCAGACCCCGGATGCCACACGGATGGCAATGCGGATAACGCTGGATCGTATGATCCAGCCGACAACAGCGAAACGGATTCCGGAGGTGGCAACGGGGGAAGCGGAGGCGATGGAAGCGCCACAACCACGGGTACGTTGATAGTCAAAAAATTACTCAACGGCGGGGGCACTACGACACCGAGCTTGTTCTCGTTCACCTTGAATGGGGCCGCAACGACGACATTCGAGTCGGATGCGCAGAATGATCTCACGGTCGCCACGGGCACCTACACAGTGCTTGAAGTGGCAACGAGCACGTACACGCCAAGCTACAACAATTGTGCAAGCGTATCGGTGAGCGTTGGGTCAACGACGATGTGTACCATCAGCAACACATTGATCAGTACCACGACGACCGATGTTTCGGTTACAAAAAGCGTTGACAAGACATCGCCCAATCCCGGCGACACGGTCATCTTCACGCTCACGGTTACCAACAATGGCCCCAATGCAGCACCCAACGTTGTTGTCACTGATCTCTTACCAAACACGCTTACATATATCTCCGACGATGCAAGTACGACCAGCACTACCTATGCAACGACCACGGGCGCGTGGACCGTGGGAACGCTTGCAAACGGCTCAAGTACCGCGCTTCATATCACGGCAAGCGTGGGAAGTGGGACAGCCGGCCAGACGATTACCAATACAGCAAGCGTAGTAAGCAGCTTTACCGATCAGAACACGGGGAATAACTCTGCCTCGACGAATATTACGCCACCCGCTCCAGGCGGCGGCGGGGTTAGCGATAACGGAGGCGGTAATGGCGGTGGTGGAGATTCGGGCAGCAGCTCCGGCTCAAGCTCGGGAAGAGGTAGGGGAGGAGGCGGAGGTAGTCCTTCGGGCTCGGGATCTCCGAGTGACGGTCAGGTCTTGGGTACGAGTACTTCCTGCGATGCCTATCTCACGGCCTTCATCCGCTCGGGTAGAGCGAACGACCCCGAACAGGTCCGGCGGCTCCAGACCGTATTACGTGATTTTGAGGGCGCCCAAGTTGCAGTGAATGGCGTATACGACGGAGCGACGCTCGTGGCCGTGCACGCCTTTCAATCCAAGTACGCAGCGGATATCTTGGCACCATGGGCCATCAATCAGTCCACTGGCTATGTGTATCTCACGACGCGCAAGAAGATAAACGAGATCTATTGCCGCAACACCAAGCAGTTCCCGCTCTCGGCGGCAGAGCTCGGAGTCATACTCCACACGCTCCAAAGTGAAGTGGGCGCGCAACCTTCATCTACCTTAGGTCCCCCCGCGCCATCCTCTGCCGGGTCAGGTCGGGTGCAGTCCTCTGCGTCGGGTGAGTTACAGCCTCCGCCGTGGAATAGCTCCGCAGGGGGTGCGGGATGGGAGGACGCTGATACCGCGACTGAAACCGATGAGTCAGAGTTGATAGAGGCAACAAGTACCGCAAGTGTGGCGAGCGTTGTTTCGGATGTCCCGTGGTGGTTATGGATCGTCTTGCTCGTACTCGCGGGGTTTGGCGTCGGATGGTACTTCTGGACACGACCCCCGCTGCCCATGGGCTGACGGGGCCGATAGACAGACAAAGGTCTGACCTCTGCTCGAGTTGAGGGTTGACGTTTGCGCATTCTGTCTTTAGATATGCGCGGGCCCCTCTAGAGGACTGCGGTCTGTAGCCACGCTAGGCTTGGAAAAATAGGGGAGTATTGACAGCGGATGGGACAAGTATATCTTTGGGGACGGTTTACTGTTCTCTATTTTACTCTTCCGATAGCCCAAAAGCCTATGACGTTGACATTACGAGGAATGTCGGCGGGCCTCGCGATAGCACTCGCGACTCTCGCTGCCAGCACTCTTCTCTTGGGAAACCAGCGTCAAGCTCACGCAGAGATTCGCACCGGAGCCCAGATAAACTGCGAAGTTGTTTATCCTGAATTGAATAACACAGGGTCACCGATACCACATTTTCCCGGCGATTGTCAGAATCCACCTCCTACGCCGCCCCAGTGTTCAGACGGCATTGATAACGATGCAGACGGGCGTGTGGACTATCCGGCAGATTCCGGCTGTTCGAGCGCGGTCGACACCACCGAATCGCCGGACCCCACTCCCACTCCGCCGCCCTCCTGTTCAAACGGTATCGACGATGATGGCGACACTTTTACAGATACCAATGACCCAAATTGTCACACCGACGGCGATGCGACCAATGCCAGCTCATACACCCCTGCCGGCACCACCGAGGCGGGCACTCTTCCGGCTTGTTGGAACAATATTGACGACGACGAAGATGGATTCAAAGATTTTCCCGCGGATACGGGCTGTACTTCCGCGACTGATACGGACGAAACGAATACACCGAGCGCTACTTCGCAGTGTTCCGATGGGCTCGATAACGACAGCGACAGCCTTACTGACGCCGTAGATCCGGCGTGCCACACTGATTTCAACGCAGGGAATGCTGATTCGTACGTCCCAAGTCTCAATAATGAGGCGGCGAGTGCCCCGACGACATCCCAGTGCTCTGATGGCGTTGATAACGACGGCGATGGTCTCATTGACCTCACCGACCCGGGCTGCTCCGATACCTCAGACAACGATGAAACCAACACCACGACAACATCTTCCGGCGGAGAAAATAATTCGGGGAGCTCCGGGAATTCGAGCGGAGGCGGGAGAAGAAAGGCAACAGTGTTTGCATCTTCAACAACAACGCAAAGTACCGGCATCGTGCTCGGTGTTGCGACAGACACTCCACCTGTGGGGCCCAATGAATCATGCGACAAGTATTTGACAGCCTTCATCAAGAGCGGGGCAAAAAATGATGAGAATCAGGTGCGACGGCTCCAGTACGTCTTGCGGGATTTTGAGGGCGCCAAGATCGCGGTGAATGGCGTATACGATGCTCCGACCCTTGCGGCCGTACACGCATTCCAGATGAAGTATGCCGCCGACATTTTGACGCCGTGGGGGATCACCGAGTCAACGGGCTTCACGTACCTCACTACCCGCAAAAAGGTAAATGAGGTTTACTGCCGTTCCACCAAGCAATTTTCACTCACCGCTGCAGAACAGCAGACGATAAATGCGTCTCGAGTGGGCGTCGTGTCTACATCGGCTACGCCGAAGTCTCCGACGGCACCTTCCAACGTAAAGACAGCCACCCCCGCGACTTCTTCACAGCCGGCACCAACCTCGGACGCCCCGGAAGTCAAAAAGGGTTTTTGGGACCGTATCTTTGATGTTGTGAAAGGGGTACGCCCTGCACCGGGAAGCCTTTGGGGCAAGACATTGGGTCAGTAGCGTGCACCACGTGTCAAGGACGGTCCTTGGTGCGTCTGCTATACTAGAAGTACATGTTACGCGCAACGCCATTGGTTGCAGGTGAGACCTATCACATCTACAACAGAGGAGCGGGAAAGCAGAAGATTTTTCTCGATGCGACTGACTATAAGCGTTTTCTTGCTTTGCTTCTTCTCGGGAACAACACCGAGAATATCCATCTAAGTAATCTCCGAAAATACCAAGGACCGTCCTTGACACACGTGTTTGAGGAAAAGGTGGATTATTCATTGACGGACGTCTTGGCGTACTCATTACTGCCAAACCATTTCCACTTAGTCATTCGGCAGAAGTCTGACGACGGCATCACGTCTTTTATGAAGCGTGTGTGCACGGCGTATTCCATGTACTTCAATCTCAAGTATGGTCACAGTGGGACACTTTTTCAGGGGAGATTTAAGAGCAGTCACCTCGATACCGACCCGTATTTCAAGTGGATCTTTCCCTACGTGCATCTCAACCCTGTCTCGCTCGTCGAGCCACAGTGGCAAGAGAATGGGATCATCGATCCCATGCTGGCAAAGGAGTTTCTTCGTGACTATAGGTACTCGAGCTACCGCGACTACTACGTGGGCGAGCGTCCCGAGCGCGCAATTCTTTCGTACGATGAGGTGTTCGATCTTCTAGACACAAAAGACGACATTCAAGACATGCTTGCTGCGTACGCGAAAGGCAAAGTTCTCCACGCGTCTTCTTAAGAGCCACTCATGTCAAGGACCGTCCTTGACATGACGTAAGCATTACCAAGGACGGTCCTTGGGATCTTGGAATAATCGGCGAAAAGTCCTTTGTTGTTGACAAGGACACGTTGTTGTATAAGATTCCCGCCGGAGCCTAATGGACACGAATAGGACCCAATCAAGATCTTTGGCGAAGAGATTTCAGAGCGGACCCGAGACCGACAGCTTTTCGCTGGTTTCCCTAGGCCTTGGGTCCACTCTGCAACCTCTCTTGGCGTCTATTGTACCTCTCGATCTCGTAGATGCTTCTTTATCTGTGTATATCCACGAACTATACGCATGCGTTTTCGAAAACGTCAGAAGAGGAAATTTGAAACACCCAGTTTTCTTCTAGGAAATACAACCTATTTTGGTCGACTTCTAAAACTTCGGATTCTTAAGAAAAAATCAACACAAGATTTGACGCTCGTCGAGCCTACGTGTCCTGTTGCCTAAAAACGTCAAAAAAGTGTTGACCTCCGTGATAATACATACATAATACCGACAACGTTACGCATAGCTCCGCTATAAGCAGGGCAGTGTAGCGAGGGGAACCAGCGACATATCATGGTCGCTGTAGGAAAAATATCTAAAGGACAGACGCAAGAGAAGCGGAGCACTCGCATGGAGGGTGGTTCGCTTTTTGTTTTTTCAATCGGACAGCGGGCAGTAGAGCAGGAAGGGTGAAATCTACGGCACGCTCCGCTTGAAGCGGGTCGTGCCGTGGACTGCACCTCCCCGGCGCTTTAGCTCGGGGAAGGCACGTAGTTCACTAGGGTCGATGCCTGGCATCGCGCCATCCTTAAGGAGGCACGATGACAGATTAATTAAAAACTTCAAAACAAACAAAACATTATGCAAAAGAAACTTATTGCAGTAGGAACTGCGTTGGCGATGTTCGCTACGGCGACACCAGCTTTCGCAGCGATCAACTCAAGCTCCATCACGATCCTGGTCACGAACCGTGGCTCGATCAACAACGATACTTCGGCTCGTTCGCACACAGGCGACAACGAGGCGCACGGCAGCACTGGCGGCGCAGGCGGCAACGGCGGTGTTGTGGACGGTGGTAATGGCAGCGAAAACAACGGCGGCGCTTCAGCCGGCAACGGCGGCAACGGCGGCAACGGCGGCGCGGGCGGACTCGTGCAAACGGGTAACGCGACGTCGGACGCTGGAAGCGAGAACGGTCTCAACGGCACCGACTTAGAGGTGGAATTGGGCTGTGACTGTCCTGACGACATCAACAGCTTGACGATCGACGTAACTGTCGACAACGACCGTGAGGCTCCGACCCAGAACCACATCTTGAACGACACACGCGCGCGCGCTCGCACAGGCGACAACGAGGCGCACGGTAGCACTGGCGGCATCGGCGGCACTGGCGGCGGCGTAGTGGTGGCATCGTCAACACCACCTAGCAGCGAGAACAACGGCGGCGCTTCTGCTGGCACTGGCGGCGCAGGTGGCGCAGGCGGTCTTGGCGGAACGATCGGCACTGGAAATGCAAGCAGCACTTCCGGCGCGGTCAACTTGCTGAACACGACTCTTCTTCGCGTTCGCATCTAGTTCTTGTAGGTTTGTTCCGGCACGTTGCTGGAGCTGAGGGTGTCTTCGCTCGAAAGAGCTTCGGCAACCTGAAAGAAGGTAGGGATTATCTCTCTAGCTAATCCCTCCTTCTCATGAGGCCTGTAGGTGAAACGAGGCCTCAGAGAGGGAATATTAATAGTCTTACTCACTAATTTGAGAAACTATGTCCAAAACACTACATTCCTCGATACCGGCGCTCGCGTTCGCCGTTATTTTTATCGCAATACTATTCTCCGCAACGACAGCGTTTGCGGCGACCATCAACGTTCCTGCGGACCAGCCGACGATACAGGCGGCAATAGCCGCTGCCGCTTCCGGCGACACCATTCAAGTGGCGGCGGGAACATACTCGGAACCAATTCAGACGCTCGCGGCGTGCGGTGAACCCGCTTCGTACTGCATTGATAAACCACTCACGCTTCGCGGCGACCCGGGCAGCGCGGCAGCAGGCCCCGGAGTAAGTGCGCCAATTCTCGACGGCACCGGCCTCGGGGACGGCTCCGCTATCGCGCTTTTGCGCACTAGCCCCATATCGAGCGTGACCATCGAAGGATTCATCATTCGCGACTATACGAACCCAGTCGGACAGGGCGGCGTGGGGAGCGGCGTCATTGCATGGAATACAGACACTTCGGACGTCGTCGTGAACGACAACACATTTGAAGACCTCGGCTGGAACGGCGTCTTGGTAGGGAGCGACAATGACACGGTGCAAACCGGCTGGACCGTCGATAACAACATTATTGACAACGCAGCCTACGCGGGCGTCGAACTGACGAACGTGACGGATTCTTCGGTCTCGGACAACATCATTACCGTTTCGAACGGCAACTGG
>MFKT01000007.1:0-62974 GCA_001781125.1 Candidatus Kaiserbacteria bacterium RIFCSPHIGHO2_01_FULL_53_29
CGCATTCGGCAACCGATTGTCGCCCGTGCAATACCTGATACAGTACGAGAAATTACCAGCGGAGTGCAAAACCACCTGCGGTCATACATCTTTTTGCTCGAGAGCGTATTTTTTGTTATACTCTTGCTCCATGAAAGATTCTCCTGATGAAGAAGTTAACTTTGAACCCGAGGATGAGCTGGGAGATTTGGGTGCTGCGCAGGCCAAGTTGAAAAAGCTTAAGGATGAGCTTGCCAAGGTAAAAGCAGAGCGACAAGAATATCTCGATGGCTGGCAGCGATGCAAGGCAGATTCGATAAACACTCGAAAGGAAACTCTTGCGACTGCAGAACGCATGGGAGTGCGTGCAAAGGAGACGCTTATCGAAGAAATTATCCCTGTTTTGGACGGCTTTGACGTGGCCGCCGGCTCACCCGCGTGGGAATCGCTGGACGCACAGTGGCGAAGCGGCATCGAGCAGATACGAGATCAATTACTCGACATCCTTTCGCGCAACAGCGTTGAGCGATTCGGCAAAGTTGGTGATACATTCAATCATACCTTGCACGAAGCCGTACAAGAAGTAGTGGACATGCCCGGAGAATCAAATTCCATCGTGCGGATGTTGCGATACGGATACAAACTTAATGGTCGCGTCCTGCGGCCGGCACAAGTAATTGTTAAAAAGTAACCTCCAAAAATGTCCGCAGGTTGACAACGTGACTGCGGAGCTGTATACATTTCTTCATCCATAGAACCCTTTAGCAAAGTAACCTTAAGAACAATGGCAAAAATACTCGGTATTGATCTCGGAACAACAAATTCGGCGATGGCCATCGTTAAAGGCGGCGAGCCGGAGATCATTGAGAATGCGGAAGGTGCGCGCACGACCCCCTCGGTCGTCGCCATTTCAAAGACGAGCGAGCGTTTGGTGGGGCTCCTCGCGAGACGCCAGGGCGTTACCAACCCCAAGAACACCGTCTACCAAATAAAGCGCTTCATCGGCCACAACTTCGACGAGCCCGCTGTAGCGAAAGACCGTGCATCAGTGCCGTTCGAGACGCAAAAGTCCGCAAATGGAGGTCTGGAGGTAAAAATGGCCGAAAAGTGGTATCGGCCGGAAGAAATATCGGCGATGATATTGCAAAAATTGAAGCAGGACGCCGAGGCACGCCTCGGTGAGACGATTACCGAAGCGGTCATCACCGTCCCCGCATACTTCAACGATGCGCAGCGACAGGCCACCAAAGACGCGGGCAAGATCGCAGGCTTAGACGTGAAGCGCATCATCAACGAGCCGACCGCAGCGGCCCTCGCATACGGTTTCAATAAAAAAAAGAACGAGAAGATAGCGGTCTTCGATTTCGGCGGCGGTACGTTCGATGTCTCGGTGCTTGAAGTCGGTGATGATGTGATAGAGGTACGCTCAACCGACGGCGATGCGCACTTGGGCGGAAAGGATATAGATCAGAAGATCATGGATTGGCTTGCCGACGCGTTCAAGAAAGAATCGGGCATTGACGTGCGCAAAGACCCGCTCGCGCGCCAGCGCCTCGATGAGGCTGCCGAGAAGGCAAAAATCGAGCTCTCGAGCGCCGTCGACACGGAGATTAACATTCCTTTTATCACGTCAACCGATGCCGGACCGCAGCATCTTCTCATCAAAATGAGCCGCGCAAAGCTGGAAGAGCTTTCCAATGAATTTGTGGAGCGCGCGATGGCTATCACCAAACGTGCGATGGAAGCCTCCCCATTCAAGGTCGGCGACCTCAACGAAGTGATACTTGTGGGCGGCCAGACACGCATGCCGGCCATGCAACAGGCTGTCGAGAAATTCTTCGGCAAGAAACCAAACATGACGGTGAACCCCGACGAAGTCGTCGCCATCGGCGCAGCCATTCAGGGCGGTATCCTGCAGGGTGACGTCAAAGACGTGCTACTTCTCGACGTCATCCCGCTCTCGCTCGGCATCGAAACGATGGGCGGGGTCGCGACCAAGCTCATCGAGCGCAATACGACCATCCCCACATCGCGCTCGCAGACCTTCTCTACCGCCTCCGACAACCAGCCATCAGTCGAGATACACGTGGTGCAAGGCGAGCGGCCTATGGCGGGAGATAACAAATCCCTCGGGCGCTTCAATCTCGACGGCATTCCTCCGGCGCCGCGCGGTATGCCGCAGGTGGAAGTGTCTTTTGACATCGACGCCAACGGCATCCTCTCGGTCAAAGCGAAGGACAAATCGACTAATAAAGAGCAGTCTATCCGTATCGAAGCCACTTCAGGACTATCCGACGCGGAAGTGGAAAAAATGCGTAAGGATGCGGATACCAACGCGGAGGCGGATAAAAAGAAACATGAGCTCGTCGAGGCGCAAAATGCCGCAGACCAGGTGCTCTATGCGGCCGAGAAAGCGCTCAAAGAGCACGGAGATAAGGTGGGCGAGGACATCAAGAAGGATGTGCAGGAAAGAATAGACGCGGTTAAGGCCGCACGCGGAAGTGCTGACGCTGCGGCTATCAAAACGGCTGCAGAGGCACTCTCGACCGCGATGAGCACGATAGGCCCCGCCGTCGCCAAGGCTAAGGCGGACGAGGAGGCAATGGCCAAGAACCAGCCGCCACCTCAAGAGCCGCCCAAAGACGACCAAAAACCACCCGAAGAACCGAAGCAATAAGTGAACGGCACTTGTTAGTGTGAGGTGAGGCGAACATCTGCGACAAAGGGCGCCGCGTGTGGCGCCCTTTTGCTTTGCAACTTTCTTTCGGGTAGTATAAGGAGTACATGAAAAACTATTACGATTTACTCGGAGTGCCGAAGACTGCGAATGAGGACGATATCAAGAAGGCGTTCCGAAAACTTGCGCACAAGTATCATCCCGACAAGAAAGGGGGCGACGAGGCGAAGTTCAAAGAGGTGAGCGAGGCGTATGCGGTGCTTTCGGACCAAAAGAAGCGTGCCGAGTACGATACCTATGGCAAGACATTTGCCGGAGGGGGAGGACCGCAACAAGGAGGTTTTGGCGGGTTCGACTTTTCTAACTTCTCCGCCGGAGGCGGACCCTCCTTCGGAGGGCAGCAGTTCGAATTCGATCTCGGCGACATATTTGGCGATGTCTTCGGAGGAGGCCAGACGCGCACGCGCCGCGGGCGCGACATCTCGATAGATATCGAGCTTTCATTTCGTGAGTCGATATTTGGTGCTGAGCGACGGGTGCTGCTCTCCAAGATGAGCGCGTGTGATGTGTGCGACGGGACGGGTGCAAAAAGTGGCTCGAAGACCATTTCCTGCACGACGTGCAACGGCAAGGGCGAGATACGCGAATCGCGCAATTCTTTCTTCGGTACCTTCAGCTCGTCACGCCCGTGTCCGCGCTGCCGTGGGCGCGGAGAGATCCCCGAGAGTCCTTGTGAGGCGTGTCGCGGTGAAGGCACACGGAAACGTGAGGAGGAAATACATGTGGTCGTACCTTCAGGAGTCGAGGATGGTGAGATGATACGCATGCCGGGCCGCGGTGAAGCTGCGGCAGGCGCCGGAGCGGGTGATCTCTACGTCAAACTCCATATAAAATCTGACGCAAAATTTTCGCGAGACGGCAACAATCTCCTTACCTCGCTTCCTATCAAGCTCACCGACGCACTCTTGGGAGGCGAATACCTTCTTCACACGCTCGAGGGACAGGAAACTATCCGTGTGCCGGGGGGTGTCGTCCACGGCGAGACTATTCGGGTACGAGGTCGTGGTGTGCCCTACGGGCGGGGAAATCGCGGAGACTTACATGTCCGCATCGATATTGAGTTTCCGAAAAAGCTTTCGCACAGCGCACGCGAGCTGATCGAAAAGTTGCGCAGTGAAGGACTTTGAACAGCTGCCAGCTTCTAGTTTTCAGCTTTTAGGCAATACACAGGTAACGTTCCTGACAGCTGAAAGCTGGCACCTGAAAGCTATAATGTTCGCATGGACCTGAACACTGTTGCGAACATTTTCAGTCACTGGCCTACGGACTGGATCATTATTGGCGCACTCGTAGCCTTCATCGCACTTGATGCGCTGCGCTCCGGCTCTGCGCGAGCTGCTTCGCTCGTTCTTGCGCTGCCTGCAACAGTACTCCTCACCAATGCGCTGCCGCAGGCTGTTGTCGTTGGACCTCTGTCCGCACAATTTACAGCTCCTGCCGCGCAACTCATCATTTTTGCCGCAATTTTTGTGCTGCTCTACATAGCATGCCATCGCATCATCTTTACTTTCTCCGAGGATGGCGGAGTACTCCAAGCTCTCATCACCGGAGTTAGCGCGACGGTCGTTCTTGTCGTGATATTGCTGCAGGTACCGGGCCTCCAATCGCTCTGGCACTTCGGCGATCAAGTCCAGCTCGTATTTGGCGAAGCCTACCGCTTTTGGTGGCTCCTCGCTGCCTACGGGGGACTTGCCTTCGTCCGCAGTTAGTACAATATCTTGTACACACGGAGTGCTTGTGAGAAATTAGATTTGTGGTGTACTTGTGCTAATTCTCTTGTATATGCCGCAAGAACTCCTGATTGCCATAATCGCTGGACTCGGTGGAATGTTCGGCTGGGGCTTTGCTGATTTTTTCGCAAAAAAGACCATATCCTCGATAGGTGATACCTTAAGTCTCGCTTGGGCGGGAGTGTTTGGAACAGTCGTGTTCCTCCTTGCAGCTGCATATCAACTACTCTGGGGGAGTGGGGCGCTTGCGATCCCTCAAGATCTCGCTGTATGGCTCGGGCTCGCTTTCTTTGGCGCACTGCAGGCGGGCGTATATCTTTTCGCATATAAGGGATTCGGAAAGGGGCAGATATCGCTGCTAGCACCCGTTTTCGCATCTTTTTCAGGCATCGTTGCCCTCATTTCAATACTATTCCTCGGAGAACCTGTGACCGCGCCGCACATCATGGCACTTGTAGTCATCTTCGGCGGCGTCATGCTCATGAGTATTGATCTCAACGCCTTCCGTGGTCGCGTCGACCTTGTCCATGTTCCCGGTCTCAAAGAAGTGCTTATCGCGACCCTACTTGCGGCCCTTTGGACCGTGCTCTGGGACCAATTCGTAAGTGGACAGGATTGGCTCGCGTATGCGCTCTACATGTTCGCTTTTATGACGATTGCTGTGTTCGTGATGGCCAAAGTGCAGGGGGTGCTACGTGGCATCTCTTCCCGAAACGTCTGGATCTTTGTCGCGCTTATTGGGATAAGTGAGACTGTTGCGTATCTCGCCATCAGTCTTGGGTACAGCGCAACCTCGTTCACGAGCATCGTGACTCTGATAAGCGGTGCGTTTTCCTTACCGACCATTATCCTGGCGCGCATTTTTCTCGAGGAGCGGCCGACCAGAGTCCAGACCCTCGGCTCTATGTTCATAATTGCCGGCATTGCCGCACTCTCTCTGCTATAATCTTCCGAATATGGTAGATATTTTTAGTAAGAAATTCTTGGAAGGTCTCGAATATGAGACACCTTTTTTCGTGTTCTCCAAAAAAGCCCTTCGTGAACGTTACAAAGAGTTCAAGAAATATTTTCCGGACTCGTCCATCTATTACGCGATGAAAGCAGACGCCGAGAAAGGCGTTCTTGAAACGCTTTTTGAGGTCGGATCGGGTTTTGAAGCAGCGTCTTTGTATGAGCTGAAACTTCTCAAAGAACTGCACGTGCCGCCAGATAGAATCCTCTATGGCACATCAGTGAAGCCTACGTCCCACATAAAAGAATTCCACGACTATGGGGTCAACCGTTTTGCGTTCGATTCATTCCCCGAGCTCGAAAAGATAGCCTCTATCGCACCAAAAGCGCGCGTATATGTGCGTGTGAGCGTGAACGACGCGGGGAGTATTTATCGCTTCTCGGAGAAATTCGGGACTGTACATGAAAATATCGTGCCGCTTCTGGTGAGGGCACGTGAATTAGGTCTCGAGCACTACGGTATCAGTTTTCACGTCGGTTCACAGGCAAGCAATCCTGAGGCGTGGAAGAACGCCGTGAGTAGTTTGCACCCTGTTCTCAAACACTTGCATGAGCTTGGCCTTAAGATCGAGATTTTAAATATCGGCGGCGGGTATCCCTGCATGTATGCCTCGACCGACGAAGAGATTACGCTGAAAGAGGTGGCAAAGAGCGTTGCGGCGGAATGCAAGAAACTGCCCTATCAACCGCATCTCGTTCTTGAGCCGGGGCGTGCGATGGTAGCTGATTCCGCTGTTCTCGTTACAAGCGTCATCGCACGAGTCGAGAGAATAGAGCATACGTGGCTTTTCCTCGATGCAGGCGTATACAACGGTCTCTTCGAGAGTCTCGCATATCAGGGCTCGATTCGGTATCACGTGACTGCTGTGCGGCCCTCATACGATGCCGGGGAGGCAACATTCGCACTCGCAGGACCCACGGGCGATAGCTGGGATGTGGTGAGCCGTGAGGCGCAACTGCCCCAAGACATCGCAGTCGGCGATAAATTGGTTTTTCACAGCGTTGGAGCCTATAACCTCGTGATGGTAGGCAGGTTCAACGGTTTCCCCAAGCCAGCGGTCTATTTCGTTTGACACGTCTGTAGGGCGTTCTACACTTACGGTACACCCTCCATGAATGCTATCCAGCGTATCTGCATTACGTTTTATGCTGTTTGTACGGTACTTTGGGCCGCACTTTTTTTTCAAGACATAACGTCGGGCTTTTACAACTACCTGTATTCGTTCCTCTTCGGATTGATACCGCTTTTCGGCGGTATAGTCGCAATGCTCCGGTCCGATATTTGGGGAAGGTTCAAAAGTGCTGTCGGCAAAGCTGTTTTTTTCACAGGCCTCGGCGTCTTTTGTTGGGGCGTGGGCGAGCTGATCTGGTCATACTACAATCTTGTCCTCAATGTCGCTGCACCGTACCCGTCGCTGGCTGACATCGGTTTTGCCCCGAGCATCTTCTTTTACAGTCTCGGCGCGTACTACTTGTCCAAGGCTGCCGGCGCTCAATTCGGACTGCGTCACCCCCTTGCAAAAGTATTCGTGGCAGTAACACCCCTCGTTGTCTTCGCATTCTCATGGTGGATGCTTATTATGGTCGCCCGCGGCGGTGTCTTGGTGCCTGAAGGCGAGCCGCTCCTCAAGGCGATCCTCGATATCATGTACCCCTTGGGCGATTTCGTCGGGCTCGCGATCGCGATAATCGTCTCAGGACTGTCCTTCAGATACTTGGGCGGTCGCTACATGTGGGACATCATCGCGATATTCCTCGGACTCTTTTTCATGTACGTTGGCGACACCATCTTTTCCTACACGACTACCGTCGGGACATTCTACAACGGACAATTCGGCGATCTGATGCTCTCGACCGGTACCTTCCTCCTCACCTATGGAGCTCTGGGCTTTTCTACCGTTAAGGTCGGGTTCGAAAATATACAAGCCTTGGGCGCAGTGACCACTGAGCGGATAAAAACGGTCCTCGACAATGTCGTTGCTAAAATCATCAAAGAACAGGAATTAGTGATCGGGCCGCTTGCATGGGCCGAGGCACAAAAAGTGCAGGGGCTTCATATCGACAAGCAACGTGGCGAGGTAGGGATCTCGAACGGCGATCCCAAAGCTGTCGTTGATCGCCTTGTCGCGCAGTACGAGCGCCTCTTCGGCAAAGCATCGCAGGAGGTGTGCAAGGAGGCAGCGGCGCCGCTTATCGCGAGTCTTTCGCCCGCTGACGTTCCTTCAAGTTTACGTACTGCATAGGGTACAATAGCAGTCTATGGATCCCGTTCCAGGGAAGACGCATGAAGATTACGAATCGGAATTAAAAGCTGCCAACGAGATCGTTTATAAGCACTCATTGGAGCTTGCACGTCTCAAACAAGCATTAGAAGTCGCCAATGCGCAGCAGGAGAATCTTTTGCACTTCATCAGCCACGAGGTCAAGGGGTATCTCACCGAGGGAGAGGCTGGTTTTGCTGCGATCATCGAGGGCGATTACGGCGCGGTGCCGGATGCGCTTAAACGAATGGCGACGAACGCGCTCGGGAGTGTACGCAAGGGTGTTGCCACCGTGATGGATATTCTCGACGCATCGAATCTCAAGAAAGGTACCGTTTCCTACAAAAAAGCTACCTTTGATTTCAGGGTCGCCGTCCAAAGTATCGTCGCCGAACAAAAACCCATCGCATACGAAAAGCATCTCGGACTCGATGTGGATATCGCGGGAGGCAAGTACCGGATGGAAGGCGACGAAGAGAAAATTCGCGAGCATGTAATACGCAATCTCATCGACAACGCCATCAAGTACACACCAACGGGCACGATACGAGTAGAATTGAGCGACGGCGATGGAAAGATACGATTCGCGGTCAAAGACAGCGGTGTGGGTATTACACCGGAAGACATGGCGAATCTCTTTACCGAAGGTGGTCACGGCAAGGATGCCATCAAGGTCAACGTCCACTCTACCGGCTACGGCCTCTATATCGCCAAACAAGTTACCCTCGCCCACGGGGGCAAAATTTGGGCGGAATCGGAGGGAGAAGGCAAGGGCTCAACATTCATCGTTGAATTACCCGCCGCAGCTTAAAATATCCCCATTTTTCTGCTATTATAGGGCACATGCAACGCCTTTTGACAGGCCTACAGCCTTCTGGAGCACTCCATATTGGCAACTATTTGGGTGCCTTAAAACCCTTTGTAGGCATGTACGAGGAGTACGAGAGCATCCTCATGGTCGCCGATTATCATGCGCTGACGACCCTCAAAGATCCCGTACAGCTGCGACAGAACATCCTTGATGTCGTGCGCGACTATGTGGCAGTCGGAGTTGACCCGAAAAAGGCCTTGATCTTCCAACAGTCCGAAGTGCAAGCACACACGGAGCTCACGTGGATATTCAATACCCTCATTACCATGTCTTTTCTCGAACTTGCTCACGCGTACAAGGATAAAGAGGCTCGCGGCATTGAGAGGACTGTCGGGCTCTTCGATTATCCCGTCCTCATGGCGGCCGATATACTTCTCTACGATACGGATGTTGTGCCGGTGGGGCAGGACCAAAAGCAACACGTGGAGTATGCGCGCGAGATCGCGGGGAAATTCAATACGGCATACGGTGAGACGTTCAAAATGCCAAAAGAACAGATACGCAAAGACGAAGCATCTGTGCCCGGTACCGACGGCAAGAAGATGAGCAAGAGCTACGGTAATACCATTCCGCTTTTTGGTACGTATGAGGAGATACAAAAGGCTGTAATGGGCATTATCACGGACTCGTCCGGAGAAAGTCCTTCCAATGTCTACAACATCCATCGCCTGCTCAAAAGCGAATCCGAGCTGGCACCAGTCTACAAGGCCAATAAGGGCAACTACAAAGCAAGTAAGGAGGCTCTTATCGCGGACATCGAAGCGGTGGTTGGTCCAATGCGTGAAAAGCGTGCCAGCATCACCGACGCGGATGTGAAGGCGATACTGAAAGATGGGGGAGGCAAAGCGCGTGCGCGGGCGGAAAAGAAAATGCTCGATGTGCGCAAAAAGATCGGCGTCAAGATTTAAATATGCCCGGCAGGACAATTTCGAATCGCCTTGTATGAATATTCATCAGCGTATAATGAGAAAACAAAATTTGGTTGTCTTGCAAACCGCAAATGGTCGAACCTGCGGCAGGAATTATTCGAAATTGTACTAGCCGGGTATGGAGCGCATCTACATCGGAGACTTAAAAGACCACATAGGCGAGACCGTCACGATAAAGGGATGGGTGAGCGTGCGCCGTGATCAAGGTAAAATGGTCTTCTTCGATATCCGCGACATGACAGGAGCTGTGCAAGGCGTGGTGCTTCCGAAAAGTGCGGCGATAGAATTAGCGAAACAGACGAATAGAGAATCCTCGGTCGCTATTTCCGGAGAAGTGAAGCAGCGCCCGGCAAAAAATGCACAAGAAGGCAAAGTAAACGGAGACATAGAGCTCGTCATAGACGGTATTGAAATACTGGGAGCAGCGGAGACGTTACCGTTTGAGATCATGGATGATACAGCCGGAATCAACGAAGAGGTCCGATTGGCACACCGCTATCTCGACCTCCGGTCGGAGAGGATGCAGCGCAATATCCGTCTCAGGAGCGAGTTGGTTCGCCGATGCCGCGAGTTTCTATTTAACGAGAAGTTTACCGAGATAGAAACCCCCCTACTTACAGAATCAACTCCCGAGGGCTCGCGCGATTTCGTCGTGCCTTCACGCCTTCATCCCGGGAAATTCTACGCGCTTCCGCAATCGCCGCAGCAATACAAGCAGCTTCTCATGGTCGGCGGATTCGAACGATACTTCCAGATAGCACGCGCCATTCGTGATGAAGATCTGCGCGCCGACCGCGGATTCGAGCATACGCAGATAGATATCGAGATGTCGTTCGTCGAGCAGGGGGATGTCATGAGCACTGTTGAGAAAATGATAACGGGGGCGGTTGAAGCTATGGGATATACGATAAAAGAAAAACCCTTTCCGCGCTTCACGTATGCAGAGGTGATGGAGAAATTCGGCGCTGATAAATTCGACCTGCGAACACCAGAGGAAAAAGAGAAGAACATCCTTGCCTATGCATGGGTCCACAAATTTCCATTTTTCGAGAAAACTCCTGAAGGTGGTTGGACCTTCACCCACAACCCCTTCTCTATGCCGGTGCCCGAGCACGTAGATCAACTCCTGCAGAAGAAAAACGTCGGGGAAATACTCACGACACAATACGACCTTGTCTGCAACGGATACGAGACTGGCGGTGGAAGCATTCGAGCCCATAAGCCCGGGCTCTTGAAGGCTGCGTACGAAATAATGGGATACACAGAGGATGAGACACAAGAACGTATCGGGCACATGCTGACCGCGTTCGGATTCGGCGTACCGCCACACGGTGGCATCGCGCTTGGTGTCGAGCGCCTCATCATGAACCTGACGGGTGAGACGCATCTGCGTGAAGTACAGGCATTCCCGATGACCCGTGGAGGTCAGACCTCCGTCATGAAAGCCCCTAAGTCTCTTACCGCTAAGCAACTCGAAGAACTTCATCTCCAGGTCAAGCCCCCAAAAAAACATGGGTGACCCCATTAGAAGCTTTCCCATATTCACCACGATGAAAATATTATCTACGCACCAAATTTTCTATGGCTTCTAACGGGGCGGGACGATTCATCGTAGCTACTCCTGCCTTCGAGGGCCCGCTCGAGGCGCTCTTGAATATGATAGAGGAGCGCAAAATGTCGGTTTCCGATATTTCACTTGCGGAAGTGACTGATGCGTATCTCGCGTATGTGGAAAAATTGCCGGAGCTGCCACTCGGCGAGACAGCGCAATTTATTTTGGTTGCATCCACACTGCTTCTCATCAAATCGCGTGCACTTCTCCCTACATTGGAACTTTCCGAAGACGAACGCGAAAGTGTAGAGGAACTCGAACGACGATTGGCGCGCTATACAATTATCCGGAAGACCGCAAAACTCCTGCGAAAAGAATGGGGGAGGGCGCCACTTTCGCTTGCAAGGCGTGCGCCGCTGCGCTCCCCAGTATTCAGCCCCGCGGACGCGAGTATCTCCACAATCGCGGCAGCCGCAGCACGCCTCGTGAGTATATTGCCCAAGCCCGAAGCTCTGGCAAACGCTGTAGTGGCGCCAGTACTCGCACTCGAAGACGTCATCATACAGCTCAAGGAGAGGCTCAAGAGTGCATTTAAAGCCCGTTTTAGCGACTTGACGCGGTCCCGCGAGCGACAAGAGGTCATCGTCTACTTTCTCGCTATGCTCGAGCTGGTGCGCACCGGTTCCGCGAGCGTCTCGCAGGAACGGCTTTTTGAAGACATTACCATCGAGATCGAAAATATCGCGGGAACTCCACGATTCGGCGTATGACCCGGCAGGACAATTTCGAATTGCCTTGGATGAATATTCATCAACATACGGCAAGAAAAAGAACTCGGTTGTGCTGCAAACGGCAGGCAGTTGAATCCGCGGCAGGAATTATTCGAAATTGTACTAGCCGGGTATGAATACCATCGAACTCGCAGCACGGGCGCAAGCTTTCCTCTTTAGTGAAGGAGGGTCTCTCACGCTTCGCAAACTAAGCACCCTGCTCGAAACGAAAGAGCCGGAGCTCCGAGAAGCATTGAAAGAACTCACAACGCGGCTTGAGGGAAGCGGTCTTACCCTCATTCAGACGGACACGGAAGTTTCTCTTGCAGTGGCAGAAGTGACCTCCAAGGCGGTGCAAGGCGCCTATCAGAAAGAAATGGGCAGAGAGATCGGCGACGCGGGACTCGAAGTGCTCGCAATAGTGCTCTATCGCGGCCCTTCGACCCGCGCTAGAATCGACTACATACGCGGTGTGAACACCAGTTCGACCATTCGCAATCTTTTGGGGCGCGGGCTCCTCGAGCGCGCCGGAAACCCTGAAGACGGGCGCGAATATCTCTATCGGCCGACCGTCGAGCTTCTCGCGCACCTTGGCGTGCGCAACACATCCGAGCTTCCCGATCATACGGAAATCACGCAGGAACTTGCCGCGTTCGAAGCACGGATGGAAACGCCGCTCGAATAATCATATGGACCCCGTTAGAAATCGCGGACACGCCGCCGACATATGATGAACGAAGACACCGTTGCGATTGGTAACCAACCAACTATCAGCTCTTATGGTTCGCGTCCTATTTCTAACGGGGTGGAAGCGCGGCCAATTGAGGAACCGGTGTTGACCGAAGTAGCTCGACCGACCACGATTACCCCGCGATTTCTCGGTGCGGCGGTGCTTGCGCTTATCTTTTTAGCGGGAGCCGGAATTACCCTTGCATATCTCTCGAGCGCTCCTTCCCCGCAAGAAGTCTCACAAACAGCAGCCACCGCAGTGGTCATTGATCCATTCAATGATATTGTCCTCGATGCGCAAAGCGCCTACGTCTTTGACCTCGTGACACATCATGTGCTCTATGCGCTCAATCCAGATGCGCAGTTGCCGCTCGCCTCTCTCACGAAAGTGCCGCTCGTGCTCGCCGTTGCGGAAGTACTCATGCCGGATACTGTTGTCGCCGTACCCTCACATACGCCGCCCGATGGGGGTATACAACGCATCCCTGACGGCTCAAGGTGGCATGCCTCGGATCTCATCGACTTCACCCTTATCAGCTCATCTAACGAAGGTGCGGAAATTCTTGCGACTGCCGCCGAGAAGGCGCTTCGGGCCAAATATTCCGAAACGCCAGCCGGCTCTGCTGCGCTCTCCCGCATGAACGAGATCGCAGGGGAGCTCGGGCTTTCGCATACCTACTTTCTCAATCCGAGCGGACTCGACATAAGCGCTACCCAAGGCGGCGCGTACGGTTCGGCGCGTGATGTAGCGACGCTCTTCGCGCATGCCGCTTCCATGCCCTATATATTCGAAGGAACTACAAAGAGCGAGCTCGTGCTTCACTCTCTCGAAGGCGACCGCGCGACTGCGCGAAACACCGATAAGGTTCTCGCTGCAATTCCCGGTCTTATTATGGGCAAAACGGGCTATACCGACCTCGCGGGGGGAAACTTGGCCATTGTCTTTGATATAGGACCGGCTCACCCCGTAGTAGCCGTCGTACTGCATTCCACGGAGACTGGGCGTTTTGACGACATGAAGAAGCTCATAACCGCCACACAGGCTGCTATCGCTTTGACACAGTGATTATCGCGCTCTACTACTATAGTACAATCAGAGCATGCCCGGCAGGACAATTTCGAATCGCCTTGTATGAATATTCATCAACGTATGAGAATGGCGGTAGCTTCAGATATTTTGCAAAACATTCGCCGTTTGGTCTGCGGCAGAAATTATTCGAAATTGTACTAGCCGGGTATGCTCCCGCCACTCGTCCGGATCCTTATCCCCGCTGCTGTCGCCTTTATCGTCGGGGTAGCTGCGACACCACTGCTCACTCACTACCTCTACAAGTACAAAGCATGGAAGAAACTACCCGGGAAACGTGCTCTCGACGGAAACACCGCCCATGAATTCAATCGACTCCACAACGAGAACGAAGTACGCGCCCCGCGCATGGGCGGCATCGTTGTGTGGGGAAGTGTCGTGCTTACCATCCTGGGTATTGCGCTCATAGCGACTCTGCTTCCATACAAAGCACTCCTCGATCTCAATTTCTTGAGCCGCAACCAGACGTGGCTCCCGCTCGCAACACTCTTGATGGGTGCTTTTGTGGGACTCATTGATGACCTCATGGTCATCAGACAAAGTGGCGAAGGCATCCGCCTCCGATTCCGTCTCCTCTTCGTGATAATTCTTTCCTCATTCATCGGCTGGTGGTTTTACGACAAGCTCGATGTGACCGCAGTCAATATTCCGTTTTCGGCACCTCTGGAGATTGGCTGGCTCATTATTCCGCTCTTTGTCGTTTTCTCACTCTGGCTCTACGCGTCCGGCGTCATCGACGGCATCGACGGCCTTTCGGGCGGCGTCTTTGCCAGTGTGTTCGCTTCGTACACAATAATCGCCTTTGCGCAAGATCAGATCGACCTTGCGGCATTCACTGCCTGCGTCGTGGGCGGCCTTCTTGCATTTTTGTGGTTCAACATTCCACCCGCACGTTTTTACATGAGTGACACAGGAACCATGGGGCTCACGCTGGCTATCGGCACGGTAGCATTCATGACGGACAATCTCGGCGGGGGAGTCGGCATCGCGGTCTTACCGGTCATCGGAGCACTTCTTGTCGCCACCGTGCTCTCGGATATCGCTCAGGTGCTTTCCAAGAAATTTCTGGGCCGCAAGCTTCTGCGCATCGCGCCCCTGCATCACCACTTTGAGGCAATTGGGTGGCCGGGGTATAAAGTCGTGATGCGTTACTGGGTGCTTTCGGTCGTCTTTTCATTCGCGGGTGTGATCCTTGCGCTGGCGGCGCTGCCAACGCAATCAATCCAATGAAACGCCTGCGCATCGACAAGCCATTGGCCCTCCTCATTTTTGTTCTTCTCATTGGCGGATGCATGATATTTGCGTCTGCCGCCTTTGGGATGCTCGCCCGCGGGAGCGTGGGCATTACGTCGGTCGTATTCAGTCACCTTGTCTTGGGTGTGGGCGGTGGGTTTGTGTTGCTTCTTATTGCAACAGCGATCGATTATCGGCATTGGCGGCGCTTTGCGCCATATATCTTCGGATTCGCACTCATAGCAACAGCGCTCGTTTTCGTTCCGCATCTGGGCGCATCACACGGCGGAGGCCAGCGCTGGATCATCATCTTAGGTTTTTCATTCCAACCCTCAGAAGCGCTCAAAATCGCATCGATCATCATGGCCGCGTCATATTTTTCTGCCCTCCGCGCACGCACAGAATCATTGCAATGGGGACTTGGCGGACTGCTCGCCATTCTCGCATTGCCAACGATGCTGCTCGTACTCCAACCGGACATCGGTACGCTCGGAGTCATCTGCATCAGCGTCCTTGCCGTATTTTTTGCCGCCGGTGCGCGCTTCCGCGATATTGTTATCCTTGCGTGTATCGCTATTCTCGCGCTCGGAGTACTCGCATACGAAAAGCCCTACGTTCGCGACCGCGTCGTTACATTCTTCTATCCAGCACAAGACCGGCAGGCCGAAGGCTATCAGATACGACAATCGCTCATCGCCATCGGTTCAGGACAGGTCTTCGGGCGCGGTTTCGGACAGAGCGTGCAAAAATTTACCTACCTGCCCGAACCGATGGGGGATTCCATTTTCGCGGTGGCGGCCGAAGAGCTCGGCTTCATTGGAGCCTCCACTATCGTCATTCTTTTTCTTCTTTTTGCTCTACGAGGCTATGCCATAGCTGGCCGCACGAATGATCATTTTGGCGGACTTTTAGCCGTCGGCATCTCCACCTACCTCGCAGCCGAGGCCTTCATCAACATCGCTGCAATGCTCGGTGTCGCACCCCTCACCGGCATCCCCCTCACCTTTGTGAGCCAAGGCGGCTCCGCCATGCTCATCTCGCTCGCAAGCGCCGGTATTCTTCTAAATATTTCCCGCCATCGGGGAACAAAGTAAAAGCACAGAGAACCGACCTATGTGCTTGTATAAGCGCTTACGAGCTGCATTAAAAGCACAGAGAACCGACCTATGTGCTTGCATGAAGCGTTGGCTTCTGCCATCAGGAAACATCCTGAGTTGGTGAAGCTACTGGAAACGACTTAGAACCCGCTGTTGCCGCCGGCGGGTTTTTCTTTTGTGATAAAATGGGCGAATGCGCATTGTGCTCATTGGAGGGGGGAGTGGGGGGCATTTTTACCCGCTCATTGCGGTGGCGGAAGCAATTGAAGACCTTTGCAACGAACGCACGCTTATCGAGCCCGAGCTTTTCTATGTCGGCCCCGCGCCCTTTGACGCAACGGCGCTCCTTGAGCATGACATTCTCTATGTGCCGGGCTCCGCAGGACGCATTCGGCGATATCCGAGTATTCTCAATGTCTTGAGCGTTTTTGCAAGCTCCTGGGGGATCGTGCGCTCCATATTTCAACTTTATCAACTTTATCCGGATGTCATATTTTCGACTGGAGGCTTTGCGGCGTTTCCCACCCTTTATGCAGCGAAGCTTTTGCGGATACCGGTCGTTATCTATGACGCCGACGCGAGCCCCGGTCGGGTCTCGGTGTGGTCTTCGAAATTCGCCAAATGGATCGCGGTTGCCCATCCTGACGCCGCAGCAAGATTTCCGAACAAAATTCGCCACCGTATTGCCTGCGTGGGGCACCCCATCCGCAAGGAGATCATTGATCCTGCTAAGGAGGGAGGACACGAATTCTTAAAACTCGAGGGGTCAGTCCCCACTGTTTTTATCATGGGAGGGTCGCAGGGAGCCCGCGCGATCAATCAGGTGGTTCTGGATGCATTGCTTCCCCTCCTCGAGGAATTCAATGTCGTGCATCAGGCGGGTACCGCGAACGTCGAGGAAACAAGCAACATCGCCTCTGTCATTCTCAAAGATTCACGTTTTGTAGAGCGCTATAAAATATTCGGCCTTCTCAATACGCTTGCGCTGCGTATGACCGCGGGGATCGCGACGGTGGTCGTCGCGCGTGCAGGATCCGGCACGATCTTCGAAGTCGCCAGCTGGGGCCTCCCTGCTATTTTTGTACCGATCCCCGAGGACGTGTCGCACGACCAGACGGAAAATGCTTTTTCCTACGCGCGCAGTGGCGCCGCTGTCGTTATTGAGCAGAGAAATCTTTCCCCGCATCTTCTTGTCGCTGAGATCAAGCGCATCGCGGGAGACGAAGCCCTTCGGGCAAAAATGACAGCGGCAGCGCGCGCATTTGCCAAACCTCAGGCCGCTCGCAAGATTGCCACCGTACTCTTGGAGACAGCGATCGAGCACGAACCCCGTTAGAGACCGCGGTCGCACCGAAAAAACATATATGTCGCTCCAAACAAAATATCACAACAGTCTGACCATGCTGTGCTCGGTAGAAAATCGACCGCGACCTGTCTCTAACGGGGGAACCCCGCATATGTATGTCTAATATTCGCGTCCGCTTTCCACCAAGCCCCACAGGGTTTTGCCATGTGGGCACCGCCCGCATGGCTGTCTTAAATTATCTCTTCGCCCGCAAACACGGAGGCACGATCGTATTCCGCAGCGAAGATACCGACAAAGAGCGCAGCTCTCCAGAATTTGAGGAAGACATCCTCGATAGTTTGAAATGGCTCGGTCTCTCGTGGGACGAGTTTTATCGACAGTCGGAACGGACAGAAATATATCGTGCGGCACTGCGTACACTTATCGATGAAGGGAAAGCTTACGTCTCTGAAGAAGAGAGCAAAAAAGAAGCCGGTGTAAAAGTCCGAATCATCCGTCTCAAGAATCCCGGAACAAAAATTACATTTACCGACATCATCCGCGGCGATATCACCTTCGACACGACCGAGCTCAAAGACTTCGCCATCGCGCGCTCCGATGTCGACCCGCTCTACCACCTCGCCGTCGTCGTGGACGATGCCGACATGAAAATTACGCACGTCATTCGGGGAGAAGACCATATCTCGAATACGCCACGCCAGATACTGATACAAGAAGCGCTCGGATATCCCCGGCCTGTCTACGCACACTATCCGCTGCATCTCTCGGCCGACAGATCCAAACTCTCCAAGCGGACGGGGGACGTCGCGGTACGTTCTTATCGGGAAAAAGGATATTTGGGAGATGCGCTTCTTAATTACATCGCCGTATTGGGCTGGACACCGCCGTCGGAGCGTGAGATCCTCTCGCTCGACGAAATGATAGCGGAATTCGAACTCAAAGACCTTCATAAAAGCGGCGCTGTTTTTGATCTCGAAAAATTGCGCTGGTACAACCGCGAGTACCTGCTTCAAAAAACCGACGAAGAATTTGCTGTGTATGCGCTCCCGATACTCGAAGATGCCCTGAAAGAGCGCGGGGTTGCATGGGACAGTGCGATGGGACAAAACATACTTCACATCATCCGTGAACGGATCAGCGTTGGCGATGACATTAAAAATTTTGCAGCAGAAGGGGAGTTTGATTTTTTCTTTGCCGATCCACTCCTTGACAGCACTCGTATCCCGCAAAAAGGCGTAGGCGCGACCGACACCACACGTCATTTGGAGGCAGTGAGACAACTCCTCGGCGACCTTGCAGAGAGCGCGTACCGCGATGCAGAGACGATAAAAGGCGCGGTGTGGGACTATGCCACGGCAGAAGGCCGCGGCGCGGTCTTGTGGCCGCTTCGATACGCCCTCACGGGCAAGGATAAGAGTCCGGATCCCTTCGTCGTTGCACATATCATCGGTAAAGAGGTAACCCTGCGACGCATCGATTCGGCTCTGAAGAATTTAGCAAACGTATGAATAAGTTAGCGAGACTTACCGGCGTGCTTGTGGCTGTCGCGGTTCTGCCTTTAGCGTTGGCGCCGTATCTCTCGATGGCGCAAAGTGATATGAGCGTCTCCAATACAGCCGCGAGTATCCAGCGGGAGATCGATGACCACAACGCGCAAATAGCACAGCTCGACAAAGAGATCGCCCAATATCAGACACAGCTCGATGCCGTTTCAAGCAAGAAACAAACGCTTCAAAATACGCTCGCGCAACTTACTCTGACGGTAAAGAAGACAACTGCGTCTATCAATGCGACGAAGCAAAAAATTAGCGCCACACAGCTTGAGATCCAGCAGCTCTCCCAAGGGATCGCCGGAAAACAAGCATCCATAGATACCGGTCATGCGGGGCTCGGTGAATCCGTCCGCCGGCTCAATGAATCCGAAACGCAACCACTCGTTGTTCAGGTACTGTCATTAAAAAATCTCTCCGAAGTTTGGAACGATGTCGACGCCAGTCAATCATTGCAAACGGCGATCAATACTCAGATAAATACGCTTGCAAGCGAGAAGCAATCTCTTTCGGACACGAAGAAAGCCACGGAAGACAAGCGCGCGCAACTTCTGAAACAGCAAAATACACTCGTAGCGCAACAAGGATCGCTCAACGCGCAAAAAAAAGCACAGAGCGATCTCCTGGCACAGACAAAATCGCAGGAATCCACCTATCAGGCGATCCTTGCGCAAAAGAAAGCTCAGCAGGCGAGCATTGAGGCAGCGCTTTCCGACCTCAAGTCGCAATTTCAAAAAGCAGTCAATCCCTCTGAAATAACCGCCGCCGGCAAGGGTGTTTTGCACTGGCCGCTCGACAATGTGCGGATCACGCAGTATTTCGGCAACACCCCATTCGCACAATCAGGAGCATATGCCGGCAAAGGGCACAACGGTATCGACCTCGCCGCCTCGATCGGCACTCCCCTCAAAGCCGCGCTCTCCGGAGAGGTCATCGGCACGGGCAATACGGATGCGGTACGCGGATGCTATTCCTTCGGTAAATGGGTGATGATAAAACATGGCAATGGCCTCTCCACGATGTACGCGCACCTCTCACAAACAAGTGTATCGAAAGGTGCATCGGTCTCCACCGGCCAGATCATCGGCTACAGCGGAGAAACGGGTTATGCGACAGGTCCGCACTTGCATTTTGGAGTCTACGTATCATCGGCGACACAGATCGTAACGCTCGGATCTGCAACAAATAAAACCACCCCGTGCTCCAGTGCCATTATGCCCATTACGCCGATTACAGGATACCTTAATCCGCTCAATTATCTGTAACGCTTCCCGTCGCGCTTCCATTCGGTCGCATCAAGCGCATTGCGCTCGATGTGTGCAGCAGGTCGCAACCTACGCAGGTTTTTTCTCGGTGCGATAGGGAAATGGCGGCTACGGTCGAGCGCCTCCACGAGCCAAAGAAGGTCTTCCTCTGCGCTCACCCACCTTTCAGGCGCAAACTTCGAGAGATCGAAGGGTATTGAATACGCTCGCAAGGACTTAGTGCCGTCTTTCCAAAGCACATACTCGTGGAAATACGACATGGCGAGTTCGCGCGGGGATTCATAGACAGGGTCTCGGTAACGCAGTATCGAATGATTGGTCTTGCTTATGGCGCCCCAGCGTCCGAATTGCCTGAAAAGGGCGACCACATGGTCCTCGTCGCTCGGCAAGGTCCGGAGGTCCATGAGAAGCGGCGGCTCTCCATGATACGCAAGCGCCGCCGCCGCCACAAGCGCACCTTCAAAGCAGTGCGCCGTTCTTCTTTTAACAGTGCGCCTCGGCGACATGTACGTCTCGCCGCGGATCTCAAAATTTATCGGAAGTCTATCCAAATAATCCTGTATCTTTTGTGGTGTCGTGAGCTTCTCAAAAATTTTCCGCTCGGAAGGGGACAGGATCGATTTCACCTTATCCGAATACATAATCGACTGGGATCAGCATGATAAGTCTAGATAAGTCTAGCAGACAATTAAGAAAAAGACTGGGTGTTGGTTTCGGGGAAGCACGAAGTCTAGAAAAGTCTACAGAAGGCTTTTTAACCTCGTATACGAGGCTAGGAGAGACGAGAGTAGCAGAGGCCGCGCTTTGGTGCGCGGGAATATCAGAGTCTGATCTGATGTCTTATTTAATTTACTAGGTCTACACGTCGCAAAACAAACATTGTGCGACGTCGGCATATATGAAGAAGTCGTATTACAACATCACACCACGAAGATGTAAAATCACCATTTACCGGTCTCCCCTCGCACACCATCGCGATACGCTTCGATCCGCCGACGATTTGCCGGAGAAATTTCTTCAGGCAGAGTATCGATGTCAAACCAGCACCTCCCCATTATTTCTAAATTCGGTTTGAGAGCGAGAGAGCCTCCAAAATCTCCCGTGTAATAGACCGCTATCAGGTCCCCCCTACCCCACCTCCCCTGGTATCGTCCAATTTCGCCCGCGAGAGACTTTACGGTGAAGCCTGTTTCTTCACGCGCTTCTCGAATTGCCGCATCTTCTGGTTTTTCATTTTTTTGTACGCCGCCACCCGGAAGTGTCCACGCCCACGGCGCATACCAATGAGAGACCAATATGACCCGACGCTCCTGCACGAGGATAATACGCACACCTTGAATTGGGTTGGTAGAAAAGTCCGTCCAGTATCGTATCGCATGCACAACGCTAATGATCGTGAGCGAGAGATACATTCCGAGACGTCGGATAATGCGCATACTGATCAGGAATAGGTATAGAAGGAATCTTTGATGGTGGTCTTTCCTCGAGTTTGAGGATCAGGATACTGTTGCTCCCTTTCAATCACATCAATTATTTTCTCAACTACAGCTTTTTTCAAGTCGCGATAAGAATCGAGAACTTGTTTCATTTCCTCATCAGTAAAATCTCTGACGACCTGATCAATATTGAAGGTGTATGGCGGTTTTGGTTCATGCGGGTTGCCTGATGACCGATAATCCACTGAATTTGCTTGATATTTGCCCAAAAGACCCTTCGATTGCAAAACGTGAGTGCATGCGATGTTTGCGAGCGGATAACCCTGCCCTCCGCGCTCGGAGAGAATGACTTGGAACTCTTTGAGGATTTCCTCTGACGAAGCGGCTCTGTACGTAAAAGGCGCTCCGGTGCGTTGAATACTAGAATATGCAGAAGCAAATTCAGGACCCATGACGTCGTCGGCAACTAGCCTATTGAGTATCGGGTCTATCTCCGTCATGCTGCGCACCACGTGCCGGAAAGCATGCCGGCCATCGAGAGTGCCGCCATCTTTCGGATCAACATATACTCCAAGAACATCTTCAATGAATTCCTTGCTCGATGTGTCGGATATAGGAGGGGGCCCCATAAGCAATAAATGCAGAGCTCGACCAGTTCTGCCGTTTCCGTCTTCAAAGGGGTGGATGCTTTGTAACGTCATGTATAAAAGGAGCCCGGCGTCATCTTCCCTCTTACTCAAAATGAGTCGCTGCATTGAATCATATGTTTTATGTAAAAGCTCGAGTCTATCTTCGATATTAGGGGCTACGAATATTGGGTCGAGGATAAAGTGCCCCACACCACCGGCGCCCTTTTTGAGCTCTTCCTTATCTATCGGACGCACGGACTTGCTTTGAACTGCATGATTGAGACCAATGAGTATGTCTAAAAAACTTTCGAACGTTGCACTTTTGACCCATGCTCGTAATTTCTCCGGGTCTGCAAGTTTTTCTCCGATATGGGTGTTAGCGAGTATGGATCCGATACGCTCTGAAGGTAGCAACTGCTTCTTCTCAAGCATATCAACTACGCGCCCACGGAATTTCGAATTGCATAAATTCGGGGAGCAATTTCCGCCCGTAGAGGAGGCGCGAGATGACCTCTGCATGCGAGAGCGCGCCGGTGAGCGCGTTGTGCGGGCTCGGCTCTTCGGGTATGCCGCAGTAATTGAGCACGGCGTCGAGATCGAGCGCGCTGCGGCGATGCTTCACCGGCGGCTGCAAGCCCTTTCCTATCATGTGCATGTAAGCGAGCGTGTGGGTATCAATGGTGCGATATGCAAAAGGCCATTCAGTATGCCCGGCGCGCTCGGCTGCTGCTTTGAGGAAGTCGCGGTCGAAGGATACATTTTGTCCGGCAAGCGTGCGTTCCTCCACGCTCTCGCTCCAATGGAGGAAGGCGTGTATGAGGTCGCCCTCGCTCTGTTTCTTCGGGTCGATAATCTGCTCTTTGGTAAATCCATTGACCGCAAGCGCCTCATCCATCACATGCGCGCCATCCCATATCCGACATTCTTCATAAAAACGATTCGAGGGATTGGCAAAATCCAAGGCACCCAAGCTCACAATTGAGTGTTTCCACGGCTCTGTGCCAGATGCTTCGACGTCTACGACTAGCATAGAAAAAGCCTGTAGCTTGTAGCCGGTAGCTTGTAGCAGAGACAATCCTTCATAGGCGACATTCTCTCATGGCTGCAGGCTACAAGCTACTGGCTTCAGGCTGTCCGAGTCCTTTGCAATTCTTTGCCGGCCGATAACCCGCCTTCTGTGCAGCGCCCTCGCTTGGGAACCACGCTTGATTGGTGGGAAGGATCTTCTGCGCACCAGTGCACCACGGATAGTAATAGACGCTGCCCGTCCTCGATGCCACAAAAAGACCTCCCATATACATCCCCTGCGGTTTCTGCTCGGAGGGAACCTGTTCTATCGAAACAGGCGGACGCGCATCTTCAAGAGCCGATAATCTACCCAGTCCGAAGGAGCCAAGAGCAACGAGAAAAACAATGATTATAAGACCCCATTCCCCCACCGCATCTGCGACCCAGTTCTTGATTTCCTGCCTCATTTCCTGTATGCTCCTCATGTCCGTAATAATACTAGAACCTAGTCCCTAGAAGCTAGCACCTAATTCCATGGCCCATACCAAAGCAGGAGGAACAGCGCACAACCTCACCGATTCAAATCCGAAGTATCTCGGCGTAAAGCGCGCGGACGGCCAGAAAGTCGGCGTGGGCGAAATAATCGTCCGACAGCGCGGCACGGCCATCATGGCAGGCAAAAATATCGGCGTTGGCGTAGACCATACCCTCTTTGCTCGCACAGCAGGGACAGTGCATTTCCGCAGCAAACGAAAAGTTAACTTCGACGGGCGCAGAGTGGATCGCCGCGTCGTCGACGTCGTGTAAGAGATTCAACAGGTTTGGTCCACAAGAGACTTGCAATTTCTGTATACACTAACTTTATGCTATAGCATAAAGTTAGTGTAGTTAGAGTTGAGCAGTGACGTCAAGCGTAATCGTAGCTTCCGCGCCAGCCGCGGCAATTTTGACCACATACTCCCCTATTTCTTTGATGGGTTTGGTGAGTTGAATAGAATCTTCCGGAATTTCTTTTCCTATTACTTTCTTAATGTCGGCCGCTGTGATCGACTTGAAAAGCCCGCCCTTTTCGGTCGCGCGCGCTTTTATCTCGATACGCTTGCCCTCAAGACTTTTTATAGTCGCAACAGTAGCCTGAGCCTCCTTCTCGCGCGCCTCCCCTTCCCTCTTCTGCATCGCTGTGTGTGCGGCAATTTTCTCCGGAGTCGCCTGCACCGCGAGCCCCCGCGCGATAAGGAAATTGAGCGCGTACCCATCCGCCACATCCTTGATAGTTCCATGCTGCCCCACCTTCGCCATGTCTTTGAGTAAAATGACTTTCATATCTATAGATGATCTGGTTTAAGTCCTGTGTGTTTTGCAATACGCGCAAGCATGCGCGGACCGATTTCCTCCCGATCGTGGAACGCAAACGTAACATCTGGGCATCCCGGCTTCGCAAGAATCCTATGTGAACCTTTTTGTCGTTTGATATTCCACCCCAAGCGCAGAAGGGCTCTGAGAACTTGCGAGGCCTTAGCGGCCCGCCACTCCATACCCGAAAAGACGAGAAACTGGCGTAAACAGATTTCCTTGCTCAACACTGTCGGCGAGCGTGCGAAGCGCCACGGCGTAGACACGCTGCAAGGCCTCACGCTTTGTTGCGCCATACGCCATAACGCCGGGAAGCTTGGGGACCTCGGCAATCCAGCGGCCGTCAACTTCACGGTCAAATTCGACCGCGAGCGATGATGTGGATATCTTGTTTCGTTTACCTTTCATGTCGCCTAGTATAACACATCACGCTTTTATTCCATACTCCCGTTTTACTTACTGCGTAGCAGTTAGAAAAACGCAGTCCCCCTGCGGGGCTGCCCCACCTTCGCCACGTCTTTGAGCAGAATGACCTTCATGCCTATTTGCCGTTGAGGATCTCTACCGCCTTATCCATCTGCGGGTCTTTGTCGGCCTTGGCCTCTTCGTCGGTTATCTCCACTTTTACATCCGGCACTATCCCCTCTCGCGGGATCTGGATGCCGTCAGGCCCCAACCAGCGAGCCACAGTGATCTTGAGCGCGGTTTCCGGCGTGATCTTCACCAATTCCTGCACCGAGCCTTTGCCGAATGTATTAGTGCCCACAAGCTTGGCCTTGCCGTAGTAGCGCAGCGCATCGGCAAGGATCTCGGAAGCAGATGCGGAGCCATGATCGACAAGTATCACCATCTTCAGATTTTTGTTGAAAATATTGTAGCCGAGGGATCGATGTACGACATTACCCGCGTGGCCAGCATAGTCTTCCGTCACCACGACCTTCCCCAAAGGCAAAAACCAGCTCGCCATACTCACCGCAGCATCCAAATACCCGCCGGGATTCCCGCGCAGATCGAGCACGAGCTTCTTGTTACCCGATTCGATGAATTTTCTCAAGGCATTGCGAAAGAGATCTGGCGAATTGGAGGTGAATGTGGAAAGCGTGATAACGTAGATACCGTCGGAGCGCGTCTCTCCCGTGTGAGCGGATGTCGTTACCACGGGCACATTGATCACATCGCGTGTCACCTTGATCTCACGTGGCGAGCTCCAGCCTTCGCGTTGCACCGTAAGCGTCACCTCCGTGCCTTTCGGGCCACGGATCTTTGAGACTGCAGCGCCGACGTCCATGCCGTGGGTCGACGTGCCGTCGATCTTCAAGATGATATCTTTGCTCTTGATACCTGCTTTGTCGGCAGGTGTGCCCTTCAAGGGCGAGACGACCGTGAGCACTTGGTCCTTGACCGCGATCTCCATTCCAACGCCCTCAAAGCTGCCGCTCATGTCGGAAGTGAATTGCTCATTTTCCTGCGGTGCCAGAAAGAAAGTATACGGATCATTGAGAGACGCCGCTAAGCCTTCCATCATGCCCCAAATGCGTTCTTGATCCTGTGCGGCAGTCGTGGTCGCGATCTTTGTTGAGGTTGCAACAGCCGCAGGCACAAATTTTTCATCAATAATATGCCACGCCTTCCACAAGGGTGAAAAATCCACACCCGGGGGCGGTCCTGCGTTGATCGAAAGACTCGCTGCATTCACGTTGGGTGCATGTCCTCCCATGAGAAACCCTCCCGCAAATGCGATACCCGCAAGGAGTATTGCGCCGATGACCACAGAATTGATTGGAAGGGGTGTTCTCTCTTTTTCTTCGAACATCGAACGATTATCTCATAAACAGAGATTAGCCACTAGGGTCTGGGCACTGGAAATATTCGCCATCAACACAGTTCAACCGCTAGTGGCTAGTCGCCAGTGGCTATATACTATTCCCATGCATTCGCGCTATGAACACAACGGGCTGGTCTGGATCGACCTCGAATCGCCGAGCCGCGACGAGGTGCGGGACATTATGGACCAGTTCGCTATCGCGCCGCTGATCGCCGAAGAATTGCTCCTTCCCTCGATCAAGCCGCGTGCGGAATTTTATGAGAGATACATCTACCTCGTCTTGCACTTCCCTGCGCTCCGGCACTCGCACAAAACGCGCGAACAGGAGATAGATTTTGTGGTCGGGCGCAATTTTCTCGTCACCACGCACTACGATACCATCGACCCTCTCCACAAATTCTCGAAAGTGCTCGAGGTGAATTCCGTTTTGGACAAGAGTAATCTGGGCGACCATGCCGGATATATGTTCTTCTATATGCTGAAAAAGCTCTACCAGGCAGTGGAGCACGAAGTGGAATATGTGCGGCACGATCTCTCGGCAGTCGAGGAGCATATTTTCTCGGGCCACGAAGTAGCGATGGTCGCAGCACTTTCGGCAAGCGCTAGGGATCTTTTGAGCCTGCGGCAGCGGATCGAACCCCACCGCGAGGTCTTGCGGGAGTTCGAAGCAGGCGGAGCGCAATTTTTCGGGGAGGATTTCAAACCGTATTTGCGTGCACTCTCCGATGAATACTATCGCGTGCACAATCATGTCATGCGCGAGACCGAATCGCTCCATGAACTGCGCGAGACCAACAACTCGCTCCTCACAACCAAGCAGAATGAAACGATGCGCATTCTTACCATCATGGCGCTTCTTACATTTCCCCTTGCTCTCTTTGTCGCCATCTTCGATATAAATGCTAAGCACAACCCAATAATCGGCTTGCCCTACGATTTCTGGATAATTGTGGGGGCGGTCCTTGGAGCCGGAGCCATAATGCTTTGGTATTTTAGGCACAAGAAATGGCTATAGAATAGATTTCAGGTGTCAGGTTCCAGCTTTCAGATGCAACATGTCTTGGTTCAAACAACTATTCGGAAAAAAGGAAGTACTCCAAACTCCGTTGTTCTTTTTTAATACCTTAGGGAAAGAAAAACAACTGTTTGAAGCGGCACCTCATACAAAAGAGGTGCGCATGTACAACTGCGGCCCCACCGTCTACGGCCGCCAGCATATCGGCAACCTTTCCATGTTCGTCTTTACCGATACCCTCCGGCATACACTCGAGTACAACGACTTCAAGGTCAAACAAGTCATCAACTTCACCGATTTCGGACATCTTTCCTCGGACGCCGATGAAGGGGAAGACAAAATGACCAAGGGCCTCAAGCGCGAAGGCCTTGCACCGACCCTCGATAATATGCGCGCACTCGGAGAAAAGTATGCAAATCTTTTTCTTGAAGACATACGCGCACTGAATATCGAGGTCGACAAAGTAACCTTTCCACGTGCGAGTGATTTCATCCCTGCACAGATCGCGATGATAAAAGCGCTGGAAGAAAAAGGCTACGCGTACAAGACAAAGCGCGGAGTCTATTTCGACACGTCGCGTTTTCCCGACTACGGCAAACTCGGAAATATAAACTTGGAAGGTCAGAAAGAGGGAGCACGCATCGGCAAGGATCCGGAAAAGCGAAATCCCATCGATTTCTTGCTTTGGAAGAATGACAAGAAACTCGGTTGGGATTCGCCGTGGGGGAAAGGATTTCCGGGATGGCACATCGAATGTTCCGCGATGATACGCGCGACTCTAGGGCTCCAGATAGACATCCATACCGGCGGTATCGAACACATTCCGGTGCACCACAACAATGAGATTGCCCAGTCGGAGAGCGCGACCGGCAAAAAGCCGCTTGCACGATTTTGGCTCCATCGCGCGCACCTGCAGCTGGAGGGTGCGAAGATCGCAAAATCCGAAGGCAATGTCGTGTACCTCTCCGACATCATCGAACGCGGATTCCATCCCCTCTCGCTGCGATACCTTCTCCTAAGCGCCCACTACCGCACCAGCGCCAATTTCACGTGGGAGGCTCTCGGTGCCGCGCAGACTGCTTACGCCAAACTCCTTGCCATGAGGCTGAAAAGCCAAAAGGTGTCACCTCCTGGATTCTCCCAAACAACGTTAGCGTGGAAGCAAAAATTTACCGAACGTATCAACGATGACCTCGATACCCCCGGAGCGCTTGCAGTCCTTTGGGAGATGACGAAAGATGAAGAACTTCCGTCCGAAGAACTCCTCGCGGCGCTTCTCGATTTCGACAGCGTTCTTGGACTCAACTTGAGTGAACCGGATGAAGCGGCGAGAAGGTTGGCCGCCACAGAAACGAAAAAGGAAATTACCCTCGATTCCCTGCCGGAGGATATCCGCACTCTCATCAAAGAACGCGAAGAAGCGCGCGAGAATAAAGATTGGCCGCGCGCCGATGAACTGCGAACAAAAATCGAGAACCTTGGTTACGCCCTAGAGGACAGCGCGTCCGGCACACGTGTTTTCGAGCCATGACCATGCACGAGCCGATATTCCCGAATTGCGCGATAGCGCACGAAATGGAATATCGTTCATTCATTCTACACAACGAAATTCACCAATCGGCCAGGCACGACAATGGTGCGGAGAATCTCTTTCCCTTCCAACCGTGCAGCAACCGTCGCACGCGCTGCCTTTTCAATCGCCTCCTTATCTGCGTCGGCCGGTACTTGTACATCGGCGCGGACCTTACCGTTGATCTGGATCGCGATAGTGATACTTTCATTGACCAATTTCGCCGGATCAAATGTGGGCCATTGTTCGACATGGATAGACGTTTTACGACGTTCGCGCCAAAGCTCCTCGGTAAGATGCGGAGCGAAGGGCGACAAGAGTCTTAAGAATTGCTCCCATTGGGTCTTGCCGAGCTTCTTCTCTTTTTCTACGCCGTTCAAGAAGATCATGAGTTGACTGATCGCGGTATTGAATTTGAGCGCGGCAATATCCTCGCCCACCTTCTTTATGCTCTTATGGAGAAGTGGGTCAAGCGCTGCGACACTGGCCGGATTTACGTATTCGCTCGCGCGACACACTCGTTCGAGGAAACGCCGAATACCAACGACACCATCTGGATTCCACGGGTAACTTGCGACCTCGTTGTATGGGCCGATAAAGGCAAGGTACATGCGCACAGTGTCGGCACCGAGTTGTTCAACGAGTTTATCCGGGTCGGCTACATTGCCGTGCGATTTGCTCATCTTTTGTCCGTCGGGACCCAAGATTACGCCGTGGTTCATGCGACGTAGATACGGTTCGGCGTCTTTCACCAATCCGAGGTCGAAGAGCGCTTTGTGCCAGAAGCGCGAATATAAGAGGTGCATCGTCGTGTGCTCTGCACCTCCGGAATAGAGATCGACCGGCATCCAGTTCGCCATCTTTTTCGCGTCAGCAAATTTCTTTTTGTTCTTCGGGTCGGTGTAACGCAAGAAATACCACGAAGAATCGACGAATGTATCGAGCGTATCGGTCTCTCGCTCTGCCTTTCCGCCACATACTGGACATTGGATGTCCAACCACTTACGAGCTTTCGCAAGGGGCGACTTTCCTGTTCCTTCCGGAAGATAGTCTTTTACCTCCGGAAGCTTCACCGGCAGATCCTTGTCGGGCACGGCGACTACTCCGCATTTGGGGCAATGGATCATCGGGATGGGCACGCCCCAATATCGCTGGCGCGAGATTATCCAATCCCGTAAATGATACTGCTTCACGACGCGACCGAACTTTGCCCCAACCTTCGGAATCGCCTCGTCGCTCGTAAGTCCGTTAAATTCTCCAGAATCAAAGAGCATCCCTTTCCCCGCGTAACACATCTCGCCGTGTACGCGACTCCAAGCGATACGCATATCCTCCCGATTTATAAAAGCGTCGAATTCTTCCTTGGTGAGCCATGAAATATCGTGCTCTTCTTTCTCTTTGGGAGAAATTTCTGCGCGTGCTTCGTCTTCAAGCTGGAACAAAAGCGGCGTAAAGTGCACGAACAAATTGCCGTATTTCTGACTGTAGTATTTGGAATGAATAGGTCCCCCGAGTTTCCGGATAAATCTCGCGTGTTCATATCCGGTTTCTTCTGCTATCTCGCGTTTCGCCGCTGCAATAGGATCCTCCGCTCCGTCAACCCCGCCCGAGACCCCTCCTCTTACGTCCGTAGGCTTGAAACGTACCGCAAGATATTTTTCCTCGGACCAGTGTTTTACGATGGCGAGGATCGAAGAGCGATCAATTGCCGGTTCTTTGGTGTGAAAAGCGTCAGGTCCGGCCCCTTGAACGACTACGGGCTCCAGCGTTTCCTTGAGCGGAATGTCGTACTTCTTTGCAAAGGCATAGTCGCGCTCGTCGTGCGCATCAGCAAATACCGCTCCAGTACCATAACTCCCGATAACGAAATCCGCGACCCAGAGCGGCATTTCCGCGCCCGTCGTGGGATTGATTGCTTTGACACCTTTGAGCTCTACTCCCGTTTTTTCTTTATCGTCAGTTTGCCGTTCGAGTTCTGTCTTCTTTTTTGCTTTTTCGACATATGCTTTCACTTCAGCTTTATTTGTAAGCACATCGTGTTTGTCATCTATCGCGAGCGCGACCCATGGGTGCTCGGGTGCCAACACCAAATATGTGCCGCCGAATAGTGTGTCGGCGCGTGTGGTGAAAACGGTAATGTGTGGAAGAAGACTCATTAAAATCATTGGTTCTTCCTTACCGAAGAAATGTTCCTCGCTGGCATTTCCCTCAATCAGAGCAACTCCAAGTTTTTGCGCCACAGTTTTGAGATATGGTACGCGGGGAGCGCCTTCTTGGAGATCGCAAAGTACCGCAGAAAAGCGAACGAGCTTTTTGATTCGTTCATAATCAATATCCCAGTTGAAGTGTTTCCAGAAGGGACGTTTTTTCGCTCCTTGGACCGATGGATTCATTGCGGGAGCAACAAGAACTAGCCCAGCGATAGGCCTGTTGATTTTTTCTAAGACTTTAAGTGCTACGGCTCCGCCAAGACTATGCCCAACGATAATAGTATGTTCGTCAATGGTGCAGGTATTTAAGACGTCTGCAACTTGTTTGATTTCTTTTGGGTTCTCAGGGTTGGGAAGATTTGGTGCCTGTACTTCGAAACCCTTCTCCTCAAGAGCTTTCTTAAGCCAAGGGATAAAAGCGCCGGCGGCAGAATCCTTATACCAACCATGCAAAATGAGATAGTTCGGCTTCGGACCGTTCTTTTTCTCAAATTCAAGAGGAAAATTTATCTCCGCTCCTTCGCTCCTCCCTATCCAGTTGCGCTGCGAATCTTTGATCTCTTTTGGCCAATCGAGGGGCTCGAGGTCGTCGATGAGCCGGTCGGCGTAGTCGGTGATCTTGATGTTCCACTGGAGCATATTCCGCTGCACCACCTCACTGTCGCAGCGCTCGCATTTGCCGTTCACCACCTGCTCGTTGGCGAGCACCGTCTTATCCTTCGGACACCAATTGACCGCGGTTTCTTTGCGGTAAACGAGACCTTTTTTGAAGAGCTGGAGAAAAAGCCACTGCGTCCATTTGTAATAGGCAGGATCACAGGTGACGACTTTGCGCGACCAATCGAACGACGTACCCATCGATTCGATCTGCTTCGTCATATAGGCGATATTTTTCTCCGTCCATGTGCGCGGATTTAGTTTGTTTTTGATAGCGGCATTTTCGGCTGGCAATCCAAATGCATCGAATCCTATCGGGTACATCACATTTTTGCCCTGCATCCGAAGTGTGCGGGCAAGGATATCCGGCACCGCAAATGCATACCAGTGCCCTACGTGGAGGTTGCCCGAAGGGTACGGGAACTCAACGAGAAGATGGAAATTCTCTTTCTTGCCCTCCTTGGCTTTAGCGGCGGAGGGGCCCTTGGCCTTGTCTGGGGTTTTGTAGAGGCTGGTCTTTTTCCAGCGCGCCTGCCACTTTCGTTCAATGGCTTTATGATCGTATTTTTTCATATGATTTTTGCTTGCCCGTCCGAAGCTTTAGCGAAGGAGGGCCATTTTTTCTCTATTTTTGTATGGTCGTACGCTCGCATATCAGCGTAGCCTATCATGCGACAGACGCGGAGAAAACGTCTCTAGAAACCCGCGGTTTTTGGATACGGAGGGTAGCGCTCCGGGTCGATGATCCGTTCAAAACAGGCCTCCCCTGCTCCATGCTGCCAGCTGTCTTGAATAGGTGTGCCCGCGCTCACAGGCTCCATCGGTTTCGCCGTTGGACGATAGGGACCACCTTCCATGCTATCGCCCGCGTTTGCGAACGTCGCGCACAACTTGAAAGCCATTTTGCCAGTGGTCTCGTAGGAGTATTGCGCCTTGGTCTGGGGATCCACGGGGAGCATGTTGTTCGTTATCGGATCGTTGAGTTCGGCGAGGGAAACCGGCAACTTTTCCTTCTGCTGCCAGTAATTCACGATCTGATATTGGATGTTTTGGAGGTCCTGCACGCGTATCGCGTCCTGCTTTTTCTCGCGCATTTGCTGCGGCGTTCCGAGAATGAAAAATCCGGCGATTATCGTAATGAGGACCACAGCTCCAACGGCATAGTTCACCATGCGAGCGCGCATGGGCTCGCGGTCCCAGTAGCCACGAAGGTCGGCGAGGAAATGCATGAAGCCAAGGCCCGTGACGAGCAGCACCGTCAACACCTTGAGGAGAAAGCCGGTCGTGAGGTCTTCCCCTTGCAGGAATGTGTTGAGAAGTATGATGAGATCAACGACCATGGTTGCTCCCGCGAGGAAGAGCGTGAGGAAGAGCGCCCAGCGGCGTACCCACACTTCCCGGCGCGAATGATCGTGCGCCATGTCGTTGCGGATAACGCGCATCAAGATCAGGAAGACCGGCGTAAGCACGATGAGCGCGGCCATTTCGTAGCTTACGCTCGTAGAATAACCGCTGTAGTACGAATATGAATCTGTTACCGGATTCGGGAAGGCGTGGTTAATGTAGTCGAATATCAGATTAATGAAAGCTATGACACCCGCGTAGAGTGTCACCATCGCGCCTACCCAGAGCACAAAATCCTTCGGAGTTACCTTTGTTTTGTCCATATAGCGGAAGTATACCACTAAATCTTAAACCCCATCACCCCAGTACCACACGCTTCGCGTGGCTACGGGGCAGGCATCCCTTACACTTTAAACTCCATAACATCTCCGTCGTTAACAACGTATTCACGGCCTTCTGTACGAACGAGTCCTTTTTCGCGGGCTTTGGCCCAAGAGCCCTCCTTCAGAAGGACGTCCCAACGGATGACGTCGGCGCGGATGAATTTGTCGCGGAAGTCGGTGTGAATCGCGGCTCCTGCCTCCGGCGCCGTAGAGCCCCTACGAATAGTCCACGCGCGGCTTTCTTTCTCGCCCGTCGTGAGGAATGAAATGAGGTCGAGAAGCTTGTAGCCGGCTTTGATGAGGTCGTCGAGCCCGTCGTTCGATACTCCAAGCTCGCGGCGGAAATCCGCGCGCTCGTCGTCGTGCACGTCGGAGAGGTCGCTTTCCACACCTGCGTCAACCACCACAGAATCCGCTCCCGAAGAATCGAGGAACTCTTTCAGTTGCCGCCAGCGCTCACCCCCCTCCGCATCCACATTGACCGTGCCGCTCTTCCTATTGAGCACATAAAGAACGGGCTTCATCGTGAGCAAATGCAGGCCCTTTGCCGCAAGCTGCTCCTTCGTGTCGAGCACTAAGGTCCGCGCAGCCTTTCCAGATTGGAGAACAGGTACTATCTTGCGCAGCACATCGCGTTCGGCAAGAAGTTCCTTTTCTCCGCTTTTCGAATCGCGTTCAACGCGCTCAAGTCGCTTCTCTGCTGTCTGCATATCAGCGAGAACGAGCTCCATGTCGATAATTTCGATATCATGGACCGGATCGACGTGCCCCGCGACATGGTGCACATCCTCATCGTCGAACATGCGCACGACCTCGGCGATAGCATCGGTTTCACGGATGTGCGTGAGAAATTGATTACCAAGTCCCTCCCCTTGCGAGGCACCCTTTACCAAGCCTGCAATGTCTACGAACTCCACCGCTGCGGGCACTTTCTTTTCCGAATGCGACATCTCCGCGAGCTTGTCGAGACGAAAATCCGGTACCGCAACGACCCCCACATTCGGATCAATCGTATTAAAAGGATAATTCTCCGCCGGCACCCCTTTCTTGGTCAATGCATTAAAAAGCGTCGATTTGCCAACATTAGGTAATCCAACTATACCGATACAAACAGACATCCGAGCATCCTAGCTGAAAATTGGCATTCAAGCCATCAAATCCCTTGTGTTCTCGGTAATAACTCCGCAGCAACCCAAGCGGAGATGTAGAGTTGCAGGGCCTGTGCCGGACTCCTCGCCTCCATCGAGGCTGCGCGATCATACATATTTTGAATCTGCGTTATGGTCCTGTCCAAGATCCTCTGCTCGAGAGCGTTTTTTGCCCGGCTGTTTTTCGCTTCATTCAATGAGAGTTGCGCGAGCAATGCGCTTGATTGAACGATCTCCGATTGCACATCGCGGTAGAGCGCTTCGGTCGCTCCAAGCACGCTGCTTCTCCTTTGCCCTTGTCCTAGCTTATTCACAATGTCGCCAAGCGCTTTGATAATTCTGACTTCGTTGATCAGCACCAATTGTCCGCTCGGCCACGAGAGCCGATTGCGATCGAGCCACGCTGTGTCGGCAATGACCTTTTCAAGATCCCCTTCTACCGCATCCGTTGCCGTATCAATGTCCTGATTTCCGGTAGTTATACTCTTGAGCTTCGCCAATGCCTCGTCGAGAAGTCCCTTCACGCTGGTATCGACAATCGCTGTCTCCTGTGTCAGAAGTCCGAGCTGCACATTACCAATTTTGATTGCCGACTTCGCGTCGGTGAACGGATCGAGCCGAAATCCTATCGTGTGCTCTCCTGGAGTCAGATCTCCTACGGAAATTTCGCTTGCAGTATGAACTCCTGGATCAGTTATTCGCTCATCGATTTTATACGCAACCCTGTCATCAACAAATACGGTCATCATTTCTTCCGATCCCGGAACGGTGAGAAACTCGTAGTCAAAGTGCAGCACGTTTGTCGTATCTGCGGTGGAAGCGGAGAATTCAAACCACACAGGAGAACCGGGTGTTGCTTGTGCTGTGTGGGAATCTAAAAAGGTTACGGTGCCCGTTTCGCTTTGTCTGGAAATATTGCCTTGGATGTTGAAGGCAGGCAGGTAATTGACGGAACTCCCAGTGCGGGTATTCGATGTAAGACATGGGACTTCTATGTCTTTTCTGAACGTACACACGTTGAGTGGCTCGATGTTGGGGAACTCAAGCGGTAGACGGTCCTTGCCACCTTCGAGCGACAAGTGGTGGCCATATACTGCCAAAGGCTCGTCTGAACTCGGGTCTGACGGCCATAAAACACTGGCTTGATACCATATATGCGGCCATGCGTGGACTCGATTTAAATATGGCGTATACCGCACGACGATTTTTCCCAGCTCAACAATTTGTCGCAGGCCTGTAAAGTTATTCTCCGCGTCCCGAATTTCGTTTCCAATATCAATCTCATTTTGCGGGATTTGAAATCCGTCTCGTTCAGTTACATCAAAGTTGTATACGTGGGGCAAAAGTACATTTGTGGGTGCAAGGATGGGTCTTCCTCTTGCATCAACATACTGCTCGGCCCACCAATCTGAACGATTCGGTATTGGAAGTCCATTTCTCGTGGGCTCTAAGCCGTATCGCAAAGAGATACCATCGGGATAATATGCGTCAAGGAAAGTCAGATGAATCTTCGTTGCTGGCGTGTTGATTCTAACCATTTCCGCAGCGGATTGGATGACATTTGATCCAGCACTATGACCTATGAAATGAATCGATTCGTACTTGTTTAGTGCCAACTTACCGCCCACGACAGTTCCGTGGAGTCCTGCAGTCGCATATGCATCCCAGGGCGGTACAAAAAGCGGTGTCCCGATAAATACAAGATCTTTCAAGCTTACCCGAGCCGCGTCTCTGCTCCAATCGAATGTACAAACACTCCATTCGCCGGGATTTGGGACGTGCGCATTGATGTAGTTCTGCATCGAAAGCGCCATATCCTTGACCCACCCATCCACGTTGTCGTCCCAGCCATGGGTTATAAATACCAAGTGCTTTGCCGGAGAGCATATCACCCCCGGTATTATGTTTTGCTGAGGTGCCAGATCTACAATCGACGATGCAATCGTGAAGTCCACATTTCCTGATTCGCCGAATTCCGACCAATCCGACGTTGCATTGGACGCATCGATGGCTCGTGCTCGCCAGTGATAGCTCCCAGGCGTTAGGCCTGCACGGATAATCGTCGCCACTGATTCTGCTTCTACTGAACCCGACGTGAGTATTCCGCCGTCCATCTCGCCAGTAAACGGTTGGTCAAATTCTCGAAGTTCCACTTGGAATTGCAATTGTCCTTCGTCAAAGTCGTCGAGGATAGCACTGAATGTAATCGTAGTGTCATTAATATAATGGTCTTCCGGGATACCGTCCTGCCAGGTGGCCGAAGACTGATTGAGTGCAAAAATCGTCGGCAGATGGTCCTCTAATTCTCCGGTCGGGACAATGCTGAACGACTCATCGCTCTCATCAAATTTCCCAGACAGGCCGCCACCATCGAGGTAGACTACTATCCTATAAACACTATCTCCTCCCAGCTGTCCGTCCGACAGAAAGCCGAGCGATTGAGGAACAGTAAATACATAGCTGCCGGTGTTGGTAGTATTTGCTATCGATCCCTCGCCAGACCCGAGGTTGGGATCGAATCGTGAATCTCTTAAACCGATTTGCACCCCTGTATTCGCGGGAAAATCTGCACCATCCCAGCGAATTTCATAGGTTTTTCCGATTTCCCATACCTCGCCTCCGTTTGGCGAAAGAACAGTAATGTGTTCTCCGGACGGCGTCGTCGTTGAGGCGTAGAGCGGATTGTCCGTGACGTAAATGTCAGTTCTGGAATTATGTTGAGGTGAAGCATCCCATGGTCCAAACGCGACGATTCTTCCGTCTCCGCTCATCGATCCGCCGCCATGACCGGAAAGGCCCGGTGCATTTTGCACACGCGCTGTCACACCAGTTATGAGGTCACGCACATATAAATCAGCTCTATCGACAGAAGTATCATCAGGCGTTAAGTTCGAGTCACCGGACCAAAAAAGGATAAATCTTCCATCGTCGCTCATTGAGAATAAAGTTCCACCTGTGGATGATTGTGTGCCGTTCGAAGATACGCTGGCTATCGTTGTGGTTCCCAGCAGTCGATCACGAACCAAAACCTGAAAATTGTTTGACGGTTGAGAATCCGTAAAAATGGACGGGAGGGTAGTCATAAAAGCAACATACCGACCGTCAGCACTGATGATAGGAAAACCGGTAGAACCCCTATCTTGCGATACAACGAGGGGGACGGTTATCAGCTCAGTCGTCTGCGTGACCCGATCGCGCACATAAATATGGCTCCTTGCATTATCGGTATGCCAATTCGTAGAACCCGAAACGAACGCGACATACCGCCCATCTGCAGAGATTGAAGGAGTATCGGAGTCCCCATTACCTTGTTCACCATTGGGGCCGATACTCACGCGCTCGGTCGTTCCTGTCTGTAGATTGCGAACAAAGACGTCGCTACTAAAACCCGGCGACCCGTTCGTGTCATCGGGCACAAGATTCGTTGCGGAAGACGAAAACGCAACAAATCGCCCATCTGCACTTAATGACGGCTGGGACGCACTCCAGTTTGCCTCTGTACCATCCAAAGCCACGCTGATTCTCGCCGTCTCTTCGGTTTGCCTGTCGCGGACAAAGATATCGTGAGGAAGGCCTGTATTATCAGTTGGTGCCGATAAGATGCCTTCAAATGCCACAAAGCGTCCGTCGTCGCTTATCACTCTGGGACTAGGAGTACCGAAACCGTAGCCTGTACTTCCATTACTCTGCTCGCCATTTGACGAGACATTCACGCGACTAAAGATTTTACTCGTGCGATCATAGAAAAATAAATCAAATAGATTGTTGGTATCATCGGGAACGAAATTTGATGAGAACGAACTAAATGCTACAAATCCTCCATCCCTGTTGAGAATAGGGCCCCAAGAAACCCCGTTACCCTGCGTTGTGAACGATGCGGGGGTCGCTTGCGCCCATACAATCTGCGTCTTGGTAACAAAAACACTCACGAAAATTAGAAGGGGGAGAAGTCCATATATACCGTAATTCAATCTCCTCATGCCACCACTGTATAACTAAAAACCCCAGCGCAACAGAGCACCGCTCGATTACGATCTTGAGTGGTTCCTCAGGGGCATTTTCAGAGATATGGGGCCATACTCGTCTCCCCTTTCTTTGAGACATCCCTTCCGGGCAAGAATCCGTAATCTATCCCGGTCTTTAACGTCGGAGGAAGCTTTATGTGGAACTGAAATGGTATGCCCGTGCAATTCTCATGTCGAGCCATGCCCGCTCTGTGCCTATCGAAAGTCCCATTACTGGGCACTATACCAGCATTAGCGAAAATATGGAGAATGTGCTCACGGTTTTCCGACCCTTATTCTGTTGGCATTACTCTGTCATTGAGGATATCGCACCGGTCGCCTTATCGACCTCATACCAATCGAATGTTGCCGTGTGACTGTTTGCGCCCTCCGTTACGATCTCAAACACCTGGACGGCCCATGTGTCACCCTGATCTTCAACATTGAATTGTGCGACCTTACCTGCCGCTCTTAGCGTGCGTATAAACTCCTGCACTTCCGGCAGCGCAACCACGCGATCGAGTATCTCTTGCGTTTCGGAGTCCGATGCAAGCATCGATTGCTGCGGTTCAAAGACGCCAAATGCCCAAGCGAGCGACGCAATGGCCACGAGCGCAGCAAGAATGACCAGCAGTTTTTTGAGCGAAATGTGAGTCATGTGCTTCGTTCTTTCAATTGAAGTTGCTGCCACAACAGGAGTGCGACGACGGCGTTTGCGAGGAGGAGGAGCCCTGCGACGATGGGCGCCGCAACTGTAAGAGTGAGCGAGTATGTGGTAGGCATGAGATTAATCATAGCAGCAATAAAGACAATCGCCGCCGCGGAGCTCGCGAGAGTGCCTGCTTTATTCGCAGCGGAGGATGGGAGGACGAAGAACACGGCCGAAAGTGTGACGAGTGCCGCGGCGGTCGTCGCGAGCAAATGTCCCGCTCGGACGAGCGCCCATCCAGTCTCGTTATTCAGGGGTAGCCACGGCAAAAGAAAGAGAATAAGAACTGCAAGATCAACGCTGAGAGCAGTGAGCCGCAGGCGCCGAATTTGTTCGCTCTTGTACGAAAAGTAGAATGTCTTCAGCGCCCAGAATGAGATGACGCCCCACACGATCCAAAAAAGAGCAGTTTCCATGCGCTACTCCTTCCCGACATCAAATGATGCAACGATAGAGGCGAGAATCTCTTCGTACTTCCCGCCCGTTTCATCCTCGGCGCGAATCTGATACCGCATGCCGCCAGAGACAAATCCGATCTCTGTAAAAAGAATGGATTGCCCGCCATCGAAGCGCGTCCCGCTCGCCCAGTATAGGGGATCTTCACCGGGTATGAGCTTGAAATCGGCGATATCGTAAGAGGGATCGCGTCTCAATGCCTCTCCAATCGCGCCAAATGCATCGGCGACACCTGCGTCGGAATCCGCTATGACGATGACCCGTGCCGAGCCAAGTTCGCTAGAGAGAGCGATGCCATTTTCCAATTCGGTTTTTATCCACCAGCCGGGATAGTCGATCGAATAGTTGCCGCTCTCGTAAGAAACGGAATCGTAGACCGGCTCGTATGGCTCTGCAGCTGATGGTGCGCTCTTCCCCGAAAACGCGAAAAGCGCGATAAGGACACACGCAAGCAAAGTACCTCCCGCGATCGCGAGATATTTAGGTGTAAGATATTTTTGAACGTCGATTTCCATATGTTATCGAGGGGGTTCCACCGGACAGCGAGGATCGCTGGCGGGAGCTCTCGCAAGATTTAGCCCTTCGTCGAGCGCCTCCCATGAGAGCCGCGCAAGCACAGCCGGAAGTTCCGATACCGCATTTGGAAAGCTGCACGGAGAGCCATCTCCAGTGCTGCTCAAGTCGAGGTCAAGCGGCGGCTCAGCGTCGTTCGGGAAAGAGAGCAATGGACACACAAATTCCACATTCTCGACCGTGTCGCTCGTGAGCTCGTATTCCGGTTCAACTTTCTCCCATTCCGCCTGCCAACTTGCTCCGCCCGCCTTGCACGAGAACGACTCCGTGCCCTCCCACATGCGCACGCGCACCGGTATCACAATACGGCCGATCATGCGGGTTTTTTTCGTGAAATCCTGGATGTCGCCGATGAGCGTTTGCGCCTTCTCGGCAGCTCCGCCGATGCTATCAGGCGTATAAGTGCCATACCGTGTCTCTGCGACAGGCTTTAATTTTCCTACGGCTTTATTTGCAAGGTACTTGGTAGCCTCTTCGACGGCGCCGAAAAGGGCCTTCCCCGCGCTTTTAAGGTCGAGAACTTTACTGATAGCTCCGACAACCGCAAATCCATTCCTGAAACCTCGGAGGTCCGCGTCGGGGATCGCGACAGCCGGATTCGCCTCTATAGTTGGCAGGCGATCTGCGACTTCGGCGTAGCTGCATGCATATGGTTCTTCGGCACGCACTTCCCCTGTTTTGCATTGGTCGACATAATCGCCCGCGCATAGCGGCGCCTGGATCGAGGAGGGTACGAGGCCCGCGACTTGTTTTTTGTGAAAATCGCTTACCTTTTCTCGAAGCTCCTGCTTCTGCGCCTCCTTTTCTGCTGCCGCTTTCTGAGCAAGCATTTCGGCGGCCGCTCTCCGAGCAGAATCTTCGGACGATTGCCGGCGTGCCTGTGCCTCTTCTTCAAGACTGCGCTGCTGCGACTCCAACCTGCAGCGTGAAGCTTTTGAAAGCGCGTCGGCGTGCGCCGCAATGGCTGCTTCCTTCTCTTGCTGCGCTTGCGCTACGCGTGTGGCGAGCTGGTCTCGCTCCGCCTTGGCGCGCGGCAGTCCTTCTTCGAGCATCGCGAGCGCTGCCTCGATCTTTTTCTGCTCTCGCAAGTTTTCTGCGACCGAGAGACCGGAGTCCTTTCTCGTCTGTATCAACGAGACTACTTGTGCAATCTCCTGCTTTGTGAGCGATATGTCGCTCTCAAGTCTTCGTACACGCAATCCTTGTTTCTGAAACCGATCATCGAGTCGATCAAGTTCACTGACCGTCGCCACGAGCGCGACATCGGCTTCTGTCGCGTTGATCTGCGCCGCTGCGGCTTCGGAAGCGGAGCACAAGGGTCCATGTGGCACTTCCGTGGGAGCTTGGACGCGAGTCGCAGGTGGAGGTTCAGACATAGAATTCACAGTTTCCGGCGCGGCAATCGGTTTTTTACACATCTCCGGTTCAGAAGGGATAGGAGGCGCTGCGGCAGGTTGTGCCGGAGTCAGACATGCGTTCCGTTCCTCATCACACTGGGCATAGCACGAGCTTTCCCCCTCGTCCGTACATGGTCCGATAAGGCCGCCATATTCGCACATCTGACCCGCGCTTGCGTTGCGTGCGCCTTCAAGGCTTCGCGCCGTGGCCGCACACTGACCATGGCAAGCAGCAATGTCCGCTTCAGCCGACCGTTTACATGCCTCGTATGGTATGCGGCACTTGCTTTGGAGCTCTTCTTCGCAGGACAGATTTCCAAACGCGACGTTGCCGGTGCATGTGCGATTCCCCTTTGCATCTCGTTTATCTATGACTTTATATCTGCAATCAATATCTTTTTTGGTGCAGCTTTGAAATGCAGCGTCGTAGCTATCGCCATATGTCGCACGGCATTGCCCCTTGCATGCATTTTCGGCAGTGTAGATTTCCTGAAATGTTGGAAGGTCATTTTTTTTCGAACGAGGTTCCCCTTTGCACTTTGCACTACAGACATCATATGCTGCGTTACACTTTTGTCGTTGTTGCATAGAGGGCTCCGCCTCTCTGGCAGACGAGCCATCTCGTCCGCCGTCTGATTCGGTCATTGCACCATTCGACCGGCACGTACCATCGGCATGCTTCTCACAATCCTCATATGTCGTGGAGCTTTGCGCGAAAGCGAGTGATGCCAATGCGGTCGCTACGAACACGCCAACTGCGATACACACGGTGCCTGCTGTCACAACGCTCGCAGGCACGTCGAGGAGCTTTTTCATCACAATCATCGTATCATTGACTTGTCTGACCACTGTCGATTATGCACAGATTCGTTTCAACATCGCTTCTTTCCCTTCTCGCGGTCAATATCGGCGTCATCGTGTTCGCCGTCAAGGACGAGTGGTCGCCGCCGACGATCCTTGCAACCTACTGGCTCCAGAGTGTCATCATCGGGATTTTTCAAGCGAAGAAGATGTCGGGCCTGCAGAAATTTCGTACCGACGGACTCAAGATAAACGAGCAGCCTGTCGCTCCGGTCGCTTCAACTCGAAGGAAAGTTGTCCGTTTTTTCCTTTTTCACTACGGCCTCTTTCATGTCGTCTACCTTTCTTTTCTCTTTACATATGCCGGTGCGCCCGACTTTGTTGGGGTCCTTACTGCCGGAGCAGCTTTCTTCGCAAATCATCTTTTCTCATATTATGAGAATCACGAGCGCGATTTGAGACATGTGCCAAATATCGGTGGCATGATGTTTTTCCCCTACATTCGCATCATCCCGATGCATCTTTTCGTCGTGCTTGGAGCGATCGTAATACCGACAACCGCCGGTCTCGTTTTCTTCCTGACACTGAAAACGCTCGCCGACGCCGCGATGCATATGATCGAGCATTACGGCGATACCAACACTTTACGGAGTAGCGGTCGTTTTTACTGACCGTCTCACGGTAACGTAGTTCGGCGCGGGGGGTCTAATCGTTAACTCAAAAGGGATGCGCTTCACGCTTTGGCTGTAGAGGGGGTGTCGAGCTGCACACTCGCCGTACCGATACTCAAAGACATACCGGAATACTAACGGAAATACGCGGGATGCGAAAGAGATTTGCTTGTCGATGGAGTGTTTCCGTGATACTTCTGCGTATAGCCGCCCCGAAACAGCGCAGGAGTATCTCGTCATGTATAACGCGGGCAATCAGCAGCCGTCGTCGTCAAAGTACGACGGCGAACCGCCGAAGCCGATGCCGCTCACCGCACGCGAACGGAGGGAAAGGTGGGCGATCATAGCGTTCGTCACCGCCTTTGTCATCGGCGTTTACGTTCTCGCGTTCGGCTGGTGAGCCGAACGCCCATATGCGCCGTCCCGTCTTCGCGGGACGGCGCACGATCTTTGTAGGCTACTCGGCGCGCGAGCCAAGCGACCGCACTTTTGCAAGCCAGCAGGCCTTGCGTCCTTCGGGGATGTTTTCTGACGGGCCGAACCAATTTGTGCGGACTTTAAATCCGGCGAACCACAAAATCCCCCATCGAAGTTGCGCGTTGACGCTACCGGGCAAAAAACGTACGAGCCATGGATTGGTGCCGCTCGTCAGGATCGTGCGCGCGGTTTTGCCGCGGAGCATGCGGTGCCAGAATATGCTGCGTGTGCCGTCTTTTAATTTGATATAGCGGAAAGCGGAGCCTGGAAGCCACGCACGGTCAAAAAGACCCTTGAGAAGCGCGGGCATACTCACCCACCACACTGGATAGACGATAACAAAATGGTCCGAGGTTGTAACGAGCTGTTGGAATTTAACGAGGTCAGGTTCCAATTCCTGCCGCTCACGATAGCCTTTGTGTAAGATGGGGTCGAATTGCATCTCGCCAAGATTCATCCGTTCTACTGTGTGGCCTGCTCCGCGCGCGGCACGCTCATACGTATCCGCGATCTCTCCACAAAAACCACTTTTATCCGGATGTCCGAGAAGCAGCAGGATTTTCTTGGAGTGCATATATTGTTATTGTTATAGATCGTCCGGGTGCTTTTCTTCGTTGTGCTTGGAGAGCTCCGCCGCTTTGCGTTCTCTCTCGAGATTCTGCACTTCTTCCTCGGGAGTCTCTTCCAATGCTTCGTTCTCTCTGAATTCGCGATCAGATATGGCCGTTTCCGACCGACCGAAAAGAATGGGATGGAGTAATTTTCTCATGAATAAGACGATCCATGCCTCCCGCCCATCGCGTTGCTTCGTCAGATCTTCGTCCGGATACGGTACGACATCGTCGTGTTGAGGATTTGACATTCTCCCATGATGCCACGTTAGTGGATTCCTGCAATACCGAGTGCGGCCTGCATGTCGTCGTTTTCGGCAAGCGCATTGCGCCGCGTCATACGACAGCGCTGACATCGATGGACTATGGCGTATTCAGGCGAGGCGCCTTCGAGCGCTATCGGCTCCATCATACCCGCACACACGGCCGCCCGATCGCCTGGATCCACATCCACATGCTTGCTCCAGAGACATGAAGGGCAATGATTGGTATATCCACTACCCGTCACCGATGTGCCACAATGCTCACACACAAAATCCTCTATCCTCCTTTGGAAACGCTTTGCCATTGTAGTTAATTGACGGTGACAAATGCCGTTTGCCGGATCATAGCTCCGGAGTGCGCCGCGCACGAAAGAGTAAATGTCATAGGACCGCGAGGTGTGCTTGCATCGGTCGGTATGATCTTCGAGCCTTCATTCTTTTGCGCAAGGACCGAGGTTTTATTGCTTACTGTACAAGGCGCGTCGGTTTTCATTCCGACACTCGACCACGACAGGACGATCGAATTGCCGCGGACAACGATGCGCGGCTGGACGAAAAGCGTTGCTTCCGATGGGATCCCTGCCGGAGGAATGGGAGTGGCGGAGAGCGTCGAGGCTGTTCCACGCAGAGCATTCAAAAGCTGCTGTGCGATGGATGACTGCTCTACCGGCGTCGAAGGCTGCAAGATCGAGAGCGGCTGCGACGCGAGCACGGGCTGAATCGCTATCGTCGGAGGACTTGAAACATTACTCGGGGGCGGCGGGTTTGGGGGCGGCGCGGCAAAATAATTGCTTGGAGCCGGCGTCACATTGGCAAACGGACTCCCGTATCCGCTACTATATCCATTTGCCCCACTACCAAAACCTGAATGCGTGTAGCCTCCGTAGGGTGGGGCGTTGAATCCGGTGTTTTGCTGGCCGCCTTGATATCCAGCGTTCCCTGCCAGGTCGGGAGAAGTACCCCCCTTCTGTGACAGAGGGTTCGGAGGTGCAACGACGGACAACTCTTTCCCGACGGTCACCGTTTTCCCGACAGTTGGTGCCGGGGGTTGAGCCGCCACCGATGTCGGAGCTATGCGACTCATGTTCCGCCCCTGCTTGCAAGCAACTTCATACGCGGCCTCGGGATTTGTCGCACATTTCGACACTGTGACACTACCAGACAAACAACCGGTCTTGCTTTTGTCGATAACTGTTGTCACCGTCGGCTGTGTCTGATCCGCTCGTTCGCAACCAACTTTATCCATTTGGGCTTGCGTGGTGCATATACAGGTCACTTCATCGCTAAGCACGTTTCCAAGACCCGTTAGTGTGACTTTCTCATTTGTACAGAAATTTGTACTTCCGACTAAGTTCGTGAATGCTTCTTTTCCAACAGCCGGATCCAACGACCAAATTGGTGGTGCTGACTTAACGGTTGTTCCCGACTTGCAGATACTTTTTTGAAGTCCGTGAGGTAACGTTTCAGCATGAACAGTGCCGGAAATGAGAACTATCAGCAAACTAAGAAGGATTTCCTTTCGTATCATATTCATTCGATCAAGGTCGACGCGGAGCGCTCGATTTTATCTCCGCTTTGCGACATGCACGAGAGCGTGAACGTCATTGTACCGCGCGCAGTCTGTGGAGTGGTGGATATCACTTTTGAACCTTCGCTCTTTTGCGCGATCGTGATGTTGCCCGTGCGCACCGTGCATGGAGTGCTCTGACTCGTCCCGACCGACGACCACGAGACAAGGACGGGGTTGCCGCGTGAGACTGATCGAGGTTGCACAAAAATCGTCGCGACGGACTGTATGGAAGGTACTGCGGGCTTGGGGAACGGTACGGGAGCCGGGGGAGGACTCACCTTAAGAGCCTGCATGAGTTGCTGCACTATTGGCATTCCCGCTTGCGGAGTCGATGCATAGGGAACACTGGACTGACTGCCGATCGGCGTTTGCACGACTGATGTGGGTTGAGCAGCGGGAAATGACGGCCGCGAGACAGGTTGCTGCATCTGTGCAAGCGGCGCTTGCTGCATTTGTGGCGGAGGCAGGGGCGGCCGCGGAGGCGCGTATTGCGATTGATTGTTGTAGCAATTGGAGGGAAATTGGGTTCCCGCCGGTACGGGGATGACGATTATGGGCTCGATGCTAGTAATGCAGTAATAATCCTGACTGTAAACCGGGCCTCCGTACGGATTATAGGTAGGGGGTGCAAACGTTGGGGGATATCCGATAGTCGTTGGATACCCGACCGTATACGGTGAAGGTCCGAGATTCGTTACCGTGTTGATGCCCACCGGTCCGCCGATTTGGAACCATGTGCGCGACGCAGTAGAACCTGAAACGATGCTCATCGCTTGGCCATCCGATTTCCCGCGAAAATCGCCAACGGCGATATCGAATTTGTCAGGCCTCGGCTGACTACTAAACATTCCTTTTTTACCTCCGTAATTCGGACATGAGCCGTTAAACGCGCAGCCAGTGTCATGTACGTACCCAACAACATTGCTCATCGTATATGTCTGCCCATCAATGGGACTCCGATATCGCAATGTCGGAATCTTGTACCACTTGCCGTAATTCGATGCTGCCGATGCGAGCGTCACATATTTTGACCTCCCGAGTCGCACCTCATCGAGCGTATGCGGGATAGACTTTCCTTCTCTGTTGGGTCTTGATGTCGCAAACCCGCCCTGCATGGTGCCGCTTGCGCCGGGGCCGTAGAACGTCGGCACGACATTCACGGGCGTGCCGCCCGAAGAAATATCAGGTGTCTTGATTATACCGCCCTCAACCGCAGTAATCGCAGCGTACGCGGCGGTAGCTGACAACAGAAAAAAGACGAGGCCAAGTCCTGTCGTGCGTATCACCTCCTCATTATACTCCGACGACGCGATGCGAGCGGATGCCGTGTTGATTACAGCACTACAACATCAATATATTAACGAATAGTTGCCGAAGTTGATCGCTCGACATTTTGTCCACTTTGCGACGTGCACGAGAGCGTGAACGTCATTGGACCGAGCGCATTTGTGAGGTTAGTGGATACGATCTTTGTTCCTTCATTCTTTTTGGCGAGTTCGAGCGAACCGGCGCGGACAACGCAAGGCGCATCTGTTTTCATGCCGACACTCGTCCACGACACGATGATGGGATTCCCGCGTGCAACGACGGGTGGCTGCGCGATGATGAGGGCCCGACTTGCGATCGTCGCGGCCGTAGACGTAGGAGCTCCCGTTTGAGTCGTCTGCCCTTGCGTCTGCGTTTGTGACTGAAACTGCGGCAGCACCGCTTGCAAAAGTTTTTGCACGACCGACGGTTGGTTTGCCGGACTGAATGCGGAGTTCGGCACAAGCGGAAGCGTGGGCTGCTGAGGATTGGCTAAGCCGGTCGGCAAATATGTCGTCGGATACGTACGCTGCGTATCCGGCACTATCGGGGTCGATGCGGGCAAATACGCGCTTGCCGGTATATCAGCGTTCGTCCGCGAATATGGAATTCCGTTTCTATCTTCGAAATTTCCTGTCACCTGAATGCTTCCGCCCGCCCCCATCCTTCTTGAGATCTCCTGCAGAACGCCCGCTAATGTTCTGTTGCCGCCGAGAAGTCCCGCATTCCATCTGCACTCTCTGGGAAATTCTCTGCATGCATTCGCCTGCGGGTTTTGCACGTAAAAAGATAAGAATCGCCGAGCTCCACCCAATCCCAAAAAGTGGCCCATATAGATGCCGACGCACGGGTCGATTCTCGCTTGACTGATCAAACTCCGTAAATTATTGAAGTTGTCTTTCGCGTGAACTGCGGTGACTTTGGCTGCTACGGACGGGTTGAAGCGTTGAGAATCGTCAAGAGGTCCTCCAGTTCCCGACACTGCCCGCGAGACCGCCCTCCACGAGTCACGAGTCCATTGGAATACCCCTGCCGCATTCCCCGTCTGCGCGTTCACGACATTTCTACCACCGCTCTCAATACGAGCGATTTTTGCGAGGCATCCCGTGGGAAGTTGATACTGCCGCTCGAGCTCTGAGAGAATCTGATTGAAATCTGTACTGGCAGAAGACGTGGATGGGGCAAGGATGATCAGTAGTAGAAGAGTCGAAAGGAGCCATGCTTTCATGCGATCAGTATAGCGTGCCTCACCATCATCGGAGGATGCTTTGTTGAAAAACTAGAGAAGAACGACCGCGCGATTGGCGGACATTTCGAGAACACCGCTTTCGATCTCAAATCGTTTTGCCTCACCTGATGTGCGCACCGTGATAGTTCCGGGCTTCAAGGTTGTCACGATGGGCTCGTGATGCGCCAGCACGGTCAGCTCGCCCGCTTCCCCCGGCAGAGTCGCCGAAATTGCCTCGCCATCGAAGCGCGTCTCGCCCACAGACGCGATAATAAGATGAAAAGTATTCATAGCACTTAGCCACTAGCCAATAGGGTTTAGTAAAGCGGATTGTGTTTTTTTGCTTTCATTTCTAGTGGCTATACCCTAGTGGCTAGCAATCTCATCCACCCCTCCTTTCATGTAAAACGCCTGCTCGTTCTGCCCGTCATGCTTGCCATCGAGGATTTCTCCGAATCCGCGCACCGTCTCTTGAAGCGAGACGTATTTACCTTTCGCTCCGGTAAAGACTGCGGCAACTGCGAAGGGCTGGGAGAGAAAGCGCTGGATCTTGCGCGCGCGGTATACGAGCTTTTTGTCTTCTTCCGAGAGCTCTTCGATGCCGAGAATGGCGATGATGTCCTGCAGGTCTTTGTAGCGCTGCAGCACGCGGCGCGTTTCGTTGGCGACACGGTAGTGCTCTTCGCCGACGATTTCCGGCGTGAGCGCCGTCGAGCCGGATTCAAGTGGATCGATAGCGGGATAAATGCCGAGTGAGGCAAGTGCACGGGAGAGCACGATGGTGGAATCAAGATGCGAGAACGTCGTTGCGGGCGCAGGATCGGTGAGGTCGTCAGCGGGCACATAAATTGCCTGCACGGAGGTGATGGAGCCTTCGGTGGTCGAAGTAATACGCTCCTGCAAGAGGCCCATTTCATTGGCGAGCGTCGGCTGATAGCCTACCGCGGAGGGCACGCGACCGAGAAGCGAGGAGACTTCGGAGCCGGCCTGCACGAAGCGAAATACGTTGTCCATGAAAAAAAGTACGTCCTTCCCTCCTTCGTCGCGGAATGCTTCGGCCATGGTAAGACCCGAAAGCGCCACACGCGCACGAGCGCCCGGCACTTCGTTCATCTGTCCGAATACAAGCGCGGTTTTCTCCAATACGCCGGATTCTTTCATTTCGTGATACAAGTCATTTCCCTCGCGCACGCGCTCGCCGACACCGGCGAACACCGAGTAGCCGCCGTGCTCGGATGCGACGTTGTGGATTAATTCTTGAATGAGCACGGTCTTTCCCACACCAGCGCCACCGAAAAGCCCGACTTTTCCACCCTTGATAAAGGGCGCGAGAAGATCGACAGCCTTAATTCCTGTTTCAAAAAGTTCTGCTTTGGTACTCTGGCGCACGAACGCCGGTGGATCTTGGTGGATTGGGAGCCAACGTGCATCTTTGCCTATCGCCTCTTTACCATCAATGGGATCGCCCACAACATTGAACATTCTTCCGAGCGCCACTTCCCCTACAGGCACAGATATCGGCGAGCCTGTATCCGTCACTTCCACTTCGCGCGCGAGCCCTGCAGTATCTTGCATGGCAATACAGCGCACGCGATTGAGCCCGAGGTGCTGCACAACTTCAAGTGTCAGGGTTTCTCCCTTGTGCTTGAGATGAAGCGCGTTCTTGATGGACGGCAAGTTCTCGTCAAATCGCACGTCGACGACCGGTCCGATGATCTGTGTGACGGTGCCTTTCATATCGGTAATTTAACGCCCGTTTTCTTAGCAAGAATTTTAAACCATTCCTCGTGTCGCGCGAGCTGGGTTTTGACTGCGGCGTATTCGAGTGTAAGCTCATGCACTGCCGTCGCGAGACCGTCTATCGCAGTCATAACCTGCTCGAATCGTAGGTCGATGCGTTTTTCAAGCTCATCTATTCTGCTGTTGTCTACTTTTGTAACTAAAACGTCGATAACCCGGTCGAGCTTTGCGTCCAACTCTCTAAATCCGATGTTTTTCTTCTTGGTCATACTGACGAATGTATGATTATAACCGTAATCAGATGAATTCGGCAAGGAGGATATGCTAGGCATTATTTGTGTTTATGATTTCCTTCAAGTACGCGTCGAGAGCCGCACGATACCCATCGATTATTGTGTCGTTGGCTTCAAAGCCGAGCAGTTCCAGGTCTTTTATCAATTCTTCGCCACTTATAAAAGCAATTCTCTTCCATTCATCGACTGATTGGGGTATTTCATGCGGTGAATATCGCACCATCGCTTCGTTGATCCCGGCAATGATCGTATCCTCATTGGTAGTTCCCCACTTGTGCTCATGACCGAGCTCGCGTATCGCCATGTGAGCCGCGTCCGCGACGAAGGCTTTGGGAGTTGCCTTTTCGGCCAAATTCTCCACGGACTTCTTCGGCTGCTCGAGCATACTATTTCATCGCCTCAATGCCGGAAGTGATCTCGGAAACTTCGCGGGTAATAGCGGCTTGACGGACTTTGTTGAACTTACGGGTAAGGTCGCCAGCCATTTCTTTGGCCTTGTCGGTGGCGCTTTTCATTGCCACACGCCGCGCGGAGTGCTCGGAAGCCTTCGCTTCCAGAAGCCCGTGGAAAACCGCAATGTTGAGGAGTTTCGGAAGTAGAACGGCCAAGACACTCTGCGGATCCGGCTCGACGGTGTAGACGGCAGGCCGTACGATCTTCTCTTCCGCATCGGGTGCATATTTCCCGCGCGCGGGCCTGATACCCGCGACGATCTCGCGGATAGTCTCCGGTTGTATCGGGACTATCTGGCGGACGATGGGCTCCTGTTCGAATGTCGAAACGAAGTTGGTGTACGCAATAACAGCGGCTCCGATCTCACTGGCGGCATGCCACTCCACGACCTTGTCGGTGACCATCCGCATCTCGTCCTCGACGACGCTATCGCTCACATTCTCGAGTTTTTCGCGGACCTCGTATCCTCGATTCGCAAAATAATCCGCGCCGCGCCTCCCGACGCCGATCATGACAACGTCTTCGCGCTTGAGCTTCCGAGCCACGATCTCCTGTTCGACGCGGCGAATGACACCGCTGTTGAGAGAGCCTGCGAGCCCCTTGTCGCTTGTGACGACAATTATGCACGTCTTGCCCGCGCGCTCACGCATGAGCGGGTGGTGAGCGACATCTGCTGTCCCCGAAAGCCGTTCAAGGACCGAGAGCGCTGCGGCCGCATAGCTGCGGCCGGAAAGCGCGCGCTCCTGCGATTTGCGCATCTTGACGGCCGAGACTGCCTCCATGGCATGAGTGACAGTGCCGGTCTTTTTGTAGGACAGGATCTTTAGCTTGATGTTTTTAAGCGAGGCCATACGGGTCAGCTTGCAGCCGGTAGCTTGTAGCTTGTAGCGGGATGCATAATTCGGTTTTGCTACTGGCTGCAGGCTACGGGCTACTGGCTAAATAATTCTTTGTGCGCGAGCGTGAATTCTTCAAGTGCGCGATTTAGATCTTTCTTCAGATCTTCCGAGACGGTCCCCGTCTTTTTGATCGCGGCCAATGTCTTGGGGTGTTGGCCATCGAGGTACTCGACGAGTTCGGCTTCCACGGCGGTTACTTTCGCCACCAGCACGTCGGCGAAAAATTTGTGGCTGGCAGCATAGAGTATCGCCACCTGCATCTCGATGGGAATGGGTGCGCCATTCTTCTGCTTCAATACTTCCACCATACGCTGACCGCTCGCGATGCGGTCGGCGGTCACTTTGTCGAGATCCTGTGCGAACTGCATGAATGCTTCGAGCTCGCGGAATTGCGCGAGCTCCAGCTTGAGACCGCCCGCGACCGATTTCATCGCCTTTGTCTGTGCAGAGGAGCCCACGCGGGAGACCGAAATACCGACATCGATTGCCGGTCGCACGCCCTTGTTGAAAAGCTCGGCAATAAGGAATATCTGCCCGTCGGTGATAGAAATGACGTTGGTCGGAATGTAGCCGGATACGTCGCCCTCTTGCGTCTCGATAATGGGAAGTCCCGTGATCGAGCCGCCGCCCTTCTCTTTCGAAAGGCACGCGGCGCGCTCGAGCAAGCGCGAGTGGAGGTAGAAAATGTCGCCCGGATACGCTTCACGCCCCGGTGGTCGGCGCAAGAGGAGCGAGAGCTCACGATAAGCCACCGCCTGCTTCGAGAGGTCGTCGTAGACGATGAGCACGTCATAGCCGCGATCCATAAAATATTCGCCGATGGCAACACCGGAAAACGGTGCGAGGAATTGCAGCGCCGCGGGCGCAGAGGCCGGCGCGTCGACGATTATCGTGTACTCAAGCGCTCGCTCGCGACGCAGCTGCTCGACGATGCGTGCGGTCTTACTTTCCTTTTGGCCGATAGCAACATAGATGCAGATGGGGCGGTTGTCTTTGGGCTCGTTGCGCTGGTTGATGATGGTGTCGACGGCGACGGTGGTCTTGCCCGTGCCGCGATCGCCAATGATGAGCTCGCGTTGCCCGCGGCCGATGGGGATCATCGAGTCGATCGCCTTGATGCCTGTCTGGAGTGGTACTGATACTGACTTGCGATCGATGACGCCGGCAGCCTGCCGCTCCACAGGCATCATGGTCGTTTCTTTAAAAGGCCCCTTGCCGTCAATAGGCTCGCCCAAGGCGTTCACAACGCGCCCGAGCAGTTCTTCGCCGGACGGTACCGAGAGAATTTTACCGGTCGATTTGACCGTCATGCCTTCATTGACGCGCGCGGTGTCGCCAAGGATAGTCGCTCGCACGCCATCTTCTTCGAGATTCAAGATGAGACCATAGAGCTCGCTTTGCCCCTGCATCCCCTCTGCCAACTTTTTGCCTTTCCCTTCCTCAAAGATAACGATCTCGCTCATCACCGCCTTGGAGAGACCGTCGATGGCCACGACTCCATCGCCGACCGATGTGACACGCCCCACATGCTGGCTTTCATGCGAAGGAGCGAAATGCTCTATTTCTTTTATTATCTTTTCAACGGTTGATGCATCCATACAAATTAGATTCCAGTCGCACGATTATACATCTCCAACAGGTATTTCTTAAAACTTGCATCGACGAGCCGCTCGCGGCCCTCCACTCTCCAGCCGCCGATAAGCGTGTCGTCAACATGCACTGTTACACCTTTGGGATCGAGGTGCATTTCGGAAAGGAATTCTTCTGCCTCTTTTTTGGCTCGTGACTCGTCTTTTTCTCGCGCTATCGAGAGCACGACATCACTTCGACCCTCGTCGCGCATCGCAATACTCACGAGGGCACGGCCGATTTTGGGCAAGAGGCTTACGCGCCCAAGGCGAAGCAGCATTTCGTGGAGCGCATGAACAGCCTCTTTGGCCTTCATGCCGTTTCCTATCATTTTCCAAAGCGCCTGAGCGTATGCGTGTTCCATGTTTTTTCACTACGTGCTACGTTCTACCAACTACTTACTGGCTAATATTTTCTCCGCCGCAAGCATCGCAGCGCGCGCGATCTCCCGTTCGCTCTCCTTGAGCGCCTGGCGCTTGGCTTCCTCGGCACGCTCTGCAGCATCTTTGATGGTGGCCGCCGCGCGTGCCTCCGCCGCTTTCACGATCTCGGTACCCCGCTCGTCGGCGCGCGTTCGCGCGGAAGCGACGAGGCCCTCCGCCTCGCGCGCCGCCGTACCCACGATGCCTTCTCTCTCCTCTTTTGCATCAGCGAGCTGCTTTGCTGCCGCCTCGGCGGTACGCACACCTTCGGCGATTTTTTCCCGTCGTTCGTCAATGATGCGGAGAATAGGCTTGTAGAGAAAATATGTCAGTACGGAAAGCAGTAAACCGAAATTGACTGCCTGTATGAGAAGCAGTTTCCAATTGACGCCGAATGTCGCGAATAATTCACCCATATCGAGCGTCGGGGCTTTATGTGTATTTCAAAATAAAGCCAATGACCAATGCAAAGATAGCGAGCGCTTCGGAAAATGCGATGCCAACGAACATCAGGGGCTGGATCTTGCCCGCGGCTTCCGGGTTGCGGCCTATCGCCTCTATCGCCTTCGATGCGACGATGCCGACACCAATACCCGGCCCAATGACGCCGAGCCCCACCGCGAGCGCCATGCCCAAAATCTTTGCTGCTTCTACGTCCATATGTTGACCATTCTAGTTAATAAAATTTGATTTCGACCACCCCATACTACCATGCATAATTGGCGTTTCAATGCGCCGGGGTGATGGCGATCTTGATGAAAAAGAGCGTCAGGAGGGCGAAGATGGCGGCTTGGATGAAGCCGACGAAAACTTCGAACGCCATAAGTGGCACGGGCCCCGCATACGGAATGAAGTAGGTCGCGACGAGTATCAGCACTTCGCCGGCGAGGATGTTGCCGAAGAGCCGGAAAGAAAAGGAGATGAGGCGAGCAAGCTCGGAGAAGACCTCGATGAAGCCTACAACGGAGCCTATCGGGTTCTTAAAAGGATTGGGGAAAAACTTGTGGAGGTATGTGCCCAAGCCCATCACAACAATGCCCGTCACCTCGATGACCACGAACGCGATAGCCGCGAGCGCAAGCGTCACATTGAGATCCGTGTTGACGCTGCGCAGAAGTGGTGTGAACTCATGTCCGCCGGAGGCGGATCCGCCTCCGGCGGAGAAAAATCCGATGCTTCCGATACCGGGCGTGAATTCCAAAAGGTTGGCTGTAAAGATAAAAAGAAAGAGCGTCACGAGAAGCGGGAAGAACGTGCGCGCGAGAGCCTTGCTCTCAAGGATTTCCGCGACGTAGTCGTAGATGAATTCCACGAGCCACTCGAAGAGTGTTTGGAGACGGCTCGGCGTCATTTTGAGCCTTGTGCCGATGGTGAATGCGAGAACGACAAGAAGCGCGATGACTATCCAGCTTGTTATCAGTGTATTGGTGATGGGAATCCCCCACAGGCTGCCAAGCTGCTCGGGGGCGAGAACGACATGGATTCCTTGTTCCATAAATCACGATTCTATCACACGACTCGTTATGCCGAAGATACAGTGAGATGTCATCTCATTGTGTCTTTCGAGGCCTTAAGAACTGCCGAATTGCGCGAGCGACCTCCTTTTCCCCATCCTTGAAGCTATGAGGCACTTTGGGGACGATAACGACCCGATGCGGTGCACGTATATGTCCATCGAACCATTCCGCAATCTTTTTCGCGGGGCGATCCGCAAATTCGTCTTTTTCGGCGAGGAGGACAAGGGTCGGCACGCGAGATTTTTTTAGCGCCGTAGGATTTTTATGCGGTTGAGAATAAGGAAACAATTCCTCGACACTCTCTCCTGAATACAGACTTAGGAAACGCTGCGCATCGGCAAGAAGCTTCCAGTCCCATACATCTGCCGGCAGAAGATCATGCGCCCTCCCCTTCCGTACCAGCTTGCGTGCAACTTCCGCCGCGCGCGTTACTGCTCTCTTTCCGGAAAGCATGGTGGCGGCAGAATAATCACTCATCGGAGCGAGCAAGATAATGCCCTTGACCCGCTTGCCCTTTTTGTACCCCCAATAAGCAGACTTTTGAGAGCCCGTGGAGTGTCCCGCCAGGTAGATATTTTTGACACCCGCATGTCTTGCAAAATTGATCGCGCCTTCAATATCATCAATGCAGTCCGTGAATACCTCGTGTGCTGCTCCGCCTTTAATGCGCTTGCCGCCGACACCGGATACACTGGCGACTTTGTTATGCCCGCGATTATTGAAAACGAGAACGGCAGTTTCGTGATCGACAAGCTCATCCGCGATCAAGAGCTTGCCGAACATTGAACTTCCAAGCCCATGGATCCAAATAATCACCCGCTTCGGTTTCTTGGGTCCAAACCACAAGCCGTTCAGGATAAATTTCTTCGGCGTTACGATCTCGACAACATACGCCGCACGCATTTGTATTTTCTTCATACCTGTTCCCTCGCATCTAGTCCCTAGAACCTAGGTTACGTCCCCTCCTGCCAGCTTGAGAGATACTTTTTTTGCTCCGCGGTGAGCTCGTCGATCTCGATGCCCATCGAGGCAAGCTTTAATTTTGCGACCGTGTTCTCGATATCTTCTGGGACGTCGTAGACGGCGGGAGCGAGACGCTTTGGCTGTTTGGCCAGCCATTCGCATGCGAGCGCTTGGGTGGAGAAACTCATATCCATGACCGACGCGGGGTGTCCTTCGGCCGCCGCGAGATTCACGAGGCGGCCTTCAGCCAAAAGATATATTTTTTTGCCTCCGACGGTATATTGATCAACGTTGTCCCTCACGCGCACCGGCTTCCCGCCAAGTTTCTCCAAGTCCGTGATGCTGACCTCCACATCGAAATGCCCCGCGTTACATACGAATGCGCCGTCTTTCATTTTCTTGAAGTGCTCGCCGCGGATGACATTGATGTCGCCCGTAACGGTGCAGAAGAGATCGCCTTGCTCGCAGGCTTCTGCCATTGGGAGTACACGAAATCCGTCCATGGCAGCTTCGAGCGCTTTTATCGCATCGACTTCACATACGATGATATTCGCCCCCATACCACGTGCGCGCATCGCAAGCCCCTTGCCGCACCACCCGTATCCGGCAATGACGAACGTGCGGCCCGCGACGAGCATGTCGGTCGCGCGGATGATCGCTTCAAGCGTGGATTGGCCTGTGCCGTAACGATTGTCGAAAAGATTCTTTGTCTTTGCGTCGTTGACCGCAACGAGCGGCATCTTGAGCGCGCCGTCGCGCGCCATCGCGCGCAGCCGGATGACGCCGGTCGTTGTCTCCTCGGTGCCACCGAGCACCGTTTGTAGAAGTCCCGTGTGGTCTTTGTGAATGGTGGTGACGAGATCTGCCCCATCGTCCATCGTGATGTCGGGTTTTATCGCAACGACTGCCGTGATGTGTTTAAAGAACGTATCGCGGTCCTCGCCGGAGATCGCAAATACGGGAATGCCGTATTCGCCCACGAGTCCCGCCGCAGCTTCGTCCTGCGAAGAAAGCGGATTCGAGGCACACAATACCACCTCTGCCCCACCTGCTTTGAGTGCGATGACGAGGTTCGCCGTCTCGACGGTGACATGGAGACAGGCGCCGATTTTTTTGCCCTTGAAGGGCTGCTCGCGCGCGAAGCGCTCGCGTATCTGGGAGAGGACCGGCATATCGCGCGCGGCCCATTCGATAAGCCGCTTCCCTTCTGCTCCGAGTGAGATATCTTTGATGTCGTATTCCATATTGTTTGTTATTTGAAATTCGCTACTTAGTGCTTTCTATCTGAAGTGTTTCTCCGTATTTTTTCTTGTAGCGATCCTTGATATTTTCCGTCGTGAAGGTGTGAGTCTGTGTGCCATAGACTTCCACTACGTACGCGGCGGTGACACTCGCAAGCTTCGCACATGATTCCGGAGGAAAACCGACCATCATTCCCTTGATGTATCCGGCGCGGTACGCATCGCCCGCACCCGTGGGATCCACAAGCGCTTGTGCCGGACACGCATCCACATGCATTGTACCGGCAGATGTGATAATGTCGGATCCTTTTGCACCGTAGGTGACGACCACCGTGTGCACGCGTTCGAGTAGCTCTTGTTCACTCCATCCGGTTTTCTGTTTGATGAGTTCAAATTCGTAGTCACTTCCGAAGAGGACCGAGGCTCCCGTGATGCCGTCTCGAAGGATTTCGGGGGTAAGCGCGGGGATCTGCTGCGCAGGGTCGTAGAGATATTTGAATCCGCGTTTGCGGTAATACTCCGGTAGCGCCTGCATGTCGGGAACGCAACCGGGGGCAATGATCGCAATGGCACGACCTTCAGTATCCACCAGAGAATCGTACGCATTCCCTCCCGCACCCTGATGAAATGCCGCGATTTGATTATCGGCTTTGTCGGTGAGAATGAAGGCGGAGGATGTCAGGTCACTCTCAAGAATGCGGATCGATTTCGGATCCACGCCCGAGAGGAGGAGGTGCGAACGATACGAGCCAAAATCTTTACCGGCTGTCGCGATGATTTCGGGGCTTTCCCCGAGAAGGGCAAGGTTGTAGGCGATATTGCCGGCCGTGCCGCCAAATTGAATGGAGAGCGTCTCAACCTGAAAACTCAGATTGATACTATGAAGCTTTTCCGGCATGAAATGCTCTGCAAAGAGCCCCGCAAAATCCATGATGCGGTCATACGCGAGCGAGCCGGAGACAATGACGCGGGACATACGGGGAGATTATACTACCAAAGTCCGTTTGAAGCTCGAACTTCAAAAAATGACCTTAACAACAAAGGAAAAGTATGGGCCACGGAAAAATCATGGGGTTGCAATTAGACAGGGTATAAAGATCGTGTTGTGGCGTACTAATTCATTAAGATTTCAGCTTCATGGGTTTACAATGATTCCCCTGCGATTCATGACGCGGGTCCTATGTCACTTCAGACGAACGACATCCGATCTTCTTCGCTAACATTGGCGATGTCTATCGTCGGCATGCTCTCTTTTTTTGCGCTCACCTCAATAAGTGTCCAGCATGCGTTTGCACAAACGCGCGACGACCGAAGCGCGGAAGTACGTACCAACCAGCACGCAAGCGATACGGCGTCGGCGCGGTCCCCATCCACTTTGTCCACAGGTTCATCCGCCTCGGAGAGTACGAGTGCGAGCTCTCCTCTTCTCAATGATCTCGGTTCTCAGATTAAATACTGTGTCGTATTTCCGCTCCTCAACAGCGCCGGACCTCCCATACCCACATTCAATGTTCCCGTATGCCCAAACGCGACGAGCACGAAAGTCGATTCCGGAGGCGGAGCTGCCACATCGACCCCAACCGGCACGATCGGCGGCACGTCTGGTACGAGCACTGCCGCAACAACGTCGGCCCTTGCTGAAGTTGAGAGTAGCGGAGGTGGCGGTGGAAGTCCCTCGGTTAGTTCCGAATCTTCGGGCGGAGGTGGCGGGCCATCCGGACAAGTTCTCGGCGCCTCCACAAAAGCGCCCGAAAATTTCGGGGTGGGAGGTGGTGGTGGTGAGGTCGGCATGCCCAACGCGGGAGCAGGAGGCGATATGGTTTTGAACATTCTGGTTCTTTTAATCTCAAGTTTAACGGCCTTGCTAGGCAGCGTGTACCTTTATTTCCACGCACGAGTAGCTTAAAGAACTGACTCGGTGTCCATCGCATCGAGAGTTATGAATACGCGACCAGCATGTATCAGCGCGGTTGGTGCGGTCACTGCTCTTGCGATCGCAGTTTTCTTGTACGTAGCTGTTCATGCTTTGTTCTATGCGTCCGATAGTGGAGTGAGTGCACCGACTTCGACGATGATCGCCGTCGTCTCCACCTCGAGCAAACCCGTGCACCTCCAAATACCTTCGCTGCATATCGATGCGAATGTGCAACATGTCGGGATCAATGCGGCGGGCAATATGCAAACACCGGATAATTATACCGATGTCGGTTGGTACAAATATGGTACCGTCCCGGGCTATTCCGGCAGCGCGGTCATTGACGGACATGTCGATAATGGCTTGGCGCTCGCCGGCGTGTTCAAACATTTAGGGGATATCGAGCTGGGAGATGACGTTTATATCATCACGCAGGGCGGTTCAAAACTCCATTTTGTGGTAACGGGTATTGAATTATATCCGTACTCAGATGCGCCGACCGATCTCATTTTCGGGCAAAACTATGCTCCTCGCCTCAATCTTATCACTTGCGCCGGTACGTGGGTTGCGGGCAAGAAGACATATAGCGAGCGGCTCGTCGTATTCACACAATTGTCGACATCATAAAGACTACAGGTATTTAAAGGGTTTTCCTGTCGATATGACCTGACCCCCAAATTTCAGACATGCTGAAATACAAGACGGTGTATCATTTGTGACGTTATCCACATACAAAAGTTGCCATAGCGGATCTAGTGCGCACACACCATCCCCCCGTTTTTGAGGAACATTATAAAACGGCGGGATGGCTCCCTGCTAATGAATTTGGAGCGTCGCAAACGAGGCGGTGTAAAGCGACCCATATGTAGCCCACTTACTTTCTTCCGCAGTCCCCGTCAATTGATACACTTTCGTTGCGCTTGCGACAACGAACACTTTGGTGCGAATGATTACACCCTGTACCACGTCAGTTTGTTCGAGTGTGTATCCCGGCATTCCATAGAATGAGACATCGCTCCTGCTTACGAAAGTGCCTTTTGCCGCCATCTCCGTTTCATCCGCCGATAAACTAAACCCTGCACGCTTACTACGGATCAAAATAGTTTGTATACTCCAATCTGGGTCACTGGGATTTTTGAACACGACCATCGTGAGCCCGTTCGATTCGCCTGCGGCAAATGAAGAATCCATAATTGCGCCGCCCTGCCAACCCGAGGGAGGTCGCAAAGTCTGTGTGCCCTTAGGGGTTGTGTAGGTGTTTGACTCAAGGAAAGAATTATTCGTGAATGTACCTGCGGGAATAGATCCGAGTCCGGTAATTGAAGACGAAGGAGAGGGGGCGGGAGTTGGCTTTGGTTGTGGCGGAGCGGGTTTAGGTTTTGGTGAAGGTGTCAGTTGGTTAGGAGCGTTCGTAGTTTGAGTGACTGAATTCGTATTCGGCGTTTCTGTTTCGGAGTTCATTGATTCCGGCATGAGCGTATTTTGCTGAGCCGTTTTTGCAGGATGCAATACGATGTAAGCACCGGCGCCAACTGCCGCCAGCGCAACAAGTGTAAAAAGGGTCCAAAAAACTTTTCCCAGAGAACCTGTCGGGGCCTTGTCTCCAATAAGACCGGCCCACCACGACCGATACGAGACGGGTGTGCCGTAAGTATTTGGCACAGGGTTACCAGGCCAGAGTGAAATTACGATCCACGCAATTGATCCGATTGCGATAATCGCCCATGCCCACGGAGCGTATTGCGGTATACCACTTTGAGAAGTCCCTGTCCCTCCGAATATATAAACTACCGCTGCTACAGCCCAAAAAAGAAGCACAATCCAACCCGAGAGATTAATGTCGTGCAACCGCCGAATTTGTAGTCCGAGTCCAACGAAGAATCCAAAAATACCCGCGACAAGAGCCGGAAGAAATGCTAGAAGCGCGACACCAATAACCCCGGCGAAAAGGCCGCCGATGGAGGTTGGTGAGGTTTGACTTAGAATCGAAGCGCCAAGCGCACCGAACAAAAACGCGCCTCCTACACCAACGACCAAATTGATAAGAAGGAGCAAGAATACCGATTTCCAATAATCGCCAACTCCTGTTCGTCCGTTAAACATTGTGCCTCTATCGTATCATGCCACTATTGTCTAGTGTGGCCTTGTCCCCTGACGACATCGCAGTCGTTCGCGACTGCAAATCCTTTAATTTTTGCACTGCTTCTTCTGCGGAACATGGCAACATAACACGCGGGATGTAAATTTGCGCCTTTCCGCCATCGTCCAACCCAAGTCCACCTGCCGAACTAGTTATTTCCGTGCTCAGCTGCTGCAACAGCGGTTGTGCGTCGGCGAAATTCGGATCGTTGAGGTATATCGCGACAAACTTATGTTTTTGTGGAATGATCTGCCGACCTGTTTTGATCGTCTGCGTTGCAACAGCGATATTTTGTATTTTGTTCCATGGAATTTTCAACGTTGATCCTTTTTTCAAGGCGCTTGTTGGAGTGATTCCTTCTCCATCCGCAACAAGTGCGATGCGCGATCTGAACATCGGATACACAGCGCACAGGCTAAAAAAGCCAGCAGTAATTGTTCCCCATAGATATTCGCCGTTCCACAACATCAAAAACCCAATGGCGACAAAAATGACCGCAATAATAAAGATTCCGACTTTTTTCCACAGCGGTTGTTTAAGTATAAGAGTTTTAGAGTTATTAGGCATGAAAATCCCGAACAATCGCAGAATATCACGTTCTTCATGCAGTTTACAGGTGTCAACAAGTGACGCCGCCCCTGCCCCCTGCCGCCCATTCAATTTTCAAAAACTCCTGCCTGCGTGGCCGAAGCCACTTCGGCGAGGCGAAGGCCCGCGAAATAGATGAGAATGGAGGAGTGTGCGGCGGGGCGGGGGCGGGCACCAATTGAATCTTGTCTCTGTCCTTGTGACCCTACGGGGAAAGCTCCCGCGACTAAATGCGCGCCGTCGCGCGCATTTGTCTGGGCACCGGCTCGCGGTCCCGCAAGCTTGCGGGATATCGCTGCGCCGTTCGATTCCCCGTCGCAACAGTGTTCAAACACTGTTGCTTAGGGTCAAATCTTTTGGCTTCGCCAAAATTTTGACTCTATACAACTCTGCTCGAACCTATTTTAGCACTAACGGCTGATGT
>MFKT01000007.1:62997-63261 GCA_001781125.1 Candidatus Kaiserbacteria bacterium RIFCSPHIGHO2_01_FULL_53_29
CTAACGGCTGATGTCGCGCGCTCCGCGCGCGTGGTGGCTTTGTACGGGAGTGGCCCGATTCGATTCCGTGCCCGCCCCCGCCCCGCCGCACGCTCCTCAATCCTCATCTATTTCGCGGGGGTTTTTGAAAATTGAATGGGCGACGGGGCGGGGGCAAACGGCTCACTTCTTCCCATTTGAGACCTCTAATCAGGCGTCAACTTTGAGCGGTGGATAACTCTCTTTTCACATACGGCGTGCCCCGCTTGAGGACCGCGAGCACAC
>MFKT01000008.1 GCA_001781125.1 Candidatus Kaiserbacteria bacterium RIFCSPHIGHO2_01_FULL_53_29
GAGAACCTTTGACGCCCCTATTAATGTTGGATATCCGCATGCTCCTTCATCGTGAAGGAGTGCAATATGTATCTGAGGTTATGCACTAAAAAAGCCTCGCAACGTCAACCTCATCGAGACGTTCGACGACTTCGTTTACGCCCGGAAGCGCCTGCAAACTTGCGTGCGATTGCTTTGGTCCGATAGCAAGGATATACCCGATACCGGCAGCGTATGCGGCGGCAATACCGGAGCGCGCATCTTCGATCACCACACAATCTTCGGGTTTCAGAGAAAGTATATTGGCAGCTTTGAGATAAATATCGGGAGCGGGTTTTCCGGGAAACGTACCGTCGTCGTTTACGACTTTTTCCATATCAAACCATGTGTCGAGATGCAGCATCTCGTTGAAAAATCCGACATTCATTTTTGGTGATGACGTGGCAATGGTAAATGGAATATTGCGCTGTCGTAACGTATCAAGTAGATGCGGGGCGCCCGGCGCGAGTCGGTATTCGGATCCAAGCCCTCTTGCCACTTCTTGATAGAGTAGTTCTTTCTTCGTTGCCAATCGTTGGAGTTCGCGCGGTTCGATCTCACTCCCAAAAAGGTATTCCAGCACGCCCTTGTTGGTGCGGCCGTGAAAAACGTTTTTGAATTCTTCGTCGCTCAATCTTCTTCCAGTGATCTCAAAAGCGGTCTTTTTCCATATCGCATCGTGAAGCTCCTGATCCAACAGAAGGACTCCGTTGAAATCAAAAATGAGCCCCTTGAACTTTTCCATTTGTTACGCGTGCGCTTCGTTTTTCCACGCGCCGATGCGGCGGCGTTTGAGGTAGTTGGGAAGCTCGGGGAGGGGAATAGCGTCTTGGGAATTGGTGGAAACTTCGCGCACGAGAATGGTGCCTTCCATCGCTTCTTTGTGTCCCATGATGAGAATGTAGGGCACCGCAAGTGTGCGCGCTGCCGCCATCTGCTCGCCGATGCGGTCAAACCAAAGTCCCTGGTGCACGGGAATTGCTGCGCGCCGCAGGTTTTCCATCACCGAAAGCGCGCGGCGGCGCGCCTCCGCGCCCAAGTGGGCAAAGTAGATCGCGGGCTGCGCATCAGCGGGCTTCACGCTTGCCCCGCTAGAAGCTTTGCTTCTGGCGGGGCGCGTCTTCCCGCGCACTTCGCAGGTGATGGATATCATCGCGGCTGATGCAGGCGATCTCGAAAAACGACTTGCCAATGGGTCGTAGCGGCCACCGAATGCGAGCGGCACCGAGGCGCCGCTTTCCGCGTCCACCGTAGAGATCTCAAAAAGAGAATGCGACCAGCAATCGCGGCTCCCGAGAATGTGTGCATCCAATTCATACGGCAATCCGAACATCTCGAGATATTCCAACAGTTCCCAAAAACGCCGGCGCTCCTCTTCGGTCAGATATTCCATCGCTTGTGGCGCGCGCGGCGCTGCCGGGTGACCGCGCTCGATTAATTGCACAAGAGTTCCCAGTGGGTCGGTGGCAGCGCGCGGACGCAGCGTCGGCGAGATGGATTCGATGTGTTTGCGTAAATACAGTCCGACGTCGCGGACGTATCGATTGGAAGAATCTGACGAGCCGATATTGTTGATGCTCAAGACTCGCTCGCCGATGCCTGATTCTTCTGCGATCGCATTTGCAACGATGATGAGAAGTGCTTCGGCGATCGCACTCGATGGCCCCACGACATGCAGCTCAAGCGATATTGATGCGGGCGAGGAGGTACTCGCGAGTGTGCGCCACGCGAGCAATGTTTCGTCACTCTGCGCCACAGGACGTGCAGTCCCCGGTCCTGCCGACACCGGCTGAATTGTCTGAATGGCGGGCAAACAGATCAGGCACTTGCGCGCGGATGAGAGGAGTGTCCTCTCGTCGCGCCGTGCGAATGAGATCTCCGGCTCGATCTCCGCGAGCGACATGATCGGGCGCTTGATGCTCCCCGCACTCGACACGGTGCGGGGGATCAGGTCGAGCTGTAAGAATCCATAATACTCTGCAATGCGGATCGCCGAGTCGAGGAACGCGGCGGTGTTGGAATGGCGCGTGTCTTTTAATCTAATCATTGGAATAGCGAGCTTCACTCGGAAGCAGTCCTATCTCATTGAGAGGATACAGGCGCAAGAGCACGCGGCCGACGATATCTTCGCGCGGAAGCGTACCCCAGACGCGTGAATCGGAGGAGACGCGGCGATTGTCGCCGAGGACGAAATATTCGTCAGGGCCGAGAGTAACCTCCATCTCATTTCGCCCCCCAAGGTTGATGGGATCGAGGTAAGGCTCTGCGAGCGTGAAGCCCTGGGGGTGTTCTGTGTTGATGATCGTCACTTCTTGTCCGGAAAGGACGACCTTTTCTCCGGGCAGACCGATAATTCGCTTAATGAGTGCGCGGCTCGTTTCTTGCGGAAGGTCAAAGATGATGATGTCGCCCCGCTGCGGACTGCTGAAGTCGTATGAAACACGATCGACAATAAGATAATTCCAATCGTCGAAGTCGGGTTCCATCGAGGCGCCGGAAACGACGTAGGGAGCGGCGACAAAGAAGCGAATAAAGAGTGCAAGACCGAGTGCGACCACCGTGTAGCCGAGCAAACCGCGATTAGAATTCTTTTTGATACTCGCCCCGTTAGAGAATGCGTTGGATTTCGTCTCTGGTGTCACGGGAGTTTCGTTCATAGACGATTTGAACTACGAACTTTGTGATGGCGAGTCTCTAATGGGGTCCGTGATGAATCATTCCACATCACGGGATCGGGCATGTGCGATATTCTACTGTGCACGAGCCGTTGACACCAAGTGTTTGTGATGTCCCATCACGAGAATTTTTGATTTTTAATTTTCAATTTCCAAAATCGTTGCTAAATTGGGCATTATTTGAAAATTGATACTTGTAAATTGGTAAATTGCGGATATCATCCGCTCATGGCATGGGTAATCGTCGGTTTAGGCAATCCGGGAGAGGAATATGAGGGCACACGGCACAACAGTGGCCGCGTGGCGCTTGATTATTTTGCAAAAACCTTTGAATTTACCGAGTGGAAGGAGGACAAGAGCGCGAAAGCGCATGTCGCAAGCGGAATGATAGGCAAAACAGCCATTGTTTTGGTCGCTCCCGACACATTTATGAACAAATCCGGCGCTGCGGTCACGAAATTCGTGAAAAGTCAGAAGGCCGCAGAGCGTATGGTAGTGATATACGATGACCTCGACCTGCCGCTAGGCTCTCTTAAGCTCTCATTCAATAGAGGAAGCGGTGGGCATAGGGGAGTCGAGTCAATAATGAGTACCGTAAAGACTAAGAAGTTCACGCGCGTGCGCATCGGCGTTTCACCGGAGACCGCAGGCGGTAAGCTTAAGAAGCCGCAGGGCGAAAAAGAAGTTGTGGATTTCATTTTGGCCAAATTTAAACCGTCCGAACTCGACGAACTCAAGAAAGTTTTCAAAAAAGTCGCCCAAGCACTCGAAGCGACGGTACTCGAAGGTCCCGAGCGTGCGATGAATCAGTTTAATTGACGCGGTTTCTGCATTGTGATTAACTGCTGGCCGGCCCGATCTTCAACCCTGGGCTAGGGAGGTGGAAATGCAGATGGATCAGGATCCGAGGAAGACTTTCCGTAATCTGAAACACGACTGGCGGCACGATAGTGGATTCAGGGTCGAATTCGCCGGTCTCATGTGGGACCTTGAAGCCCCCGCCGGTGCCTCCATCAGCGGGACCGGATTCCAGATGGAGGGAGGTGTGGTCTGGTCGCCCTACGGTAAGGATCATATCGAGATGGAGAATAACAAGGGCGTAAAATCCGCTTGGCCCGTAGAAGCTGCGGACAACGTCCGCAACCTTCGTGGTCAGTTGTTGTGGGTCAATCCCGTGCTCTATCCCCAGGCCGAAGCCTGAATCAAGAACAGATCTTGTTTAAGAGATTATCGCCTAGAGCGGATCGCCTAGGCGATTCGTTTTTTTCAATTAAGCAGCGGGCTTCAGAGTCATCCTTCGATCCTTCGGTTCGAAGAAGGTGATTGTGAAGGGATACACTTTGCCGAGTTCCAATTTCGCGCGCAGATCTTCTTCGCCCGCGAATTCGGAGATGTGCACGAGACCGGCGACACCCTCTTCGATAGAAGCGAGCGCGCCATGCTTGTTGTATTTGATGACGACGGCATCCACTTTTTGATCCTTTTTGTATTTCGCACCGGCAGCGTTCCACGGATCGTCGAGCAGGGCTTTGATGGAGAGCGATATCTTGTCATCCTTTATCTCGATGACCTTCACTTTGACCTGTTCGCTCACTTTGTAGCGCGTCTTGGGATTTTCCACGAGCGCCCAGTCCATTTCCGAGATATGCACAAGTCCTTCGAGCCCCTCTTCGAGCTTCACGAAGACCCCGAATTCGGTCGCACCCGTGACGATGCCATCCAACACATCGCCCACCTTATATTTCTCGACAAGTGGCGCACGCTCCGTCACGCCTGCGCCGCGCTCCGAGAAAATAAGTTTCTGCTCTTTGGGGCTTGCGGTAATGACCATGACCTCAAGCTTGGTCCCGACCATTTTCTTAAGTTCGGCAAATATTTTTTCCTTATCGCCGTCGGGCACTCTCGGATAGTGCGCGGGTGCGAGCTGAGAGGCCGGCAAGAATCCTGCGAGGCCATTCCAGTTGATGATGAGACCGCCTTTGTTGGCATCGACAACGGTGAGCTCGAAGGCCGTTTTCTTTTGCAGGGCCTGCTCCGCCTCGTTCCAGATGACCGCCTGCCGCGCCTCGCGCAGCGAGAGCTCGACGTAGCCCTCGGCGTTGTCCATGCCCACGACCTTCGCGGTCACGGTGTCGCCGATGTTCACGTTCTTCAGCGCTTCACGCGCAGAGAGGTATTCGCGTCCGTAGATGATACCCGTACCATACGGAGGAAGGTCGATAAAGACCCGCGCGCGGCCGACCGCGACCACGGGGCCCTCGACGACATCATCTATCACGGGAGGCGTACCCGATTTCTGGAGCAAGTCCGCCATCGGCCCCTCCTTCTCTACTGTTGTCTCTGTCTCGTCTTCCTCACCTCCAACAACTTTCCTCACTTCATCTTCTGAATTCATTTTTTATGGACGCTTTCGGTGCCTTTCTGCTTGCGCTACCGTGTCAGTCGGCAGAAAGGTATGAACCGTGCGTACACTATTAAATTGTATGGGGAGTATAGTGGATATCAGATGAAATGTCAAAAAAGGGAAGGGGTTGGCCCGCCGGTACCAACCCCCCTGTTCCCATACATGACCTCCCAATGAGAGGAAGATACGCGGACCCACTCCAGACTTACGCCTAAGGCCAATTCATTGTGACCTCCTTCAGGACAGAGTCCTGCGGCCCATGTTCAGGTGACGACGACCTTCTTCCGGTTGCTGGTGATCGCGGAATGACCGTTGCTGCGCCGAATTGCCATTGCGCTGGTCTGCGTGATCTGCAGCGACCGGGTGTTTGCCATCTTCATGGCAGACCTCCTGGTTCGCGGGAACGAACCAAACTCTATCTCCTCGGACGTCCCGTGGAAACGTTTGGTCGAGGCTTGCACAAGCCTACGCTCAAGCTACTCGCTCTCTCTTTAATAGTCAACCTGCGCGCGGGGATAGAATCAATATAAAAAAACGAGGCCGACAGGAAGCCTCGACGCAAAACATTCGAGAACTTCCTGTCGGACATTCTTCAGCGCCTACGAGGTGCGGTGCACCTCCGGCGTCGTCGAAATTGGCGCGGGTTTGGGCGTGGGCAGAACGCGACCTCGACGATCCACCTCGACTTGCGAAGCGCCTGAGTTTGCGGGCTGTTGTGTTGGGATGTCCCCAACACGAGTTGGCATTCCCTTGTGATCCAGTTCCATGTCACCTCCAAAGTCTGCTCGCCATGCGGCCGTCTTCCAGTGAAGTCCCGCAGGCGTACTTCAAATATTCACGTTCCTGCTCCGCATGTCAATCTGTTATAATGTGAATATGATTTTGACGTTCCATGAGGGCGCGTGCATACGCGCGAGTGCGGGGGAAACCACTTTGGTTTTTGGGCCCGTCTCGAAGCAATCCAAGAATTTCAAGCCTACCAATTTCGGCGCCGACGTCGCGTTCATTCCGCTTAATCATCCCGACATGAACGGCTCCGAAGAAGCGGGGCGTGGCGAGAGGCAGCCTTTTGTGATTTCCGGTCCGGGCGAGTACGAGGTCAAAGATATGACAGCCGCAGGATTCTCGACGGGTTCGAAATACGGAGGCGAGCCTCGCCCCGCCGATGGCGGGGCACGCATCAACAGCGTTTTCTCCGTGCACTTCGACGGCATGTCCATTCTCTACCTCGGAGCCTTGGGCGATCTCGATCTGCCGGGCGACGTCTTGGAGATGGATTCGCCCGATGTGCTCATCATTCCTATTGGTGGTGCTGGTACACTCACTGCGTCAGAAGCGCAAAAGCTCGCGGTGAAGCTCGAGGCGAAAATCATTATCCCCGTCCTCTACGATGAAAAGTCCCTCAAGCAATTTTTGAAAGAGGCAGGCGAAGAGAGCACGAAGCCGGTCGAAAAGCTCACCATCAAACCGCGCGATCTCGCGGGCAAAGAAAATGAAGTCGTTGTGTTGTCAGCCTAATTTCATATGGTAGTGCAGAAGGTAATAAATAATCTAAAAGATGGTCCCAAGGAGGACAAGATCGCCGTTGCAAGCGGGATCGCCATTGCCGTCGTCGTGATCCTCTTGGTGGCATGGGCGATATTTTTCTTTCGTAATATCCAGAAGGGGGGACAGCAGGTGAATTTGAGCAATGGCGCAGCTGACTTCCTCCAGATCCCCAACGACACGGTGCCATCTGGGCCGCAAACCCAACCGCAGACGCAAGTACAGCAGACACAAGGTACGGAAAGCGATCAATTAAGTTCGCCGAATCCGGTCTATTAACACCAAATCAAGCAGTATTTGGTTTCAATGTTCAAAAATGGCTACGACCGTGCATGTTTTTGAATATTCAGCTCAGCCCAAATGTTTCCTTTAGGTGCTTGTCATTTTCAATTTTTTCCACGACCATGTAGAGTACCGACCCACCGAGTCGTAAATCCGCCTTGAGAAGCATTATGATTTCTTCGCAGTCGTAGGGATAGACCCATACACTGTCTTGCAGCCGGTAAAAACCGAATGATTTCATTGTCTCCCGAAGTGTGTCGCGAACTCGTCGCCGCTTTTCGGGGATGTCGAAAATGATAACGCGCCACCTTTTATCCCACCGGAAACGAATCTTCTTCGAAAGCGCGACCCCATTGCGTAAAAGTGTATGCCTGCCCGCGTCGGTTATTCGAGCAAATCTTTCCCCATTCCGCTCTTCGAATGATATGTATCCCTGCTGCTTAAGACGAGTAAGCACGTTGTCCGATTGGTTTTTAAATCGGTATTTGTTTCTGCCCAAAAGGCCGAATGCCGCTATCGCGTTGGGTGCGATTGCAATGAGGGCAATAACACCCGCCATGCCGATCGTCCCAAGCAGGGCTCTTTGCACAAGGCCCAAACGACGCACACGTTTCGCTCCCTCTTCGATTTTGCCCATGTTTAAAATATCCCACGGTCGTGGGGATTTTTGAATATCGTTTTTTACGATGTGTGGATATCTGTGGGATCGGAAATAAGCCGTGTAAAGGAATAAAAAAGAAGACCGCCGCGCCGAGAAGAAGTAGGCCCGACGTGGCGGGGATCTTCTTTCGGCGGGGCAGCGTTACCTTTTGTTCACCCCTTCCCGTCCCAGGGTGTGTAGATACTCCTCGAGTTCGCTTAAGGATGGCGCTCTTTCTGCCAACCGCTTTTCGAGTTGGACATGCGCTTCATCTGCAGCTATCCGCGCTCCATTGTTTGCTCGAACTAACATTGATGCGGCTCGAAGAATTGTTTGGTGGACGTCCATACCCATAGTCGGCGGCGGCTCGGTACTGACGATGGTGTCGTGTAGATCAAGTAAAAAGGCGATCTCATTGCGACGCGTGACTTCCATCATGGCGGTTTCTCCATCAATGTCCGACATCGAGTGATGTCGCTTTTGGCACTACGCCACAGGCGATTTTGCATTGCAATAAGGGCTGTTTTTGGTACAATTAACAAACCATGGCACGCGGAAAAGAGGAAAAAATACCGGCTCCGGCAGCTCGACCCGAAGGGGTCGTTTCGCGATCGATCTCGACCGAGATGCGCGAAAGCTATCTCGACTACGCGATGTCTGTCATCACAGCGCGCGCACTCCCGGATGTGCGCGATGGCCTAAAGCCCGTGCACAGGAGGATTTTGTACGCGATGCACGAAGCCGGACTTACCGTTTCCGCTAAGACTCGCAAGTCGGCGACGGTCGTCGGCGATGTGCTCGGCAAGTACCATCCACATGGCGACACATCGGTGTACGACGCGATGGTGAAAATGGCGCAGGATTTCAGCATGCGCTATCCGCTCATCGTGGGTCAGGGCAACTTCGGCTCCATCGACGGGGATGGCGCCGCCGCGTACCGCTACACCGAAGCGAAGATGTCGCGACTCGCGGGAGAAATGCTCAAGGATATCGAGAAAGAGACAGTCACCTTCACCCCGAACTACGACAACACCAAACAAGAGCCGTCGGTACTTCCGGCGGCAATCCCGAATCTGCTTTTGAACGGGACGCTCGGCATCGCGGTCGGTATGGCGACCAACATTCCGCCGCACAATCTGCGCGAAGTGTGCGACGCGGCGACACACTTGATTGAGAACCCGGACGCGACCACCGAAGATCTTCTCCAGTTCGTGCAAGGCCCTGATTTTCCGACTGGCTGCATCGCGTTCAACCAGAAAGACATCGCGCATGCTTACTCGACCGGCCGCGGGGGGGTCGTAGTGCGCGGCGACGCGGAAATCGTAGAAGGGAAGAAGGGCGATTATCAGATCGTCATCACTTCAATTCCTTTTCGCGTCAACAAATCCGATCTGCTGACCAAGATAGCCGACCTTGTGCATGAGAAGAAGCTCGAGGGCATTCGCGACATTCGAGATGAGAGCACCAAGGACATCCGCGTCGTCGTCGAGTTGAAAAACAATGCGAACGCACAAACAGTCCTTAATTATTTGTACAAACACACGCAGCTTGAAGAGGCCTTCCACTACAACGTCGTCGCTCTGGTCGACGGTGTCCCGCAGACGCTCTCTCTCAAGGCGTTGCTCGAATACTTCATTGCGCACCGCAAGGATGTGGTGACGAAGCGCACTATTTACGACCTGAAGGTAGCGAAGGCGCGCGAGCACATTTTGCTCGGGCTCAAGAAAGCCCTCGATCATATCGACGAGATCATAAAGCTCATCAAGAAATCGAAAGATGTCGATGATGCTCGTGCGGGACTGATGAAGACCTTCAAGTTCTCCGAGATCCAAGCGCAGGCCATCCTCGACATGCGCCTGCAGAAGCTCGCGGGGCTGGAGCGCCAGAAAGTAGAGGATGAATTGAAAGCAGTGCAGACGCTCATCGAAGAGCTAACGGCACTTCTCAAGAGCGAAAAGAAATTGATGGAACTCATCAAAAAAGAAATTCGCGAGGTCGTGGAGAAATTCGGCGACGACCGCCGTACCAAGATCGTGAAGCGCGGAGCAACTATTCTTAATGCAGAAGACCTTATCGCGGATGAAGATTCTGTCCTCGTGCTTACGCAAGGAGGCTACATCAAACGCACGAACCCAGCAGAATATCGCCGACAAAAGCGCGGCGGCGTGGGTGTCGTCGACCTCGATACAAAAGAAGAAGATTTCGTCACACAATTTTTGACCGCCTCCACCCACTCCGATCTGTTGTTCTTTTCCGACCGCGGAAAAGTCTACCAGCTCAAGATGTATGACCTACCCGAAGGCAGACGTGCCACAAAAGGAAAGTCGATAATGAATTTCATTTCGCTGGAGCAGGGCGAGCAGATCACCTCCATCCTTGCGATGCCGAAGGAGAAGAAAGCCGCCGCGGAGCTCTCGCTCCTCATGGCAACACGAGATGGCACGGTGAAGCGCGTCGCGGCTTCGCAATTCCACGAGGTGCGGAGAAGCGGCTTGATTGCGATCGGACTCGACAAAGGGGATGCGCTCATCTCCGCGCAATTCGTGCACTCGGGCGACGATGCGGTGCTCGTAACTTCAAAAGGCCAGGCGATCCGCTTCGCCGCAAAAGATGTGCGCGAGATGGGCCGCCAGGCTGGCGGGGTACGCGGAATGAAGTTGAAAAGCGGCGACTCTATCGTGGGTGGCGGCATCGTGCCGAAGGGTGTGAAGGACGCAGAGCTTCTTGTCCTCTCATCGACCGGCTACGGAAAAAAGACCAAACTCACCGAATACAAGACGCAGGGCCGCGGAGGAAGCGGCATCAAGACAATGTCTATCACACCGAAGACCAAGCAGCTCGTAGGTGGCGCGGTCGTGTTTGCGAAAGGTGGCGAGCTCGTCGCGATGTCAAAAAAGAGTCAGACCATCCGAACGGGACTCGACGAGATCCCAGCGCTTAGTCGTGCCACACAGGGCGTCCGTGTCATGAAAATGCGCGAAGGGGATTCGGTCGCGTCATTCGTCGTTTTCGAAGCAGAGATTGCCGAATAAAGAAAAAGACCGTCCCCCGCAGCCTTTTTCAATCTTCGTTCTGCATCGGTCGAGCGGTTCGAGGCACGTTGGCGCGCTCATAACCCTCAGGCCAACCACCCAAGCTTTGACTTCGGGGGCTGCATCTTTGCGAGGTGGGTCAGACAGGGCCTCGAAAGTGAAGGTGCCGTATTTAGTAGTCACCCGGAATTGTTGATGCTTTCGAAGCGTAGAAGGGATGATCTCGGGAACTTCTTTGCCGCTCCGGTCTTTGATTCGCCGGACTTGCGCCGCTGTGACCGTTCTCAGATGCTTCATGTCTAGCTCCTCTTATTCTTAGATTCACTGGAATCCAGGTCGGACACCTCTAACGACTTCGTAAGTCGTTATACGTTGTTACAGTTACAGTAATCACTCAAGAAGCAATTGAACCGGCATCTTTTCGTGGTTAAGTCCCGAATAGTCAAAGATGTGTTTTTTGAATTTCTCCGGTTTCTCGCCGAAAAGCTCGGTCGTCAACAAAGAAGGAAAGTTCTTCTGCCCACAGTAATCGCGATAGCTGCTCCAGCGATATTTCATTAGGTACTCGTGCGCACGGGGCGGTTTTCCCAAGCTGCGCTGCCGCCAATTTCGCGCGCCAGTCAGGTAATCGAGCGGGTTGAAATGCACATAATTGAGTATGTGCATGAAGTAAGCATCGGAATTCACGAGTATTTTTTTCGTTCTGCCTTGGAACAGAGAACCGCTGCGTCGGTACTTCTCGTTGAAATAGTTGGCATATCCGATGTTGAGCTTTCGCAAGAAAAGCGTAAGACCTCCCTCGATCCGTTCAGAAAGCAGCAGGTGATAGTGATTTTTCATGATGCACCATGTATGAATATCAACAATTCTTCCACTGTTCGAATAACGATTTACGAAATCGTTATCGGACTCCAAAAGATAGGTGGTATTATTCGCTGGTTTGGGGGTATTAAATAAAAGTAGTCCGTGAACGAAGCGGAACCGATCTCTGTCATCCATGAAGATGTCTCTTTTTTCGACTCCTCGATTTAAGACATGGTAGAGTTCCATGCGGTAATTCTATAACGATTTCGTAAATCGTTATATCCAGCTGATTCAGCGGTGTGGACAAGCAAAATGACGTTATACTAGTTGGAATGCAACACGTGCAGACGCACAGTCCTTTGGCTACACACGGCTTTGCGCACCCGCGGCGCAATGTTGGGGTACTTGGAGTTGAACCGGGAATGTCGGTGGCGGATTTTGGGTCGGGGAGCGGGGCGTACGTTTTGGCAATAGCAGAGCGGCTCGAAGGAGCGGGACATGTCTACGCAATAGATGTGCAGCGCGACTTGCTGCAGCGCATTAAAAACGAGGCTCATCGACGAGGCTTTAAAAATGTCGAAGTGATATGGGCGGATCTGGAGAGACCGGGCGCCTCCAAGATCGTCGATCGGCATCTTGATTTCGTGCTCATTTCAAATCTCTTGTTCCAGGTCGAAAACAAGGTCGCGGTGCTCGTCGAAGCCGAGCGAATACTGCGTCCCAACGGTCGCCTTGCTATTATCGATTGGAGCGACCCCGCACTTTCAAATGAGTCACAACGACGTGTCGGGCCGCATCGCGATCATGTAATTTCGAAGTCATCTGTTGTTGAGCTTGCAGAAAGTGCGGGGTTCGAATTGCAGCGCGAATTTCCCGCCGGCGCGCACCACTACGGACTCGTTTTTAAATTACTCTCGTAGAAAACGTATGACCCGGCAGGACAATTTCGAATCGCCTCGTATGAATACTCACCAGCGTATGTCGAGAAGAATTGATTCAAGCATTTTACAAAACCTTCGCAGTTTGATCTGTGGCAGGAATTATTCGAAATTGTACTAGCCGGGTATGAAAAAACTCTCACTGTTCCAGATCGTTCTCCTGTGCATTTTCGGTGCGCTCGCAGTCGCGGGAGTCCTCATATTTGCGTTCGCGGTCGGTGGGGGTACTACCAATACCGTTGGCGCCATAAAAATCTGGGGCACAATGGAAGCCCAAGCCTTTGGAGACATTGTTCGGGAACTTGCTGATGATAATCCTCAGTTGAGCCAGGTTACCTACGAGCAAAAAGACCCGACGACGTACGAGAGTGAGCTCACCAATGCGCTTGCAAGTGGTGGCGGCCCCGACCTCTTTCTCTTGCGGCAAGACTATGCGCTCAAGAACGCGGGCAAAGTCGCCATCATCCCATTTTCGGCGCTTTCACAGTCGCAATTCCAGGATACCTTTATCGAGGCCTCCGCGCCATTCCTTGCCGAAAACGGTGTCATAGGAGTTCCCCTGTTTGCCGATCCCCTCATTCTCTATTGGAACAAAGACATGCTCGCATCGGGGGGGTTCGCACAGCCACCCAAGTATTGGGATGAGCTTTTCAACATAGCGCAGAAAATCAGCACACGGAATGATTCCGGCACGATCACCAGGTCCGCGATCGCGCTTGGCGAATATCGAAACATTAACAATGCAAAAGACATCCTCGCGACCCTGATACTTCAGGCGGGCGGCTCCATCACTGCCTACGACGAGGGAGGGAATTTAAGACCGGCTCTCGTGTCGCGTGCGGAAACCAGTGCACAAGCGGGAGTTTCCGCTCTGCGCTTCTACACAGAATTCGCAGATCCTTCCAAGGACGATTACTCATGGAACCGTTCGCTTCCGGAGGCGCAGAAAGCATTCGCTTCGGGCGACCTCGCACTCTACGTAGGGTATGCGAGTGAAAAGTCCCAGATCGCGCATGCAAATCCAAATCTCAATTTTGCAATTGCGCCCATTCCACAGGTACGTGCGGCACAAAATGCTCTCGATACCGCGCGCGTCTACGCCCTCTCCGCATCGCGTGCGGGGAAAAATCCCGGTGGCGCTATCACGGTCGCTTTCCTTCTCGTGTCAAGCGACAATGCGAAAGCCCTCTCGCAAGCACTTGGGATGCCGAGCGCACGGCGTGATGTAGTAAGTCAGCCGGCCACTGGCGATGACAATCTCCTCAACAAACAGGTCATTCTCGCGCATTCATGGTTCGATCCCGATCCCGAAGCGACAGCAGGATTCTTTCGCGCTATGATAGAGAATACGACGAGCGGGAGCTTACAAGTCAGCGAAGCCATCCAGCGCGCGGATCAGGAAATGACGAATATTTTGGAGCTATGAGATCCGTGTATAGCGTATGAAATTCGGGAAAATAATCATTGCACTTGGGACATTCGTCACATCGCTTGGTATCGCCGGCATCGCGAATGCTGCGGGATTGGAAAATCCCCTGAATTCAGATTTAAGCACTGTTCCAAGCTTTATCGCGGGAGCGCTCAAGGTACTCGTTATCGTCGCACTCCCCATCATCACGCTCTTTATTGTTATTTCGGGTTTCATGTTCGTCTTTGCGCGCGGAGATCCGGCCAAACTTTCAAAAGCAAGGGAAAATTTCGTCTACGTTATCATCGGCGCTCTGCTTATCCTCGGTGCGTGGTTGATAGCGACACTCATCGGCGGGACGGTGACACAGCTGGTGGGATAATTGATATGCCCCGCGCACTCGCCATACTTGCATTCTTACCTCTTGTGGCACCCGCTGCTGCCCTTGCCGCAGCGCCGCACACGTTCCAGGAACTCGCGAGTCTCATCGTGGACTTACTCAACCATGCGACTATCGTACTTATGACCGTGGGCCTCGTTATCTACTTCTACGGTATCTCGACCAACATATTGAATTTTGGCGAGAAAGGTGCGGAGAAGATCAGGGCCTACTTCTTGTGGGGTATTATCGTGCTTTTCGTAATGGTCTCGATCTGGGGCATTCTGAATCTCCTTCAGAACACGCTCTTTGGCGGGAGCGGGCCAAATGCGGGGGCCGGAGCGAGTCAGTCACCGCCGGACGACCCTTTCCAAGCTCCGCAGTTTGGCCCGTAAGAGATCTCGTATGCGATATCTATCCTCTCTCACGTCGGTCGCATTTCTCCTCTATGCTGTCCCCACAGTCGTTGCGGCGCAGACGATCACGCAAGCCGTCGGCCTTTTTAATGTGTTCGTCGGGCTCATGCTCACTATTGCACTCTTGGCGTGGGCCACCGGATTCGTCGTGTGGTGGGTGCGCTTGGGAACATGGCCCAGCTACCGTACCGAAGCGATCACCATCATGGAGTGGTCGGTCGTTATTTTGTTCGTTCTGGTTGTTTTGCTCGGTATCGTGCAATTTTTTCAGGAGCATCGACGGGCTGCTGCCTATATCGTGTCGACCATCGTTCTCGTACTGTTGATAGGGGCTATCGTAGTGATTGCCACAAAAGGGAAGAAAGAGGTGAAAAAAGAAGAGCAGAGGCCGCCACCCGGACCACCTCGATAGGGTTGGCCCATCTTTGATACGCACAAGCTTGCGCGTATCTGACCCGTCTCATATCGGCAGTAGCCGACATTCGACCCCTACGGGCACTCTCTTCGAGCGGGGTCACCTCGCGGGCGGTGTTATCCACACCAGAGGCTCCCCATCTATTGTGTTTTCAACTCCTATCTATACCATTGAGATACTTTAGAATAAATAGATAAACCACTGATATGAGGAAAAATATAGCTAATTCGGCCCTTGCAGCAGGAGCTCTCTTTCTCCCGTTCTTTGCAAGTGCTGCTGCCCAGGACCTCAATGGTGTCCTGGCATTTATCAGCAAATTCGCCAACAACGTCGTTGGTCTTCTTATTACCATTGCGCTCATCGTCTTTTTCTGGGGTCTTATCAGGTATGTTCTCGCATCTGGTGAAGCCAAGGGCGAGGGTTTGCAGATCATGTTGTGGGGCGTTATTGCGGTTTTCGTAATGGTGAGTATCTGGGGTATCATCAAGCTCCTTCAGACGACCTTCGGGGTGCAAAATACCACCATCAGCGTTCCGCAAGGTATCCCGTATCAGCCGTAAAGATTTGTCCTTCGAGGGCGCACTGCGCTTCAGCCTGGAGATGGAAGGCGTTTTTGAATGACATGCAGTATCTTCATCAGACACAATATGGCCATGCGGGCGGTTTCCATACCGCAAAGCCCGTAATGGCAATGAACAAGGGTCATATTTACGAGATGAAAAACGGGCGACCTGATGTGAAGCCGATATATGCAGTGCGCGGCGAGCATGCATACGCCACGGCATTCCATCCAGGTGGTGAGAGTCCGCACGCAGCATTCGAAATACGAGGCGATAAGGTCCACACGACACCGCATCATCCACAGCACGATCCGACAAAGCATGTATTCGAATTGCGCCCGCATCCATAAAAGGCTTTATGCTTCGGCCTTATCTCTAACGGTATGAACACTGCAACAGACGTGATGGCTCGCTTCTCGAAGTACATTATCGATCCGGTCATTGTGATCATATTTGCGGCCGGATTTTTTCTCTTCGTATGGGGATTGGTGGAATTCCTCATGGCTCTCAACGACGATGCGCGAGGGCAAAGACACGGTAATGGTCAGCGTCATATGATCTGGGGCATTATTGGCATGTTTATCATGATATCGGTCTGGGGCATTCTTAATCTGCTCGACAACACATTCGGGCTTGATTTTCGTAATCCGGATGTGACGCGGGCCAACGACGTCACCGCACCAGGACTTTTTGGCCCTTGAGTTTTGTGGGGATCAGGTTTTGCTTCGCTTGCCCTGTTCAAAGTGCTGGGGAGAGGACTTGAACCTCCACGCCTTACGGCACAAGGTCCTAAACCTTGCGTGTCTGCCAATTTCACCACCCCAGCATTTTATTCGGGACGTGCTTCCACTTCATCACTCGCCCGACGCTGTTATCCTAGCAAACTTTCTTTGTTTGTCCCCCCACCAGGAATCGGACCTGGGTCAATTGCTTAAGAGGCAACTGCTTTACCATTAAGCTATGGAGGGTTTAAAAGATTCTACATGAATTCAGGAGCTTTCAAAGTTTGCCGGGGGTGGGAATCGAACCCACAGATCCTTTCGGACATTCGATCTTAAGTCGAACGCGTCTACCAATTTCGCCACCCCGGCCTTGCCCTTCGAAGTTTGAACGAAGGAGGGCGTACGTACAACTATATACGATTTGAGGCCTGGGGGGGAATCGAACCCCCGCATGTAGGATTTGCAGTCCCAAGTGTTACCACTTCACCACCAGGCCAACGCGCAAACTATAGCATCACTTTCTCGTTAACTCATCCACGCGCTGGCGGTTCTTCTCGCCGAGGTCGATGAGGAAGTCGACCGTGGGGATGGGACGGAGACGTGTGTGTGTCCTCAAGTAGTGCCGGAAATCGCTGCGCGCGCGTTTGGCGAATTTCAGCACAAGCCCCTCGCTCGTCTGCGGCAGGACCGAGAAAAACACCCTCACCTCTTTGAAATTCAAAGAGACATCTGCGTGCGTCACGGTGATGAGCGCTTTCACGTTCGATTCGCGCGCAAAAAAATCTCCCGCAAGATGCGCGATCGTTTCGGACACTTGTGTTTGTCTGCGCGAGCCCATACCCGGCTAGTACAATTTCGAATAATTCCTGCCGCAGTCTAAACTGCGGTTTGTTTGCAAGAAAACGAACGTTGTATCCTTAAACAAGTGCTGATGAATATTCATATCAAGGCGATTCGAAATTGTCCTGCCGGGCATATTTACTGCATCGATATGGTGAAGCATTCGAGAGTGTCCCCCTGCATGATCTCGAAAGGGGCCCCGATCTGGGCTCCAAATTCACGATCGGTCTCGATGCGGTCCACGTCTTGTTTATTGGCTTGGATGTTCCGTATCTTTCCGATACCGATCTCCTCGGCGCGGCGCATCACGCGCACCGAACTTCCGCGTTCGAGAAAGCCTTCGGAGACTTTTCCGCCGATGACATGTGCGTCCTTGCGGCTGCCGAATTTTTTGAGCACCTTCGCTTTGCCCGTAATCGCTTCTACCCGGCGCTTCGGTGCGGATTCTCCGAGTAGTTCCCCGAGGCGCTCGGTCAGTTTGTAAATGATCGTAAATGTCTCGATACGGATTCCGTGTTGGAGTGCGAGCGCTGCTGCGGGGGCATCGATGCCGACGTTGAATCCGATGACGACGGCAGGCACGTCGCTCGCGATAGCTGCCTTCACATCATTTTCGGAAACGGTTCCGATGCCTGATTGCACGACTCGCACGCGTGCGTGCTCTGTGCCTAATTTCGGTACTTCCTGATCAATCGCCTCGAGCGAGCCTGATGCGTCGGCGCGGACGATGACTGGCATCGAGAAGGGACCTATCTCGCCTTCGGCGAGCGTTTGTGGCTTGGCGTGCGAGTCTCTTGGCACGAGGGCGGGGCGCGCAGCTTCAGCTTCGCGCTTGTTCTTATACGCATGGAATTCTTCGCCGACTTGCGGGAGCGTATCGAACCCAATGAGCTGCACGGGGGTCGAGAATGAAGCCTCGCGCAGGGATTTCCCGGCAGCGCTTTCTATGATCCGTACGGGAGCAATAGCGTACCCGGCGAGGACTGCCATGCCGGACCGGAGCGTTCCATTTCTAATGATAAGCGTTGCCGCGAGACCGCGTTTGTGATCGCGATGCGCCTCGATAACGTAGCCGTGAGCAGGTAGGGATGCATCGCCCGTGAATCCTTCGATCTCGGCGACGAGTAAGATCAAATCAAGAAGCTCCTCGACACCGGTCCCGACTTTTGCGGAGATCGCCGCCCATGGTACCTCGCCGCCGTATTTTTCGAGGTACACATTCTCTTCGAGAAGCATTCTGATCGTGCGCTCCTGATCGGCGCCGGGCTTGTCGATCTTGTTGATCGCAACGATAAAGGGAACTCCCGCTTCGCGGATACTCTTGAGGGCTTCGAGTGTCTGTGCCTTCACCCCATCATCTGCCGCAACGACGAGGATCGCGATATCGGCGGCAGTCGCTCCACGTGCGCGGATCGCACTGAATGCAGCATGACCGGGGGTGTCGATGAACGTAATTCGTTTTTTGACCCCGTTCTTATCGCGCTCAACCTCGTACGCAGCTACGTGTTGCGTGATGCCGCCCGCCTCACCGGCAACGACGTTGGACTTGCGGATGAAATCAAGAAGTGTCGATTTGCCGTGATCAACGTGCCCCAAAACTGCGACAATAGGCGGACGCTCGACGATTTGTGAAGGTTTGGACATATGCGGTAAGAAGTGCCATATGGCAATTTTCCGCAGTATACTCGCCGTGCGCGCCTTTTGCAAAAGGCGCGCACGGCATACACTAGATAGAATGTTTGGATTCAAGAAACTCTACTTCGCTCCTGCTTCGCCAGAGGCTACGACAGGACGCAGTAAAGCTACGACGGGCAGGCGAATTTATTTGGATCATGCAAGTGCAACACCTGTTCTTCCCGCTGCAGCCGATGTTGTGTATCAAACAATGAAGACATTCGCAAATCCCGGCGGTATTCACGCCGATAGTGTTGCCGCAAAACAGTCATTGGAGAGCTCGCGTGGACGCATCGCAGCGCACCTCGGGTGCAAGGCGAGAGAAATTATTTTTACTTCAGGTTTGACGGAGGCAAACAATATCGCGATCGTCGGATATGCTAGGCATTTGCTCTATATACCAAGGACGGTCCTTGGTAAAACCGAAGGACCGTCCTTGGTAGGAACGCACTGGATCGTTAGCTCTATCGAACATTCTTCCGTCCTCGAATGTTTTTCAGAAGCCGAACGCATGGGCGGGACAGTAACGCACATCGATCCAGAACCAAATGGCTTGATCGCGTCGGAAACAATAGCAAATGCTTTGCGGCCCGAAACAGCTTTCGTTTCTCTGGGATGGGGAAATAATGAGATAGGAACGATTCAGCCGCTCTCTCAAATCGCGCGCATCATTCGAGATCACGAAAAGAAGCACCGCACAAAGATCATTTTTCATAGCGATGCCGGGCAAGCGCCGTTATATCGCTCGCCGCACGTTCATACACTCGGCGTCGACGTATTCAGTCTTGGTTCTGGCAAACTCTATGGTCCACGAGGAATCGGTGCACTCTTTGTTTCCAACCGCGTGACGCTCGCGCCGGTGATTTTTGGAGGGGGACAAGAGCGGGGACTGCGTAGCGGGACAGAGGATGTGGCACTCGCTGCCGGGTTCGTGGCGGCACTAGATATCGTTGCGGGCGAGCGCGGCGCGGAATCGAGGCGGCTGGAGAAGTTGCGCGACGAGTTCGCCGAGCGTATCGTCGTCCGCCTCCGCCAAGGCTTCGGCGGGCAGGCGCACATCCCGGATGCGATCATTAATGGAGACTTAAAACACGCGCTCCCGCACATGCTCAACATCTCGATTTCCGGAGAACGAAGCGGGGAATATCTCGCACTCCAACTCGATCACGCCGGCATCTCGCTCTCCACAAAAAGCGCATGCGACGAAGGCAATAAATCTTCACACGTCGTGGCTGCTCTTGGGGGTGAGGCATGGCGCGCGCAAAATACCCTTCGTTTCTCGCTTGGTCGCGATACAACCGAGGGCGATCTCAAGCGAGCACTGGACGCGCTCGCGGCACTTATACGAGCTTGATTTTCTCTTATTTGTCGATACGATGCGGTTATGCCCGGCAGGACAATTTGGCATGGCCTTGGTTGCGGTCCTGCCAACGCACATCAGCACAACCAACGATCTCAGACTTTTTCAATGAGGATCAAATTAACAGCGGCAGAAACAATGCCAAATTGTACTAGCCGGGTATGAACATGGAGCAACTATCGAAATCCCAGATCGTTCTCCTCACACTCCTTGTCACCTTTGTGACATCGATCGCTACGGGTATCGTCACCGTTTCTCTCATGGATCAGGCACCGCCGGTCGTAGCACAGACGGTCAATCGTATCATCGAGCGTACGATCCAGACCGTCGCTTCGACGACCCCGCGCGGGCAAGCTGCCACGACTATCGTGACGCAGGAGAAAACGATCGTTGTGAAAGAATCCGATCTCATTTCACAAGCGGTAGAGAAAGTCGCTCCATCAATCGTGCGTCTCTATACGAGCGATGTAGAAAGTCCAGCGTTTTTGGGTCTTGGCGTGGTTCTCGATCCTTCGGGTACGATCGTAAGCGACGCTGGAGCGCTCGGGGAGGCGGCCGAGGGAATGCTGCAACGTGCGGACGGCTCGCATGTTCGCGCATTCGTCACATCACGCAATGCTGACCTTGGTGTCGTCTATCTTGCGACTGCCACAACGACGGTGGATGGCAAGCCGGCCGCTTGGACACCGATCGCGATCGCCCAAGAACATCCGCTCTTGGGAGAGACGGTCATCATGCTTGCCGGCAAAACGATCGCTCGCATCGCAGGCGGGATCGTGACGGCTGTCACGCCGGGGGCTGACAAGGTACCCGAGGTAATCGAGACCGATATTGCTCCCGACCCGATCCTCTCCGGATCTCCCCTTATTAATACCGACGGCAGCTTGGTGGGGCTAAGTACGATCGTCTCACGCGCCTCTGCCCCTTCGGGATTTATTTCCGGCTCGATTCTCATGGAAGATTCTTCGAAGGGCACGGGTGGACAGTAGAAAATAGATTGTTGATTTGGACATGGTATACTGGGAGTTCCTAGCCACAAGCCACTTGTGACTAGCCACTGGTGTATGGCTCCATTCAATAATTACACAACCAAAGCAAAAGAAGCGATCCATCGCTCGCATCAGCTTGCGGTCGAGCGCGGACACAACCAGGTATCCACCTTGCACCTCTTTGCCGCACTTCTCATGCAGGAGGAGACGATGGTCGTGCCCATGCTCGAACAGGTTGAGATCGACATTACGCACCTCAGCGACTCCGTCTTGGAGTTGATCGAAGGCACAAGCGGCAACACAGCCGTTTCTCCGTCCTTCCAGCTCTACCTCACGCCGGAATTGGTCCGCGTTTTTGAGGCTGCACCGCGCATCGCTGCTTCATTCAACGACCAGTTCGTCTCGCCGGAGCACCTGCTCCTTGGCATCGTTGAGCATCCGGGACCTGCCTCCGATATTCTCTCACGCTTCCGCATCGATCGTGCGGCCCTCGCTCGTGTCCTTACCGATATCAAGGAAGGCAAGATCCGCGATACCGAGTCGCCGAGCAAGCCCCGCGCACTCTCGCGCTTCGCACGCTCGCTCACCGATCGCGCGCGTGAGAACAAACTCGATCCCGTCATCGGCCGTGATCAGGAAATTACCCGCGTCATACAGATACTTTCCCGCCGCACCAAGAACAACCCGATCCTTATCGGTGAGGCGGGGGTTGGCAAGACCGCCGTTGCGGAAGGCATGGCTTTGCGCATCGCTTCCGGCGACGTGCCCGAGTCTCTTCGCGGCAAGGAGCTCGTCCAGCTTGATCTGGGACTCTTGATCGCAGGCACGAAATACCGCGGTGAATTCGAAGAGCGTCTCAAAACCGTTATGAAGGAGGTCGAACGCTCCGACGGCAAGATCATTCTCTTCATTGATGAGATCCACACGCTCGTTGGCGCCGGCGCTGCAGAAGGCTCGATGGACGCTTCCAATATGCTGAAGCCGGCGCTCGCGCGCGGCGACATTCGCGTCATCGGTGCGACCACGCTCAAAGAATACCAAAAGCATATCGAACACGACGCAGCATTGACGCGTCGTTTCCAGCCGGTGTACGTCAACGAACCCTCCATCGAAGACGCGATCGCGATTCTCAGGGGGCTTAAAGAACGCTACGAGCTCTACCACGGCGTCCACATCACGGACGATGCGATGGTAGCGGCGGTACAGCTCTCCTCGCGCTATATCACGGAGCGGTTCCTGCCCGACAAGGCGATCGATCTTATCGATGAAGCCTCCTCCGCGTTGCGTCTCTCACTTGAGAACAAACCACCGGTACTCGAAGAGGCACATCGCAAAGTGACACGGCTCGAGATCGAGCATGAAGCCCTGAAGAAAGAAGCAGAAGCAAGTGAGGGCAAGGCCCGTACGCGTGTTAAATCCATCGAGAAAGAGGTTGCCGATCTGCGCGATTCGACCCGCGAGCTCGAGATGAAATGGAAGAATGAAAAAGAAACGCTCGCTGAGATAAAAAAGGCCAAGGGCGAACTGGAGTCAGCACGCATCGAAGCCGACGCGGCCGAAGCAAGGAGCGACTTAACGAAGACCGCCGAGTATCGTTATGCCAAGATCCCGCTCCTTGAGAAAGAGATCGATGCTGCCCAAAAACGCCTGAAGAAGCTTCAGCAGACGCGGCGTGTTTTGAAGGAAGAGGTCACGGAAGAAGAAATCGCCGCAGTCGTTTCGCGCTGGACTGGCGTGCCGGTTTCAAGGATGCTCGAAGAAGAAGCCGAAAAGCTCTCGCGGATGGAGGCGGAACTCAAAAAGCGTATCGTCGGGCAAGACGAAGCCGTGCAGAAGGTCGCCGATGCTATCAAGCGCTCTAGGGCGGGTATCTCGGATCCCAATCGGCCTGTCGGTTCATTCCTGTTCCTGGGCCCGACCGGAGTAGGGAAGACCGAGCTCACCCGCTCTCTTGCGGAATTCCTCTTCAACAGCGACAAGTCTCTTATTCGCGTCGATATGTCGGAGTACATGGAAAAACACTCTGTTTCCAAGATGATAGGCTCGCCACCGGGGTATGTCGGATACGACGAAGGCGGTGGCTTGACCGAGCTCGTGCGCCATCGCCCGTATTCCGTAGTGCTCTTCGACGAGATCGAGAAGGCGCATCCGGAGGTATTCAATGTGCTCCTGCAAGTGCTCGACAACGGCCGACTCACCGATGCCAAAGGCCGCATCGTCAATTTCAAGAACTCCGTCATCATCATGACCTCCAACATCGGTTCCGAACACATCGACAAGATGTCGGGCTTGGGCTTCGGCAGCGGCCTCTCGCGCACCGAAGGTGAGCGCTATGAGCAGGTAAAAGAGAAGGTCATGGGTTCGCTCAAAGAGTTCTTCCGTCCGGAATTTTTGAACCGATTGGACGAGATAATCCTTTTCAATATTCTTTCGACCAATGCCATCATGGATATCGTGCGCATGCAGACCGATATCGTGGCGAAGCGTTTGGAGGAAAAGCATATCTCACTCACGCTCACGGAAGCTGCGATCGCTCACTTGGCAAAAGAAGGCTACAGCCCGCAATACGGCGCGCGGCCCTTGAAGCGCCTCATCCAGACGAAAATTCTCACGCCTATCGCCAACATGATGGTCGCCCGGGGTGTCCTCGAAGGCGGCTCCGTTGCGGTGGATTTCGATCCGGCGGGCGGTGCAGACAAAAAAGGCGACTTCACATTCGATGTGCGCAAGGGGCCGGAGCGTCACCGCGGCGCCGGCGCACGCGCACGCGCTGTCGTGAAAGCGTAAGAGAATTATATTACGTAAAAAGCTCCCAAAAGGGAGCTTTTTACGTTGGGTGCGCCGGGCAGGATTCGCCTCTCGTTGCTGCTGCAACTCGGAACCTACGGCTCCTCTTCGGAGTCTGCGGCCCGCGGTTCGAGTCCTTACCCATCAAAACGAAAAAATTCGGGCAGAAACCAGGACTTTTTTCGTTAATGCGCCGGGCAGGATTCGAACCTGCGAAGACCGAAGTCGCCTGGTCTACAGCCAGGTGCATTTGACCACTCTGCCACCGACGCAACAGTGCACAGTATGCCGTATTTTTCTGCATGCTACAATATTCTCATGACCCGCAGACAGATGACGAAATTGGTCGTAGTGTTCCTGATCGTCTTTATAATCTCGCCTGCCGTTGTGCTCGCTGCAAACGTCCTTCCTGGCCAGATCGTTCCAGAAAGTTGTAATGGCATCGGTGGATGTCAATCCCTCTGCGACATCGCGGTTGTCGCACAAAACGTTCTCAATACCGCGATCTACGTTGCCGTCTTTCTCTCGGCGATCCTCTTTGCGTGGGCGGGATTTTTGTATCTCACGAATGTAGGGAATTCAGGAGGTATTTCGAAGGCCAAAGAGGTATTTTTCAACGTTGCTATTGGACTCGTTATCATTCTCGCCGGATGGCTCGTCGTGGATACACTTATGCGCACGCTTGTCGGCAGCAGCACTCTGGGCCCATGGAACAAGATCTGTCTGCTCTTCCTGCAGCACGTCTCCGCGTTCGTGTAGCGTAAGCCCAGGAAAAGGTTGCAAAACGAGGCTCCTTCCCGTATAGTGCTCGGCATTATGTCTCAAGATCAGCTGATTAAAATAGCGTGTTCCAAATGTAATAGGATTAATTACTGGTCGCGCAAAAATAGAAAGCTTGTTGAGCGCAAGATCGAGCTCAAGAAATATTGCAAGTGGTGTCGGAGTCATACGCCTCATAAAGAGGCTAAGAAGTAGACCGGAGATGGATAGAGCCTCGCTTTTGCGAGGTTTTTTCTCTGCACTGGCGATCTGGTGGAAAGCGGTTCTTCAAACAGTTTTCTCTTGTGGTCGCCGGTACAGAGCACGAAGCTCGGTGAATCGGATGTTATTATTCTCGAAACATATGCAGAAAGATTTTGACAAGTGGAACGAGGAGAAAAAGAAGTTACATAATCGCGAGAGCGGTGTTTTCTTTCATGAGCGGGAAATCTGGTGGTGTTCCTTGGGCGTCAATGTCGGATTTGAACAGGATGGCACGAACGATCTTTTTGAGCGTCCGGTTCTGGTTGTAAAGAAATTCAATCGGGACGTGCTGTGGGTATTGCCGCTCACACGATCCGATAAAAAGAATCGTTACTATCTTCCTGTCACAATCGGCGAGGAGAATTCTGTGGTGATTCTTTCGCAATTGAGACTTATCAGCAGCAAGCGACTACAGCGGTATATGCACAAGCTACCGCAGGGGCAGTTCAAACAGATCATTCGTCTTGTTCAGCAATTCTTTCCACGAGTATAAAATCGAAACCCCGCCTTGCGACGGGGTTCCTCGGGGGCCTAGGTGGCCATTTGTATCCGCAGTATAGGGGCGTGGGCATGAGTTGTCAATGAAAATTACACCCTCGCGCCCGTCTGCAGGTTCAGCATCTAATCCCGATAAACAGGGATTAGGGTTTTCAGCGTAAAACAACTACGGGGTCGCCTTGTTTTTTGTTGAAATGTCGGCGCATTTTCTCCTTGGGGTAGAACTTGAGGACGAAACGTGGACCGATCCATATGTGCGCTTTTCCTACCCACGCCGGCCGTGATTTCTGCTCAACGATAGCCATATCCCCCAAGAATGGTAAGCGACAGAATTTGTGCTCTTTCAACTCGTTTGCGACCAATTTAACAAACTCGAGATAAAACCGCGTGGCAGTTTCGCTATCGACATAGTCCCAATGACTTGAAAGTTTGCGGTAAAACTCGTTGTCATTCAGAAGTTCCTTTTTCTTCAGGTGATGAGTGGGTGCTTTCCAGGACATGCCACAAGTGTACCTGAGTGCAATCTGGGAACATTGTCATTGGCTCGTTTGGAGATTTTTTGCGAAAACGGCTGAGGTCCCTAGATTATATAGTTCCTGATCTCAAATAGGGGTCCCAGACAATCACGCCCCGTACAGCACCCCTTAATCTTTTTTACCACAGGAGTTAGTGAACTTCTCATTATCAATCCAACGCCGAGATTTTTGCGTACCCCTCGTCAGTGTGCGCGTTGGTTCATACATGCAAAAGTATGAAGTCACTAAAAGAGATCATGTCCGGCCCATCGATTTCGGGGTACACCGGCTCCGCAACGACACGGGACATGGTTGCCACAGAGATTGAGCGTCGCTGGGGCAAGGCGGAGGTGAAGAAGTATGATCCAGAGCAAAATACTTGTCTCACCTTTGCAAAATGGCTCTCGCTGAATTTCGTCGTCAAGAAAGGCGAGAAAGCCATCAAGTCCGTTACCTTCGTCGAGCAGAAGGATGCGAAAGGCAACGTGATCAAGAAAATCCCTCGTCCGGTTTTTCTCTTTTACGTCAAACAAATCGAGCCTCGCAAAGAGAAGGTATGAGCAAGGTCAAGCTCGTGATGTACCTCGACTATGGCTGCCAGAAGCGCGAAATGACGGTGGCATACGCGCCAGGCGGTCAGACATGTTATTCGGATCGGTCTCGCACCATCGAGCCAAAGCCCATGATCCGGATAGCAAACAGAATGCTACTCGAATCCGGCTTCAAGGTCGGCAGTCGAGTGAGCATCGAATACGGGCGCCACATTATTACGGTTCGTAAACTACAAAATCATGAACACAACAACATTCAAGCCCCGAGTCCTCTCACCAATCCAACCCGTGCGGCCTCGGCAGTTGCAGCGTGAAATACCCGACCCCGTGCGTACTGAAATCGAGAAGCTCTCCAAGACCATCACCCTGAATGTCAGCTTCGAGCCGGACGTCCCGACATCCGAGGTCTTCTCCGAAATCCCCGTGGCCGCAATAATCTGCACGATCAAGTACAAGGATCGTATCATCGCCCAAGGCAGGGGTTTCTCGACAATCACTCGCCTTAACAAATCGATCGAGCGTTGTGCCTACGCGGCATTCAACGGATCGTGGATGTCGGCAGCCGGTCACGCTTGCCGCATCTTCGATACAATGCACCTCAATCGTGCGGATGAGGAACGAGATGAGCAGAAGGCCGCCTTTGCGGAGGCGTACAGGGCTCGCCACGATGTCGACCCTGACAGAGCTACCGACAAGCAAAAGGACTACGCTCGCCAACTTCTCAGTCTGAACGTTGAGGATGAGGCCGACCGCGAACAGATGGCAAGCACTCTGGACGACATGACGAAAGACGAAATCTCAGGTCTCATCCAGCGGTTTGCAAGGTAGCGTATGGCTAAATATCTCGTTTGGCTCGAAGACACGGAGCTTCAATCGGTGGAGGTAGAGGCAAAAGACTCCGTGGACGCTCGGAGGAGAACGGAACAGATGATCGACGATGGAACGCTCTGGGATGGCCAGAAATTTCAATTCACCGAGAGCTGTTTCGAGGTTAGAGCGATAGAGCCGGTGCATTAGCGGCGACACTACACCAAACGGCAGGTCTTGCTCGGACCTGCCGTTTTTGGTGTATATTGGAAACACACCCCCTATATTCAGCTCGCAAGAGCGGCGACCTAACCCGTTAGCTTTGACGGTATGGTCGTGAAGATGTCCTGTCAGACATGAAAAACCCGTCATGGAGTTGTCTGACAGGCCGTGTGGGGAAACCTGCACGCTCGGCGCAAGCCGGGGATCCGTGGCGGGCTTTTTGTACACAAGCCTCGCCGCGAGAAAACGCGGCATATGGACTGGCAAAACAAACTTTGGAAAAATAAAACAGAAATCGTAGGTGCATTCATCGCACTGGTACTGGCCGTCCTCTCATATCGCTATCTCGCAATTGGACTTTTCTATATCGGCTTACGGCGTTTCCGCGAGCTAGTGCCCTTAGTACCGGATCAATGCACGACGGCGGTGGCTTCTACTGCCGCCGCGTTCTCTAGCGTGTTTGATTACGTTGGCCTGATTGTCACGGGTCTTTTTCTATTACTCTCGGTCTTTTTCGTATGGCGCTGTTTCAGAATTACCACTTGATAGACATACAAGCTAAAACAACTACGTTATGAAAAGCATCACTCTACTCGCCATCACATCGGTACTACTGATTGTCCCATTTGTTGCGTCCGCACAGCAAGGCACAATTGGCAATCCATATTACTTTATGGATGTGACCATACCCGATCCCTTCAAGGATCTAAATCAAAGCATACAGCAGAAGCAGATTCTGGATGCGATGAATAAGCAAACGCAGGCACTCCAAGATGCAAATGCTGCGGCCAGGTGTCCGGCGAACTCAACATATTCCCCAAAACTCGGAAGTCCGGGCTACGGCACTTGTACGTGCAACTATCCATATCGTATGAATTTAATGAGTTCACAATGTTGGCTACCTACTCAACAACAGACCCCACCTCCTGCAATACAGCCAGTGATAAGACTTCCCGATTGTTCCTATGCGCCGGGCAAACCTCCTTGTCCGGGGTATGCAACTCAACCTCCTATTTCGGTGCAGCAAGTAACGAATGCGCCATCATCAAACGAACAGCTGTGCCGGAATTATTACGGCCAATACAGCACATGGTCGGAACGAGCGGATAGTCAGAATGCGCTGATCTGCGATTGTTTGTCGGGTTATGTTTGGAACAGCAATAAAACCGCATGTGTCTTTGTCCAACTCGTTTTGCCCAAAACCAATAATCAGTTATGCCAAGATTCCTACGGCAAACACAGCGTATGGCACGGCACGATGAACGCAGAGGGCGGGGCCGTGTGTGATTGCGCGACTGGATACAAATGGAATGATGGACAAGCTGCGTGCATTGCGATTCCGAAGGCACCTGTCGCTCCGGTGGTCCAACCCCCCGTCGATCAGTCGCCAGACAAAGACAAGATAATCGCGGATCTCATTCAAAGGACTAAGGCGACAAGCACGAATACCGCGACGCCGAAAGAGCATGGCTTCTTAAGCATGTTTGGTTTCTGGCCGTGGTTTTTCGGATTGTTGGGGCGCTAAACCTTCGTATGAAAACACTCGAAAAGATGGCAGCGGAGATTAAAGAGATTAGCCAGAAGATGGGCAAAGCGATGAGCTTCGCGGAGGCCTCGGAGTCGATAACCGGGCCCTCAAAATCTCGCTATTTCTTGCTATAATCCATCAAATGCAGAAAGACGATGAGTGCCTTATTTCCGAATATTTGGAGGGAGATGAAAAAGCTCTTAGCCTACTTGTTGATCGGTATTTGAAAGACGTATACAACTTTGCTTACAGACTGACGGGTAATCCGCAAGCAGCCGAAGACATCACCCAGGATTCCTTCATAAAGGCATGGAAGCACATTCGCCAATATCGCCGGGGAAGCAACTTTCAAACATGGATCTTCACCATTACTCGCAATACGGCAATTGATTGGTTGCGCCAGAAAAAAGAGCTCGCTTTTTCATCGTTTGAGACCGCACAGGGTGAAAATGTACTCGTCGAGACTCTTGCAGACGAACAACCGCTACCTGATGAACTTTTCGCACGAGCAGAAGATACCAGATACGTTGAGGCGCTTTTAGCGCAGATCAATCCGCAGTACCGAGAAGTACTGACGCTCCGACATTCGAGCAATCTTACATTCGAGGAAATCGGGAAGATAGTGCGAAAGCCTCTCCACACCGTCAAAAGCCAACATCGTAGAGCGCTGGTGGCCATCCAGCGGTTGCTTCAAGCTGAAACGGCCTAAACTCTCCGTATTTTTTGGGGATGCACCAAAATGCGTCCGTCTTTCGTATGTATATGCATGGAAGGAATGAACAAGATTAACCCGCCAAACACGCTTAGGAAAAATATCCTGCTTGGCATCGGACGGGAAGAACGCCGCCGGGCACGACTCTTTCTTTTTGTGTCCGTCACGGCAGTGCCGCTCTCAGTTCTCGGAATCGTATTTTCGATTCAATATATGTTGCAGGGATTTTATCAATCGAGCTTTCACAGTTACTTCTCTCTTTTGCTTTCGGATCCAGACATCGTGCTTACGTATTGGAGGGAATTCGCGCTATCGCTGGCTGATTCAATCCCGTTTGCTGGGATGACAATCTCTCTCATAACTATTGCCGTACTTCTTGTTTCGATCCGCATTTTTGCGAACAACCTACGAAATGGATTGAGCCGCTCGTTTGGCAATGCATAATTTTATGTATAAAGACCTGAAAGAATTTGCCCAGTCCAAATCATTTCGAGGCATATTGGTCGGCATTGGCGTCGCAATTATCGCCCTACTTATTTTCCAGGCAGGCATGTTCGTCGGATATCGCAAGGCCGCCTTTGCGTATCGATTTGGCGACAACTATTACCGCGCGTTTGATCATCGCGGATCTAAGGCCTTTCGAGAGTCGTTTCCCGGAAAATTCATGGACGTGAATGGCGCTGCCGGTACCATAGTAAGTATCGACCTCCCGACCTTTGTTGTTGTTGGACCCGACGAAGTCGAAAAGGTTATCTTGATCGGAGATAAGACGCGCATCCGACATTTCGACCAAGAGGTTGAACCTTCGAATCTCAAAGTGGATGATTTTACCGTGATCCTTGGATCGCCGAATGAAAGTTCTCAGATCGAAGCGAAGCTTATTCGCGTCCTGCCGCCTCCTTCGGATATCGAGGAGCGTACGACCAAAAAACCATGAGGAATCTTTTTTCACTTACGGTTTTTAGGAAAGTCTTCACCTTTGCGAAGGCGCATAAAATTATTAGTGCCGTCATCGCAGTTGCGGTAGTTGGTGGCGGGTATTGGACCTACAACGCACTCGTATCTTCTGGAGACGAAACTCGCTACATTCTCGGAACGGTTGAGAGGGGCACCGTTATCGCCTCTGTCTCGGCAAGCGGCCAGGTCTCTGCCTCGAATCAAGTCGACGTGTCGAGCAAATCTTCCGGCGAGCTGGTATATCTCAACGCAAAAGTAGGCCAGCAGATCGGCACCAGAACGCTCATAGGACAGACCGATGCGACGGACGCCGCCTTCGAGCTCGAGACCGCGCGGCTTTCGTATGAAGAACTGGTTACCGTCGGCGACGACGAATTGCGCGACGCCGAAGACGCCCTTGAAGAAGCGGAGCGAAACCTCGGAGATTCGTACGTCGATGCTCGCGCGACGCTTGCTTCCGCCGTTACCGACATGTCCGATGTGATAGCTGGCCTCGACGATCTCTTCGGCGGTTACCTCAATACAAGCAACCGTTTCGATTTAACGAAAACGGCCGAGGAGTATGTCGAGAGGGCCGAACAAGCTTGGTACGACGCCGATGATGTACTGTTCGACTTTTCAAAAAAGTACCGTACCATCTCGAACGAGACCAGCGACGACGAGATCGAGTCGCTGCTCTCCGAAGCCAACTCGATCGCGAACGCGGTAGCGCAAACGGCGAAATACTCCAAAGACGCCGTAATTTATCTGCGAGATCGTGAGGATAACGATTCGACAACTGCGGATGAAGCATATACGACGGCGAGCGAATCGGTAACAACGGCAAACTCGACCGTGTCAGAGACGCTTTCCGCCAGAAATTCTCTCACGGACAACAAGAGAACCTTAAAGAACACCAAAGATGACTTGCAAGATCTTAAAGAAGGCCCGGACACGCTTGACGTGCGTGCCGAAGAACTGTCGCTAAGACAAAAAGAGCAGGCCCACGAGGACCACTTCATCAGAGCGCCGTTCGCGGGAGTCATCGCCTCGGTCCCGGTGCAAAGAGGCGATACCCTGAACAGCGGCGCGACTGTGGCAACGCTCATAACGAAGCAAAAGATCGCGGAAGTCTCGCTCAACGAAGTCGATGCCGCGAAGATCTCCGTAGGCGACAAGGCGACGCTCACCTTTGATGCCCTAGAAGAGCTTTCTCTCACCGGATCCGTCGTTGAGATAGACTTGGTCGGTACGGTAAACCAGGGCGTCGTGTCATATACGGTAAAGATATCGTTCGACACCCAGGACGAGCGGGTAAAGTCGGGGATGACCGTGAATGCCTCCATACAAACCGATGTGCGCCAAGACGTGCTTGCCGTTCCTTCAAGCGCGGTAAAGACGCAAAACGGAGTGAGTTATGTTCAGGTATTCAACCCCCCGCTATCCGAAACGGGCGGGGCTCAAGGAATCGTTTCAAATAGTGCGCCTCGACAAATCGAGGTGACGGTCGGCATATCCGATGATACGAATGTTGAAATACTGTCTGGCCTTGAGGAGGGTCAGCAAATTGTAACTCGCACTGTCTCGGGAACGGCGGCAGCGAATGCGGCAAGTCCCACTAATACAAGAGGCGGAGGGTTTGGGGGACCGGGAATCCGCTTCTAAACACACCCGTGGTGAGCCCGTCGAAACATGATCGAGATTAAAGACATAACAAAGACGTACGGCGAGGGCGAGGCCGCATTCCAAGCCCTGAAGGGTGTTTCGTTCACGATTGAGGACGGCGAATTCGTCGCGATAATGGGACCCAGTGGTTCCGGAAAATCGACCTTGATGCACATTTTGGGATGCCTCGATACGCCGACGACGGGGAAGTATTTTCTCGACGGTAAGGATATTTCTACACTCTCCGACGAAGAACTAGCCGACATACGCCGGCTCCACGTCGGCTTTGTTTTTCAGGCTTTTAATTTGCTCCCGCGTACGAGCGTGTTGCGCAACGTAATGTTGCCTCTAATCTATGCGGGTGTTGACGGAGAAGAGAGAGTGGCGCGATCGGAAAAAGCCCTCGTTGCTACGGGAATGCCGGAATCACATTTCACTCACATGAGCAATCAACTCTCTGGCGGACAGATCCAGCGCGTAGCGATTGCACGAGCACTTGTGAACGATCCGTCATTGATTCTTGCTGACGAACCCACGGGAAACCTCGATACGAAAACCGGGGAAGTCGTCCTCGGTACCTTCCAAAAATTGAACAGGGAGCACGGCCGTACCATCATTTTGATTACGCACGAACATGACGTCGCGGAGCACGCGGAAAGGATCATACAGTTGCGCGATGGTCTGGTCGTCAGCGATTCCAAGCAACATGCGCGACGGCATGTAAAACATGCTGTATGAAATTGAACGACATCGCGCACGAGACATACGCGGCACTCTCTGCAAACAAAGTCCGTTCAGGACTCACAATTCTTGGTATCGTAATCGGTATCTCATCCGTTATCGCGATGGTTTCCATTGGCACAGGAGCGTCAAACACGATCTCGTCGAGCATCGAATCGCTTGGTTCGAATCTGATACAGGTCACTCCCGGAGCGCAGCGAACGCAGGGCTTTGGCGCAAGCGGAGGCCGCGGAGGCGCAAAAACTCTTACAAATGAAGATGCCGATGCCATCGCAACGCAAATTGCAGATATTGAGGCTGTAGATGCGCAAGTGTCAGGCAGATACCAGGTAACCGCGAAAGGCACGAACACAAATACCTCTGTCACCGGCGTTACGTCGAGCTACCCGCAGATCCGCAACGTGGAAGTCGAAGAGGGATCGTTTATCAGTGACACCCAAAACAGCTCGGCCTCCAAAGTTGCCGTGTTGGGGCCGACGACGCGAGACGATCTCTTTGGAGAGGGTGCAACGGGTATTGTCGGTCAAGCAGTCCGAATCAATGGGATGGAATTTAAGGTAATCGGCATCACGGTTGGGAAGGGTGGAACGGGATTCCAAAATCAAGACGATATCATCTTTATTCCCGCAAGAAGCGCACAGCGATATCTCTCGGGCGATCAATATTTGACGACGATTGCGGTGCAAGCATCCACTCCCGAGGCAATGACGCAGGTGCAAGCGGACGTCACGGCGTTGCTTCTCGATAGACACCATATCAGCGACGTCGCACTAGCGGATTTCAGCGTTCTGAATCAGAACGATATTCTCTCGACGGCGTCCAGCATTACGTCGACGCTGACATACCTCCTCGCCGCGATCGGAGGCATCTCACTCCTAGTCGGCGGTATCGGTATCATGAATATGATGCTCACGACGGTGACGGAACGCACGAGAGAGATCGGGTTACGCAAAGCAATCGGCGCGAAAAAGAGCGATATCAGAGCGCAATTCTTGGCGGAAGCAATCGCTCTGACGGTTATCGGAGGCATCATTGGAATCGCACTTGGATGGCTGATTTCCTTTGCAGTGAATCTCACCGGTCTTGTGACGACAAGCGTCTCACTATCATCGGTGCTTCTTGCGTTTGGCGTTTCAGCGATAACTGGCATTGTCTTCGGGTATTACCCGGCGCGACGAGCGGCAGAGCTTAATCCAATCGAGGCTTTGAGGTATGAGTAGCCATTATTAATTAATAACTAAGATATGAATACAAAGATTATTGTGGGAGTTGTAGGTGCAGTCGTTATTGCCGGAGTGGCCTTCTATGGTGGTATCGTATATGGTAAAAGCAGTGCTCCTGTGCGAGGACAATTTGCCAACGGTCAATTCATAGGAGGCCCCAATGGTGCAGGAGGAGGTACGGGCATGAGAGGAGGCGCAAACGGTGGCGGGTTTACCGCGGGCGAAATTATTTCCAAAGACGCATCAAGCATCACCATAAAAATGCAGGACGGCAGTACCAAAATCGTACTCGTTGGTTCCAGTATCGAGATAACAAAATCAGCGGCAGGTTCCGTGGAAGACCTCGCAACAGGTATAAATGTGACCGTCGTGGGTACAGCGAACAGTGATGGTAGCGTCACTGCTGAAAGTGTACAAATCCGTCCGGCTGGCGCTGTGCCATTTGGCGGCCCGGCCAGAACGAATCAATAACCCTCGACGGAATAGCCCAGAACGAAAAGCCACCGTAACAGCGAGTACGCTAATCTTCTTGCTATCGTGCATCGATTCTAGAAATTCAATAGTTCCGTTAATCGCGTCCCGAGCGCACGCGCGATTTTTTCCATATTTACAAGTGTGATGTTTTTCTCAGCGCGCTCAATCATGCCGATGTATGTACGATGCAGTTTCAAGCCAGCACGCACGCGGAGCGTGCGAAGTCAGGGGCTTCGCCCCCCGAAAAAGGTTCGCGCAAAGGGTATGATTACACCGCAGACTTTTGTATCGGACAGACCCGAGAGCTTTTGTTGATCCACTTCTATGCATCATGATTTGCATAAGGCCAGATACCTCACAGGGACTCGAACTCTTCGCGAGTTGCTAAACAACGGTCTGAGGAACAGAATGAATGCATGATGCAGGTCCAGAAGGTCATCGAGCGGCTGGGATATAAGGCGAACGAGGCCAAGGTGTACATCGCTGCTCTGGGTTTGGGAGAGAGCACCGTATCCGACATCGCTTCCAAGGTGCGGCTCCCGCGCACGAGCGTGCAGATCATCGTCGACAAGCTCCATAAGGACGGGCTGATGAATTTCTATAAGAAACGCCGTTTTAAATATTGGATTGCGGAAAACCCCAACCGATTGCTGCAAAAGCTGGAGGAACGACAAGAAGAAATGCGTGCCGCGCTTCCTCAGTTGGAAAAAATGCGACGCGTGAAGCAAGAAAAGACCCGCATCAGGACGTTCGAGGGAGCAGATGAGATACGGCACATTTATGACGATATGCTCGAAACGAAACAGCATGCCTCATGCATCCTTCCGCTCGACGAATGGACGACCCTCCTCGGCAGTAGTTTTTTGGACGACTTCACGGAAAAGCGCGTCCGGCGGTATTTGCCCATGCGCCTCTTGAGCCCTTGGACGGCTACTGCGGAAGATGCCAAGTCTCGCGACGGACAAGAGATGCGCGAGACGCGGTTCCTGCACCCTGATATTCCGATCAGCTCAACTCTTCTCATCTACGGTTCAAAGGTCGCCATCGCGTCCCTCAACAAACGGTCGCCGACCGCAGTCCTCATAGAAGACACGGAGGTGCGCGATACCAATATGACGCTTTTTGAAGAAATATGGTCTCGAAGCGCGGCAGAGGGCGAGGAGTCTTCCGCAGGCGCGGGACTCTTTCGAGTCCTCGCCGATTCCTCCCCACAGCCGCTTCTCATTGCAAATGAGAAAGTTGAGATCGAATATGCCAACGAGGCGTGGCAGAAGCAATTCGGTTATTCAATTGCTGAAGTGCATGGCAAGAATCCGCGGATGCTCCAGAGCGGCAAAACACCCCGAGAGGTGTATCAGAAATTGTGGGGAGCCTTGAGGGCGGGAAAAACGTTCCAGTCGGATGAGGTCATCGACAAGCGTAAGGACGGCACGTTCTTCAATCTGCTCACGACGATTTTCCCCGTGCGTCAACGCGGGAAGCTCTACTATGTGCAGATCCTCGACGATATCACGGAGCGCAAGCGCGTCGAGGATGTCAAGAATAAGTTCGTAGAGAGCACGGCGCACGATATAGAGCCGCGTCTCGAATCCATTCGCGGGATGGTTCTGAAAGGCGGGCGCAAGAAGGTGCCCAGCGACATCGAAAACAAACTCATCGAACTCCAAGACATCGCCAAGAAACTTTTTGGAGAATCTCCCGCGGCATAAACGAGCGGCATAACGTTGTGAAGATCGAAATACTCGGGACCAGAGGCGAGATCCCCGCAAGCGCGCCGCGGTACCGCAACCACAGCGGCGTGCTTGTGGACGGCAAGATCCTGTTTGACCTTGGTGAGGCGAAGTTCCTGCGCCGCAAATCAAAAAATATTTTTATTACTCATTTGCATCCGGACCACGCGGTGTTTGTTCGCAATCCAATGGCGTTGTCCGATGTTCACGTCTATGCGCCGGAACAGAGCCGGTCCCCGTTCATTACGATCGCGAAACCCGTTACGATCGGAGCCTGCCGGGTGCGTCCCATCCCGACGCATCACAGTAGTAAGGTGAAATCATGTGCATACCTCATCGAGTCGGGTCAGAAACGCGTTCTCTATACAGGCGATATCGTATGGATGGATAAGAAATATCGCTCAAGGCTGGGAAGACTTGACTGCGTTGTTACAGAGGCTAGCTATGTGCGCGAAGGAGGTTTGGTGCGCAGGGACAAGACCGGAAGACTCTACGGCCATGCGGGTATTCCCAACATCATTCGGATGTTCGAATCACATACGAACAAATTCATTCTCACGCATTTCGGCTCTTGGTTTTTTAAGGACGTGAAAGGATCGCATAAAAGGATAGCCGCGCTCGGTGAAAAATACGGAGTCAAACTCATTGTAGCGCACGACGGTATGACGTTCACGATGTAGCGACATCTTTTTTGTTGTCATAGCCCATTCAAAAAAGAGCCTGATATATGGGCACTAATGCCTCGTACGTAATTTTCTCTTAGATTCATCGCCATTTCGGTAGACGCATTCGATGATGTGCATAGGTCGAGAGGTTTGCTCCCGCGGCTCCGAGAGCCGCGACCAGCAGACGCATTATAAATATTATCAAATCAACAATTTCAGATTTATGTGGCAAAACTATGTCAACGCATTCCTCGGATTCTGCCTCGTGGTCGTCGCGTTCCTCGGTCTTACGGGTATCACGCTCGCGTGGACGCTCGGCATCCTCGGCGCGGCGATCATCGTTTTCGGAATCTGGGGCGCGGGAGTTCTTTCGACTGAATCAGAGACAAAGGTGCGACACGCATAAGTGCGCATTCGGCGAGGGCGGCTTTGTTCCCCGCCTGCGCCGAAGCAGGTTCACCTACTATCTCGAGTAGGCAGAGGGCTTCGGCGGGCAGGTCGGTAAAGTCGCTCAAACCGGAAGAATTATCAAGTAGCGAAATAAAATAACTATTATGGAACTTATCAAATGGGAACCGCTTAGCGAACTCGACCGGTTCTTCGACAACCGTTTCTTTCCGGCGATCTCGTTCCCTTCGACTTCGTCGAAGCTTGGGTGGGACTTGGCAGTCGATCTCTATGAGGAGAAAGAAAACGTGATCGCGAAGATGACTTTGCCGGGGATCAATCCGGACAATCTCGACATCTCTGTCGAGGACGACCTCCTTCGTATCTCGGGTAAGCGCGAGGAAGAGAAAGAGACTAAGGAGAAGGATTACTACAGCAAGGAAATCCGGCGCGGTTCATTCTCCCGCACGGTAGGTCTTCCGAAGTCGGTCGAAGCCTCCCGGGTCGCGGCCGAGTACACCGATGGCGTCCTCAAGGTCACGATGCCGATCGCGAAAGGAAAAGAGGAGAAGATTGTGAAGGTAAAAGTCGCCAAGAAATAGGTATGAAAATTATCACCATCAAGTCGCACAAAAAACGCGATGTGGTCGACATCACGAGCGACGTGAATGCGACTCTCAAAAATGCCGGGCGGGAGACGGGCATCTGCCATCTCTTCGTCCGGCATACGACCGCCGCGCTTACGACGGTGTGCCTCGACCCAGAGACGGAGCTCGAACTCATGGGCAAGATCGACGCGGTAGTGACCCATCCGGCACGCGCGGGAGAGTCGGAAAAAGCACACACGCATCACATCGGCTATTTACCGCCGTGCGTCCTCGCCTCCTTCGTCGGCTCGACGCTCGCTATCCCGATCTCTGACGGCAAACTCTTTCTCGGAAAATTCCAGCGGGTCGTCCTGATCGACTTCGAGGGACCGAGCGAGCGCGAGGTCGTTGTCGCATAACACTCATACGTATGAACGTAAGACGAACGAAAGGCGACAAGCGTGAGATCCGAGAAGAAACGCATCTCACGCGCCCGCCGCGCATGGAGGGCAAAGCGAAAGAAGCAATGATGCAACCCGTGCGCAAGCTTAAGAAAGTTAAGAAAAATTAACACCTCACAATAACTCTATGATGTACGGATATTCTATGATGGGAGGAGGCCTCGGCCTCATCACATGGCTCATAGTTGTCGTCGACCTAGTACTCGTCGGCATTTGGCTCTGGCAGCAGATCCAGAATAAGCAATAGGTATGGGACGAGTTCTGTACTGGCTACCACGGATCCTCTCGCTCCTCTTCGTCGCGTTCCTCTCCATGTTCGCACTCGATGTCTTCGGAGCATATAAGGGGTGGGAGCTGGCGATCGCGCTCTTCATGCATCTCATTCCCTCGCTCGTGCTTCTGATCGCAACCGCCATCGCATGGAAATATGATCTTGTCGGAACGGTCGCGTTCTTCGGCTTTGCGGTCTGGTACGTGTGGTGGGCAGGATTTGATCAGCCGTGGAGTTGGTACCTCTTGATCGCCCTGCCCGTAGCCATCATCGGATCCATGTACCTCTCGCATTGGTTCGCATCGCGCAAAAAACAAACGCGCCTATGAAAGTCACCGTCAAAGCAACCCATACGAAACTCACGCCGGCGGTCGAAGACCGGATAGCGCGGATATGCGAGCGGCTCGAGAAATTTGCCAATGTCCCGGACCCGGACGCACTCGAGTGCAATATCGAGGTCGGAAAGATCACGGAGCATCACCGCAGAGGCAACGTCTATCGTGCAGAGGTCAATTTTACCGCTACGGGAAAGTACTTTCGTGCCGTCGCCGAAGGCGAGACGGAAGTCGCGGCGCTCGACTTAGCGCATGACGAGATCAAGCACGAGCTCGTGCACTGGAAGCACAGGGAGCAGAGCCTCGTGCGTCGTCTCGGCGACCGCTTCAAAGAATGGTGGCATCGGCTGGCAGTGGAAACTGGCTCCAATCAATAATCAAATCATATGTTCACGGACCGCAAAGAAGCAGGAAAGAAGCTCGCTGAAAAGCTCGTAGCATATCGGGGTACGGATACTGTAGTACTCGCTCTTCCCCGCGGCGGGGTCGTTACCGGGCATGAGGTCGCGAAAGCGCTCAACCTCCCGCTCGACATTATTGCCGTGCGCAAGATCGGGCACCCCTCTTCTCCTGAATACGCGA
>MFKT01000009.1:0-79611 GCA_001781125.1 Candidatus Kaiserbacteria bacterium RIFCSPHIGHO2_01_FULL_53_29
CCAATTCGTTTTTGAACCGAAAACGCAATACCAAATGACCGCCGAGCGCAGCGAGGCGGCTGACCCGCTCTTGCGCTTTCCATCTATGCGGAGAGGGGGAGATTCGAACTCCCGATACCTTGCGGTATGCCGGTTTTCGAAACCGGTGCTTTCGACCACTCAGCCACCTCTCCCTGTGGACGAGCCTTGCGGCTCGCCCCTTCGAATGATCGCTACTGCGACTATCCGGCGAAGTAGTGCCTCGCACTACTTCCGCAACATTCGGAATGAATGTCGCAATGATCTGACTTTGAACAAAGTAGCACACTTTCGATTGAGCCGAAAATGCGCTAAACTATTGACGATTCCCGAGGGTGTGCAGGCTTGCCCTGCGAAGCCTTGGCGAAGCAGGGCCCTATCGTCTAATGGTTAGGACGCCGGCTTTTTCCGCCGAAGGCGGATCCTCCTCCGGAGGACAAGAATAAATGCACTATCTCTATATACTTAGATCGAGCGCGAGCAGGCATTATATCGGGATTACTGATAATGTTGATAATCGGATATTGAAACATAACAGAGGTGACGTGCGTTCTACAAAAGCATATCGACCATGGAAAGTCGTGCATACGGAAGAATTTCGTGATAAAACGAATGCGCGGAAGCGCGAACTATTTCTAAAGAAAACCGCTCGTGCTCGCAAGGAGTTGTTTGCAAATTTTTCAAATAGAGGTCGTTTTCCCCAAGCACTAAAGGGGGCCCCATCGTCTAACGGTTAGGACACTTGCTTTTCAAGCAAGTAACCGGGGTTCGACTCCCCGTGGGGTCACAATACTTAGTGCTTGGGGAAGTCGGTCTTCAATTCCCGGTAGGGTCAACGCGAAGTAAGAAATACTTGATACACTTATCACATGTTCACCGACAACGAAGGAATTCGTAGTGGCGCTGTGTGGGGACTCTGTTTTATTGCCATCGCTTTTTTCTTTTCTTTCCAGCGGCTGATTAATCAGATTTTCGCCGAGAGCTTTGTTATAAAGTTTGTATCGCTTGAGATTGCGTTATTCCTCCTCTTTTTGACGGCGATCATGCACGTACGTGGTTATGTATACGCTGGTAGTAAATATAATCTAAACCTATTGAAAATCTCCGCGTTCGCACAAGCCATTATCTTGGGATTTTTTGGGCTCTCAGTAATGGCAAGCGTGTTTGTCGGCGCATTTGATCTTGGTCCAACAAAAATCTACGACACCTTAATTGGTCTCTTCGTTTTGCTGCTTTTAATCGCTGAAATCCTATTCGCTTTCTCGATGATTCAGCTCTATAGAAAAATCGGGATCCTCGCTCTGCTCACCGCACCTTTCCCATTGTGGGTTATTTTCATCTGGTACGGCTGGCCAGCACTGCTGTTTTTTATACCTTCGACACTTCTTTTGTTCAAGGAATCAGATTCCAACCCCTAACAGCACACGGTCTGCATGAAAGATCCCTCTGAGTCGTTCCGCTTCTTGAAGCGCGACAAGCGCTTCGCGACGCTTATAAAAAAGCACGGGCTGCCGGACATGAAGCGGACTGGCACACCATTTCGGGCACTCGTGCGCGCAATCATTGGCCAGCAAGTTTCCGGCGCGGCCGCGCGATCGATTTTCGCACGATTCATTGTCCTCTTCCCCAAGGGCAAGTTCCCCACTCCTCAAGCGGTGCGGAAGATGTCGATTGAAAAAATGCGGGCGGCCGGACTCTCGAGACAAAAAGTCTCGTACATCAAAGACCTGGCCGAGAAATTCTCGGATGGAACTATTCGACATCGCCATCTCCATACAATGACCAGCGACGAAATAATAGAACACCTCGTGCAGGTCAAAGGCATCGGTGTCTGGACCGTGCACATGTTTCTCGTATTCACACTAAACCGGCCGGATGTGCTTCCCACGGGCGACCTCGGCATACGCAAAGGCTTCCAAATCGTCTACGGACTCAAAAGTTTGCCCGATCACGCACGCATGGAGAGGCTTGCCCTCCCTTGGAGGGCCCATGCATCTACCGCATCGTGGTACCTCTGGCGAGCAGCGGACAGCGCCCGTCCGACGCGCCCTCCGAAGCCTCGGCGTAGGCGGGAGCCTAATGCGAAGGAGGGTGAAGCAAAGCGGCGGAAATAGCGCCTTCGCGCAAAATCACAGGCTCCGCGCCGGAGAGATCGACAACGGTCGAAGGTTTGGATTCGGGCAACTCCCCAGCATCGATAACAAGGTCGATATTTTCTATTGCAGTCTTTTGCAAAACACTAGTATAAGAATCTGGCGTGAGTTGTGCTAAGATTCTTTGTACAGAACGTTCAGGTTTTTCTCCTGCCTTATTTGCGCTCGTGGCTGTAATCGGCTTGCCGAAGTGCTTGGCAAGCGCGATGCAAAATTCGTTGTCGGGAATGCGGAAACCGAACGTCGAAATGCCTTTTGCAATTCCTGTCTCGATCCCCCGTTTTCGCACAATGAGTGTTATCTGGCCGCCAAATTTTTCCAAAAGCGCATGCGCTTCGATACCAATGTCTGCGTACTCCCCCGCCATAGCGAGATTGGTCACGATCGCATGTATCGGTTTCTTGTCCTCGCGTCCTTTGATGTCGTAAATTCTCTCCACCGCGTTATCCGAAAGCGCATCCGCCCCCAGGCCATATAAAGTGTCTGTTGGATATAAGACAACACCGCCCGCGCGCAGCACAGCTGCTGCGTGAGCAGCCACTTGTTGCAAGTTGTCATTCTTCAGCTGAACTACTTCCATCACCCTAGCCTACCGAAAAAGACCGGGTTCTGCTATAGTTTCCCCGTTCGGGCGGTTAGCTCACTTGGTAGAGCGCAACATTGACGTTGTTGAGGTAACAGGTTCGATCCCTGTACCGCCCACCAAAATCTCACGCTCACTGCATTTTGCCTTCGCAACCATCCATGAAAGTATCAAATGCCTGCATGAGGTTTTTGAGCGCGGACGATTGCTCGCCGAATTGATGTGCATCGACGCTGCGGATGGGGAGGATTTTCGACGAAGTGCTCGTGAGAAATGCGCCGTCGTAATTCTTCAGATCTGCCGGTCGAATATCTCTTTGCTCGATCGCAAAACCGTTTTCTGCCGCCACTTTTAATACTACTTTTCTCGCCACGCCGAAAAGAATGTCGTTCTCATCGGGCGTAAAAAATGTTTTGTCTTTTATGCAGAAGAAATTGGTCCGTGTGCCTTCGAGGATGCATCCTTCCTTATCGATAAGCAATGCGTCATAGGCGCCAGCCTCTTTGGCCTCCCGATAGGCAAGGTAACTCTGGAGCATATTCAGTGTTTTTGCATGAGGGAACGGTCGTTCATATTCATACGTAACGACGATGACCCCATCTCGATATAACTTTTTGTCTGGAAAGAGGGGATTCAGGCAGAGAATATTCAGCGAGGCCTCTGCCCCACCGATCAAAAGTATTTTCACGTTGCACGTACCCGCTTCGTTCCCCTTGAGAAGTTGGATAATACTGTTCGACACAAATTCCGGTGTATACGGGTGCCGTAATCCGATAATCCGAGCCGATTCCATCAGTCGTTCGATGTGGTCGGAAACAAAATATGCAACGCCGTTGGCAATGCGAATACTTTCATATACTCCAAAACCATATGAGTATTCGATATTTGAAAGCGGCACTACCGCCTCCTCTGTCGGAAGAATTACGCCATTGCATGAAAAGTACTTGAAAGCCATAGATTAATCCTGCAAGAATCCCCCCGCCTGATGGCGCCAGAGCTGCGCATAGATGCCACTCCCCGCCACCAGCTTCTCGTGCGTTCCTTCTTCGACTATTTTCCCGCGATCCAAAACGATGATGCGGTCCATCTCGCGCAAGGTCGAGAGGCGGTGGGCAATGGCGATAACGGTTTTTTTCTGCATGAGTTCGCGGAGCGCCGTCTGGATGGCGACCTCGCTCTCCGAATCAAGTGCGCTTGTCGCCTCATCGAGCAAAAGTATCGGCGCACTCTTGAGGATCGCGCGCGCGATCGCCACGCGCTGGCGCTCACCGCCCGAGAGTTTGATGCCGCGCTCACCGACCAGCGCGTCGTACCCGTGCGGAAGCCGCTCGATAAAGTCGTGGGCTTGTGCAAGCTGCGCTGCGTGAATGACCTCTTCTTCACTCGCTTTAGGATTTCCGTACGCAATATTTTCCCGTATAGTGCGGTGGAAAAGCAGCGGCTCCTGCGGCACGATCGAGATCGCATTGCGCAAGCTCTCTTGCGTCACGCTTGCGATGTCGGTTGTGTCGATCGCGATGATACCGGAATCAAGATTGTGGTGGTGCAGCATCAGTCGTATCAGGGTGGACTTGCCGGCACCGCTCTTTCCCACGAGCCCGACGCGCTGCCCGGCGGGAATGTGAAAGGTCAGGTTGTCGAAGACTTTGTTCTCGCCGTACGAGAAAGTTACGGCAGCAAAGGAAATATCACCGCGGGAGACGCCGAGCGCCGAAGCGTCCGGCAGATCGGGGACCTCATGCGGATGGATGATCTCCTCCAGCGATTCTTCGATCTCTCCCCACGTTTCGGAGAATTTGTTGAAATTGGAGCCGAGTGATTGCAAGAGACCTTCAATACGGAAAATAATCATAATGATCAGGACGACATCGCCGACAGAAAGGACCCCGGTACGCGCCAAAGAGACGGTGGTGAGTACCATGGCGCCTCCGAATACGACGAGGAGTGCGCTATTCAGTGCCCTTGTCCATTCGCCGAAATACCAACTTCGGAGGTGTGCGATCCGGCGGTCCTGTGTGGCGCCTTTGAGACGTTCGATCTCAAACTCGCGTCGCGCGTATTCCTGCATCGCGCTCACGTTGGTCAAGAGATCGACGGTCGCGCCATTGATCTGAGTCTCAAGGTCGTGCGCACGTACCGCCAACGGCACGCGTTTATACCCGAGATATATATTGATGATCGTGATCACAACGATCCACGCGAGAAATATCCACGCGACGAGCGGACTCGTGAGCCACGCAATAACGAAGCTCGTGAGAGCATTGACGGCAAGTTCAAGAAATTCCCACAATGTAACATCGACGATTTCCCGCATTCCGCTCGCTGCATGCCGTATCTTGTTCATGATCGAACCGGCGAAGCGATCCGAAAAATACGCACGGCTATGCAAAGTGACGTACGAGGTCAGCGCATAGCGCGCGGTCGCCGAAGCGCCAGTGGCCCACCTCGCTCCCGCAAAACCGCCGATGCGCCAAAATATCTTCGCGAAACCGAGGATGATAATGGCGAGCGCGCATGCCCACAAGAGACGGTCGGGCGATCCGCCCGAAGCGAGTGCCGCAGCGGCATTGGCGATCAACTTGAAGACATAGGAAACGCTTGCACCAAAAACATCTCCGAGAGCCGCCATGAAGATCGCGAGTACTGCCACCTTCCAGTGCGGTTTTGAGGCAAAAAGAAAAAAACGAAGGGGATTCTTCGTTATCGGTATATCATCACGCCACATAGAAGCCATACAGAGTCTCATGGTATATGAAAAAGTTTCATATAGCACGCGCTGCTCGGAAGCGAAAATAAATTTTCGCTTCTCTCGGCTCGCTATGCTATAACGTCGAATATGAAAGTCCTAGGAATCGAGACTTCGTGCGACGAAACAGCCGTGTGCTTCATGGAGGCCGAGGGGGGTTTCGGTCCTCATTTCAATTTCGAAATACTCGGCAACGCGCTCCTTTCCCAGGCAAAATTGCACGAACAGTACGGCGGTGTATTCCCCAATCTCGCCAAGCGCGAACATGCGAAAAATCTGGTCCCGATGCTCGAAAACGCTCTCGCGCAAGCTGGTGTGTTAAAACCAAGGACCGTCCTTGGTGCTTTACCAAGGACGGTCCTTGGTAGGACCCTAGAACGTGAACCGGACTTGTTGACTCTACTGATTCCTTTTCTCCAAACTCACGAAAGACCGGACATTGATGCAATAGCAGTAACGCATGGTCCAGGGCTTGAGCCCGCGCTCTGGGTCGGCGTCAACTTTGCAAAAGCATTGAGTGCTGTGTGGGACGTTCCCATTGTGGCAGTCAATCATATGGAGGGTCATATCATCCTTTCCACGATGGAACATTCCAACATTCTTAAGAATGTTGGAATGTCTGGACGGTTGAACGAATTTGAGTTTCCTGTTCTGGCTCTCCTTATTTCCGGCGGGCACACAGAGTTGGTCTTGTCGAAGCAGTTTCAAACGTACGAGCTCATCGGGCAGACGCGCGATGACGCTGTCGGCGAGGCGTTTGATAAGGTCGCGCGACTGCTCGGACTCGGCTACCCCGGCGGCCCCGAAATTTCCCGGCTTGCCCTGGCAGCTCGAAGCTCGAAGCTCGAAGCTGGATTCAAACTTCCCCGCCCGATGCTCAATGAAGACAACTTCGATCTCTCGTTTTCTGGTCTAAAGACCGCCGTACGCAAAATTGTTGGAAACCATCAAGGCGACGCCTCGCTTGATTTCAAAATGCAACTCGCGCGCGAGTTTGAGGATGCGGTCACGGATGTGCTTGTTGCAAAAACCATGCGCGCAGTTGAAGAGTTCGGAACAAGCACAGTCGTCGTTGGCGGCGGCGTCTCCGCCAATTCCCACATTCGCCTTCGCCTCGCCGAAGCCCTAGCGGAGGCGGGCAACTTTGCACAGCTCCTCGTGCCGCCGCCAGAACTTGCGACCGACAACGCCATCATGATAGCTCTCGCCGGCTACTTCCACGCACTAAAAAAAGAGTTCGCTGATCCGGCGACTCTTGCCGCAAACGGCAATCTGAAGCTGGCGTAATGTGTGCTAAAGTGTCGCAATGGAGCCCTCAAAAGCGCCCGAGATTTTCCTCAAGCCATACAACCCTGCCTTAGAGGAGCCGCAGATGCTTGAGCTGTGGGAGAAAAGCGGGTATGCCAACCCTGATGTGTGCGTGGAAAAGGGGGTCACGAAACCCGATGCGGAGACATTCTCCATCGTGCTCCCGCCGCCCAACGTGACGGGAATTCTTCACATGGGAAGCGCCCTTATGGTCGTGATTGAGGATATTGTGGTGCGCGCGGCGCGTATGCAGGGCAAACGAACGCTTTGGATCCCTGGGACCGACAGCGCTGCGATCGCGACGCAGGCACGTGTTGAAAAGGACATACAAAAAAGCGAGAAAAAAACGCGGCATGATCTGGGGCGCGAAGAACTTCTCCGCCGGATCGACGTTTTCGTCGAAGAAAATAAAAGCATCATCATCAATCAGTTTAAAAAGATGGGCGCCTCGCTTGACTGGTCGCGATGTGCCTACACCATGGACGAAAAGCGCTACGCCGCAGTCATGGAAGCGTTTGTGCGCATGCATGCTGCGGGCCTCATTTACAGAGGTCAGCGCATCGTCAATTGGGACCCTAAGGGTCAGACGACGATTTCCGACGATGAGATCGTCTACGAAGAGCGGACTGCCAAACTCGTCACGTTTACATACAGTCATGAATTCCCTATTCCGATCGCGACGACGCGACTTGAAACCAAGGTCGGTGATACGGCTGTGGCCGTGCATCCGGATGACGGGCGTTACGCTGGCCTTGTCGGCAAGGAATATGATGCCGTATTTTGCGGTGTTCCGATTCACGTAAAAATCGTGGCCGATCCGTCCGTCGACCCATCATTCGGCACCGGAGCGCTCGGCGTCACGCCTGCACACAGTCATACCGATTGGGAAATAGCAGACCGACATGACCTCCTCCGTCCGCAAGTTATCGACGAAAAAGCGCGCATGACGATCGAAGGAGCGCTCAAAGGCAAAAAGACGATGGAAGCACGTGAGATTATCCTCGAATGGCTCAAAAAAGAAAACCTGCTTATCAAAGAAGAGGAGATCCCCCAAAATGTCGCGACGGCAGAGCGCACCGGCGGCATTGTCGAGCCGCTCCCGAAACTGCAGTGGTTTCTCGACGTGAACAAACCCATCGCAAAGCGGAGCGGGAAAACATTGAAAGAGCTCATGCGGGATGCAGTCGAAAGCGGCGAAACGGAGATATTTCCGAAACATTTCGAGAAAGTGTATTTCAATTGGATCGACAATCTACGCGACTGGTGCATTTCAAGGCAGATATGGTTTGGGCACAGAATTCCTGCGTGGTTTAGGAAAGACGAACGAGGCAACATTGTTGATACGATTGTAGGCGTCGAAGGCCCCTCCTCCGCCAAGGCTTCGGAGGGCACGTGGGAGCAAGACTCGGACACGCTCGACACGTGGTTCTCTTCAGGGTTGTGGACATTTTCAACGCTCGGATGGCCTGAAGAAACTGATGATTTGAAAACATATCATCCGACATCACTTTTGGAAACGGGTTATGACATTCTCTTTTTCTGGGTCGCTCGTATGATATTGATGAGCCAATTTCATCTTGGAGAAATTCCCTTCCGTAAAGTGCTTTTGCACGGCATCGTCCGAGACGGACAGGGTCGGAAAATATCGAAGTCACTTGGCAACAACATCGATCCGCTCGATATGTCTGCTAAATACGGCATGGACGCCGTGCGTATGTCGCTCATCGCCGGCATGGCGCCGGGAACGGACAGTAAAATATCGGAGGAGAAGATCCGCGGTTACAAGCATTTTGCGAACAAATTGTGGAACATTACGCGTTTTGTTCTTGAAAATTATGGAAGTGCGACATCCATAAATTCCGACGACCAGAAACTCGTTGATGAAGCGAAAGATGTCGCAACCGAAGTATCTGCCAACATCGACAACTTCCGTCTCGACCTCGCCGCCGATCAGGTATATCACTTTGTGTGGGATAGATTTGCGGCGGAAATTCTTGAGGAGTCGAAACCGATTTTCAGAGGCGGCGGCGAAGCCGCCGCCTCGCGCGCCCATACTCTATACGCCATACTCAATACTTCTTTAAAGCTCCTCCACCCCTTTATGCCCTTCGTCACTGAAGCCATCTGGCAACAACTTCCCCAACCCTCCTCCGCGCAAGGCTCCGGCGGGGCGAGGAAAGAAAGCGACTTCCTGATGGTCGCGAAATGGCCCCTCCTTCGCTCCTCCTCCGCCAAAGACTTCGGACGGGCACAGTAAAGCTACGGAGGGCGCGCGGTATAATAGTCAAATGAACGGATTCGAACCTCTTATCGCAGCGCTTGCCGGCGGAATACTGCCGCCGCTTGCGTGGTTGTGGTTTTGGCGGCGCGAGGATAGCGTGCATCCGGAGCCGCGAAGGCTCATCGCGCTTGCCTTTTTGGCGGGCATGGTCGCGGTCGCGGTCGTCATCCCGCTTGAGAAAATGGCCGCCTCCCTTATCTCGGCCCAAGAACTCTGGGTGGCAGCCGCCGTAGGAACGACAACGCTTACCTTTGTCATCTGGTCGGCGATGGAAGAGCTCATTAAATACGTAATGGCGAAGCTCACCGTCTTGCGCCGGCGCGAAGACGACGAGCCCATCGACCCTGTCATTTATATGGTCACTGTGGCGCTCGGCTTCGCGGCGGCTGAAAACACCCTCTTCCTCCTCTCGCCGCTCTCCGGCGACACACTAATGCAAACGCTCCTTACGGGCAATCTCCGCTTTGTGGGCGCCACGCTCCTCCACGTGCTCTCATCGGCCGTTATCGGCGTCGCGCTAGGGCTTTCTTTCTACAAGAAAAAGAGCATCAAACGCTGGTACGCCCTTATCGGAGTTATCCTCGCTGCCACTTTGCACAGTATCTTCAACTTCCTTATACTTAATACTCCCGAGGAGCATCTCCTGCGCACCTTCGGGTTCGTGTGGATCGGGCTCATCATCCTTCTTGCCATGCTAGAATACATCAAACGCATTCACCCAGTCATCAAACAAAAATTATGGCGCTCCTGAAGAAACCCGGATTTTTCTCCCGCCTCACCGGCGCCTCCGGCGATGAGGACTTCTTTGACGATTCCTCGCGTCCGGCGGTCTTTGAGGGCGAAGGCGATGAGCGCCGCGCGCACATCACAACCCGGGATGAGAAATGGGCAGCCGAGGAGCCGCAGGGCGAGCTTGCGGTAGATATCTATCAGACGCCGGACGCCATCGTGGTCAAAGCGCTTGTCGCCGGCGTCCAGCCCACTTCTATCGATATCGCGCTGACCCGCGAGATGCTCACGATAAGCGGCTCGCGCGAGGATGAGCGTGAAGTGGAGGAAGACAATTACTTCCAGCGCGAGCTCTACTGGGGTTCATTTTCACGCACAATTCTCCTCCCCGAAGAAATCGATGTCGACTTGGCCGAAGCCTCCGAAAAACACGGCATCCTCATGATAAGACTCCCCAAAATTAACAAAAAACGCCAAACTAAGCTAAAGGTTCGAAGCCGCTAATACCGTTACGAAGTCCCGACATCGGTCGGGACCCCGACTTTACGTCGGGGGTGAGGAGTCGCTAGTCTTCCACCAGCCCGAGCCGATAGATATCGAAGGAATTCTCTCCTTCGAACATATCGGAGGGGTTGGGAAGGTATACACGCTTGCGCGATATCTCCTTGGTTGCGTCGTTGAGAAGGCGGTGGAAGACCGCAAAATCCTCTTTGCACTCCTGATAATCGATAACATACCGACGCATTTGCGAAGAGCCATCGGCATTTTTCTTCTTGCGACATTCATAGATGATGAATCGTCGTACTTCTTTTCCGTAGTGCTGCTTGACCGCGTAATAGTTGAAGAGTGCTTGCATGACAAAAAGTGTCTTACCTTTGCGCTTCGTGCTGAAAAAGTCGACGAATTTGTGGTCCACAATGTCCACCGCTTTGCGGTCAACGGCAGACTGCACCACCAAGTCTGAAATGGCTTTTATAGGGAGTGTTAATCCTTCCACCTGTGCGATACCAACCACCTCGACACCGAGCACTTTATGCTTGGGTGGGCGCTCGAGATAGAAAGAAACGGCCCGTAGATATTCCTGCTCCATAGAATCGCGCTTTTTCCTTTTGGCGAGCCGCGACTTCGCTTTACCGAAATTGATCTCAAAATCCCCGACAGAGCGCATATGCTCGAGGCCGAGCTCGATCGCTCCATCTTTCGCGATACCGCCGTAAAAGTGCTGCAAGGCGACATGCGCAGCCCTGCCCACGACCGCTGAAGGATTGGTGGGCGTATCGTAGACTTTCTCGACATATCGCTTGTACCACGCAAGCGGATTGCGCAAAAATGACATGAGCGATGAGTGGCTCCAATACGCAATAGGAACTCGTCTATCTGCCTTTCTCCGGCTTTTGTGACCTTTTTTAGGGGAACCGGAAGACTCGGAATTTACCTTCATACGGGGATTTTATCACCATTTGACACATATGCATAGAGGTGGTATAATAAAAGCTGTTCATAGCGGAATCACCTCTTCAACATCAACCTCGAACCTTGCCTGGAGGGCATGACAATGATGCGACTCGTAACGCTACGCACTCTTTGCTACGTCTTCGCTATCGCAACCCTCGGTGTCTTCTGGTACTGGGTCAACACCCAGCTCGTTAATGACCTGCTCAATGGCGCCGAAAGCTCTGCCAAGGTACTCGCCAAGTTCGTCGCGCGCCAGTTCGGCATCGGCCAGTACAAGACCGAGGCTATCGTGGTCGGGAAGATGCATATCGACCGTACGCTCCTGATCGCATCGCTTATGCTCGCATGGGCCATGGCGATCGAGTTCATCTTCCGGGAATTCTTCGGCAGGAACACGTGGAGGACGGTATTGGCAATCGTCGTCGTCCACAGCGCCCTTATCGCCATCTGGTTGCAGTGGACCCCGCAGACCGAAGCGTGGTACGCGGTGCACGCCGATTTGCTGAAGGCAACGTTCAGGTACTTCCGCTGGGACAAAGCGGAAACTCTGTTCCTGAACCTGCTCAAGATCCAGAGCATCCTCGTACTGGGAGAGGCCTTCTTGGTCTATTTCCTGCTCACCTCGAGGATAGGTCGGCGGCGGTAGTACCGGCGCCGACAAAAAAGACGAACTCCGCTCGCTCTTTTCTTCAAGACTTCGACCGTGCCCCCGCGCACGGTCGATTTTTTTTGGACAAACCCGAGGAGAAAATATACGATGCTCTCCATGCACATCAAGGTCCGTGTGAAGACTGGCGCCAAGAACGAGAGCGTGCGAAAAGCCTCTGATATTCATTTTGAGATCTCTGTGCGCGAAAAGCCCGAAAATAACCTCGCCAATCGTCGAGTCATCGCCCTCGTCGCTATGCACCTCGGCGTTCCCGCTGTGAAAGTTCGTATCATCAAGGGCCACCATCAACCCTCTAAAATGCTTTCTGTTGGTTTACAGTGATTGGGGAAATCGTTATATGCTTATTCGCGCGAATTAGAACATAGCGCTTACTGCCTTGAGGATCGCGGGAGAATCTGGCGCAATGCGGTAAAACATATTCAAGCTGCGCTGTTCTTTCTCTACAAATCCGGCTCGCTCGAGCATCGTCAGGTGTTTTGAGGTAGATGTAAAAGACAGGCGTATTACCTCGGAAATCTCGCTAACGTTTGCTTCTTTCCTTTTCCCCAATACGTTCAAGATCGCAAGTCGCCGACGATTTGCCAAAGCTTTCAGAAGCCGTTCCCCTTCCGCCTCTTTCATGCATGCATTATATGCTTATTCGCGCGAATAAGAATATAGATGTGGGGATGATTTTGGATAAACGCGATATGGGGGTATAATCGACCCATGGCAAAAAGAGCAAGTACGGATATTAAAAACAAGAAGTCGCGTTCCAAAAAAACAAAGAAACGCCTTGAGGCCAAGCGGGTAATGCTCGCCGCCCGCGCCCAAAAAAAGCGCAGATAAGATAGGTTCGTCTGGCTTTGGACAAACCCGAGGCGGGGGTATAGGATTCTCGCGGACTGGCATGGGGCGGACCCAAAGCCAGCGAAAGGAGCACATCGTGAGAAAACTCAAACCCCTTGATACGAGCACGACCATCGAGCTTGCCCGTGCTGCGCTTGCCGCGTATTTCGACGATCATTGGCCCGAGGCCAAACCGACGAGGTGCAACCCAGGCGTCGCGATGAATCACCGGGTATTCCTGGACACACGGGTCATGGAGGTGGCCCGGGCAGCGGACATCCGTCATGCGCTCGAGGTGAAAATCCCCGAGTATCTCAAGCACCAACGCTACGGCGACGCGCGGGACGCCCTCCAGAGGACGATCGGCGGTATCCGCATTGCCGGATTCATCGCCGAATTCAACATGGACCAGCTTCTGATCAAAGCGGTCGGAGAAGAAAAGAAGGTGGCCTAGTCCGATTCACCAAAAAACACTGAAAGAGCCCGAGCCTAGGAGGACTCGGAGCAAACAAGGCGGCCGGCCCTTTCCGGCCGCTCGTCTTTTTTGGACAAACCCGAGGCGGGGGTATAGCATTCGAGGATGATAGAGACGCTGCGGGAAAATCCGAAGGAAGTATTTAAGAAGGGTGATCTCGTAAAATTCAAGGAAGGCATCGATCTCACGGCGTTCGGGAGCGAGTTTCAAGCAGCAACCGCATATCGAGTCCTGCATTTTGAACATCACGACGACGAAGGTGGGGATGCTGTATGGATCGGTCCGAATGACATGTCTCCACAGGATGTGGAGGACTTTCAACCAGAACTCGCAGTAGAACTACGACAAGAGAAATACAAAAGGGTCTTCCCTGTCGCAACTGCGCATTTAAGAAAGGTATTGAACTGATTTGGACAAACCTGCGGCGGGGGTATAGGATTCCGACGGTCTTGTTCTGACCAAGGATCTAAAGCAGGAGGAAAGCCATGCGATTGCTTCGCAGTGCTGTGGCTTTCTGCCGCAGTGTTCTTAACTACATCGAGATCGTCTTCAACTGGAAATTGGCCTTCCAGTCAGCAATCGTCAACGGCCCGTTCGTTCTCTTGATCAACTTGGGCCACGGATGGGTCGCACTATCTGCAGGAGGCGGCCAAGCAATTCTGTCCGGTATCTTTACCGGGCTTACATCGCGTGTGGCGCAGCACTTTGCAGAAAGAATAAGAACGCCTGTGCTGGCGTATTTCTGCGGGAGTGGGGTTCCAATGCTAATGATGTTGGGCTTGAGCGCCGGCATGCATTGGTACATCATCAAGACCCCAGAGCTCCTCGCAAGTTGCGCACTGCCGACCTTCTTCACTGGCTGCTCGACTCTGTTCCTCACATTCGTGACCCGCAACCTCGCATCGTGGCCAAACTCGCTACGGTGGCAACGGTTCACGAAATGGTTCATCAAATACGCCTTGGTGAATCGCCGCGACGAGGGGAGAGACAACTAATACGACCGGGCCTACCCTTCGCGGAGCCCAGCCGTTCGATTTGGACAAATTGGCTTATACGAGTAGCATGGCCGGCAGCTTGCATCGTTTTGGAGAAAACGACATGAAAGTGCTGTGGTTCTTACGGGTCGCAGTCGCGGTCGTCTTCATCGTCTTGGCGGTGAACTCGGCCTACTTCGCGATCAACTTTGTGATCCTCGCGCCCCTGCCGGCACAGAAGGTCGTCGGCGGCATCTTCTTCGGTGTCTTAGCCCTATGTCTCCTCGCCGCTGTCATTGAAGTGACGCCGAAGGACGATCCATGAACACGGCCGGACTCTTCAGGAGCCCGGTCGTTCGATTTGGACAAAGCGGGGCGGAGAGGTAGCATTGAAGGTATCCTTCTTCTATGACCGAGAAAATGTCACAGGGTTCGATACCGATGGATCGCAGAGGACAATACGTTATGGGCAGCGGTGATCTAGTGAAGGTTAAGAGCGAAGAAAAAAGGACATACCGTATAGCAATGATACTTCCACAACCGGATAGGAGTATCAAAATGGTGATCGGTCCTCCCACATTAACGCCGCGAGATATTGACCTCTTTAAATTGGACTACCCTGCGAGTATACAAGATCCCAGATACAAGGATTGTTTTGAGATCGATGCCTCTCATGTAGATAAAATCCTGGATTCTTAAGCGTGCCCTATGGTATGAGGATCCGTTTCATCCACATTCCCCTTCTGCTTCTTTTCATCGCAGCGCTGCACTTTGCCGCGCTTTATTCGGGTCTCTATGACATGCAGATAGCCGCGGGTTTTGTGTGGTGGGACAACGTTCTCCATGCGCTTGTGGGAGTAGCGTTCGGACTCGGGTGGCTGTGGCTGCTGGAGAGACTGGGATACGGCACCCGATCGCTAGCTGCAATCATCTCAACGTTCGTATTCGTCCTTTTGATGGCAATAGTGTGGGAAGGAGCCGAATATCTCGCGCGTCTTTATGTGAGAAGTCTTGCCGAAGGTTTGAAACTCTATTCACCCAATCTCACAGAATCCGGTTCGGACGTCCTCTCCAATATGGTCGGCGTGATTGCCTTGCTCGCAATCTTCAAGTTCAAAAGGCCCGATTTGGACAAACTCGAGGCGGGGGTATAGCATTCGTTTGAATTCTTAGTTAGTTACAAATTTTTATGCAAAGTGACGAAGAATCAGAACATCAGATTGAAGATTTGGAACAGTTCGACTATTTTAACGCGGCAGAAACGAGAGAGGTTGCAAAGAAGTATGCCCGCTTTATTGGCATTTTCTTAATAAACTTTTCGGAACTTGAGCACATACTAAATCTGGCCATCGCCGAAATCTTAGGCAATGGAAGAAGTCACGATATCGGATATGTCGTTATTGAACGTCTTTCAACGCAAAACAAAATAGAGCTATTTCATAAAACCTATTCGAGACTGGCTGGTTCATTACAAAAGTCAAAAAATAAAGTAGATGCTGTTGCGAAAAAATTAAAAGAATTAAATAAATTCAGAAATTCCTTGGTGCATGCAAACTGGCTATCCGTCGACACAAGTGGGTTTGTCAGAACTAAACTAATAGTCGGTTCTGATGATGGATATGTGAGATTTCGAAAGACCAAAATTACGCCATCAATGATCGCGCGAGAAACCAAAGCGATTCGATCTCTTATCCTCGAAATACCCGACTTGTATGAGAAATTCCTTGAGTCTTGATCTTGTGGCTTAGTAGCTTAGTAGCTTCGCAGCTGCTTCGCGCGTTCGTGGAAGCGGATGCGCTCGAGGGCTTTGGCTTCGATTTGGCGGATGCGTTCACGGGTAACGCCGAATTCACGCCCCACCTCCTCCAGTGTGAAGCAAATCCCCTCCTCGGTGAGACCGTTGCGCATTTCCAATATCTTGCGCTCCTTGGGCGAAAGCTCGTCGAGAATTTCCGTCATCTGCTCATTCAGGATTCTGCGTGAAGCATCCATATCGGGACTGGCGATTGTGTCGTCGGCGATGAAGCTGCCCAAGGTCGAGCGCTCGTCGTCATCCTCGCCGACCGGTGACTCCAGCGAGACGGTGTCCTGATTGATCTTCTGGATGGTGTAGATCTTCTCTATCTCGATGCCCATCTCCGCGGCAATCTCTTCGGGCAAGGGATCACGGCCGAGGTGCTGGTTGAGCTCGCGCACTTTTTGCTTGTACTTCGCGATCGTTTCCACCATGTGGACAGGAATGCGGATGGTGCGCGACTGGTCGGCCAGAGCGCGGGTGATGGCCTGGCGGATCCACCACGTCGCATAGGTAGAGAACTTGTAGCCCTTCGTGTGGTCGAATTTGTCGACGGCTTTGAAAAGGCCGAGGTTGCCTTCCTGAATGAGGTCGAGAAGTGTGAGATCAGGGCTACGATTGACGTACTTTTTTGCGATAGAGACGACCAAGCGGAGGTTGGAACGCGCAAGGATGCTGCGAGCCTCTTCGTCGCCTGTGAGAATACGCTTCGCCAGGTCTTTTTCCTGCTGACCGTTCAAGAGCGGATATTGGCCTATCTCGCGCAGATACATCTGCACCGAATCATAGCCCGCGTCAGCCCGGCGATTCTGGAGTTTCTTGCTCGCCAAAACGGAATCTGCTGAAGTATCTTCGAGCATACCACCGCCTTCCAAGACATCGATGCCTGCCGTCCCGAAGAGGTCATACATTCTCTCGAGCAGGACGACGTTGTCCTCGATCGTCGGGAACTCGCGCAAGATCTCATCGTAAGTGATATAGCCGCGCTCTTTGCCCAGAGTGATGAGCGCATCCACTTTTCCCTGCCGCTTGCCGAGCGATGCATTTCCCCTGGAAGCAGAAACGATCTTCCTACTCCTTCGGACCGGTCTCGCAGATTTTCTCTTAGCGTGCGGTCGCTTCTTGCCGGCTGATCGACGTTTGGCAGGACGAACAGCACGCTTCATGGGCCTGCGCATTTTCTTCGTCACTTTCTTCTTCTTATGTTTCTTCTTTTTCATATCCACAAAACTTTCGCGCACAAACCCCTCCTCTTCATGAGGACAGCGGGAATGTGTAGTGTCTTACCGTTTGAGAGCCTAAACCTTTCTTATCCTCCGAAGGAGGATCCTCCTCTGGAGGACAAAAAACACCCCAAAAAGACGGATTGAGACACAAGCGCGTAACTCTATACTCTTTCGTGTATTTGTCCAATCCGAGTTGTCAACAGTTTACACACACCCATGAGTCGGATAACTTCCTCCTCATTACCGAGGTTTTCAGCCTTTTTAAGGGCATACGTAGCCTCGTCGAGCTCCGCAGCAAGCAGCTCCCTGAGGATAACGTGAAGAAGCACCTTCGCCTCGCGCAAAGGTGCAGCGCTCTTGCCATAGAGGCGCTCGGCAGAGAAACGCAAGGCTTCGCGCTCGCTCTCGGAGAGTGTCGTGAGTGAAGCGAAAGCCTCTGCACCCACCGCCTCTTCCAATTCGCGCGCGTAAGCGGCAACATCTATCGAAGGCTTTTGCAAAGACTGCTGCCAGAGAAGAATTGAAAACGCTTGCCGTGCCCTTCCGAAGCCTTGGGCGAAGGAGGGCTTTGCCTTGTCCTGATCGCGAACACTATCGTCCATTGCGACGCGCGACGCAGTCGGAACCTTTGCGAGTGTTTCTGCAACAGCAGCTTCGGAGACACCGAGGCGCGCTGCGATCTCATGTAGGTATTGTTCACGCGCGATCGGCGATTGCACGTCGGAGAGGAACGGCAATACCACTTGTTCGACTGAACGGCGGAAACTATCGGGCGCTTTCATATGCTCCTCGAGCACATCGAGTAAGAAGGCAATGATGTCTTTTGCATTTCGTATCGCCTTTTTCCACGCCTCGGCACCTTCTTTGAGTATGAGGTCGGCGGGATCGAGATCGGTGGGCAATTGCGCGACTTTGACGTTGAGCCCGCCTTGGAGCGCTGCGCGTGCCGCGCGGCCCGCCGCCTTGATACCCGCTTCGTCGGCATCGAGTGCAATGACGAGATTGTCTGTCATGCGATGGATGAGTGCGGCGTGCTCCGAAGTGAACGCCGTACCGGATACCGCGACGGTATTCCCCCATCCAGCCTGATGTGAAGCCAATAAATCCATTTGTCCCTCCACCAAAACGGCGCAATTGTTCTTGCGGATGGACTGTTTTGCGCGGTCGAAACCGTACAAAATGCGGGATTTGTGGAAGAGGGGTGTTTCTGGCGAGTTCATGTATTTAGGCGGCTCAAAGCCACCGTCAGTCTTCGCCGCCTGCCCCGTGGCCGCAGGCTTTACGGGGAAGATACGGCCCGAAAATCCAACCACGCGACCGGCGGAATCCGCGATTGGGAATATGATGCGGTTGCGGAATTTGTCTGTGAGATTGCCCCGTTCGTTTTTCTTGGCCAAACCGGCGTCAAGGATCTCTTTGTCGGTAAACTTTTTTGCCTTTAGATATTCCGACGCTTCGCTCCACGAATCCCCCGCAAGCCCGAGCCGGAATTCCTGCACGGTGGCATCGCTCATGCCGCGCTCCTTGAGGTACTTCTTCGCAGCGTCAGTAAGGCGTGAAGTATAAAAAATGGTCGCGACTTCCATGAGCTCGAACAATCGCGCGCGCTCATCGGTCTTTTCTTTTCCACCACGTTCATACACCAATTCCACTCCCGCCTTCTCCGCAAGTACTTTCAGCGCCCCCTTAAAATCCAACCCCTCGATAGCTTCGACAAAAGAAAAAATATCCCCGCCGACATTGCACCCAAAACAATGGTACGTGCCTCTGTCCGGCGACACATGAAATGAAGGCGTGCGCTCAGCATGAAAAGGACATCTCGCGCGCAGGCTTGCCCCCGCACGTTCAAGCTTCACGTATTGCGACACCACGTCGACGATCGAGAGTCTATCTTTAATTTGTTGAACAGTATCCCCTGCCATGCATCCTATTATGCGCTTTCAGTATAAAAAGTGCGAACGCCGGCTCCTGCGGGGAGCCGACGTTCAATCTCTTTGATGTGCACGCTTCCATTCGCGCACGCCGGCGTTGAAGCCGGAGTCGAAGCAGTGGCCCGTCCATGGGATTTTCATAAGGATATCTGGATCATTGGTGCCATTGCGGTTGCGCGTGTGTCGATAGCCGTGCCTCCAGCCTCTGACGGTGTTGCGAAGAACGACCGCGAAAAGTAGCGCGCATGCGGGGATCAGCTGCCAGAAAGGCGACTGGAAACGGATCAGCAATGCGAGCGCGAGCATGGCCGCAGCACTTGCGACCGTGCTGTTGGCCGTACAAATGGACCAGATCTTTCGCATGATTCACCTCCGCGCTATCTTTAACACGTTTCTGCTTATCGTTCAACCGACTCCTTTAAAGGGAGGCCTCGCCTCCCTTTTTCCTGCTATGATAGAGGCATATGAGTTACCGACGAACACCGTTTGCTCCGGATGAGCATTATCACTGTTACACTCGAGGCATCGATGGTCGGGTGACGTTCAAGGACAAGGAAGATTACGAACGATTCCAGGAATCTCTGTATTTGTGCAACGATAACGGTGCGTTTGATCGTAGTAATTTCCAGAAACTCAGTCATTCCGAAATTTTTACGCGGCCCAGAAAGAGCGAGCTCGTGGCGATCGGTTCCTATAGTCTTATGCCGAATCACTTTCATGTCGGATTTCAGGAAATAGAAGAGGGAGGATCTTCAAAGTTTCTACAGAAGCTCGGCACGAGTTACAGTATGTACTTCAACGCAAAATATGCCCGAGTAGGTGGACTGTTCATTGGACCGTGCCGATCCCGCCACATCGCGACGGATCGTTATTTCAAGCAAGTCGCACAATACATCCATCTCAATGCAGCCGAGGTCTTTGAGCCGGGATGGAAACGTGGAGCTGTGAGAAATATGCGAAGTCTGGAAAGCCGCCTCAAGGAGTACGCGTTTTCAAGTTTGCGGGACTACGCAGGTACTCCACGCCCTGAACGCGCAATGCTCAACCCAGAACTAATGCAACTTACAGCGGAAGATATGCCTCCACTTAATACGGTACTCACGGACGCTCGAGAATATTACGAAAACCTTAATCCCCTTTGAAAAGACGGGATTGGGGAGGCCCCGCCTCCCTAACATAAAAAGAAGAAGGCGGCATTGGCGTCCGCCTTCTTTCGTCTCATGTACTATGCGGGGCTTAGAAGCTGACGGTTCAGACGGGTCCGAATCCCTGGCGAAAGAGCGCCTCGCCAAATTGTCGCAATCTGATCATTTCCGAGCTCAGCGAGACCTCGCCGCGCGCGCGAAGTCGAACTTCCTTGTCCGTGTCGACGATGATCATCAAGCCGCACCAGTTTCCTTGTCCACCGCCGGGCCATTTCCAAGCCACCGCGACGTGATCATCATTGGTGAAACGCTCAGATTCTTCTTTGTCGAACCCAGCCACTTCGTTGCCAGCCGCGTGCAAGGTGCCGCGGCCGATACCCGCCGTTACGCACAGGGATATCAAGACCGGTCGCACCGCCGTCGTCACAGGTTTCCATCCGCTCGTCAAGAGATTCTTTGTGGTTACCACCGCTGTCGCGAGATTTCCACTCATGGATACGTTCCTTACGTTCAAGAGCAGCAGGCTGATTCCTGCACTCTGCGAGAGTTATAGCACAAACGCACTACCGCTCAACCGACTCCTTGCGGCTCTGGCTCTCCGGCGCTTCGGCGGGGGCTGAAGCGGCGAAGCCTGCTTCCATTTCTTCTATCATTGCGTGTTTCTTGCTGCCCTTGAATCCGGTGCCGGCAGGAATGAGGCGGCCGATGATGACGTTTTCTTTGAGACCAATGAGGCGGTCCACCGCGCCGGAGACCGCGGCCTCGGCCAATTTGCGTGGCGTATTCTGGAAGGAAATCGCCGAGAGGAAGGATGCGCGGGTGAGCGAGACTTCGGTGATGCCGAGCAGGAGCTGCTTGCCTTTGGCCGGTTCCCCGCCCACTTCCTTTTGTACTTTGTTGATGCGTTCGAATTCGAAATCTGCGATAATCTCGCCCGCCGAGACACCCGTGTCGCCCGATTGTACGACCGAGACGCGCGAGAACATCTGCTTCACGATGACCTCCAAGTGCTTGCGGCCCGTGGAAACTCCCTGAAGCTCATAGATGCGCGTGATCTCATCGATGATGTACTGCTGGGAGCGCTCTTTGCCCGCAAGCGCGAAGAACTCTTCGAGATCCGTCGAGCCGTCGGTAAGGAAATCGCCCTTGGTGACATTCGCTCCCTGCTTTACAAGAATGGTACGCAAGGGATGAATGCGGTATTCGGCGTCTTTCTTGGCGGCTTTGGCGGTTTGCTTGGCGATACTCGCCCCGCCTTTGGCGGGGCTCGTCTCCGGAAGAATGGTGATGACTGTCTCCTGTCCATCTTTGACGATGTCCGTAACGACGCCGGACACGCGAGAGATCGAGGCGGGCAATTTTGGCGTACGCGTCTCGAATACTTCCTCGACTCTGGGCAGTCCCATCGTGATGTCGCCGCCCGCAGTCGCCACTCCTCCCGTGTGGAAGGTTCGCATGGTGAGTTGGGTTCCCGGTTCACCGATCGCTTGCGCGGCAATGACGCCGATCGCCTCGCCAAGATCCACGATCTCGCCGGTCGTGAGGTCCATGCCATAGCATTTTTGACACACACCACGCGCCACTTTGCACGTCATCGGGGAGCGAAGCATTACTTCCTTGAGCGAGTCGTCTTCTTCGATCGCTTTCGCATCGTCACGATTCAAAAGATGTCCGCGCTTGAATTTGCCGGCCTCTTCCGCGAGAACGCGGCCCACGACGCGATCGGCGAATGAGCCACCGATATTTTCCTTGCCGGGGCGGCGGATGATAACGCCTTCTTTGGTACCGCAATCATCTTCAAGGACGACGACATCGTGCGCCACGTCGAAGAGGCGACGTGTGAGGTATCCGGCACGTGCAGTGTTGAGCGCAGTGTCGGCAAGACCCTTGCGCGCGCCGTGGGTTGAGATGAAATATTCGATCGGCGTAAGACCTTCCTTGAGCGACGAGGTGATGGGGAACTCGATGATCTCTCCGCGTGGGTTGGTGATGAGGCCCTTCATCCCCACCATCTGGTGAAGCTGCACCACAGAGCCGCGCGCGCCCGAAGTGATCATGTCATGCACGGGACCGGTCGCATCGAGCGCGTCAACCACATGCTTACGCAGCTCGCCGGAAACCTTGCCCCAGATCTCTATCGTCGATCGGCGCCGCTCTTCTTCGGTCAAAAGTCCGTTGTTGTAGTTCTCGAGTTCTTTTGCGGCCTTCTCGCGACCCGCCTTGACCATTTCTTCTTTCACTTTCGGAATGACGACATCGGAGATGGCCCACGTGATGCCCGCGTAGGTCGCGTAGCGGAAACCAAACGCTTTGATCTTGTCGAGAATGACGGGAATGCCGTCGAGCTTGTAGTGCGTGACGAGATTCTGTACCAAGGCACCCATGCGCTTGTTGGTGATCTCTTCGTTGAGATACGGGAAATCGCTCGGAAGAACAGAGTTGAAAAGGAGGCGACCAACGGTGGTGTCGAATACCTGTGCGTTGAACTGCGCGTACTTCTTGTTGTCGCTGGGCAGTACCTTGATCTTCGCGCGCAGATCTACTGCGGCAAAATCGTGCGCGGTAATAGCCGCGTTGGTCGAGGGAAATGCACTTCCCTCGCCCTTGAGGCCGTCGACGGATTTGGTCATCCAGTAGCAGCCCAAAACGATGTCGAGAAGCTTCGATGCAACGACGACATCGCCGCTCCCAGGCTTGAGAATATTTTTATTCGCGGACATCATCATTTTCGCTTCCATTTGCGCAGCCTCGGAGAGGGGTACGTGCACGGCCATTGCGTCGCCGTCGAAATCCGCGTTGTACGCAGGGCAGACAAGCGGATGCACTTGGATGGCATCACCTTCGATCAAGACCGGTCGGAATGCCTGGATTGATTGGCGGTGCAATGTCGGTGCGCGGTTGAGCAATACGTATTTATCTTTGATGGCCTCTTCGAGGATGGGCCAGACTTCGGGAGCCTCGTCTTCGATAAGCCGGCCGGCACCGCGGATGTTGTATGCGAGTTCGCGCGCAAGCAAACCCTGGATGACGAAAGGGCGGAAAAGTTCCAAAACCATGTGCTTGGGCAGACCGCACTCATCAAGTGCCAGATCGGGACCGACGACGATAACGGACCGGCCCGAGTAGTCTACGCGTTTGCCGAGAAGATTCTGACGGAGATAGCCGTGCTTGCCTTTGAGATAATCCGCGAGGCTTTTAAGCGCGCGGCGACGGCCTCCGAGAATACCGAGGACACCAGCGCCGCGGCGCATTGAGTTGTCGAGGAGCGCGTCTACCGCCTCCTGCAGAATTCGCTTTTCATTGCGGAGAATGACTTCCGGAGCTTTGATCGCGAGCAAACGCTTTAAGCGGTTGTTGCGGTTGATGACGCGACGGTAGAGGTCGTTCAAGTCCGAGCTGGCATGACGACCGCCTTCGAGCGCGACCATCGGGCGAAGTGCCGGCGGCACCACCGGCAGGCGCGTCATGAACATCCACTCGGGGCGAACACCTGCGCGCTGCAAACTCTCCGCGAGAGCGAGGCGCTTGCGCAACTTATCGCGGTCGGCCGCGCCGGATTCTTCATACTCACCTTTGACCTTCTTGATGAACTGTTCGATGTCGATGTGTTTCAAAATATTGTACAAGGCCTCAGCACCGATGGTGGCCCGGAACATCGCTCCGTACTTGACGGCATAGAGATGGTAGGCTGCTTCGTCCAAAACGACACCAGTCCTGATGGATTCGATCTCTTTCTTCGCTTTTGTGGCGCGTTCTTTGAGATCGGTTTTCACCTCGGGAGTTGCGGCGGATTTGTTCTTTGTTTGGAATTCCTGCTCGAGGTCTTTGAGGAGCCGTCCGCGTTCTTTTTCATCCACGTGCGTTACGATATAGCCGGCAAAATAGACTACCTTTTCCACCTCTGCGGCAGAAAGGCCCAGCATGAGGGCAATGCGCGAAGGAATTCCGCGTAAGAACCAGATGTGCGAAACGGGCGTTGCAAGATCGATGTGTCCCATACGCTCACGGCGCACGATGGCGCGCGTGATCTCCACACCACATTTCTCGCAGACGATGCCACGGAAGCGTATGCCGCGGTATTTCCCGCAGTAACATTCGTAATCTTTTTCAGGGCCGAAAACGCGCTCGTCGAAAAGGCCGTTCTTCTCGGGGCGCTGCGTACGGTAGTTGATGGTTTCGGGCTTCGTGATCTCACCAAAGCTCCACTCCAAGACACGCTCGGGGGAGGCGAGGCGCATCGCGACTGCTTCGAAATCGGCCGGGATGATGTCTTTTCGCTTTTTTGGCATGTTAGTTTTTCTTAGCGAATAAAATGAGTCTAGAAAATCTTACAAATTTTTAGAGTTTTCCTTGAATTCGATATCGATACCAAGCCCTCGCAAATGCCGGACCAGAACATTGAAGGTCGCGGGGGTATTGCTCTCCTCGATGCGTTTACCGGAAACGATCGCATCGAATGCCGCCGAGCGGCCCAAGATGTCGTCGGATTTAATTGTGAGAATCTCGCGCAAAGAATAGGCGGCGCCGTACCCTAAGAATGCCCACACCTCCATTTCTCCCACGCGCTGGCCGCCATTTTGCGCCTTGCCGCCCAAGGGCTGCTGCGTCGTGAGCGAGTACGGGCCGATAGAGCGCATGTGGATTTTGTCCTCGACCATGTGGTGAAGCTTCAATATATACATGACACCGACGGAAACGGGCTGTGCGAAAGCCTCGCCGGTACGTCCGTCGAAGAGAATGCGCTTGCCGGTTTCGGCTACACCCGCGAGCTTAAGTTCCTCGCGTATCTCTTTTTCGGAGGCACCCGCAAATGACGGCACGACAGCCTGATAGCCGAGTATGTCCGCCGCAAGGCCCAAATGGAGCTCGAGGATCTGACCCAGGTTCATGCGGCTTGGCACGCCCAAGGGAGTGAGAATGATATCCACCGGATTGCCTTCGGCATCGAACGGCATGTCTTCTTCGGGAAGAATACGACTAATGACGCCTTTGTTGCCGTGACGGCCGGCGAGCTTGTCGCCCACCGATATCGTGCGCAGCTGCGCGACCTCAATATGCACGCGCTTGATGACGCCGCTTTCGAGCTGATCGCCGGTCTCGCGCGAGAACACTTTGACGCCGATAATGCGTCCGCGCTTCCCACCTTCCATACGAAGTGATGTGTCTTTCACGTCTTTGGCTTTTTCGCCAAAGATCGCGTGCAAGAGACGCTCCTCCGGCGTGAGCTGTGTCTCGCCTTTCGGGGTCACTTTGCCGACCAGAATATCGCCGGAGCGCACTTCTGCGCCAATGCGGATAACGCCGTCCTCGTCGAGATTACGGAGTTTGAATTCGCTGACGTTGGGGATATCGTGGGTCGTGACTTCGCTCCCTAGCTTGGTGTCGCGGACCACACAAATGAATTCCTCCATGTGGATAGAGGTGAAGCGTGCTTCCTTGGCCAGTCTTTCGGAAATGACGATGGCATCTTCATAGTTGGCGCCGAACCACGGCAAGAAGGCGACACGGACGTTCTGGCCTATCGCAAGCTGTCCGGCAACCGACGTCGAGGTATCGGCAAGGACGGTTCCCTTCTTCGCGCTATCGCCCACAGAAACCGCGGGTCTCTGGTGGAACGTGGTAAAGCCGTTGGTGCGGGAAAAATTGACGAGGCTGTACTCCTTGGTCTTTCCATCGCTATTTTTGACCTTGATCATTTGCGCGTCAGCGTACGTCACTTCCCCCGCTTCTTCGGCGATAACGAGCCGGCCGGAGTCGCGCGCCGCGGCAGACTCAACGCCGGTTGCTACTACCGGTGCTTCAGGGACCACAAGCGGCACCGCTTGCTTTTGCATGTTGGAACCCATGAGCGCGCGGTTGGCGTCGTCGTTCTCGACAAAGGGGATGAGCGAAGTCGCGACCGAGAACGGCTGGTTGGTGGCGACTTCCATGAAATCCACGTTCTCGCGCTTCACGAGGGTCGGATTTCCTTCTTTGCGCACCTCCACCATTTTTACCGTAATGTGTCCCGACTCGTCGCGCGGAATTCCTGCGTGCGCAATAGCATACTGTTCTTCTTCGAGTGCATTCAAATATTTGATCTCTTTGGTGACCACTCCTTTTTCGACTTTCGCATACGGCGTCTCGATGATGCCGAATTCATTGGGGCGCGCATAGAGCGACATGTGAAGCACGAGCCCGATGTTCTTGCCTTCCGGTGTGTGAATGGGACACACACGACCGTAGTGCGATGAGTGCACGTCGCGCACTTCGAGGCCTGCGCGCTCACTCGTGAGGCCCCCGCGACCCAGTGTGGAGAGGGTGCGCAAATGTTCGATCTCATCAAGCGTATTGTATTGCTGCATGAGCTGCGAGAGCTGATCGGTCGTGAAAAATTCGCGGATGGCCGCTTGAAACGGTCGCGGATTGACGAACGAAACGGGGCTCGTCGTCTCTGCATCCACCATCGCCATGCGGTCCTGAATGTTGCGCTTCATGCGCGAGAGGCCTACACGCATGCGGCTCTCCAAGAGCTCGCCCGCGAATCGCACGCGGCGAAATCCGAGGTGGTCGATGTCGTCTGCCTGAGCTGCCGCGTTCGCATTCAATTCGGCAATATTGGTGATGATGCGGACCACATCGGAGAGCGTGAGGATCGAATTCGTAAGGTCTTTCTCACTGACCCCGAGCCCGAAACGACGGTTGAAATGGAAACGGCCAACACGCGAGAAATCGTAGCGCTCCGCAGAAAGGATAACTTCGACATGGGCGCGCGCAGACTCCGGTGTCGCAATATCTCCGTCACGCAGCCTCCGGTAGATCTCGACGAACGCCTCCTCGGGCGTTTGTGCGTGGTCGTGCTCGAGCGTCTTTGCGATCGCGTCGCGAGCGAGAACAGATTTTTCAAATTTACCTAAAATTTCTTTCTCACTCGCAACTCCGAGCACGCGCAAAAGCGAAGTCACGGGAAACCGGCGTTTGCGGTCGATCTTTACATAAATGCCGCCGTCGGCATCGGATTCGATCTCTATCCATACGCCGCGCGCAGGAATGATCTTGGCAGCAAAATAATTCTTGCCCTTGTGCGGAATTGATTCGAAGAAAACACCGTACGAGCGCGCGAGTTGCGGCACGACGATGCGCTCGACTCCGTTGATGATGAAGGTGCCGTGATGTGTCATCCACGGAAAATCCGCGAGAAAGATCTCCTGCTCCTTCTCCTCGCCGTTCGTCTTGTTTTTCAGTCGCACAACCATCGAAAGCGGCGCCTCGTAGGTGCGCATTGCTCTTTTCGCGTAGTGCTCATCCCAGCGCAATTCGCCGAAGGTGAACTTCACGAGCTTCAACTCGAATTTTTTGTTGGAGTGGTCGGTGATAGGGGAAAACTCCTTAAAGACACGCTCGGCACCCCCCTCCACGAATTGCCGGAAGGATGCGATCTGTGACTCCACGAGACTCGGGAATTTCACCAGAGGCTCGCGAAATTTGCCGAAGTATTTTTGCGGTCGCACGTGCTTCGTTTTCGCCATTTTACAACAAGCTACCCGTGGTCCCGCCGAGGCGGGATCATGGTGTGAGTACCGTTATTAAATTTTCGTATCTAAATGCATCTTTCGATGCCATTTTGCTTCTCCGCCAGAGGCGGATCCTCCTCCGGAGGAAAAAGCGCAGCCGCAACTCAATCAGCTCGTAGCAAATGTCCGAGGAGTATATATTCTATGGGGTTTCTGGTCAACCTTGACAATACGAACAGTCAATTGTCTGAAATAATTCCCTCCACCACACTTTTCGAAAGTTGATTTTTCCACTTTGACGGCGTTCTTGCCGTTTTTTGAAATGATGATCGCCATACCGGCGAATCATCCCACAAATCTTCACTTTTTGAAACCACCACCAGAACGCGAGGCGCTCTTCACCCACTTTTGTAGTGCTGCAAAGATGGCGTAGAAAATGATGGTATTTGTAAAAATTAAGCCCCAAAACAAAATGGTGTGATCGTACCCATAATTTACTAATAGACCTAATGGCAATGTTGCTAACCCGACGCCAACATCACAAAACATGCCATTGCAATTAGCTGCATCGATTACTATAACGCCAACGAAGCTAAGATATATTAGAGCCACCACCGCTCCCCATACAGAGATTTTTTTCATACTGAATCACTATAGCGCATTTTCGATTTGGGCAAGGATGTTTATCAACATCTGTGCATCAGTATCCGTAATTTTCCCGTTTGTCGCTTTTTTCGATATCATTGTCGTAAGATTGGCAAGAGCTGCAGTAAGAGCCTGTTTGTTCTCCAATCTGTCGACACGCTTGAGGAGATTATTTTTTAGGCTCGCTTTTATATTCAACGAGATGATTTTTGTCTTAAGTTGAACAAGGACGTCTGCATTGAGCGCCACGCTATCTGACTGTGCCCCAAGAAGCTCCACAAGTGCCACAATTTCATTCGCATCCGCGGTTGTAATTTTCCCTTTCACTTCCTGATTTGATACTTTCTTCTTGAATTTCGCGAGAACTTTCGCATTCTTTTGTTTTTTTACCTCGATCTTCTTTTCAAGACCCACAACCTTTTTCAAAAGATCCTGCTTCAACTTGTCTTTGATGTCGAGGGTTAGGATTTTTTCTTTGATAAGTACAAGTAATTCACTGAGCGATGGTTCAGTGCCATCAGGAGAAATTGTTCGGTCGATCTGATTGTCGCCATTTACGTCAACCTCTATAGTTGTCTCCTCCGGTGCGGTGCTTACAACCTCAAACGTGGCATTCGTATTCTCCGTCGTCGGAATATCGGAGAAGCTGGCGACTGGCGTCGTCGCATCTGCTATAAAATCCTCGATGGTGACCGTCGTGGAGCCGCTGCCGACACCCTGGTAGACAAATGTATAGGTACCCGTTTTCGGGAGAAAGATGTGCTGGGTCTCGCTGGTGTAAATGAAGCTACTCCCGGGAATATTTCCTAGAATCGTGAGAATCTCGGCTGAAAGATCTTGATTGGGATCAATGCCGGTGAGGTTCCCGAATTCATCGTACGCGCCGAGAATTACGGGAGAGTAGGTGCTGACTATTAACTCGTCGTCGAGATCGACAACCTGTGGTTTTGCGCCTAAGACGAAGTTAGTCTGTAGTATATTTTCACCACTGATTACTGACTCTATTAAACTTCGAATTGGACTGGTGCTTAACAAATCTCTATGTTGTGCTTGTTTGTTACCAGGCTCTCGATATAAATCAAGATTGAAAAAATACGTTTCATCCGCCACCGACGAAATTGCGCTCGGATAAACAACTGTGCTATCGCCTTCGCGGGTAAACAACGTCCCGTAACTCTGCAAAAAATGACTCGTTCGATACTCCACCGCTTTTACTGTTGGTCTCCCCCAGCCAGCGACCTGCACCACGCGAATGTGCTCGGGAAACGCATACGTGTCGTACATGGCATGGAAATCGGCAGCACCCCCCATGAGATCAGTCCGCACAACTTCTGGAATGTGCAGAAAGTTCTCGGGCGGACTCGTACGCGTAACACCTTGCCCCGTCATAAATTCGACGAACGGACTGTAGGTATTAATGAGGTTGCCCCAGAAATTTCTCCAGTTCTGCGTAAAACCGACATCCGCGAATGTGATAACCGGATCAGTTACCGCACTAAAATATGCGGGCGATGGAAGGAGGCTGTATGCAGACGGCATGTTTTGCGAAATCGTGCGCGCTGCCGCGGGTTGCACAATAAAGCCGCTAGCAATTCCTTCACCATCGCCGTGGAGGATTGCAGAAATCGCCTGCGGTGTGCCGAGTTGTGGCGAGCCAACCATGACAAACGCATCGATGAGGTTATCTTTCCCCTCTTGTTGTAAACGTTTGATGATAGCCTTCCCCAAAAGTCCACCCATCGAGTGCGCAACAATTGTGACTTTGCCAGATCTCGAATTCGTCGCGAGCTGCTCTATTTTCTCAAGCACATCCACCATGCCACTGGACGTTTTGATGCCATCATCAATTACTTTCTCCGGCGAGTGTCGCCAGTCGTATGCAAGCGGCAGCCACTCTTCTATTAATCCTTCGCTGACAAGAGCGTCCATAAAGTTCGAAAACGGAGAGTAGATAGGAGAGCCGTAGAACGTGTCCAAAATGCCATTCACCTGTACATCATTCACACTCTCTCCCGCTTCATTGAGCGCAAGCTGCGGTACGTCATTGCTCCACGCGGTCGGCGGCCAGAGTGTGTCCGACCCGCTCCTCAAGATACTTCCCTTGATTCCTGGCAAGAAGAGCACGCTAGAGAATCCTACAACGGCACTCTCATCGGTGACGGTGAAGCGAATGGTTTCTACATAGTCTTCTGCTGATTGCGCGTATACAGTGTCGCCCAACACAAACTGCAGAAATCTCTGATAGAGGCCCCGATTCACTTGCACGGGTGGTGGTACGTTGTAGACGTCGAGCTCGTAGACACCAGGGACTTCCCACGTGAGGGTGTTCTCGCCGAAGAATCCTCCGATTGCTCCAATGAGCTCGCGCGGAGATTGCGGATCGGGTATGCGAAAGAGAATGCCGCTCACGTCGAAAGAAGCACTACCTTCTATGCGGGCGACGTACACGTCTTTTGAGATATTGAGTGCTACGGGATACGTCCCGTCGTCTTCCATGTATATGCGATCGTCTGAAATGATTTCTCCTGTGTTGTCATCTTCTACGACAGTGCCCCACACAAGCTGCGACGAAGCGAATGCGAAAGATGGTAGAGCGCACAGAAGGACGCCCGCGGTCAACGCAACCAAAAATACGTAGTAAAAGCGATTCGAAACTGTTCTGGCGGACATATTCCGAGGATTGTCCCACGCGACAATCCTACTTCACGAAGTTATCCACCTTTTGTCCGTTTGGACTTTTTCCACTTCTCAATCTTGGCGTGGTGGCCGGAGAGGAGTACTTTGGGGACCTTGTATTTCCTACCCTTCCAAATGAGGGCCTCCGGTCGCGTATAAACTTCGGGACTTGAAACGCGCGAAGCTTCGAGCGACTCGGCTTTGCCGAGAACTCCAGGCACAAGACGCGTTATGCAATCGATCACTGTCGCCGCCGGAAGCTCCCCACCGGTGAGCACGTAGGGACCGATGGAGATCTTTTTCGCCTTTAAGATTTTCTGCACACGCGCATCGACTCCCTCGTAGTGCCCGCAGATAAATAGAATGTCTTTTTTAGTAGCGAGTTTCTTCGCCATCGCCTCATCAAATGCCGTGCCGTCGGTCGAAAAGAATACCGTCGCAATGGAACCACCGAGGCGTCGCCTTGATGGTTTCAACGCTGCATCTGCTGCGCGTAATATTCCGTCCGGCTCCAAAACCATCCCCGGTCCACCACCATATGGCCGTCGGTCCACACGACCGTATTTATCGTGGGTGAATTTCTTGGGGTCGTAGTAGGAAATTTTTATTTTCTTCGCCTTGATGGCGCGACCGATGATCGAGCTCTTGAGGTAGGGCTCGATGGATTCGGGAAACAGGGTGACGATATGAAAATGAATCATTCGCCCTTGAGATCTTTGATGACGTCGTCCACCGTCGTGTCACGGACATAGGGCTTAGAGGGGGCTTCGCTTTCGCCACCGGTCGAACGACTATCTCCACCCATCCCCCGCTCGCTCCCTTCCGGCTCTTCGATCTTGAGATTCACCCGCGCGTCGTTCTTCATGCCCACGACGCGCAATACCGTGCGAATGGCTTTTGCGGTCGCGCCCGAGCGACCGATGACCTTGCCCATGTCGTCTTTGTGTACCGAGAGCGTCAGAAGCACGCCCATCTCGTCGACGGTGCGATTGATCTTCACGTCGTCCGGATTGTCCACGAGCGCTTTTACCACGTATTCCAAGAATTGCTGATCTCGTTCCATACAGGATAGTTCGTAGTTAGTAGTAAGTAGTTCGTAGTAACGAACGAATGCAGTATATCAAATTACTCAGCTTTAGCCTCCGCAGCCACTGCCTCTTCTGCTTTTGCTTCCTCCTTTGGCTCGCCGGAGCCTTCGGCGGAGGCGGCTTCTGGTGCCGCTGCCGCTTCGGTCTCCTTTTCAGTTGCTTCCGCCTTTACCTCTTCGTCGTGAGATGCTTTGGCCTCTGCCTTTACCGCAGCTTCGGCCTCTTTCTCTACCGCCTCCTCCTTGGCTTCCGCCGCTGCTTCTGCAGGCGCTTTGTACTTCGGCAGCACATTGATCTTCTTGGCATTGATGGCACCGAGGCTCACGAGCATGTTGTGGACGGTCGCGCTCGGCTGCGCACCCACCGACATCCAATATTTGATGCGCTCGGCATTCAACACGCGTTCTTTGGATTTTGGATTGTAAGTGCCCACTTTCTCGACGAACTTCCCTGCCTTAGGACTCGCCGTGTGTTCCACCACGACAATGCGAAAGGAGGGCATATTTATGCGCCCCGTCCGCTGCATTCGTATCTTCAACATATCCGCGACACTGTACCAGATAAGTATTAAAAATCAACGGCCAGCGCAGGAATCATCCCGCGCTGGCTTGTCTTTCAGGCGACGACGACAATGGATCACTTGGCGACTTTTTCTGCTTCTTCGAGCTTAACGGAAAGAAGTTTGGACACCCCGTCCTGCCCCATTGTGACACCGTAGAGCTCGCCGGCGGCGGCCATGGTCGCTCTATTATGTGTGATGACGATGAGCTGCGATTTTACGCCAAGCTCTTTGATCATATCGGCGTAGCGCTTTGAGTTGGCCTCGTCGAGCGCTGCGTCGGTCTCGTCGAGGATAAGGAACGGCGGGGGATTCACCTGGCTCATGGAAAAGATGAGGGCGATAGAAGTGAGCGCGCGCTCGCCACCGGAGAGCACGTCGAGCCCGCGAATTTTTTTGCGGGGGAGTGAGACGTCGATAGAAAGCCCGGCGTAGAGCTCTTCTTCCTCTGGAACATCGTCGTCTTCCAACTCATCGTCATCGGCGGGGCCTGCCCCTGAGGTCGCGCGGAGCGCTTTCCTTCGGGGTTCCTCCACCTCAAGCTTCGCGTGCCCGCCGCCAAAGAGTTTGCTGAAGAAATTCTTCAGGGCTTCGTTGATATGTTTCAGCCCCTCGGTAAATCGCGCGTCAATCGTCTTCTCCAGTTCCGCGATGATGTCCTCAAGCTTCGACGCCGAGCTTTCAAGGTCGGCAAGTTCCTTTGCAAGGAATTCTTCGCGCTCTTTGGTCTGATTGAATTCTCTCACTACCGTATCCCCGCTTCCCAGCCCCGATTCTTCTATCTTTATCTTCAGGCGCTCGATCTCGCGGCGGCGCTTCTCCTGGGCGTGTCGGTCCTCCTCGAGAAGCGCACCGGTGGGAACTTCCGCTTTCTCCCATCCGTGGACCTCCGCGCCGATAAGCGCAATCCCCTCCCGTACCTCTTCTTCGAATCTCGTGCGCAGCGTCGCAATATTCGCCCGCGCCGCCTGCACTCCAGAAAGCTTCGCTTGGGCCTCGCGGACATTCGACTCCAACTCCACAAGATCGCGCTCGGCCGTGAATCCGGCCTCACGCGCCTCGGCAATTTTCTTTCGCAGGGCTTCCAATTCCTCCGCGAGGGCATTCTCCTGCGCGCGGACGCGCTCGAGTGACTTTGCCAGACTCTGCACTTGCTGGCGTACTTCTTCGTTCGTCTCAGGCGCTGCTCCCGAAAGACCCTCCACAAAAGCCTTGATACGCTCGCGGACCTCACCGAGGCGGCGCTTCAATATTGAAATGTCATCTTCCCGTTCTGCCTCTGCGACACTTTCGGAAAGCTCGCGCGCGAACTGGCGCACATGCGGCACCGGCACGATCTGCTCGACGGTTACCGTATTTGCCTCCAAGGCACCTTCGGCGCGGCCGAGCTCGCGCGTCAGCTGCTCACTTTCGCGCCGAGCTTCGGAGAGCTTCCCTTCGCGCTCAGATAGCTTTGTCTGTAGTTCTTGCAACGCGCCGGAGCCGCCTGAAGCCTTCGTCGAACGGATACGCGAGACGGATTCGTTCAATTTTTTCAATTCGTGCGTTTGCGCTTGTTCTTCATGTCGAAGGCGAGCATCTTCTTGTGTTATCCACGCATTCTCACGCGTGAGGTACTCGTTGAGCTTCACTGCGAGCTCTTCTTTCATCTCACGGGCCTTTTCTATTTTCTCCACTTGCGTGCGCAGGAAGTTGAGGTGCGGCGCTATTTCCCGCCGAAGCGATTTTGTCTTCTCGATATTATTCCCTGTCTCTTCGAGCTTGCGCTCGCTCTCCGCCTTTTTGTGCTGATAGAGCTTGAGCCCCAGCGCATCTTCCACCATCTCGCGCCGCTCACGCGGGCTCGCGTTCAATATCCTATCCGCCTCTCCTTGCGAAATTATCTGGTAGCCCGAGCCGCCGATGTTGGCGCCGGCAAGCAGGCGGATAACATCTTTCAGCCGCACTACGGTGCCATTCAATAAATATTCATTCTGCCCGTCCCGGTACACAATGCGCTCCACCGTCACCTCTTTGAAATCCAAGTCGAGAAGGCGTTTACTGTTATCAAATACGACGCGGACCGCCCCTCGATTGGCTCGCGGTAGTGCAGGCGAGCCGCCCCAAATCAAGTCTTCACCGCGCTTGCTTCGCATGGATTTCATCGATTGCTCGCCGAGCACGAATCGGAATCCTTCCGCAACATTTGATTTACCAGACCCATTTGGTCCCACGATAGAAGCGATAGGCGAAGTGAATGCAAGCTCGGTCTTCTTGCCGAACGACTTGAACCCCGTTAGTTCAATAGATTTCAAACTGAGGAACATTGGGATTCATTGTATCAAAACAAACGGCGAGTTCCCGAGGGAACCCGCCGTTACGCGAACAACGCGTACGCAAACTGGACGCTACTGCGAAGCAGCCGACGCCGCTGCCGCCAGCACGAACGTCAGTACGACGGCGCAGAGCGCGAAGACGACAGTGCCCGCCATCCTCACTTCCTGCGGGAAGTAGACGTGATAAGCGTCGAACGGTCCTGCGTCGAACCGGTTCACCGACTTGTCGCACCCATCGGGATGTTCAGCCCGACGGCCATTCCTGCACGTCATGAGCGTTCTCCATTATTTGCATATACAAAAGGTCCTTGTCGGACCGGGTTGGGACCGACTAGACCGATCAGTCCCGCTATCACAATGCCACTATAGCCCGCCCAGCGCAAGGGGCGATATGTAGATAAAGATTACGTGAAGTTACCACCCTTTTACTAGAAGCGCCTTCAGGGCGGCGTCCTGTTCGGCCTCCTGTTTCGACTTTCCCTCGCCACTTGCAATGCGCTCGCTCCCCACATGTGCCGCAACGACGAATTTCTTATCATGGTCGGGCCCCGATTGGCTCACCACTTCGTATGTCGGCGTAACGCCCACCAATTCCTGTGCTATTTCCTGAAGTTTGCTTTTCGCATCCTGCCAAAGTCTCGATTCGACTATCTTCTCAGTCTTATGGAAAAGTTGCGCGCCTATAAAATCTTTTGCGGTTTCGTATCCCGAATCGAGGTATAGGGCACCGATAAGCGCCTCAAACGCGTTGGCCAAGATAATTTGCCGTGCACGGCCGGTGTCGCGCGCTTCGCCGCGCGAGAGCAAGAGATATTCATTCATACCGAGTTTGGTGCCGGCATCCGAAATGCTCTGCGTATTTACGAGTGCCGCGCGATAGGCAGTCAGATCCCCTTCGGGTTTTTCCGGATATTTGGCAAAAAGGAATTCGGTAACGGCGAGTTCCAAGACCGCGTCGCCGAGAAATTCCAGCCGCTCGTTGTGCATTGCTCCGGGAGCCCGATTCTCATTGAGATACGAGCGATGCGTAAACGCGGTCTCCAGCAGGCGTTTATCTTTGAACGAATATCCGATCTTTGTTTCAAAAGTCGAAAGGTCTGCCATGGTCATTTATTCTCGCCGCGGGCGAGCGCATTGATGGCAGGAACGATTATCTTGAGTGTGTCGTCATAAAAGTTCAGATCGCCCACCGCAGAGAGCGGAAACCATTGCGCGTCATCCAAGCCTCCCGATGAGCCGAGCCGAAGCTCGGTGAAAGGGGATTCGGCCAGAAAATAGCTCACCCGCTTGCGCTTCTTACCGCCCTCGATTTTGGAATCGTTGGCGACGTACTCATTCACTCCGAGCTCTTGCACGATTTTGATATCAAGCCCCATTTCTTCTTTTATCTCGCGGACGGCGCCCGCCTTCACGTCCTCTCCCTCTTCTATCTTGCCCTTCGATATGGTCCAGTGCCCGAAAATATCGTGCACAAAAGCCATATACGTCTCCCCCTCCGAGCGCGCATAGACGACCGCGCCTGCCAGATGTTCGGTCGGCATTTTGACGGGTTTGCCGCTTTCTTGCTTACGTGCCCCACCCTCATTCTTGCCCGGCTCGCCGAGTTCTACATAGACAGCGCCCAAGACGCCGTTGACGAATCGCCCCGAGGAAGTGCTGCCGAAAGATTTCGCGAGCTCGATAGCTTCGTTGATAGCGACCTTGGCGGGGACCTGCGCGCGGTCGGCAAAAAGAAGCTCCGTGAGGCCGAGGCGCAAAATATTCCGATCAATTGCAGATATTCTCTCGATCGGCCACTCGGGCGCAGCGCGCACGATGACCTCGTCTATTTCTTTTTGTTTGGCAACAGCCGTCTGGAGGAGATCCTTCATGAACGGCATGTCCGAATCGCGTGTACCAAATTCCTTTCCGTAGTCGGCAAGGCGCGAGAGCGCCTGCTCAGGGGTCAACTTCCCTTCCGCAGCATCGCGCTCAAAAAGGACTTGCAAGACGACCGAACGTGCGAGGTGCCTATTTGCCATAGAAGAACAACTTCACCACAATGAACATCTATTGAGTATACACGGCAATTCTAAAGAGCAAATGAAGTCGAGTGGGGAATGTGGAGGGATTATTTTGCTGCTACCTCTTCTTTCTCTTTAGTCTCGGAGCTCTGGCCGCTGGCGCGCAATTCTTTTTGCTTGCGGGTGGCGCGGCGGGCATCTCGCTTCGCACGCGCAACGACATCGATGACAATCTTGCCGTTGTACTTGCCACACTCCGGGCATGCTCGATGCGGGACGCGCAAGGCACCGCACTCGCATTTGGCAAGGCGAGCCCCTGCTATTGCATGATGGCTTCTCCGCTTGGCGGTCTGGGAGCGATTCCGGCGCATTCGAACTACCATAAACCGACAGTATACTGCCGGAAGCTCCAAATATCAAATCTCAAATTCCAAACAAATTTTGATGTTTTAAAGCTTAGAAATTGGAAACTTGGAGTTTGTTTGGAGCTTGGGTCTTGGAGCTTGGAATTTATTGCAGGATGCGGGAACAAAAAGTGGTCCGATGCACTTTGCAGAGACCCGACCCAAGGATAGCGCTGCGATGAAATTCAGTGCCGTACCCTTTGTGGATCTCAAAGCCGTACGTCGGATAGCGCCGGGCAAGCCTGCGCATCAAATGGTCGCGGGCGACTTTCGCCGCGATGGAAGCAAGCGAAATAATGGGCTCGGATTCATCGCCGCGGATAATGGTGCTCTGTTTGATGAACACTTTCGGCGCGCGCAAACTGCCATCGAGCCGTATCTCACATTCCTCGGGAACAGCGTCGAGTTTGGCGAGGCATCGCGCAAGTGCGGAGTGAATAGCAAAGACGATGCCGCGGCGATCGATGGTAGCGGCTGAAGAAAACGAGACCGCAAAATCCAACGCGGCTTCGCGCTGCAAGGCGCGAAGCCGCTTATACCACTCTTGCCTCGCAAGCGCCGTCAATTGCTTCGAATCCCGTATCCCCTTCAACATATTGAAATCGAAATCGGCAGGCACTCTCACCGCCCCAACGCTAACCGGCCCCGCCAAGGGTCCTCTGCCTGCTTCGTCAATGCCGATGAGATAGCGCATCCCCGTAATAATAACAGAAGGGATCCCGGCAACGCGGAACCCCTTCCTATTTCTGAACGCTCTCGCCGGGAACGTCATTTCCGGCGACGTTTTCTCGTACTGTGGGCGTAGCCTTCCGGAGATTTCTCCAATTTCTCCGCAGCATCATTGAGCAATTTCCCCGTGATGTTGCCTCGCCGGCCGGGCGGTAACACGCCATCGCGCGGTGTCGGGAGAGGGCTCGGGAGTGGCTCATTCAGCCCTTCCCTTTTCGTGCCGGATTTTCCAGCACATTCGTCTTCCGTCGAAATCTTACCCATGGCCTCATTTCTCCTTGAGAGTTTGGGATTTAGTCGGGAATGACGGACCCGACTCAGCCGCCGCACGCAGATACAAAAAGAACTTGCCAACACTCTACGGGCTTGCTCGAATGAAGTCAAAGCGCGGTGGGGGAAAAGTCGTCGGTGTATACTGCCTTCATGCAACGTGCGGATTTTGTTCATCTCCATACTCACTCACACTACTCCCTTCTTGAAGCAATTCCGAAAATTTCCGAACTCGTCGCTGCGGCAGTAGTGGATGGGCAGAAAGCGCTTGCGCTGACCGACAACGGCAACCTCTACGGCGCAATAGACTTCTACAAGGAGTGCAAAGAAAATGACATCAAGCCCATTCTTGGCGTGGACTTTTTTGTAGCGCCCCGCACAAGGCACAACAAGGAGCATCGGATAGATGACCACACGTCGCGCCTAGTGTTGCTCGCCAAAGATCTGGAGGGGTATCACAATTTGCTCCAGCTTGTCTCGAAATCCCATCTCGAAGGCTTCTACTACCGGCCCCGAATCGATCACGAACTGATTGAGGCACATCGTGAAGGTCTTATTGCGATACTGCCATCATCTGACGGAGAACATGCGAAAAAAGCTCGCGATGGTAACACGGCGCAGGCACGCGAGATCGTCGCGTGGTACAAGAAAATATTTGGAGAAAATTGCTTTGTTGAGGTTACCCGGCATCCAGAAATAGAAGGGCATGACGCACACATGAAAGCAATACTCGAATTGGCTCGCGATAGCCATGTCGAACCCGTCGCTGCGTGCGAAATTTATTACCTCCAACAGGAAGACGCGCTCGCGCGCGAGCTCGTCAATAAAATTCGGACGGGGAGCGTGCTGAACCGCGATTTCGAACAAGGTGCCCACGATTACTCTTTTGCCCCGCGCGCTCGCGCGCTTGAGCTTTTCGCCGACATGCCGGAGGCTATAGAGAACACTGTGCGTATTGCTGAGATGTGCAATCTCAAACTCACACTGGGCACCTGGGTCTTCCCCGACTTCCCTATTCCGGCAGGGTCAACGGCTGACAAAGAACTTCGCACGCTCGCACAAGCCGGCTTCAAAGAGCGCGGTATCCAGCAATCGAAAGAGAATCAAGAGCGCGTTGACTACGAACTCACTACCATTGGCAACAAAGGCTACTCACCGTATTTTCTCGTCGTTGCCGACCTGCTGCGGCACGCCCGCGAGCAAGGGATATTGACCAACACCCGCGGAAGTGCAGCCGGTTCACTCGTCTCCTACCTCTGCGGCATTACGACCGTCGACCCAATCGAGTACAAGCTCCCCTTCGAGCGGTTCCTGAATCCCGAGCGCCCTTCGCCACCCGATATCGATATGGACTTGGCCGACAACCGGCGCGACGAGCTCATCGAATATGTGCGGCACAAGTACGGGGAGACGCATGTGGCACAAATAGGCACTTTCGGCACCATGATGGCGCGCGCGGCAGTGCGCGACGTCGCGCGCGCCATGGGGCACCCGTACGCGCTCGGCGACAAGCTTGCCAAGCTCATTCCCTTCGGCAAACAAGGGTTCCCCGTAACCATCCAAAAATCGCTCGAGGAGGTGCCAGAGCTCGCGCAGGTGTACAAGAGTGACGCCGATGGCCGCGAAGTGCTGGATCTCGCTCAAAAAATAGAAGGCAACGCGAGGCACGTCGGCGTACATGCGGCTGGCGTGGTCATCGCGCCCACTCCGGTCACGGATTACTCGCCGGTGCAGATCGACCCAAAAGGCAACCACATCATCACGCAGTACGACATGTACGCCATCGAGGAAGCGGGGCTCCTCAAGTTCGACTTCCTCGGCCTCACCAACCTTTCGGTGTTGGCAGATTCGCGCGCACGAGTAGAGGCACGCCTCGGGACCAAGATCATCCTCGACCATCTCCCGCTCAATGACGCGAAAACGTTTGAGATGCTCTCCCGCGGGGAGACGCTCGGCGTCTTCCAGCTCGCGAGCCAGGGAATGACGAGCTACCTCGTCGACCTCAAACCTTCGACCATCCACGACATCAATGCCATGGTCGCACTCTACCGCCCAGGACCTATCGCGTTCATCCCCGCTTACATAGAGCGCAAGAAAAATCCAAAATTGGTCAAATATCTCGACCCGCGAATGGAGGATATCCTCAAAAATTCATACGGCGTTATCACCTACCAAGACGATGTCTTGGAGCTCGCGATAAAGATTGCCGGCTATTCGTGGCTCGAGGCCGACAAATTCCGCAAAGCCATGGGCAAGAAAATACCCAAAGAAATGGCGGCCCAAAAAGAGAAATTTACTGCCGGGTGCGTGGCGCATGGGATGAAAAAGGAGGCAGTCCAGAAATTGTGGGAGCAGATAGAAACCTTCGCTGCCTATGGTTTTAATAAAGCGCACGCGGCAAGCTACGGCAATCTCGCATACAAGACGGCCTATATGAAAGCGAATTTTCCCGTTGATTATATGGCGGCAGTCTTGACCGCAGACGCAGGTGACGTAGAGAAGATCGCCGATGTCGTTTCGGAATGCAAACGAATGGGCATCAGTGTGCTGCCGCCGTCGGTGAATGAGAGCCTTGGGAATTTCACGGTCATTGATGAGCATTCGATCCGATTTGGGCTCTACTCGATAAAGAACTTTGGCACGGGCGTTGCCGACTCGATTATTGCCGCGCGGGAAAAGGACGGGCCGTTCAAAGATATCGGGGATTTTCTGTCGCGCGTTTCGGACCCCGTTAGAGGCGACGCCTCTAACGGGGCGGGTAAGAATCTCAACAAAAAATCGCTGGAGTCGTTGATCCAATCCGGCGCATTGGACGACCTCGGTGAACGCGGACAACTCGTCGTGAATATTGACCTTCTGCTCGGCTATCACCGTGAGCATACAAAAACACCGACCGACCAAGGCTCGCTCTTTGGCGCAGCCGGTACCAGCAAAGCGGTGCTTCGCCTGCCGAGTGCTCCGGAGGCTTCATTGGACCAACGCCTCGGTTGGGAAAAGGAGCTGCTTGGTCTTTACATCTCCGGGCATCCGCTGGACAAACACAAGGAGAAATTCAGCGACGCGGGAAAGAGCATTAAGCACGCCAAGGAACATCTTCGCGGCGTCGAGATCGTCATCGCCGGATTCATCGAGAGCGCGCGCATCAATCTCACGAAGAACGGCGAAAAAATGGGATTTCTCAAGCTCGCTGATTTCTCCGACTCCATAGAGGTTGTCGTCTTTCCGCGAACCTTCAAAGAATGCGAGATGCTCATGAGTGCCGGCTCGTGCATCGCGATCAAAGGAAAAATATCCGAGCGCAATGGCGAGACTAGCTTCGTCGTCGAGCGCGCAAAAGCGCTGTGAAAAAATTGACAAACTGCTTCAAATAGGTTAGAGAAAGGGTTGCGTGGTCTTAAAGGGAGACTGGGAATGTCACGAAGGATAGCGAGGATCTTCAATTCGTGCGGAAAAGCCGTTCGTATCACACTCGCGAACGGCAAAAGCACGTCTGGACAAATAGCGCGCATCAAGTTGGGTCGGCGTATCCTGCTCCGATTCATCAGCGACCTCGCGAGCGACGAGAGAAAGCATCGCGATCCCGTCGAACGGGCGATGCACGATCTGCATCCTCGTACCGAGTACTGCACTGCGATGATCATTCGAGATCTCGCAGACATCTGTGTGACGCTCAGCAGGCTCGAACAGGGACGGCGTCGCTCGGACCGGCAAAAGCTTCTCGATGCGGCCCTGTACTGTGAGTTTCTGACCGACGAGTTCGAACCGGTCGCGAACTCTGACTGAGATGCCTTGCATCGCGGCGGCCGAAGCTTCGGCCGCCGTTTCGTTTTTAATTTGGCGAATTATTGCTATTATAGGGCGCTATGGCAGAGAAAGAGAATACACCGGAAGACCTCAAAGACCGCGACCACAAAAAACTGGGCCGCGAGCTCGACCTATTCACCTTCTCCGATTCAGTCGGCAAGGGACTCCCGCTTTGGACCGCAAGAGGCAACGCGATCCGCCGCGAGCTCGAGCGCTTCATCGTTGACGAGGAGATCAAGCGCGGCTACCAGCACGTACACACCCCGGACATCGCGAAACTCGACCTGTATCGCAAGTCAGGACACTACCCGCACTACAAGGATTCGATGTACGCACCGATCGTCATCGATGACGAAGAATACATGCTGCGCCCGATGACCTGTCCGCACCATTTTGAACTCTACCTAGACAAGCCGCACAGCTATCGGGAGTTGCCGATACGAATAGCGGAGCTCGCGAATCTGTACCGCTACGAACAATCGGGCGAACTCATGGGTCTCTTGCGTGCCCGCACATTCTGCCTCGCCGACGCGCATATCATCTGTGCCTCCGAAGAGCAGGCGGCGGAGGAGGTATCGAAAGCGCTGGACCTCATTGTCTACGTCGCACGAGTCTTCGGGCTCGAACAGGGCGTAGATTATCACTTTCGCCTGTCGCTCGGAGAGCGAAGCAATACCGAAAAGTACTATAAGAACGATGCCGCGTGGGAGAAGAGCGAGATGCTTCTGCGTGATCTCCTCAAAAAGCGCGGGGAAAAATTCGAGGAGGCGGAAGACGAGGCGGCGTTCTACGGACCGAAGATCGACATCCAGATGAAAAATGTTAATGGCAAGGAAGACACCGCCTTCACGGTGCAGTACGACTTTTGCATGCCGGATCGCTTTGATCTCACCTATACTGGCGAGGACGGCATGCAGCACCGCGCATTCGTCATTCATCGCTCGTCGCTCGGTGCCATCGAGCGCACGGTCGCATTTTTGATTGAACGGTACGCGGGTAGCTTCCCCCTCTGGCTCTCGCCGGTGCAGGTAAAGATCCTCCCCGTATCTGAAAAACACGCTGCATACGCACACGGGGTGCTCGAGCAATTGCGTGCAGCGGATATTCGCGCGGAGGTTTCCGGTGATGATCCGCTTGGCAAACGCATTCGGACCGCGAAGATGGAAAAAGTCCCCTATCTGCTTGTCGTTGGTGACGAAGAAATGAATGCGCAGACGGCAACACTCGAGAGTCGTTCGGGAAAGATCGGCGCACTTCCTGTAACCGATATCATCGCGAAATTGAAAGAAGAGATACGGACGCGGGCTGCTTAAGCAGCCCGCGTCAAACAAAAACTCCCCATTGGGGGAGTTTTTGTTTTCACTTCGGAGCGTTACGAGCGGCGGCGAAGTTTAATTCCTCGATATCACGATGCGCGGAGCACTACCATCCTTCGAGTGCGTGAGCACCATTGCGTCGGTCGTTGCGAAGCGATTCCCCGCGACTGAAACATTTTGGATCGGCGAGAGAACCGGCTGGATCACTGCATCGATCTTCTTGGCGGTCGCTTCCACTATCTTTGCGGGAGCCGAGGCAACCGAGGCGACTGACTTGCGAGCGGCAAGAACCGTTGCGATCGTCATGGCACCACCTTTGTAGTAGACCAAGAGGTAGCCGCCGGCGACCGCGAAGGAAAGAAGCGAGAGCCAGTAGAGAGCATTGCCGAGGGGTCCGAAGTCGAAGCCCGTGTACGGAATCTGCGAGAGCGAGACGTACGGAGCAGGAGCGACGTAATTGTAGGAAGTCGTTTGGCACGTGTTGGTACCCCCCGGTCCCGTGACGGTCATCACGTAGGTAGTGTTGCCGATCGGATATACCGTCCGTGATCCGTAGGTCGAGACCGTGCCGATGTTCGGGCTGATGTAGGCCGACGTCGCGTTTTGCGATGTCCAGCTCAAGGTCGCCAACTGGTTGCTGTAGGAACCGTAATTACCACTAGCGTTGTTGGAGATCGTGATGGTGCAGTACGGCTGTTGCTGGTATGTCGGATACGTCGGCTGCGGATAGACGTATTGGATCGGGCGATACACGGGGGTCTGGTAGACAGGGGTGACCGGCGCAGTCGTGACGTTGTGACTATCGTTGTAACTTCCGGAGATGTTGTGGCTGTCGTTGTAGCTGTCGTTGATGGAGTTGTCTGTGAAGGTTGTGTTGCAGGTGTTCGTCGCGGTGCAGGTGTTCGTGGTGTTGGTCGTCACACTCGGCTGCGGCTGGAAGATCGGCGGCTGCGGTTGCTGTGGGACAGTACAGTAAGGGAACGTGCCGAACGTACCAGCGGGGCAGAACTGCGCGAACTGTTGCTGCTGTTGCTGTTGCTGTTGCTGCTGTTGTTGCTGCGCAACCTGCTGGATCGGACGCTGTTGCTGTTGTTGCTGTTGTTGCTGTTGTTGGATTGGACGCTGTTGCTGGATCGGTTGCTGGAAACTCGGATTCGAGTAGAACGAAGAAGGCGCAGCGAAGGACGTCTGCTGGAACGGGCGTTGCTGCTGCGGGGAGCTTTGCTGGAAGGGGGACTGCTGCGAAGATGCGTAGTTCTGGGAGCTTTTGGAGTAGTCCTCATAGTAGTCCTCATACGAATACGTGACGTCCTTTTCATACGTCACTTCGTTGCCGTAAACGTCGACCGGAGCATAGTCGGTGTACCCCTTATCATCGACTGGTGCGTAGTCAGTGTAGCCAAGGTCGGAACTGTAATCTGTATATCCAGCATCAATCGGACTGTAGTCAGTATATCCCGCATCGAGGTTGCTGTAATCGGTATATCCTGCATCGAGATTGCTGTAATCGGTATATCCAGCGTCGAGGTTGCTGTAATCGGTATATCCCGCATCGAGGTTGCTGTAATCGGTATATCCTGCATCGAGATTGCTGTAATCGGTATATCCAGCGTCGAGGTTGCTGTAATCGGTATATCCTGCATCGAGATTGCTGTAATCGGTATATCCTGCATCGAGATTGCTGTAATCGGTATATCCAGCGTCGAGGTTGCTGTAATCGGTATATCCCGCATTGAGATTGCTATAGTCCGTATAGCCGGCATCAGGCAGCGTCGAGTAATCAGTGTAGCCAGCGTCAATGTTGCCGTAGTCGGTATAGCCCGGGCTATAGTCGCTGAAACCGGAATAGTCCGTGTAGCCGGCATTGTCATCGAATTGGGCATACGCGAGGATAGGAAGCGCAAGGCTGCCGAGCGCAAAAACAAATCCCCCCACGAGAACGGCTGCACGAGCGGCACGATTATTATCGAAACTGATTACATTCATAACTTTTTTAATATTGTTATTCCTTTCACTACTAAACCTCTAATAATCGGCATTATACTTAGATTTTTGATGTTGTCAAGCGATTTAATATTGGGCGGGCGAGGAGGCATTTTTGAAGCCTCCTCCCCGCAACTTCGCCCAATCAGTCGCAAACCAAGTGCCTGCACGTGCGGCCGGCGATTGCGCCACGGTTGCAAAAGCGCGGATTGCGCGTTTCCTCCAAGCGCAGTTCCCTGCACTTGAATTCGCGCGCACGTCGAAGCGGAAAATTACCGCAGACGTTCGCGTGGGGCGGATAGCCGCGGATAACGTGCCCGGTCGCGAGCCGCACAACACCGTCGGCATCCGCAACCGCGACCGGCGGGTACTGCTTCCCGCGCACATCGACACAAGGAAGCGCGATACGCAGCGACTCGCCGGGTTGCAGCGCGACCTGTTGTGCACTTGCTGCGCCAGCGACTGCGCAAAAGGCGATGATTGTAAAGATCACTTTTCTCATGGCTTCCTCCATCTGGTTACTCACGCGGGTGCGTGAATTTCATGAAAGCCTGAACGGATACCCTACATTGTGATATCCATTCAGGCAATGACGAAAAAAGAAACAAGGGGGCTGAGAATCATCTCAAACCCCCCTGCCAGTGCAACGCCGCGTACGGCGCTGTAGAGTTGTTTCCGCCTACTTGACCCAGCGGTTCGGGCACCTCTCGTTGCCGTTAGGCAACTTGAAGCAACCCGGGTCCCCGGGCCGGCCCTTGACGAGCCGGTAGCCCTGGGTCCCCGCGACCCGTTGGGTGTCGGCGTTCGGCTGGTGGCCGCCGATTTCGTAGACGGGACCGCCACCCGTCGCCTGCTGACCGCCACCTGTGACGGTCTGCTGGCCACCACTAGGCGGGGGCGGAGGTAGCAGGTTCCTTGCCGCCAGCTGCGCTTCGAGGGCGGCGATCCGCGCCGCACCCGCCGTGTCGGCGGGGGACTTGCCGAAAGCCCATTGCCAGGTTGCGACACCCAGCCAGACAATCAGCACCACCGCCACGACAGCGATCGCGAGCCGGCCGAGCCCGCGGAAGAAATCTCCCCACGTCGAGGTGGGGGCAGTCCAGTGTGCGTCTGTCATTTCTGAAGGCCCTCCTTGGGCCGGGTTGACGAAGAACGAGAACCAGCAGAATGCCAGTTCATAGCGGCATTATATCACCAATATTGATACTGTCAATAGTAAAAAGGAAGCGGCGCCGTGACGCCGCTTTGAGTCGAAAATGTGCAGTGTTTTGGCGCTGTTACGCCACGGCCCGTTCCTTCGGCACGTTGTCCAGCCGGAAATCGGAATGACCGGTCCGTTTGAACAACACGTCATATCCGTCGGGAACGATGTGCGTGAACGAGCCGCCGGGAAGCACGCTCACGTACTGCCCCGGTGACGTGCCCGCGACCGCGAGCGGCGGCCGTCCGGCGACGAGCCTCGCCTTGGGCTCATCTCGTGCTGTTGTCACCTCTTCGTGTCGCGTGTGCGGCGGGGCGGCACTCCGTTCGCCGAACCAGAAGAACGCGCTGGTGGCGACGACGACGATGCCGGAAAAAGCAAACGTCACGTAGATCCAAAGGAGGCTCGGGTCGCTGAACGCGAACTCCCTCCAGAAGTGCACAAAGCCGGTGAACAGGAGCCATCCGAGCAGCAGCACGGATGGCACCACGTCGTACCACCACAGGCCACCGTGGCCAGGATTGGCGTAGGCCGAGATGCGTTCGGCACTCAGCCAAGCCCCGAGGAAGACAAGGGAGTACACCGCCGGCTGCAGCGGTACCGCCTTACCCTTCCATGTGATGCTGATACCGAGGTCGGCCATGTTACCAACCCAGATCAGCTGGTAGATGTACCACGCGACGATTGCGCAGAGCGCAGCCGACAACGTGATGGCGATAAATCGACTGAAGTTACCCATTTCGCTCGCTCCTTCTTTTGCGATCTGTTTGGGTTTGATAAGAACCTTTGCTCCGCCGGGCCATACATAGTCATAGTCCGGCGGAAGGCGTGTCTTTTCGGTCACGGCTCCCTCCTTACTTGCGGTCGGAGCCGTCACCGGCCGGCCCGATTACCCTTGGCAGAGCGTTCGGTTGCGGGTCCTTGGGCGGCGGAATCGCCGTAGCGTTACCGGCCATGACCGCACGAAGAAAACGGTCCTTCATGCGTGGGGTCGGTTCGATCTGGACGATGGGGCCGCCGTAGCGCCGAAGATCGAGGAAGAACTTCGGCTCGAGAACTATTCCGTAAGCTGATGCAGCCTCAGATTCCTGCGTCGTTGAATCAAGCGGCACGGGTTTGCCGTGCTTCAGGTCGTCAGGCATTGTAGCCTCACTTGTTGTGCTCCTTTCGGGAGCGGTTGCACTATGCTCGTCCCGCGTTTCAGGCGCGGGAACCGCCGATATTCATACAGGGAAAGTAGCACCGTGTCAAATCAGGATCAAAAAATTTTGCTGCTATCCGGAAATTTTTATAAAAAGGAAACGACGTGCACCACCACTGTGATGCACGCCGCTGAAGAGTTGCCGCCTCGAAATCTTACTGGTTCGGGCAACGCCGAATTCCGGTCGGCAGGGTGAAGCAGCTCGGGTGGTTGGGTCCGACCGACCTTCCCGTGCCGACCCTGTTCACTGCCCGCCACTCGGTGCGACGGGTCGTGGTCTGAGTCGTACGACTGCCACCCCGCATCACCTGGCCGCCGTATCCCCTTCGGTGGGCATTTTGTTGTTGGCCGCCTTGGTGTGTAGTGCTCCGGTGCTTTTGCGGACACTGGATCCGCATCCCCCACCGGTTAGTGCAACTGGCATACCGGTGTTGCTGCGCCACCGCCTCGGTCGTGAACGAAACCGGAGCCGGAGCGAGCAAAAACGTACCTGCGATCGCGAGAGCGACAAACGAAACTTGAAACTTGCGCATGATTTTCTCCCTTGCGCTGCCGCAAACTCCCCATCGGAGTTTCAACGGACTTACAAGAATGATACATCTAAAATGACCGGACGTCAAGGGGTCGTAATGGTTCAATAGCTTGGAACCACCCGTGGCTCCAATATGACGTACATGGCATACAGCAAGAATCCAGAGCTCCCGAAGGTGCGGCGGGAAGCGGTCCGGTTGGTCAAACAGGAAGGATGGTCGACAAGGAAAGTGGCACGGCACTTTGGGTACACGCACAGCGCGATCGTGAAGTGGTGCGCAAAGGATCCGACAGGAGGGTTCAGACGAATCGAGACGCAATCATCGAAACCGAAGAGAAGTCCTCGGGCACTCTCGCGCGACGTGGTCTCGGCCATCATCAAAGAACGAGTTGGCAGACGGCGGTGCGCCGAGCATGTGTACCACGCGCTCGTGAAGCATGGAGTCGGAGTATCGCTCTCGTCCGTGAAGCGCACGCTCGACCGATGTCATTTGCGCAAGAAACGCAGTCCGTGGAAGCGTCCGCACGACTTCACACCGCGACCGGAGGCGGCCTTCTGTGGAGCCCTGCTTGAGCTCGATACCATCCATATCATCGCACCGGACGGCTCAAGGATATACATATACACCATCATCGATCTGTATTCGCGGTGGGCGTACGCAGAGGTGGTGGAAAGAATCGGCGCGCACCGAAGCGCCGGGTTTGCGCGCAGAGCACAGGAGGCTGCACCATTCCGCTTCGTCATGGTCCAAACAGACCACGGGAGCGAGTTCTCAACCCGCTTCACGCATCGTCTCCTGCAAAAAGATATTCACCATCGACACAGCCGTGTCCGACAGAAAGACGACCAAGCCCACATCGACCGATTCAACCGCACGATCCAGGAAGAGTGTCTGGATCGGGTCACGCACACCGTCGCATCATTCAAACGTGCCCTGCCTCCCTATTTGCGTTGGTACAACACCGAGCGTACGCACATGGGGATCAATTATCAAACGCCCCTTGATCTGGTTCCAAGGTCTTGACCTTATTTAGGGTCTGGTAAAAACCCCGCTTGAAAGCTAATTCCCTATTTCGCCGATGTCATGTCCTTCCCTACCGCCATCAACGGTCTTGGGCGCCGTGGAAAATGCCAAGAATAATTACCTCACCTTTTCCTCTCCTCAACTCATACACGATCACAAACGGTAAACCTTTGACCAAAAGTTCATACGTACGTGGCGCAGAGCCGATCCGACCCATGCGCGGGAAAAGACCGAGGGAGCGAACGGTGAGATGGATACGAACAACAACGCCGACCGCTGCCGAGGGATTTTGATCTTTTATGTATGAATATATTTCCGCAATGTGTCTGCGTGCTTCAAGGGTGTACTGGGGGTCCTTCATAGACCGCAGCCCTTCCAGAGCGCGGCCATTTCTCGCTTTGTCGCCAAACGTGTTTTGCCGCTGCGCAGGTTGCGCTGAATACGTTTTACTTCTCGGACCTGTTCGTCTGTAAGATGATACTCGGCATTGCCGCTTACCATATGGACAAACAATGCCTGCGCTGCTGCGTTTTGGTCTTCGGCAGGCAACTCGCGGAGTTGTTCGATCGCTTTTTCAAGCAGTTTTGTCATGCCGCTACTATACCATAGTGCCCGGAAATAAAATTATTGCACCAACGTCATTTCCTTCCCTACCTGTTCATTTTCATCTCCCTCCCCATCACTATTGAACGGCCGACATCGAGTGTCTGGCCGACATCGGCAACGTGTCCGACGGCGGCGGTGTGACCGACATTGGTGTCATGCCCGACGGCGACATTGCGACCGACATCGACGTCCTTCCCGACATCGAGTGTATATCCCCCATCGACTGCACGACCGAGGGCAAGCGTCTTGCCAACATTCACGGTATGACCAACGGTAACGTCGCGTCCTAGGTCAACAGCCCGCCCGACAATGATAATTCTTCCGCTTGCAACAGTGTGCCCGACTTCGATGGGGCGGCTAACGATGACCGTGCGCCCTACATTGGCATCGTACCCCATATCCACGGGGCGTCCGACGATGGCGTCATACCCGACATCGGCGAGACGTCCGACATCGGCTTCAAAGCCCACGATAGCGAGACGTCCGACATCGGCGATATACCCGACGGGGAGTGAGCGGCCGACAGGGGCAAGGTACCCGACAGCAGCAAAATATCCGACATTGGCAATATGACCGACGGGGAGTAAGAAGCCGACAGGGGTGTAACGGCCGACGTTTGCAAAACGCCCGACATTGGCCCTATACCCAACACCTACAGAATGTCCTACGTACGCCGACTGGCCGACCAAAGCGCGATCGCCGACCGCAGCTCGGTATCCGATAGCTGCGAATTCTCCTACCGGAGCGCGGTAGCCGATCGGAACAATTTGCCCAATTTGACTTACACTCGGCGAGGCAAGGACGCAGTCGCACGTTGCCGCGAAGGCGATTTGTGCCGAACCAACGAGCGACGCGCAGAGGACTCCCCCAACAAGGGCGGACAGATATATTTTTCTGCTTTTGAGAATGTTGTTAAACATATTTTATAGTTCGCCGACGAAATCAGCTTCAAGAATGTAGCGGGCGCTTTTGCCGGTGAGCGTGTCGCAGGTGACGAGTGTGAGCTTGGCGGCTGTCGCGGAGAGATCAATGGTGACATCGTCGTTGACATCCGCCTTACGTATTGATGTGACGTTGTAGAGGTACGCTTTGCCCCCGCCCTCTATCGTGATGGTGTCTCCGGCTTTCAACTCCGGGATGCGATTGAACGCACGGAACATTTGGTTGCGGACGATCGGCAGGTGCGAGGAGTGCGCGAAGATTATCATGTTGCCGCTTGCCCCTAGCTTTGCGGAATCCACATAGCGCGCGGGACCCTTCTGCAAAAGTGTGTCGAGGGCGTTGAGATCTTTCGTCGCCGGGTTTTGGACCGGAAGATCGAGACCGATCGCGGAGATTTTGATACGCTCCGGAAGAACTGCGACTACGGCGGGAGTCGCCTGCCCCGTACCTCCATCTGGATTCATTTGGACATTCAATTCGCCCAGCTGCGGGAGATCTGCGAGAGAGACGACATCTGCGCGTGAAGGTGCTGGGGAACCGTCGATGTAGTTGGGTACGAAACCAACCGAGTCGGCCGCGCTGACCGTACAGAAAAACACCACGACGACCGCAGCAAAAAAGACCCGTTTGGGGGGTTTTTGGCGATTTGTGTATTCTGCGGTAGCACTCATATAACGTCGGGATAGTACACTATAAATCTCTACTTGTCAATCCTTGAGGCTTGACAAATCAGTCCCAATATGTGAGGATACCGACGATATGGCAGAACAGATCGAGGTCACAAAGACCACCGACACCACCCACACGAGTGCGCATGCGCGAACACAACCGCAGCCTCGCCCCGCCGACGGCGGGCCGAGCATGCTTTCGAGCGTCCTCGCCATCGTCGGGTTCATCATTATCATCATTATCATCATTTGGGGTCTTTTCCACATCGCAACTCTTTCACAACCGTGGCTCTCTTCCCTCTTCAACAAAACGACCAACACCTCGATCCAGGTCAGCGCCCCCACGACCGCGACATCGAGCATCCCATTCACGGTGAGCTGGAAATATTATACGACGGAAAAAGGCGCCTACGCATTTTTGTATCAATGTAAAAGCGGATTCCATTTTGAAGTGGCATCTGCCGGTGGTACGGCAAAAAGCCTGCCCTGCGGCGCGGCGATAACGGTACCGACAGACAATGCGATGTCGATCACCCCCGTCCTCTCCGGCTCGGGGCCGCTCGCTGTACCCCTTTCGATCATCTTCATGCCGAGCCCCGCCGTAGGCGGGGCGAGCGCAACAAGTTCGAAGCAGGCACAAGGCACTGCTACGGTCGTCATCAACGCAGGAACATTTGTAGAACTTGCGCAGCCTGTCACGACGAAACCCGCTACAGTGGAGACCTCTTCAAAACCTGTAACCCCCGTAAAACCGCACGTGAGCGGTCCGGCCGACCTTTCAGTGCGCATCGTTGCAGTAAATGTTGATGCATCCGGCAACGGTATCGCCACTTTCGATATAGCGAACGTCGGCGGCAGCTCGAGTGGCATCTACTACTTCAACGCACAACTTCCAATGCAGACCGGATATACCTACAACTCACCGCCGCAATCACCGCTTGGCCCCGGCGACCACATCGTCAACACCTTGCGCTTCTCGCAGGCAGTGAATGGCGTCTTCAGTATCGCGCTCAACGTATCCGATGCGAATCAAAACAATAACTACGCATCACAATCCATCTCGATGCCCTCCTCCTACGCTCCAGGCTACGGCGGGACGCAGTACAACAACTACAACTACGCGCCGCAACCGTACCAGTACGCATACTAAAAAGAAATCCGCATAGCATAAAGGGCGCTCCGCGGAGCGCCCTTTTTCAGCTATACTAAATCTACGCTATAGCGTAGAGATAGCATGTCAGGAACTAACGTTTTCGCAGGCCAAATTCCTTTCGCAAGTGAGAATCCCCTTCAAGTTCGTCTACAATCATATATAGAACATCCCTTCCGATCTTGAAATCGGCTTTCAGAAGGACAATCAGGTCCTCGCAATCATACGGATATACCCACACGCTGTCCTGCAGACGCACGAAGCCGATTCCCATGACTGTGCGGCGGATCTTATCGCGCAATGATTTGCGATACTCCGGAACATCAAAGATAAGCACACGCCATCGTCCGTCCCACCGCTTCGGCTTTGTAATTGAATAGCGGGACTCTAACAATGCGGTCGCGCCGACACCTTTCGGTGTGAGTCGAAGAAAACCCTTGTTCCACGTAAGTAGTCCTTGATCGGTCAGCCTTTTACGAGTACGTCCTATGACACTCGGATCGCTTGATCCTTTTGGGAGGAGCCCCATTTTATAGAGCGCCATCGGCAAGTTGGGCGCCATTACGACAACGCCAGCGAGTGCCGAGAGTTTGATGACTGTAAGAATCGCACGTTTGAGATCGCGCCTTCGCTTCCGTTTTCTTCCCGACTCTTCGATCGTCCCCATGCTATTTCTACGCTATAGCGTGATTATAGCATGCCACCGAGAGGAACTTCGTATGTTCAAAACTGCGCAATAATCACGGCACCGCTCAAACATGGAGAATAATCACGATCTTTGTCCCTCCAATGGGACCGCACTGGGGTCACCTCGTGAGGGTCTTTAAATATCAAGTGTCGCTTCTTTGGCGTGCGATTGGATGAACGACTTGCGTGCCGGCACATCGGTACCCATGAGCATGTCGAACACCTGGTCGGCATCTTGGGCATCCTCGATGGTTACTTGCTTCAAAATCCTGCGGGCAGGGTCCATCGTCGTCTCCCACAATTCGTCGGAATTCATCTCGCCCAAACCCTTGTATCTTTGGACGGAAATGCGAGAGCCTGTAGCTTGTAGCCTGTGGCCTGTAGCTTCTTCGCTGTCTTCTTCTGGCTCCAAGCTACCGGCTACCGGCTCCGGGCTATTCTTGCCGACGAGTTTAACGCGCTCTTCGTCGGTATACGCATAGAATATTTCCTTTCCTTTCTTCACCTTAAAGAGCGGCGGCTGGGCGATGTAGAGGAAGCCCCCGTCGATGACGGGCCGGAAGTGCCGATACATGAGCGTAAGCAGGAGCGTGCGGATGTGCGCGCCGTCGACATCCGCGTCGGTCGCGATAATTATCTTGTGATAGCGCAGTTTCGTAATGTCGAAGATATCCCCGATCGCGGTCCCGAGGGCGATCACGAGATTCTTGATCTGCTCGCTCCCGAGCATTTTGTCGAGCCGCGCGCGCTCGATATTGAGGATCTTTCCGCGCAGCGGCAGAATAGCCTGAATGCGCCTGTCGCGTCCCATCTTGGCAGTGCCACCGGCCGAATCTCCCTCCACAATGAAGAGTTCTGATTCCTCGGCGCTTTTGCTCTGGCAGTCGGCAAGCTTGCCCGGGAGCGTCATGCCGTCCAAGGCACCTTTCCTCATGATGCTATCCTTGGCGGCTTTTGCGGCTTTGCGCGCTTTCATCGCAAGCGCCACTTTGCCCACGATCGCACGAGCGTCATCCGGATGCTCTTCGAGAAATGCATTGAAAGCCTCGCCAAAAACGCTCTCCGTGGCGCCACGCGCTTCGACAGAGCCGAGCTTGGATTTCGTCTGACCTTCGAATTGCACTTCGCGCATTTTGACGGAAATGACCGCGGTCATGCCCTCCAAGACGTCGTCGCCGGTGAATGTGTCGCTTTCTTTGCTGCCGTTGCCATTCTTCATTTGCGCGTTCAAGGTACGCGTGAGCGCGGTCTTGAAACCGGTCACGTGCATGCCGCCTTCAACATTGTAGACGTTGTTGGCGAATGCGGAGAGACGCGTGGTAATATCCTCGACGTATTGCAGGGAAATTTCCACTTGCACGCCGTCCTGCTCTTTCTCGACGTAGAAGATATTTTTGTGTATCGGCGATTGGAAGCGGTTCTGGAACGCCACGAGCGAGCGGAGCCCGCCTTCAAAATAAAAGCTGGTCGACGGCGCATCGATACCAAGCTCACGCAGATAATAGACATCACTTGCCTTGAGCAATGTCGAAGGGTCAACTTGCCTTAAATCTAATATTGAAATACGCAGCCCTTTTACGAGATAGGCTTGCTGACGCATGTGCGACACGATCGTTTCCCAATTGAATCCCCGTTCGGGGAAGATCGAACCGTCGGGCTCAAAGGTGATGATGGTGCCGTGCAGTTTTGAAGAATCGAGTTTTTTTGTCTTGCCCACCGGCTTCCCGCCGCCTTTGTATTCCTGCACATACTTCCCGCCATCGCGATGCACTTCCGCACGCACATTGCTCGAGAGCGCATTGACGACCGAGACGCCCACACCATGCAGACCTCCCGAGACTTTGTATCCTTGCCCGCCGAATTTGCCTCCGGCGTGAAGCATCGTCATGACCGTCTCGAGCGTGGAAAGTTTTGTCTTGGGATGGATCTCGACGGGAATGCCGCGACCGTTGTCGGCGACGCGTACACGATTGGCTGGCAGGAGTGCCACCTCGATGTCATTGGCGAATCCGCCCATTGCCTCGTCGCGCGAGTTGTCGAACACTTCCCATACAAGGTGATGGAGCCCCGCCGTATCGGTGGTGCCGATGTACATCCCTGGCCTACGCCGCACCGCCTCCAAACCCTCGAGGACAGTAATATCAGCCGCGCCATACGAACTTCCCTGCCTGCCGGAAGGCAGGCGCCCTGCAGATGACGAAACCGCCTTCTTTAAGGCGGGTTCTTTACCTTTTTTTGCTTTCTTTTCAGCCATGTTTAAGTCGCTCAAGTATACCAAAAACCACCCCCTTTGGCTAGCCGAAATCCACTGGTATAGTGCACGATAACGTATCGGTAAAAGTTATGGCTGAATTCATCATTGATCGGGGCGAGGAAAAGAAAATCCGTGAGGATCTCGAATCAAGGCAAGACGCGGAGGCGGTCCGCATCAAGCGCTATCTCGCGATGCCTGACCTCTCGCGGACCGAGGGAAGTCCCATCAAAGAGTTGGTGGAGAGAATAACTTCCATCATCGATTTCAAGAATTTTAACGTCGTAAATCCCCCCGAGATCGTGCCTATTTCGATTGCATTCGATCTATTCGATTTTACAGAAGATCATCCCGCACGAAGCAAGTCGGACACGTACTACACCGATGAAACTCACATACTGCGACCGCATACGACGGTTATGTGGTACTACTACCTTCAGCTTGATGAGGTAAAGCAAAGACTGGCGAAAGGAGAGGATATCGGGGTCTTTTCTTTCGGCAAGGTCTATCGCAAGGACGAGATAGACAAAACGCACATGAACGTCTTTCATCAGATAGATGCTTTGTATCTTTGCCCAAAAGAGAACAAGACCCTCCAACTCCAAGACCTTCAAGATATCGAAGCAAAAGTGGTGAAATCGGTTTTCGGAGAGAATATCGAATATCGCTTCCACGAAGAAACGTTTCCCTATACGCATCCGAGTACCGAGATAGAGATGAAAAAACCCGCCCGACCGAATGACGGTCATTCGGGCGGGGGCAATGATTGGGTCGAGATCCTCGGCAGCGGCGTCGTGAAAGAATCGGTCCTCCAGAAACTCGGTGTTGATGCAGATCTCTACAACGGCTGGGCTTTTGGTTTCGGCCTTGAACGCTTCGCCATCATGAACATGGAACTCCCGGACATTCGACTCCTGTGGTCCACCGATCCGCGTGTCGTGGGTCAACTGCGCTTGGGGCAAAAGTTCCAAGAGGTCAGCAAGTATCCTCCCGTAGTGCGCGATATATCGTTCGTGGTCTCGAACGACTTTATTCCCAATAACTACTTCGATCTCATCCGCGAAACGATCGGCGACGAGCTTATCGAGGAAGTGAAGCAGAGGGACAAGTACGAGGACGCGAAAAAATTCGGCGCGCAGAGATCGAGCTACACGTATCGCATTGTGTATCGCTCGCTCCAAAAGACGCTCACGAACGCCGAGGTGGATGCACTTCACAAGAAACTCGAAAAACAAACTGCCAAACAATACGACGCAACGATCAGGTGACATTGCAGAGATCTCTTCAGAGACCTCATCCGCCAGAGATGCAGAACGAGCTCTCGCTTCTCTCACCTCGTTAGGCTATAATCCCCCGACTATGATAGGCACGGCTATCACCTATACCTTCCTCTTCACCTCACTCTTTTTCGAGGTGTTTCTGCTCGTGTCGTTCCTTGAAAATCGAAAGAAACATCGAACTGGAGCTCTCGTAAATCTCAACGACGGTGATCTTCCCACCGTCGCGATCGTTGTCCCTTGTTTCAACGAGGAAAAGAACGTCGTGGCAACGCTTCGATCACTCTGCCAGCTCACGTACCCGAAGGAAAAATTAGAGATTATTATGGTGGACGACGGCTCGACCGATCGGACTTTTGAGATCGCACGGCAATTCGCACACGACGCCCGCATACGGATATTCCAGAAACAGAATGGCGGTAAGCACACGGCAATGAATCTCGCGTTGGAACGAACGAACGCGGAGCTGATCGGATGCCTCGATGCGGATTCGATCGTCGAGCAGGGTGCCCTCATGCGTATTGCGCCCGTATTTTCGAATTCCAGGATCGCAGCCGTGACGCCGGGGATCCATGTGCGTGAGCCGCACACGATACTGCAACACATCCAAAAGGTGGAATATCGTCTCAGTATCTTCAACCGTTTCATATTCGCGGCACTCGGCTCCGTCTTCATCGCCCCGGGACCATTTTCCATTTTCCGCAGCACGGTCGTCCGCGAGTTAGGCGGCTGGCGCGAAGGACATTCGACCGAGGACATGGAAATGGCGCTGCGCATGCAGGCAGGAGGATTCTTGATAGCAAACGCGCCCGGTGCGATCGTCCATACCTCGACCCCTCCGACACTGCGCGGACTTTTCCGCCAGCGCGTGCGATGGACCTACGGGTGGCTGCGCAACGCAGTGGATTATCGCTTCATGATCGGCAATCACACCTATGGCAACTTGAGTCTTATCATTCTCCCCTTTGCGCTCATCTCAATTGCAGCAGGCATATTTTTCTTCGGGCGTATTGTGTGGTATGGCGCACAGACACTCATGCAAGAGATCGTACGCATAGAGACGGTCGGCAGCATTTCGCGTCATCCATCGTTCGATCCCTTCTATCTCAATACGAGCGCTTTCTTGTTCCTTGTAGTGGTGAGTGTCGCCCTGATCTTTGTCCTCATTTGCGTAGGATCATTTATCGGTACAGGAAAACGTATGCCGCCCGTTTCGACTCCGCTTTTCCTTCTTTTCTACAGTTTTATCGCACCCCTGTGGTTGTGTACTGCCCTCGTCCGGGCCGTATTCAAGACGGGCGTGCGCTGGCGCTAAAACAATGGATCCTATTGTCAACACACACAGCGCACGCTGGGGAAATTACGGGATTGCATTCCTGATTACCGCACTCATCTTCGCGACCGCGCTCTACGCATCGAATTATTTCAACGATCAGCGCATCGCGGACATCCGGGTTGTACAAGACACCATCTCGACCGATATTCTCTCGCTCGAAACACAATTCGATCTTTTGCAAGAGCACTCGTGCGCGGATATCGCAGAGAACACGACGCTTCCCTCGGAGCTCACGTCGCTCGGAAACCAGCTTTCATATATGGAATCGCAAGGCTCGGGCGATCAGGACGAGGTCGTACGCCTGAAGCGTCTCTATTCTCTGCTCGAGATCAAAGACTATCTTCTGATGAAGCAGATCGCTGCAAAATGCGGCTTGAAGCCCGTCTTCATTCTCTACTTCTATTCCAACAAAGGCGACTGCGCCGATTGCGAGAAACAGGGGTATGTCCTCACGTCTCTCGCGCAAACATATCCGCAGCTGCGCATTTACTCATTTGATTACAACCTTGACGTCTCTGCGCTCAAGACCTTGATCTCGATCGACGACGTGGAAAATAATATGCCCGCACTGGTCATCAACGGCAAAGCGCAGTATGGTTTCCAGTCGATCGACAACATCCAAAAGATCCTCCCCCAATTAGCGACGCTTCAGAAAAGCGCGACGAGCTCTGGTGCGACATCGACGAAGAAATAGAATCTCGATTTGAGCCGGGGGTGGGATTCGAACCCACGGCCCCCTGTTTACAAAACAGGAGCTCTAACCACTGAGCTACCCCGGCAACATTGCGCATTGTGCCTTCTTTCTCCTTCTCCTTCAAGAGCGAGGCGGGAGAGGCTTCAGAGAACATCGCGCAGCAAACGATATCTCACCTGATCGATATAGTAGTGGTGAGGGGCAAACTACCTGGCACTTTCATCAAGTTCGGTTGAAGTCTCTTCCGTCTCGCTCTCCATCCCTCCACTCTTGTGCTCCGCAACTTTCTTCAGGAATTCCGAACGTGTTTCTCGCCGCTCGAAGCGATGTTTGTGCGATACGAGATCGGCGAGACGATGTGCCTGGCCTTCTGCGAAGCGAGCGAGTGCAGCAAATCCGAGAGCAGCTTCGTGAATAGCGAGTCGCGAGAGGCGCACTGCGATGGGGGGCAGCTTCGCGAGATCGACACGCGCCGCGGCCATCAGCTCTTTCAACTGAACCGCACGCCTATCAAGCTCACTTCGCATTGACGGCGCAAGAATGCGTTCGCGGCGCATTTCCCAATACTTGAGGCCGAAAAGAAGACCGATACCAACAAGGGAAATAAAAAAGATGGCAGTCACAAAGACCATATACTATTTCACCGAGAGACGCTCAAAGCGCACGAGTGCGATCTTCTCCCCGAATTTTTGTGTTGCAGTGTTGATGAGCTCCTGGATCGTGACGCCCGGATCCTTTACATACGCCTGCTCGAGCAATACACGCTCGGCGAGATAGCTGTTAACCTTCCCTTCGATAGCTTTTGCGCGGGCTGCTTCGGGCACTTTCGCGGCCTCTTCGGCAAATACCTCGCGCGCAGCTTTGAGATCATCCTCCTTCACGTCATCGCGCGACGTGAAGAGCGGATTCATGGCGGCTACGTGCATCGCGATATCGTAGGCCAATTTTGCGAATTCTTCATTTTTTGAGACAAAATCTGTCTCACAGGCAAGCACGACAGCGCCCACAACGCCGCCGCCTGCGTGCGTGTACGCCGCCGCCACACCGGCGCCGAGCGAGCGGTCCGACTTCTTTGACGCGATGGTGGAGCTCTGCTTGCGCAAGATGATCTTGGCTTTCTCGATGTCGCCACCCGCTTCCTCAAGCGCCTTCTTGCACTGCATTATAGAGACGCCGGTATCATCTCGCAGCTGTTTGAGTGTATCGCTTACTCCCATACGTATCGTTGCCTATATCTTACCAAATTCCAAGCACGAAGCACGAAATTCGAAACGAACTCGAAATCGCACACCTACTATTCTATGCCTGACCTGTTTCGGATTTCGGATTTCGGATCTCGGATTTTTCCTGCGGTGCGCGTTTCCCTTCTGCGTACGCATTCGCAATGGTGTTGCAAACAAGCCCGATCGAGCGCACCGACGTATCGTTGCCCGGAATTGGATACTGCACGAGAGAAAAATCGCAATCAGAGCTCGAGAGTCCGATGACCGGTATGCCAAGCTGGTTTGCTTCCGCGACCGCTGTATGTTCATGGCGCGTATCAACGATAAAGAGTGCTTGGGGAAGGTCCGTCATCCTCGCCAAACCCCCGAACCGGAGGCTAAGCTCGTCGATCTCGCGATCGATCATCAAACGTTCGCGCTTGGTGTACTTCTCGAGTTCCCCGTTCTCTCGTTCGCTCATCAATTTCTCCATGCGGTCAATGCGCTTGCGAATATTCTTAAAATTCGTAAGCGTACCCCCGATCCAACGGCCTGCCACATACGGAGCGCCGACCCCTGTAGCGGCGTCTTTCACGATGCCCGTGGCCTCGTGTTTGCCGCCTACAAAGAGAACGTGTTTGCCGCTCGCGGAGAGCGACGTGACAAAAGCATTCGCCGCGTCGAGCCGCTTTGTCGTTTCCTCAAGGTTGAAGATGTCGGTGCGATCTTTGGTGCCAAAGAGATACGTCGCTGCGGTCGGGTGCCGGCGCGCACGGACATACCCGAAATGCGCACCTGCCTCAAAGAGGGTCTGAATATCGGTTGTTGCCATGTGGGGAGGATAGTAGCAAAATTAGGCCTCCGTCGCAACTTCATCTGCGCCTTCGGCCTCGGCAAGCGCTTCGAGAATTGGCCCAATAGCGCCATTCATAATTTTCGGGACGTTCGACCACGACTCCTTGATGCGGTGGTCGGTAACGCGATCTTGGGGGAAATTGTAGGTCCGGACCTTCTCGGAGCGATCGCCAGAGCCGACTTGCTGCTTGCGATCGGCCGCGCGCTCACGCGCTTCGCGTTCATCCTGCGCTTGTTGCAATTTGCTCGCCAGCAACTTCATTGCCTTTTCTTTGTTCTGCGCCTGCGAGCGCTCGCTCGTGCACTTCACATCAATGCCGGTCGGTTTGTGCATGATGCGCACGGCGGTCTCCACCTTGTTGACATTCTGCCCGCCCGCGCCGCCGGAGCGACTGGTCTCAATTTCGAGATCCGCGGGATTTATTTCTATCTTTGTGCGTTTATAGATCGGCAAGATCGCAACCGACGCGGTCGAGGTGTGGATACGGCCTTGTTTTTCGGTCGCGGGCACGCGCTGCACGCGATGCACGCCGGTTTCAAATTGCAAAATGCGATAACAGTTTTCGCCCTTGATCTCGAACTGCGCCTCCTTGTAACCGCCCAAGCTTCCGCGTGATTCGTCGAGTGCTTTGCGGTTCCACCCACGCGTCTCCGCATATTTCAAATACATCTGCGCAAGCTCTTCGGCAAAAGCGGCAGCTTCCTCGCCGCCCACTCCGGCGCGCACTTCGATGACGATCTCATTGGGCCATTCACGCTCAAGATCAGCCCCGACGATAGCCTCTATCTGTTTTAGAAGCGCGTCTTTTTGGTTCTCGATATCGTTCAATTCTTTCTCGGCAAGTTCTTTCATCGACGGGTCAACCTCTATGAGGCCGGTGGCGTCTTTTTCCGCCTGCGACAAGCGCTGCCATTCGACAACCAGGAAAGAGACGCGATGGTCGTTCGCGTACTCTTCGGGGTTGAGTGGTTTGTCGGTCATACGCAAATAATACCGCGTTCGCGGCTTTCGAGGTGACTCCTCACGTAGTGAGGTGTCACCTCATTGCATTTAACGCTTCAACTTCTTGGAAGTCTTCGGCTTAGCCGCCGCGCTTCGTTTCTTGAACTTGTCCACGCGACCGGCGGTGTCGATCGTCTTGGCTGTTCCTGTATAGAAAGGGTGCGATGCGCTCGAAATTTCCACCTGGAAAACGGGGTACTCTTTGTCATCCTCCCATTTGTCTTTCTTGGCCGTCTCTATGGTTGAACCAATCAAAAAACGCTTCCCCGACGTAGAATCTTCGAATATCACCTGCCGGTAGCTTGCCGGATGAATGTCTTTTTTCATACTTTCTTTTCAACTGGCAGAGAATACATGAAAACTCGGCAAAAGACAATGGCTCTATTTCCCTTCAAGAATATCGATGTCAGCCTGATACTCTTCGGCATAGTTCATGACGCCATCGCCATAGGATGCGTATCTTGGATTACTCCAGTTGCCGCCCGCAAAATATTTGAGCGCAGCCGTGCGTTCCGCCACGCGGGTTCCTCCATTCGCTCCATTGTCCTCCATGAGAAGCGCTGTTGCGAATATCGCCGTGCGGGCACTCCACGGGTCGGGTGGACTTTGCCCCGTGATACTGGCGAGCCTCCCTTTATAGAGCATCCACGTCGATGGAATGAATTGAGCAGGTCCCATCGCACCGCCGTATCCGGTTGATTGCGGGCAGGAGACAACCTGCAGGAAGGCGTTAATGCCGAGCTCGGCGGTTATCTCTATAAATGGGTCCACGTCACGGTCCGGCTTCATCACTTTAGAAAATGCGCGGCCCGTATTCTTGCCTTTGCCGTCCCCCTTGTTCGGAGCGTTGGTGAGGAGACATTGCCCCACGTTCTCGCCCAGGTTCGTCTCCTGACGAAGGACGGCGAGGGTAAGCGCGGGGCGAACTCCCGTTTTCGCCGATGCCTCCTTTGCGTAACCGTAGGCAGTACCGAAAGGAATAGCCGCAGAGTCGCGCAGGCCGAAGAGTGCCGCGCGTATCGCCGCCGCCTGCTTTTGCTTATCAGCGATGATCTGCTGGTAGGTCTTCTCCTGCCCCTTGGTGGCCGAGAGAATGGATTGTTTCTGCTTTTCGTCATTGAGAACGACTTGCTTCTGTAGTACTTGTACCGTGCGGACCTTCTGGGCCTCGTCCTCTTTGTCTTCGAGTGCCGCCTTTCGGTCTCCAAGCTCCGCGCGCAGAACCGCCATCTCTGTGAAGGATTGGCCAAGCGCGCGCTGAATGGCCTCAAAATCGTCTATGTCCTGAAAAAAATCCGTTAAGCTCCCGCCGAGCGCTAGCTGCGCAAGCGAGAGGTCGTCGATCTCGCGCGTGCGACGCAAGAGCTGTGCCAAGCTGTTCTGCTCGCGCGCGACCTTGGCATCCACTTCAAGAATGCCGGATTGCTTCTCCGAAATGTTGCTCTTGAGCTGCGAAAGCGCGACATCACTCTTCTTTATCTGGAGCTGTGCCGTCTTTATCTTGTTGTCGAGAATACTGATATCACGCTCGAGCGTGGTGCGCTCCCTTTGCAGATCTGAAAGGGTACCCTGATTGTTCGCAATGTCTTTCTCTATCTGGTCGAGTTGAGCCTGCAGCGCCGCGCGCTCCTGCGCACTTGTCGCGGCAAAAGTCCGATGTGGCAGTGCAGAGGCTCCCGCAATCACGAGTGCGAAAAGAAGAATCGCGCTCATGCGGCGCATATCCATAATACGCTTATTATAGCAAACTTATTTCTCTGCTTTTTTCTCGCCTTTTCCGGCGCTCCCTGAAGGGGAAGCCGGGGGGGCGACTCCTTCGGACGTCGGGGCCTCTCCATCCGCAGGCTTTGCGGTGAGGATCTCGGTTTCCGGTGCAGGCGTGATCTCGACCGCCTCTTCTTTGAATTCGGTGACGGACGCGACGATCTCTTCGCCGTGCGTGATGAGAGAGGCGCTCGACGGGAGCGCGATCTGTGCGGCGGTAATGTGATCACCGACATTCACAAGAAGTGTGAGGTCGACAGAAAGATGGTGAGGCAATTCGGCCGGTGTCACTTCGATCCCGACCTCGTGTAGAGCCTTCACAACGATGTGGCCGGACTTTTCGGCGGGCGCAACTCCCACCCATTCAAGCGGCACTTGAATGGTTATTTTCTTGCCCTTCTCAAGCACATAAAAATCTGCATGCAGGAGATTGCCATTGACCGGATGGAACTGCACGTCATGGATGAGAGTGTCTTTATCCTCGCCGGCGCCTTTCAAAGTCACAATGGTCGTTTCCCCCGCCTCTTTCCAGATGCGTTCGAGCTTGCGCGCATCTACCGCGATAGGGGTGGAAGATTCCTTGGGACCATAAAAAACAGCCGGTACTGCACCAGAGCGGCGCAGCATCTCTGCGGATACTGACGCCTCTCTCGGTTTAACTTCGAGGGCCAACATGCGCAGCAGTATACGGATTTGCGGCCCAAAAGCAAATATCTGGGCAAATAATTCTTATGCTACAATTCCCGGATGAATCCCGTTAGAAGTCGCGGAAGTTGTGGTGAGGTGGGGAGTAGTGTTTGCAATATCTTGAGTCGAACCATTACAAACGTAGATAACGAGTCGGAGGCGCAAGCTTCCTACTTCTAACGGGATGAAATACGACTTCGTTGCGCTTGGCGATATCACGACCGACGCCTTTATCAGGCTCAAAGATGCCGAAGAGCTGATGGCTCATGGCGTGCGAGAGCTGTGCGTGCGCTTTGGCGACAAGGTCCCGTATGAAGAAGTGACGGAGATCCGTGCGGTTGGAAACGCCGCCAACGCTGCCGTATCCGCGCACAGGATCGGACTCTCGAGTGCGTTCATAACGTGGCTGGGCGATGATGAGAATGGCACACACTGCGTCGAACAACTGCGAAAACAAGGCGTCGCCGATGAATTTGTCACGACGGAAAAAGGAAAGAAGACTAACTATCATTATGTCTTGATGTTTGGCGCAGAGCGCACGATCCTCATTAAACACGAAAGCTACAACTATCACTTGCCCGCCAATCTTGAGCCGCCCCGCTATCTCTACTTTTCATCCATTTCCGAAACGGCAAAAGAATTTCACCATGAGGTTGCAGCGTATGTGAAAATACATCCGGAAACAAAATTGGTGTTCCAGCCGGGTACGTTCCAGATAAAACTAGGGGCTGAGGAGCTCAAGGATATATATGCCGTATCGGAATTTTTCTTTTGCAACAGAGAGGAAGCGCAAACAATACTGTCCTCCGGAGGAGAATCCGCCTCCAGCGGAAAGACGGATGACGTGAAAACATTAATGCAAGAGCTGCGGGCGCTCGGCCCGAAAATTGTCGTCGTTACCGACGGACCGAACGGCTCCAACATTCTCGATGAGAGCGGCGCGTGGCATATACCGATGTATCCGGACCCCGCACCACCAAAAAATCGCACAGGAGCGGGGGATGCGACTGCTTCGACAACGGTGGCCTATACGGCGCTCGGATTTCCAGCACACGAAGCGCTTATGCGCGGAGTCATCAATGCCGCATCGGTGGTGCAAGGCATCGGCGCGCAAACCTGCCTTCTTACGAAAGACAAGATTGAAGAGTGGTACGCCAAGCGACCGGCGGATTTCCAAGCCACGGCTCTGTAGAGACCTTTTGTGAGATATTGACTTTCCCCAAAAAAGTGGTATCATTGTTTATGGAGGCGTCATTTACTTTTTCTCAACAGTAAGGCGGAGGAAGAAATGACGACGATGCAAAAAATCGCGCTGCATGCGTCCAATGCATGCTGCGCGATCATCAGCGGTTTGTGGCTGGGTGCAGCGACGGAAGTCGTTGATACCCAACGGTTCGTCACCGAAGAGCACGATCGAGGCGCACTTACGCGTCTTGTCGAAAGTGTTCTTGGTGAACCAACTCGGTGCCATTAACCGTCCCGGACTCGCAGCGCTTCGACGCGCTGCGAGTCCCAAACTTTTTATACTTTACGAGCAATTACCTTCTTCACAGCTTCGACAATACTTGGAGCGTCCATCTTATAATGCTGGATTAATTCTTTTGGCGTGCCGGACTGGCCGAATTGATCATGCATACCGACGAATTCGATAGGCACGGGAAATTCTTGTGCGAGCAGTTCGGCAATCGCACTTCCGAATCCCCCGGAGATTTGATGTTCCTCAACGGTAACAACGGCTCCGGCTTCGCGCGCGCGCGAAAGAATCGTCTCTTTGTCGAGCGGTTTGATGGTGTGCACGTTCGTGACGGTGACGTTGATCCCCTGCCCTTCGAGTTCGCGGGCGGCAAGCAATGCGTTGTGCAGTAGCGGGCCCGTGGCAAATATCGCAACTGCCAAGGTCTGACCTTGGCAGCTCCAAACAACATTTGCTTTTCCCACCTCGAACGGCGTCTCGTTCGTCGTCATGATAGGCGTTTTTTCCCTCCCCCATCGCATATAAGCGGGTTTGCCGAGTTTTGCCACAGCAATGGTAGCCTTCCGGCCTTCTTCCGCATCGCACGGTGAGACAACTATCATATTGGGAAGTGCGCGCATGAGGGCAATATCTTCGAGCGCCTGATGTGTGGCGCCATCGGGGCCCACCGAGACGCCTGCATGCATGCCGCAGACGACGACGGGAACGTTGTTGATGGCGATGGTCGTGCGTATCTGTTCCCAATTCCTGCCCGGAGAAAAGGTGGCATACGAAGTGATGAAAGGAATTTTCCCGTAATTCGCCATGCCCGCCGCAACCGTCGCCATATTCTGCTCGGCTACGCCAACTTGTATAAAACGCTCAGGAAATGCTTTCTGAAAATGATGCGCTTGCGTACTCTCCGCAAGATCGGCCGTAAGGACGACAACCCGCTCATCCGCTTTGCCAGCCTCAACGACACCCTTGCCAAAGCCTTCGCGTGTCGAGGCCATGTCGGGCTTCTCGAAAATATTCGCTGCGAGTTTTGCATCAGGGTTGATCATATTTATTTTTTACCTGAGGCCTCGAGTTCCTGCAAAAACACTTCTTTCTGTTTATCAGCGGGAATTTTGTCAGTCGGGCCCTTACCGGGCGGGTTACCGTGCCAACGATAATCATTTTCTATCGTCGGAACTCCTTTGCCCGGCGTCGTGTGCGCGATGATGATGGTTGGCTTCTCGCGGATGGAGCGCGCTTCATCAGCAGCCGCTATGAATTGCGGGATGTTGTGGCCGTCGACCTCGATGACGTGCCAGTTGAACGCTTCGTATTTGTCGCGCAACGGCTCGAGCGGCATGACATCCTCGGTATTGCCGTCGATCTGGATGTTGTTGCGGTCCATGATAGCGGTGAGATTGGTCAGCCGGTACTTTCCTGCGAACATCGCCGCTTCCCATGTATTTCCCTCTTCTTGCTCGCCGTCGGACATCGCGCAAAAGACTCGAAATGTTCTGCCATCCATCCGCGCGGCATACGCATAGCCCGATGCCTGTGAAAGACCGCTCCCCAAGGGACCCGAGGTCGTTTCGATGCCGGGCAATTTTTCGCGTTCGGGATGCCCCTGCAGTCGCGAGCCAAATTTGCGAAGCGTGAGGCACTCTTCTACGGGAAAATATCCCGCATGTGCCATCGTCGCGTAGCGCACCGGCGTGATGTGGCCGTTACTCAACATCAAGCGATCACGTTCGGGCCATGCGGGATTTTGGGGGTCGTGTTTAAGTACGCGAAAATAAAGTGCAGTGAAGATATCTGCCATGCCCAAGGGCCCCGCCGTGTGGCCACTCCCTGCGGCAGCGAGCATCTCGATTATGGTCCGGCGAATTGCGTTGGCTTTCGTCGAAAGTTCTCGTATCTCTTCGTCGGTCAAAGGCTGCATCGTTCTATTCTAGCGCATTTTCTGCAAGCACTTTGAGTTTGTTGTATGCAGCCGCAGGATCGTCGGCTTTCGTAATGGCGCTCCCGACGCCGAAACGCATCGCTCCTGCGCGTACCAGATCTGCAATGTTGGATGCTGCAACACCACCGTCGACAGAAATCGTCATATCGGGAAAACGTGCATGAAATTCAGCAATGCGCGCGGGCGCATTTGCATTGTATGGAATTCCTTGCGTCCCGATGGTTGCAATCGACATCATATGCACACAATTACAATACGGGACCAGCGGCTCGATAACCTCAAAAGGAGTAGCGAACAGAAGCCCGAGCCCGACTTCGCTAGCGCCGGCTCCCTTCCACGCTTCGAGAGCCGCGCGGGCTTCATTGCTGTCGGCAAAACCTTCGATGTGACCAATAATTCGTGACGCGCCTGCGCGCGCAAAAGCAACTCCCAAATCGCGCGGTTCCTCAACCATCAAATGCGCCTCAATATCGAGTGCGGCAAGCGCCGATAGATCAAATGACTCGAATATTCCCTGCTTCGAATAGGGCCAGGTGAAAGGTGTCGCAAATACCCCGTCGTCTACGTCAACGTGAACGGCTGAAGCAAACGATCGGATCATATCCCCGCCCCGAGCGAGATCGGCGGCATCGCGCGGCACATACGTCGGGATTATCTCGATCATGCAACCGCTTTATGGTCCGACCCGATAGTTGCCCGTTGGCTCAACGAAACCGCCCCCTTGTACTGCACCATCACATCCATCGGCTGGCGCGGGAACAGTGCCTTCAAGGGTGGCACCGATGCAATAATAATTGTTATTCGTAGTATTTGATATGTAGGTATACGAAGACGATCCGGGATCTGTCGGCACAGCGGCCATGCTTGCCGGCACGAGCGGCAAGAGCGTCGCAGGATATGCTTTGTTGTCACTATAGTGCAGCTCGAGTGCCGTTTGCATCTGCTTGAGATCGCTTAAGCGACGGGCATCACGACCTTTCTTACGCGCACCGTTGAGTGACGCGAGTATGATCGACGAGAGCATGCCAATGATGGCTATTACAACCAGAAGTTCGATGAGGGTAAAACCTCGTGTACCGGATTTTCTATACATAGGATTTGGGTGCTACAAAGCCTTACTGTGGTAATAGGGGTGGCGCACTGCCGCCACCTCCAGAAAAGACAAAGTAGGCTGCAACGACGAGCGCAAGCACGCTGATACCCACCAATACATACTGCGCTTCCTGTTCTGTCGATACGAGCCCCCACGAAACAAGTTTGCCGGTCAAGTTGAACCCGCCTGAATTTGAAGGAGGACGGCCGAATTCGTTCTGATTATCGGTCTCAAACTGCATCTCGCTCATAGGGGCAGTATACAACACTCATACCGCTAATAGAAGCAACTGTGGATTGCCCGGTAGGACAATTTGGCATTGCCTTGGTTGCAGTCATTCATTCGAACGGTGCCATAATGCTTAGTATTCCAGACATGTTCACACTTAACGAATTAAACAGCGGCAGAAACTATGCCAAATTGTACTAACCGGGATTGCTCATTCAGACAACTTCTAGGCAACTTCGTCGATCTGCTTGATGCGTCGCGCATGCCGCTCCAGCCCACTGAACGGCGCTGAAAGCCAGGCCGCGACAGCGCTCGCGGATTCTTCGCCTGTGAGGAACCGCGCCCCGAGAGAGAGGCAATTGGCATCGTTGTGCGCGCGGGTCGAGGAGAGTATGTCAAGTTCCTCCCCGCTCATGTCGGTCTGCTTTTTGCCAGGGCTCCCGTAATAGAGAGCGCAACGAACGCCTTTGAACCGATTGGCGACCATCGCCTCACCTTGACCCGAGGCGCCTATCACGACGGCACGCGAGTCGAGGCCATTTGCAACGTCTTGTGACAGTAACCGTGCGGCCTTCGCCACAAACGCCGGGTAATCGTCGTCCTTATCGTATTGGAGAGCTCCGCAATCGTGCGCTTCATGCCCTCGTATCTCTACATCCTTCATCAAAGCTGCCTTGAGCTCATACCCTGCGTGGTCGGAGGCAAAATATATCTTCATCCCGTTAGAAGTCTGTCGTTGTTTGTTCATACGCTTACATTGGTGATTATGTTTCGCTTACTTCTCGGCTTTCGATATGGCGTGCAGAAAAATTTACTGTAAATTTTTCTGCCGAGGACTTCTAACGGGATTCATGCTTTAAAGTCTCTTGGCGACTTCGGCCACATGTTCGATGAGCGTGTGCACATACCCCATCTCGTTGTCGTACCATGCGAGCACTTTCACGAGCGTGCCGTCGACGACACGTGTCATGCCGAGATCCGCGATCGCGCCATAGGGTAATCCCAGAATGTCGGAAGAGACAAGCGGCTCTTCGGTAACCGCAAAGACACGCTTCCACTTGTCGGTCACTGCCGCTTTTTTGAGAGCCTCGTTTACCTCTTCGACGGTGGTCGCACGCTTAGGTACAAATGTGATGTCAACAAGGGAACCGGAAGGTACGGGCACGCGTACGGAGATACCATCGAATTTTCCTTTGAGCTGCGGGTATGCGAGAGCAGTCGCTTTTGCTGCGCCGGTAGATGTGGGCACCATGTTTTGTGCGGCAGCACGGCTCTCGCGCATATCTTTTGCTTTGCCTCCGTCCACGAGGCTCTGGCTTGCGGTATAGGCATGCGTGGTATTAAGGATTGCGCGCTCGATACCGATCGCCTCATCGAGTATGCCGATTATCGGGTTCGCGGCATTGGTTGTACAAGAAGCGTTCGAGGTGATGTCACAGGTCCCGAATTTTTCTTCGTTGGCACCAATGAGTATCGTCTCGACGCCATCTCCTTTGCCCGGTGCCGTAATGACGACGCGTTTAGCGCCTGCAGTGATGTGGCCTCTCGCTTTCTCAGCGTCGGTGAAAAGCCCAGTTGATTCGATGACGATATCAATCTGCATCTCGCGCCATGGCGAGGCTGAAGGATCTTTAGTGGCGACAACAGGGATCTCTTTGCCGTCTATCACGAGCACACTCCCTTTTGCCTCCAAAGAGAATTTCGCGCGGCCGTACACAGTGTCGTATTTCAAAAGGTATGCGAGATTCTCGGCGGGAGCCAGATCATTGATCGCGACGATCTCAAAGTCCGCTCTCCCATGCGCCGCGCGGAAGAATCCCCTGCCTATCCTTCCGAAACCATTAACTGCTACTCGTACCATTGCGCGATTCTATCACTCCCTCCGATGAATACCTGCTGTGTACAACTCATATCTGGATTTCGTAAATCCAGATATACTGCTGTCATGGAACTCTATCACGCGCTCAATAGAGGTGTTGAGAAACGCAACCTATTTCAAAACGACTCGGATCGGATCAGATTCGTGCACGACATGTATGAATTCAACGATACAAAACCGGCAGGAAGTGTATATCATTCGTTCCGGCGAGGCGATATTCTGGATTTACGAAATCCAGATATTCGAGTTCGAGAACGAATTGTCGATATCCATGGATGGTGCATCATGGGCAACCACTATCACTTACTTCTCTCGGAGATACAGGAAGGGGGCTTACGTCTATTCCTCCGCAAACTTAATGTGGGGTATGCGAATTATTTCAATGAAAAATACAAGAGAGTCGGGACGCTTTTTCAGGGACGAACGAAGAGGATTCGAATAGATTCCGATGCTTATTTCCTGCACATACTCCACTATATTCATCTCAATCCTCTCGACTTCTTGAAAAGCGCGGAACATTGGCGCACGCTTGAAGTCAAGAACGCAAAACAGGCATTGGGGCACCTTGAGAAATACCGCTGGAGCAGCTATTTGGATTATTGCGGAAAGAAAAATTTCCCGTCGGTTATTACAAAAGAGTTGTTCGGAGACGTATTTAAGAATTACGAGCGAACTATTCGCTCATACATGGAGGATATTGAGCTTGCGACCGTAAAGCCGTTGTTGCTAGAGTAACCGACCACCGGATCCATGGTCGACCTACGAGGTCGACCATGAAAGTTATCCCGACATCTGCTTTCTCTCCTTTCTAATATGATCTTGCCTTGATGCCGAGGCGCTTTTCGATAATGGCGATGCGCTCCAGTGCATGATCAATCTCCTTGCTGTGACCCGCGTGATCCGCGACGATCTCTTCGAGATCTTTCAGTCGTCGTTTTATATCAGCGAGTTCGGTCATGATACCCGCAATGTCGTTCTTCGTTGCCATTTCCTTTCTGATTGCCGCGATATCATCCTTCGCGGCCATGTGCTTGCGAATATCATCGCTCTCGCTCTTTATGAGACGCCCGAGCTTGTCGAATCCTGATTCTCTCTTCTTGGCCATAATAAGACTATATCACGGCGTTGGAGTTTCGGCAGGGGGAGGCTCGGGTGTCGGCTCCGGAGCGGGCGGAGGCGTCGGTTCAGGTTCTGGCTGTGGCTCGCCGGAGCCTTCGGCGGACTGTGTCTCGCCAGAGGCGGACTCCGTCCCGCCGACGGCGGAGGCGGCTGATGGTTCAGGTTCAGGAGCGGGTTCATCTGCAGGTGCTTCTTCCGCGGGCGGACTCTCCGCAGGAGGTTCTTCTGCGAGGGAGTCCTCGGGAGTGTCCGCTGGCGGATTCTCGGCGGGTGGGGATTCTTCTGGCGCATCTTCCGCCGGAGGCGTCTCCTCCGAAGGAGGTGACGCCTCAGGAGTTGGCGACGGAGTTGGTTCTGGAGCTGGTGCCGGAGATGCAGAGCCCCCACCGCCGGAGCTTCCGGAGGAAGCTCCGGCGGCTCCCGCAACTTGCCCTTGCAAAAGCGATTTGAGCTGCTCTTCGTCGACGCATGTCTCCCCGATGCAGAGCTTGTCGGTAGTGACCTCGCGCGCGAAGACCTTGTCGAAGATGCCGGTTACCGCGTAGATGGCTGTCTTGTACACTTCGACCACCATGTCGCCGATCGATTGCATGGCACTCTTCAGTCCATTCGAGGCATCGGCGAATGCCGCGTACCATGGCGTCTTACCCGCAAACTCTTCGCGTGGCGTCGAGGTTGCTGACATTATCTCCATCGCGCTCGTCGTCGCCACAAGGTCCTCAAACTTCGCGTCGAGCTCTTGCACCGCTCCGGCAAGCACGGCCGTCATGTTCTCATACTGGACGCTGCGTGGTGTCACGCCGTCGCTCTCGAAGCTGACAAGCCGCGGGTCGAGCTGACTAACCTCTTCAGCAATGAACCCGAGGTGCGTCGTCTGGTCATCCGTGAAGTCGGCATTGTACACAAACGACACCGGGCGCAGTTGTTTGACCAACGCGAGGTTCTCGGCCGATGAAAGCGAGGTGATGCTGTTTTTGTAGCGTTGCGAGGAGACGGTGCACGCTCCGGAAACGTAGGTGATGTTTCCGGTAGACGTCGTGTGGCACACGGTCGTGTTGCCTCCGCTGTTGCCTAATACCGCGAAGAGGTCGGCCGGGCTCGCGTCAAGGTCCGACCAGTTGATGTAGGTGTTGCCTCCGTCGCCCGCGTTGATGACGATGTTGCCGCTACTATCCGAGCGTATACTGCCTTTTATCGCGTTGCTATGCGAGAACGCAATATTCGTCTGGCCGCCGGTGTTATCCAGAGTCAGATGCGCGTTGCTTACCGTCGCGACGGCAGTAGCGTTTGATTTTGACAGCGTCAGAAGTCCCGTCGGCGTCGTCGTCCCGATGCCGACGTTGCCGTCTTTATTGATCCGCATCGTCTCTGCGTGCGAGGTTCCCTGATGATGAGTCTCAAAGGCGATTTCCTGAGACGTACCCCCAGCATCTGAAATAGCGTCAAAAAGGATGGCGGCTCCCCCCGTGACACCAAGGTTGTAGGTAGTACCTGCTGTGAGGAACGAGATGCGCCGGTCGGTGGTATCTGTGCTGTCAAGTCTGATACCGCCCGTTATAGTCAGCTTTTCACCCATGCTCGTCGCCCCAATGCCGACGTTGCCGGAGGATGTTATGACAATGCCGGTGGCGTTTGCCCCGATCGCAGCATCGCTGTTGGTGTTGGTGATATAGAAGTTGCTGTCAGCCGAATTAATACCTACCTTATACTCGACCGTATTCGGGTCGTGGAAGCGGATGCCCACGTCAGCATTGTCTTTGTAGAGTTCAAGCAGTTCACTCGGACTCGTCGCCCCGATGCCGACGTTGCCGTTGCCTGCCACCGTAAAGAGGTCAACGCTACCGACATCCACATTCAAAATTTTATTCGTTGAAGCGCCCCCTTCACCGCGGATTAGCAGGCCGTGCGCGGTCGCCGCCGTTGAACGATTATGAATTACTTGAGTGTAGCCCGTTGCATTTGTCTCCCATACAAGGCCGTTCGTCCCTGCGGGGGTGCCAGCCTGATCACCGGGATTATTTGGGGTATTGGCAAGGAGATTGATCGGACTCGTCGTCCCGATGCCGACGTTGCCGTTACCCGTTACCGTGAGAGTCGGGGTTGAGTTAAGCGTACCGGCGTCCATGGTGTAGAAACGCAAGTCTGTGTCCGAACTGCCGGGTAGATAAGACTGGATACGGGCCAGGCCTTCCCCGTTCCCGTGTGCAAAGTCGATAGCGTTGGTGTCGGCAACCGAAAACGAGGTATTGGTAAGGATAATTTTCTGCTCACCGGAACCGGAAATGCTTAGCTTACTTTGCGGCGTCGTCGTCCCGATGCCGACGTTGCCGGCAGCCGTGATGCGCATCTTTTCCGATGCTGCGACGGCGTCGCCGCGTGTAATAAATGTGAGATCGGTTGCGTAGTCCGTGCTGTTTGTCGTCTTGACCGCGGCAATACCGGTACCGGAATTCGCGATGTCATTCCCGAATTTGAAGACGAGACCGACGGTATTGTTGATGCTGTTATCAATACTTTGAACTTTCAACGTATGCCACGAGGTATCAGCAGCGCTATATGCGGCGGTGCTACTCGCGATGCTGAGATGTAATAGCGAGCCCGGCGTCGTCGTCCCGATGCCGACGTTGCCCGCCTGTGTCGCGGTCAGCACATAGCCGGCATTGTTGTGTATAAAGAAATTATCCGAGCCGCCGCCGGAACCAACGGAGCCCATGCCGATGTAAGACTGCGTGCCGTTAGGGCTCTCAAAAAGCACCTGCCGCTCCGCGCCCGCCGTCCAGTTTTTGATCTTGATATTGCCTTCTTCAATATGGAGTTTCCCACCCGGTGTCGTCGTCCCGATGCCGATATTCCCGCTTCCTTGCTGCAGGACGAACTGCGAGTCGCCGATGGTGAAGCCTTGGCCTGATGCGATGGTCGTCGTGCCGCTTGTGCCAGTGAACGCGCCGTTGCCGAAGTAGCCGGTACCGGAGACCGTGAGCGCGGTCGAAGAGGCGTACGTCGCGGTGAGGCGCGCGAGCGAGGAGTCGAAGAGGAGGCCAGCGTTGTCGGCAAGCAAGCCCGCCGTGGAGGCGAACGGTATCCTTCCGCTTGTGAGATTCGAGACGGTGAGGGCGGTCGTACTTGCTGCTGCAGAGAAAATAGTGCCGCTTGCCGAAATGGCGGTCGTGGATGCATACGGGAAGGTGTTGGCTCCGGTTGCGGTACTGGTGAATATGCCGGTCGCCGACGCCGTTCCCAAATAGGTGTTGTGCGCCACTATGCCGTTCGCGACGAAATTGTGCGTGCCCGCTATCTCGAGGTCGAATACTTCCTCCATCGCAACCGCTTCGATAGTCAAGATCTTGGCCCATTTCATGCCTTTTTCCGACACGTCATTTTCCGCGCATTGTTTCTTCACCATGCCTTGTGCTACACTGTCTGCGTTATGAACAAACCTGTCACTGATTACATTTCCATCAGCCCCGACATCTGCCACGGCAAGCCGTGCTTCAAGGGTACCCGGATCATGGTGTACCTGGTTCTCCAAATGCTGGAATACGGCGCGACCTTTGAAGACATCAAAGATGCCTACCCGTCTCTCACCAAGAAGCATGTCCAAGCTGCCCTTCAATTCGCCGCTCGCGCCGTTGAGACGGGCCGCTACGACGCTGCTCTCATGACGCGTGATTATGCGACTCCTGCTTGACGAGAACCAGCATGCAAAATTGATTCCCTTTCTCGCATCGCTTGGGCACGATGCGAGATTCGGCGAGAAGCGATTGCCAGACCCGGAGGTGTGCCGCTTGGCGAAAACGGAGGATAGGATCATCGTCACGTATGACAAAGAGTACGGGGAATTGTACAAAGTCCCGGGAGACCACTGCGGCATGATTCTGCTTCGCATCAGTCCGCTCTTTCTCCCGCTCATCAAAGAAAGGTTAGTCGCGCTCTTTTCGGAATGGTCTGAAGAGAAAATACGCGGGACGATTGTTGCGGTGTACGAGGATCGCTTCATTGATCTCGGCAAGGAAGGTGCGCCAGTTGTTCCGTAATTCCCGACTGTAACCGCGATCTCGTCCCCTTCGCGCAGATTCGCGACCGTCGCCCAGCCTGATGCGGCAAGGCCGGGCCTTGCCGCAAGCGCCGAGCGGTGCTTCAGCCACTTGCCCTTCGCGTTCTTTACGAGGTACGGGTGTTCGGCTGTGGTGCGGATAGAGCGGCCGTCCTCGGTCGTGATCTTGTACGTCTGCTTGACGCCCATGAACATGAGCTTGTTCACCTTGGAGAAGACGATCTCGCCCGTCTTTTCATCGAGGCTCGCGACTTCCTCGCCACCTTGCACCTCGTCGACGCGCAGCGTGCTGTAGATGTATTCCGCGTCCTCCCACTCTCCCTCCGCCTCGTCCGCGCGCTCGCCTTTCTTCTTGCGGCGGCGGCGCGTGAGGCGACTGTCGCCCGTCACGCAGTGGCCGGAAATCGTGAGCGCGGTCGAGCTCGCATACGGGAAGGTGCTCGCCTGCGATGTGGATGTCGCGATGAAGTACGCGGCGGTCGGGGTGGTCGTTGCGGCAACCGTTCCGCTCGCGTTGACCCACAGCAGGGAGTTGGAGAGGTTGGCGAGCGAGAGCGCGCCCGCGGAGTCGAAGGTCGAGGTCGCGCTCGCACCGAAGTACGCGGGGCCGTATGCGGAGAAGAGCGTCGTCGAGGCGCCTCCCGAGAATTGCTGGAGAGCGGTCCACGTGTTGGCGCTGGAGAGCAATTGAGAGTTGGAGACGAGACAAGTTCCGTTCATGGAGAAACATCCTCCCGCAAGATCGATGCCGCGCGCGAAGGTAGATGTCGCGGCTGTGCCGGTGACGTTGAGGTATGGAGTATCGAATCCGTTGTAGATGGTGGAGGTGGCGGAGGCGTAGAAGTTGGCGGATGCGTTGATGGAGAAGAGCGAGCCGGGAGTCGTTGTGCCGATGCCGACGTTGCCGCTCTTATTTATAGTGACTGACGGGGTGAGAGACGGATCGCCACCTTGTGTGCTACCAACGAAGAATCCGAGATCGCCGTAATTTGAGTTTCCATACGATGCACCAATTAACCAGTTTCTGGAATTTGCGTGGACGGTAGTTTCGCTCAATCTTAGGCTTGCTCCAGCCCCTGCAACATCTAACTTCGCACCCGGCCCCGTCGTCCCGATCCCGACGTTGCCGGAAGAGTTCCAAATACCCGAGCCGGGGAAATATCCAGTGCCAGTGATGGTGAATGCTGTCGTCGAGGCGCCTCCCGAGAATTGCTGGAGAGCGGTCCACGTGTTGGCGCTGGAGAGCAATTGAGAGTTGGAGACGAGACAAGTTCCGTTCACGGAGAAACATCCTTCCGCAAGATCGATGCCACGAGCAAAGGTGGACGTGGCGGCGGTGCCGGTGACGTTGAGTGCGGTGGTCTGGAGGCCGCCCGAGAACGTTGTCGTGGAGGGCGAGCCGAAGGTGGCTGCGCCCGTCAAGTTGTTGAATGCAAGCGCGGCGACGGTGGAGGTGGAGGAGTACGTGGAGGTCGCGAGGTACAGAGTCGCTCCGGAGTTCCGGAAGGTCCACGAGTTGTTCGTGCCGTCGCCGAGGGCGAGTTGCGGGCCGGTCGAGGACGCGATGGTGAGCGAATAATACGGCGTTGTAGTGCCAAAGCCGGTGCTGACCGCAAAGTTGAGCACATCTCCACCCGCGCCGAAGGTGAGCGTGCGGCCAGTGCCCGCACCTTTGATAGTGGAATTTTCCTGAAAAACGAGGTTGGCTGCGGTGCCCACATCTCCGATAGTCACATCCGTGCCCGACGAGCCACCGAATATCACCTGCTCGGCACCGCTCGTCGTGTCGATGCGCAACATCGGCGAGGCCGTCGTCGAAGTCGCAAGCGTCCAGGCATAAGGTGAATTGTTCGGGATTGTCGAGGTCGAGGCATTGGAATAGACGACGTTGCCTATTAGTGTAAGGATGCCCGCGGAGTCGAATGAGGATGTGGCTGTGCCGCCGAAGAACGCCTTGTCGAAGACCGAAAGCCGCGAAGTAGACGCGTAGATGCCCGTGATGCCATTAAGCCCTGAGATGCTCTGAGAATTTCCGGTGACAGCGCCGCCAAGCGTAAATGCGGGAAGCGTCGTGGTCCAGCTTGGGACTGACGAGCCATTGGTGACGAAAATGGATGAGGCGGCGAGCGAAGTGGCGGAAACAGCTCCCGTCGCACTCGTGTACAAAGTGCCGGATGGAGCGCTGGAGATAGTGAGATTCGTTGTACTCGCTGAGCCGAAGTATCCCGTGCCCGAGACGGTGAGCGCGGTACTGCTCGCATACGGGAACGTGCTCGCCTGCGATGTGGATGTCGCGATGAAGTACGCGGCGGTCGGGGTGGAGGTGGCAGCGACGGTGCCGCTTGAGTTGACCCACAGCAAGGAGTTGGAGAGGTTCGCCAGTGAAAGGTTACCTGCGGTGTCGAAGGAGGAGGTGGCGGTCGCACCGAAGTATGCGGGGCCGTATGCGGAGAAGAGCGTGGTAGATGCGCCTGCGGAGAATATTTGGAGTGACGTCCATGTGTTTGCGGTCGTCGTAGAGAAGGTCGCCGAGAGCGTGTTGCCGGAGAACGAGAGGCCGTTGCCGACGGTGAGCGCGCCGACGGCGCCTGTGCCGTTCGTGGAAAGTATCGAGGACGGTGTGCCGGAGAGCGTGAGGTTGGTCGTCGAGGCTGTGCCGAAGTAGCCGGTGCCGGAGACAGTGAGCGCTGTCGTCGATGCGCCGCCGTTGGCGGAGAAGAGGCCGCTCATGATGGTCGATGAGGCGTTGGAGAGGAAGCCGCTGGCGAACGTCGCAAGGCCAGTTTGCGTCGTCGCACCGTTCACAGTAAGCGAGCCAAGACTCGCGGTCTGTGCAAATAGATTCGTCGATGATGCGGTCGTCGAGAAGAGGTTGGTGGAGGTGGCGTTCGCGAGCGTCGTATCGCCATTCAGATATGCGGCGCCGGAAACGGTGAGGGCGGTGGAAGAGGCGAATGTGACAACTCCGTTTGTCGAAAAAAGATTGGTCGCCGTGAGCGCGGTACTACTTGCGTAGGGGAACGTGCTCGCGATGGAGGTCGAGGTCGCGATGAAGTAGGCGGCGGTCGGGGTGGAGGTGGCAGCGACGGTGCCGCTTGAGTTGACCCACAGCAAGGAGTTGGAGAGGTTCGCCAGTGAAAGGTTAC
>MFKT01000009.1:79628-199030 GCA_001781125.1 Candidatus Kaiserbacteria bacterium RIFCSPHIGHO2_01_FULL_53_29
TGCGGGGCCGTATGCGGAGAAGAGTGTCGTCGAGGCACCTCCCGAGAATTGCTGGAGGGAGGTCCACGTGTTGGCGCTGGAGAGCAATTGAGAGTTGGAGAGGAGACAAGTTCCGTTCACGGAGAAACATCCTCCCGCCAAGTCGATGCCACGCGCGAAGGTGCTCGTCGCCGCTGTGCCCGTGACGTTGAGATACGTCGTCGCGAGCGCGCCGGAGAAAGTGGAGGTGGAATTGGTGCCGGCGACGTTCAAGAAGCCCTGGATGGTGGAGGTGCCAGTTGTGTTGCCCTGTAGTGTCGATGTCGCCGAGCCGCCGATGTAGAGTTTGTCGAAGACGGAGAGGAGTGTGGTGGAGGCCTGTGCGAAGGTCACATTGGAGGTCGTCAAGACGTTCTGATCCATGTCGTAGAGTTCGTTGTCGCCTTGTCCCGTGTTGAGCGTGAGGAACGTTCCTGCTCCTGTCGCGGTGACATCCCAGTCGGCGGAGTCGATGACGATGTCGTCGCCGTTGTCTCCGATGGTGAGGGTGCCGAGTGTCGTCCACGTGGAAGCGCTCGAAATATTGTTGCTACCGATGGTGCCGCCGGAGATGGTGAGGGCGTTGGTGACGTCTGCGTCCGCGAGATTGGTCCCGAGCGTGAGTGAGCCGAGTGCGGCAGTTTGCGCGAAGAGATTGGTGGATGAGGCGGTCGTGGAGAAAAGAATCGTCGTCGTCGCGTTCGCAAGCGTCGTATTTCCGGTAACGCCGAGCGTACCGGCCACGGAGAGGTTGCCCCCGGAATCGAACGTGGACGTGGCACTGCCGCCGAAGTAGGCGGTGCCAAATACGGAGAGACGTGTCGAAGAGGCGTTCGTTACCTTGAGAAGACCCGACGATGTGCTGAAGGTAAAGCTAGAGGAGGAGCCGAGTGCGCCGGCGTTATTGAATTGCACTTCAGTGTCACTGCCGGCGACCTGCGCCGTTCCAAGACAGCCTCCATTCACGTACACGCAGCCGCCCGCGATGGAAATGCCGTTCGCGAAGGTCGAGGTTGCCGAAGTCCCGGTGACGTTGAGATACGTCGTCGCGAGCGCGCCGGAGAAAGTGGAGGTGGAGTTGGTGCCGGCGACGTTGAGGAATCCCTGCAAGGTCGAAGTGCCCGTCGCGCTCGCCTGCAGCGTCGAGGTCGCAGAGCCTCCGATGTAGAGGCGGTCGAAGACTGAAAGGAGGGTCGTCGAGGCATTCGTTACCTTGAGGAGACTCGTTGATGAACTGAAGGTGAAATTTGACGAAGCGCCGAGTGCGCCATTGTCGTTGAACTGTATCTGGCTGTCGGATCCGGCGAGCGTGACGGAACCACTGCTGGAAATACACGTGCCGTCGATCGCAAAGCATCCGTCGGAGACGTCGATACCATTCGCAAAGGTGGAGGTCGCGGCGCCTGTTACCGAGAGCGAAGCGAGAGTCGAAGTGCCTGCGCTGAGAGCTCCAAGAGTTGAAGCGCCTGAAACGGTGAGCACGTCCGTATTGAATGATTCCTGCAGACCGCCAAACACGTTCTCGATGGAGACGTGCGTGGCGTCGGTTTGCCTGCTGGCGAACGTTTGCGTGACGAGCGTGTCTTTAAACTGCGCGAGCTTCGCATTCAGTATCTCCTCGGTGAGGCCGCCCGAGGCAATGATGCGCTGTGTCAGCACGACACGCTCGATGAGAGGGTTGTTGATGACCGTGGTGGGAGTGTTGTTGGTTGCAAGGGCACCATTCGGTCGAACCGTGTTCGGTTCGACACGATTGCCACTCTTCGTGGCAATCGCATACGGAATCACTTCAACCGCGACGGAGCCGCCCGCACGTACTCCGGCGAAGCCTCTCGATCGCGTGAGGCCGAGGGGGAAAGCGATGGCGTAGACAAGATCGTTGACGCTGTTGTTGAAGGTGCGGGCAAGGGAGCCGAATAGATCCGGGATGCTCGTGCCAATCGCGTTTGATGCGGCGGCAAGAGCAACGCCGGGATCTTCCGCCGCAGTGGCGAGCTGTGCCTGCGTGCGGTCTGCGAGCGCTCTCCAGCCGCCGCCGGTGAGAGCGTGGTATGAATCGCGCGCTGAACTCAATTCGCTCCGCACTGAATCTGCGACGAAATGTGCGTATTGCGGATCGACCGCAGCGTACGTGCCGAAGGTGAGCATGAAAGCGAGCGAGAGAGCGACGACCTTGTGGAGGAATTCCATCGCGGGGGTCACCGCGTAGAGGGGCACGTGTGCACTCTGGAGTGCGGCATGAGTAATTCCGCTCGGCCCCTGTACAAAATTTCGTGCATGCCGCATTGTGTGCAGGCTATTGGAAGCCAGCGCACTCGCCATTTTATTTTTTATTTCATCCGTTCGTGATGAGATCGCGTGTGACACTCGAGCAACGGTTGGCGCTAGTACCTCTGTGCCCACGGCGGATGACACGGCTGCGGCGGTCACTGGAACTATTTTCGGAGTCGGAATTATGGTCGGGCGGAAGGAAATATTTTTTTCAGGGGTGGCAACAAATTCAGCTCCGTGGTACTCGCGCCGACGCTCCTCGGTGAGGTGTTCCTTGCGAAGACTTTTTGAATACTCCTGGCCGACAAGAAATGCCTGAAACGATCCTTGATCAACGTACCAGTTCTTGCCGATACGGCGACCACGGACTTTCCCGTCGCGGCAAAGCCGCGCTATGTAGTCGCGAGTGAAGCCAAATGATGATGCCGCATCATTTGCAGAAATATGTCTCACTCCGTCGAAGAAAATTTCGTCAGACATACGAATAAATCAGGATGCAGACTGCGAATGACTACGAATGGGATCAGAAATGCGAACGATGCGGCGCGGCTGCAGAAGAGCGTCGCTAAAGTTAACGAGAAGTCCGAGGTCCATACGCGCCTGTTGCAGATAATTCTGGATCTGTCTGAAATAAGATGTCGTCAGGAACCGTACGGTCTTAAGCTCGAGAATGATCTTCTCTTCGACGAGAAAATCGACGACATTTCCGGAATCACCCAAACGGAACTCTCGTACATACCGCAGACCACCCCCCCTGAACCGCTCTTCGAGAGCATCCGCATATTGTTTCTCCCGCGCGAATCGACCAAGCTCGTTATGCACGTCAAAACAAGCACCAACAATGGCGAACGAAAGCTCAGAATGCAGGATCTTTGCATCGGTTGTATTCGTAGTCATTCGCAGTGCTTTTTTTTGGATGCTCATTCGTATTGTTCGGGCGCACGACTTAACTATGATTTTACTAGAGATTCCGGATAACCTGTTGATATCGAGTGGACAAATGTGTGGATAAAGGTGAAATTTCAAAAGATGAACATGAAGATCCGTCAGACCGATCATTTCTGACCTCCTCCCAGATTAACCGCGGCAAGGCCGGGCCTTGCCACATGTCTGTGCGAAAAAACGAGGGACTTTATGAGCTCTCCGAGGTGACTTGCGACCAAATACGGAGATAGAAGAGGAAATCAGGGGAAAATCGATGAAGCTCTCTGAAAAAAAGATTTGTAGCGCGAGAAATACATCGCGTACCCGAGATACCTATCTGATGGGTATCTCGGGCTATCACTTCCGGACAGAGGAATTTTCGCTCCCAAACTTTTGCGAACGGGCCCCTCTCAGGCATCACGAAGCCTGCCTTGGCAACGAAAGCCAGGCATTGGCAGCGAAACTTAGACCAACCAAGGTCAATTGCCGGGAGCCCTTTTGAAAACGAGTTCAGGCACCAACCACCTCTCCAGAACGTCCCCGATCCTTAGAAATGCTTCCGCGGCACTGGCAGTAAGTGCAGCCCCGGGAAACGCATTACCTGTTACGTTAACGGCATATACAGAGCTGTTCTTGAGTGTCGAAAACCCGAAAGAAAGTACGATGACTATGGTTAAAGCTGCTCCGGCTATTGTCCCATAAAATATAGTCTTTCTTGGTGCACGTACTGCAAATTTGACATGCTTGACATGGTCGCTGTGGTCTAATATTTCTCTCCCTTGAACAACGTGTATCGGAATCGAGTGCACCTCTGATACGAGCGGCTTTTCGACCTCATCTTTTTCGTCCAGAGAGGTATCCGCGACCGCTGCGTAAGTTTTGTAGGGACTAGGGATAAGGTCCCTCTCGTCTGGCGTATATATCATGTACGAATCTGAGCCGCTGTGCATGGCATCAGGAGATTTCGCTTCGAGTTCGGCGGCAGGTCGGGGAATACCCTTGGCCGTAGACCTGCGGGCGAGGCCAACGGATTGTGCCTGTACGGCTCCCAGAAGCCTGTCTTTCTCGGCTTTGTGCGCGAGAACGCCCTCGCGCTCGATATACCAGCGATTCCCCACCTGACGCGAAAGAATGGCCCCTGTGCGCGCGAGCTGCCCCACGTAATCTTTGTGATATCCCGTTATCTCGGAAGCCCGGGAAGCCGAGATGTAATCCTTGCCGTCAAATGTGATGAGAGAGACGGGATCGATGGTTTCTTTTCTCTCGGGCTGTTGAGGTTTGTATTCATCTGCTTTGTTTTTGTAGACTCGGAGTGATTCCATCAGTACATACCAAAGACCGCCGACGCGACGCGCATCAATGTGACCGCCTCGCGCAAGCTGACCAATGTAATCTTGCGCATAAGAGCTCAATTCCGATGCTCGCTTAGACGAGATGTACTCTTTACCATCCAATGAGATCTCATCTGACATCTCGCCAGTATACCCCCAACGCAAGGAATATTGGCAAAATATAAAGACGCAACTGTGGATTTCCTCCCGAGGAGGATCGGCCTTGGGCCGGACTTTTTCAGCTGATCTTAGAACGGATAAGCTCGCGCAGAGCCACAGGATCGCCGGCTCCCCTGAGGGCTTTCATTGACTGCCCGACGAGATATTCAAGTGCCGCCTCCTTCCCTTTCTTAAAATCATTCACCACAGAGGCATTCTCAGAAAGTACTTCCGCCACTACGGCCTCAAAATCGTTCCCTGCGCTTACTTGATATAAATTCCCGCTTTTGGCGACCTCTTCGGGATCTCGACCACTTTTTACTGATTCGGTGAGTATGTCTTTTGCCGCACGAGAGGAAATTTTACGCTCCGCAACCATATCGATTATTTTCCTGAAATTACGTGCCGAGATATGTATCTCGTGTCTCTCTTCCGTATCTCGTTTCTGGGTATCTCGCCTGTCCTTCGTAGCCTTGGCGAAGGAGGAGGTTATATTTACGAGGTCGTTTGAGATGTAGTTACTGGCAAGAGCCACCTTAATAGAGTCTCCTTCATACCCCGAGATAACCTCCTCAAAGAACTTCCCAAGGTGGGGTTCTCGTACATAAGCATCGGCGTCCTCTTTCTTCACCCCCAAAGACAGATAGCGCGCTCGACGTTCTGAGGGAAGTTGCGGCATCCCTCCCCGCAACCGCTCCGGGTTGAATTCGGGAATTTCCGATAACTTCATGCTCGGCAGATCGGGATCCGGAAAATACCGATAGTCGGCGCTTCCCTCTTTGACGCGCTGCGGGAATGTCGCCTGTTTGCCTTCATCCCATCCGAGTGTTTGTTGAATTACTTTTTCTCCACGCTCAAGCAATGCTGTTTGACGCTTGATCTCATACTCAACGGCACGCTCCATCGCACGGAACGAATTCAGATTTTTAACTTCAACTTTTGTTCCAAGTTCAGAAGTGTTACTGACACTGATGTTTGCCTCTACACGCATCTCGCCCTTTTCCATATTGGCCTCGCTCACTTCGAGAGTGCGGAGCAAGAGCTGGAGCTCACGGGCAAAGTCCCCAGCCTGCTTGGCAGAGCTGATGACCGGTTCGGTCACGAGTTCCATGAGCGGTATTCCCGCACGATTGTAATCAACCGTGGTCCCTACTCCTTCCTCATGTATCGAGCTTGCTGTGTCTTCCTCGAGATGCACGCGCGTTATTTGCACGCCATGCAGCTCTCCCCCGGAAACAAGCGGGTACTCATATTGGGAAAGCTGGTACCCCTTGGGCAGATCAGGGTAGAAATAATTCTTTCTATCGAACTCGGTGTAATCAGCAAGCGTCGCTCCCAGCGCCACTCCAACGCGCAGTACACTGCGGACAGCTGCCCTATTGATAGCGGGGAGAGTGCCTGGATGCGCCATGCACACCGGACAAATATTTATATTGGACCTTGACTCGTTTGCATCGTTCTTGGACCGACAGAACATCTTGGTCTTAGTCTTCAGCTCGGCGTGTATCTCTAATCCTATTGTTGGAACGTAATTAGACATGTTGTTGATTTATTGGAACGCCTGCCCCGTAGCCGACGCGAAGCGTCGTGGTACTGGGGTATCCACCCATGAGAACTACTGTATCACGCGAAAAAACGAATTTCCAATGTTCAGAGGAATGTCCACGAACGCATGATGTCCGCGAGCCAGGTGTCGAGCTCCTGATACGTGGTGACTTCGTACAAGTTCCCGCCGTGCATAAACCATAACTCGCGCATGGTACCGAGTGGCCCACCATAGCTCCAAAAAATAAGTGCGTGCGTCCCGTTCTGCAGGACGATTTCCTGCGGATCGCCACTTGCCGTGTTGCGCGTATCAGCCTTAATTCGCGCGAGCGTTATTTGCGAATCCGTGTAGGGCGCGATGTATATTTGAAACGCCTTACTACCGTTCTCGGACTCGAACGAGATCGTATGCCCTGCTGCGGCCTCTGAATATTCGCGTATGGCAAGTTCCGTCGGATAGAAAAGTGAAAAGCCGTTCGCGGTGTTCGCATACTCTTTCTGACCGGCCGGAGTGTCGCGCGTCTGAATCGTTGAGACCGCAAGCTCCGTGCCCGGTGTAGAAGAGGCGTTCTGTGCTACCGTTCCGTTCTCCCCTAGAGCACGTACATAGAAAAATCCCCCGACGGTCAAAACAACGACTCCGAGAGACGCGAGAGCGGTCAACCGCATTGTATTTTTTCCCATACCTATCGCCACCGCATGCCTCCCAGCAGGCGCACCCCCCCCTTGATACGAAGTATGCGCGTCGCATTCACGGTCACCGTCGCAGTGCAGGTCCCGTTCGAAGTTCCCACCGCGGTCATCGTGTAGGTCGTCGTGACTGCGGGGCCGACGCTCGTTGAGCCGGAGGCGAGAGCCGCCGAGGAAACGGCTCCAACACTACTATCTACCGACGCTGATGTTGCGCTCGTCGTTGTCCACGAGAGCGTCGAAACACCGTTATATGAAATACTGCTCGGTGAAACACCGAGTGTGCATGCGGCTCCGGTGATTAGGGCGAACGCGATGATTATTTTACCGTTTACTCCGCTCGCCTGTGCCGTGCTCCCGCCATTGCCCGCCGTGCCTCGCTCAGAGTCGCCCGAATTGCCCGGCGTAGTCCCGGAACCGGCGGTTAGCGTCGCGCTCGTGTTGGAACCATCCGAGTATCCTGCGCCGCCGCCGCCGCCACCTGTCCAGTATCCGCCCCCGCCCCCGCCCCCGCCGTATCCTCCTCCTCCTCCGCCGCCGTTCTCGTCTCCGTTACCTCCGGCGCCGCCAGCGGAAGATGTACTTGAACCGCCGACAGCTGCGCTGCTCGAATCTCTTCCCCCGCCGCCGCCGCCTACTCCTCCGCCCGCACCTCCCGCATCGCTCGAAAGGTAGCTATTTCCTCCTGAGGACGTCCCGCCTCCCCCCGCGCCGTAGGTCGCACTCGCATTCCCACCGGTAGTCCCGCCGCCCGCGCCGGCAGCTGCGCAACCTGCGGCACCACCGGTGTCCGGGCTTCCGCCGCCTCCGGAGCATCCCGTCTTATTGACACCTGCCGCCGCAGTGCCGCTGTTGGCACCGCCGCCTCCGCCCGCGCCTACAGAGCTGTAGCCCGTCCCGTTCTCACCCGTTGCACCGCCTCCTGCGCCGCCGGCAGCGTACGCGCTTCCGCCACCACCACCGCCCGCGATAAGAAGCGGGGTCGAGCTCCGGTACAGATCACTGCGCCCCCCGCCTCCTCCGGCGCCGTAAGAAAGGGTGCTACCGGTGCCGCTGCCGCCTACGCGATACGTGAGAGTTTCTCCGGCAGTAACGGCGATAACCGCCGTCGCATATCCGCCGCCACCGCCACGACCGCTATTGCCGCTTGCTCCGCCTCCCCCTCCCCACATCTTCACGGTTATGGATGTGACCCCTGTCGGAACAGTCCACGAGGCTCCTGTGCCGACCGTGGTCAGCGTCACATTTCCGATATTCGTATAGTTGACGGTCACGGAACACGTAGCGTCCGCGGTGGTGCCGTCGGCTGTGAGCGAGTAGGTCGTCGTGGCGCTAGGACTAACGGCGGTCGATCCGCCTGCCGTAGGGGTTACCGTCCCAATACCATTGTCGATTGACGCGGAGTTGGCGGATGCAGTCGTCCACGTCAGCGTTGCGCTCTCACCCGGGGCGACCGTCGATACGTCTGATGTCAGGGTGCATTCGGCGGCGCCGGTATCGTATTGGATGACGACGACACCCGACCCGCCGGTGCCGCCGGTCATGTTATTAGCGCTGAGGCCCGCCGCACCGCCGCCGCCGCCGCCCAAATAGCCGTTACCGCCGTTTCCTCCATACCAGCCGGCACCACCTCCGCCGGCGCCGAACGTCGTCGCGTTACTGCCGTGTTTGTCGTTATTTCCTCCGGCGGATGTGCCATTGGCACCGCCCGCTCCTGTCGAGTACCCTGCAGCCGTCACGGCTGCGGAGAGACCAGAGACATCCGTCATGGCCGCACCGGTGCCTCCCGCGTTCTCATTTGCATCTTGTGTACCCGCCGTACCCCCAATACCAGCACCGCCGCCGCCGCCGTTGTCTCCTGACATGGCTTTGCCGACGCCGCCGGTCGCGCCGCCGTCACCTCCTGTGTGCCAACCTCCGTACGTATTCGGGCTGGACGCGTTATAGAGTCCGCCGCCGCCGCCGCCAGCTGATATGGTGACTCCACTTATCGTCGCTGTCGTTGTAGCACCCGCGGAACCGTTCGCGGTATTCGTGCCGCCCGTTCCTCCGGCCCCTACGGAATATGTCACTGTCTCACCCCCTGATACGGAATATGTCTGGTACTCCACGCCGCCGCCGCCGCCGCTTCCTGCAGAACACCCGTCGCTGCCGTTGCATCCCCCACCTCCACCGCCACCTCCGATAGCCCAAACCTTAACGCTTATCACATCACTCGGAAGCGCGTAGCTTGTTCCCGTCGTACGTACGACTGTCGTAACAGCGGCAAAAGCCTGGCCAGGCAAGAAGAGTGCACCCCCGCTCGCGCTCAATAGAAAGAGCAGGCTCGTAATCGAGGCAGTTATCTTTCGAAAATCCACCTCTCTATTGTACCTGCTCCATCCATGCCCCGCTGCGCACAATCCCCATTGATGAATGATTATAGAGGCGTCGCCTCTATATGGTGCTATAATTTTTCGATGGCGTATCGTCAGACTGAATTCGCGGTCGGAGAATGGTACCACTGCTACACGCGCAGCATTACCGGAAGAACCGTTTTTGACGACGTCCGGGACTTTCAGCGTTTTACGGAAGCCCTCTATCTCTGTAACGGGACAAAAACAATTAAGAGAGGTGCGATATCCCGCCCCACGCACGAAAGAATGCTTTTACTAGACCGGGGCGGGCAACTGATCGACCTCGCTGCCTATGCCATCATGCCAAATCATTTTCACCTCCTTCTGCAGGAGAACAGGGATGGCGGCATCAGTACCTTCATGCAGAAACTCGGAACAAGCTACAGTATGTATTACAACGTGAAGAAAATGCACATCGGAAACGTGTTCATAAAACCGTTCCGGGCGAAGCATATCGCAGATGAAAGGTATCTGCAGCGCGTGTTGCAGTACATTCATCTCAATCCAATAGAACTGTTTGAGCGAGGATGGAAGCAGGGCCTGATCCGGCATCCAAAGTCCGTGGAGAACAAAGTGCTTTCCTATCGATGGTCAAGCTTGCCCGATTATGAAAGTATCGTGCGTGTCGAAAACGCCATTCTTGGAAAAGAAGCGATGACGATATTTGATGAGAGACCGCCGCTGAGGAGTATCATTGCCGAAGCGGCGGAGTACTACGCTGAGCTTGAAGGATTATAGAGGCGACGCCTCTATACGGCTCGCGCCTATTGCACGATGCGCCACGTACCGTTCGCAAGGAGCGGCTCGGCTTTTTTATATTTCATCTGCTGTGTCTCGCTCCCATTGGTGATGGTAACTTTGTCGTTACGGCCGTATGTTCTCTTCGCACCCTGCGCTCCCTGCGTTGTTATTGCACGGGCCGCTTTCTCGACGCTCCCCTGCTCGCGGCTGCCCTGTGCCGGCGCTCCGAGGTTGGGAAGTATCTGGCGCACATGGGCGATATAAGAAGTTTCCATGGTCTGGAACAAGCGGAGGCCTTCCTTTTTGTATTCGACGAGAGGATCACGCTGGCCATAGGCGCGCAAATTCACGGAGTTGCGCAAGTACTCCATTTGCTCCAAGTGCTCCACCCACAGATAATCAACGGTCTGGAGAAGAAATCGCCGCACGGTTGGGGAGAACGAATCGCCAAGTTCTGTTTTCTTTTTTTCGATCACTGCGGCAAGCTCTTCTTGGCCCAGTGAGATGCGCGAGAGCTCTTCATCTACCGCGACCATGTCGCCTGTGAGCAGTGCCCGGCGGCGGCCATAGATGCTCTGCCGCTGGATATTCAGGACATCGTCGTAGGCGAGCACGTGCTTACGCGCGTCGAAATTCAACTCCTCAATACGGGTCTGCGCCTTCTCCAAAGAGCGCGTGATCATGGAATTATAGATAGGCTCGTCTTCGGGGATCTTAAAAGTGCCCATCACCCGCTTGATGACGTCGGAAGCAAATACGCGCATGAGCGAATCCTCGAGCGACACGAAGAACTGCGTGGCGCCTGGATCCCCCTGACGGCCCGAGCGGCCTCGCAGCTGATTGTCGATGCGGCGCGCCTCGTGTCGCTCGGTGCCCAAAACAAACAACCCCCCCACATCCTTCACTTCTTTGTATTGCGCTTCAGAGCCGGGATTTCCACCGAGCTTGATGTCGACGCCACGACCCGCCATGTTGGTCGCGATCGTCACCCCTGCGCGCTTGCCTGCCTGTGCGATGATCTCGCCTTCGCGTTCGTGATTCTTGGCATTCAGAATTTCATGCGGAATGCCCTCCTGTTTGAAATGTGCACTAAGAACTTCATTTTTCTCCACCGAGACCGTTCCCACGAGTACGGGCTGCCCTTTCCCCTGCAGCTCCTTGACGTAACGCGCGATGGCTTTGTACTTTCCCGATTCGGTCTGGAAAATAAGGTCCTCCAAGTCATTGCGCTGTGCGGGCACGTTGGTGGGGACGACGACCGTGTTGAGCCCGTAGACCTTGTAAAATTCCTCCGCGGAAGTGGTGGCAGTGCCTGTCATGCCCGCCAATTTTTCGTAGAGACGAAAGTAATTTTGGAATGTGATGCTCGCGAACGTACGCGATTCCTGTTGGATCGGTACGCCTTCTTTTGATTCGATCGCCTGATGCAGGCCTTCAGACCACCTTCGGCCCGGCTGCATACGCCCCGTGGATTCATCGACAATAACAATGGTGCCATCGCGAACGACGTATTCCTTGTCCCGCTTGAAAAGCGCTTTTGCACGCACGGCTGTTTCGAGATGATGCACAAACTTGATATCGGCATCGGTATACATGTTGCCAACGCCAAGCACCTTTTCGGCTTTTTCGATTCCGCTGTCAGAAAGCTGGATCTGCTTGTGTTTTTCATCGACGGTGTAATCTTCCTCCGGTACAAGCGCTTCAGCGATAGCCGTAAATCTGCCGTAGAGCGACTCGGCATCGCCGACTGGAGCAGAGATAATAAGCGGCGTCCGTGCTTCGTCGATGAGGATAGAATCGATCTCGTCGACGATAGCTAGGGAATAGCCGCGCTGCCGCAGATTTCCCGGCTCATACTCGAGATTGTCGCGCAAATAATCGAAGCCGTATTCGTTGTTGGTCCCATAGGTGATGTCGGCAGCATAGGCCTCGCGACGCGAAACGGGCCGCAAAAAATCCTGCATGACCTTGAAGCTGCCGACAGTATCGCGGGTCTCATCCTCCACCGCCCTCGCTTCGGTGGACACGTGCAGGGGATCATACAGAAACGAAGATTCGTGATTGATGACGCCTACGGTTAGTCCGAGCGCGTAGTAGATCTGTCCCATCCAGACAGCATCGCGCCGTGAAAGGTAATCATTGACTGTAACGACGTGGACACCCTTCCCCGTAAGCGCGTTAAGATACGCGGGAAGTGTAGCGACGAGAGTCTTGCCTTCTCCGGTGCGCATTTCCGCAATGTCGCCGCGATGCAGGATCATGCCGCCAATGAGTTGCACATCGAAATGACGCTGGCCCAGTGTGCGGCGGGAGGCTTCACGCACAGCGGCGAAGGCTTCGGGTGCAAGATCGTCGAGTGTCTCCCCCCTCGCCAAGCGGTCCTTGAATTCCAAGGTTTTTGCCTTGAGTGCATCGTCGCTGAGAGTCTTCATTTCCTCTTCGCGCGCATTGGTAGCGGCAACGATAGGCTTTGCCGCCGAGAGAGCCGCGAGATTTTCATCGCCAAATAAGCGTCTCCAGAATGCCATATTGCGTCATCCTACCCTAAAACGCTTGTTTTTGCGATTGTTTTCTCTATGTGGAGACTAAAAAAATAATCCCTCCGTAACTGGAGGGATTATTTTTTTCTCTAGCTAGAGAAACAAGCGCTAGCGGCGCTTCTTTGCCTTCTTGGCCTTCTTTTTCTTTGCCATATAAATATCTTTTTGCTTGAGTGCTAAGTTCGACCCGCACTTACGCAATAACGCGAAGATGCGATTACTCATTCATTATTACACGCATCGCGCGCGCAATAAATATTCGGCGCGATAATGTGGATAACTCTGACGCGCGAAGTGGCCGAAGTCCGACCGAAACGTCGGACTCACAAAAAGTCTTTTTAGACTTTTTGAAATTAAAATGCAAAAATCAAAATGCAAAACATAATTTTGAATTTTACATTGTCATTTTTATTTTTGATATTTACATTTTGATATGCTCTGTACGGCACAACCCTACTTCGTTCCTCCTCCGCCAAGGCTGCGGACGGACGCAGCAAAACTTCGTAGGGTGCAGTGTGGAGGACGGGTGCGAGCTCCAAAGTGAAAGTCTTTTATGAGTGCCGCCGCCCTCCACGCTATGCCCTACCGAACTACAGGGTATCACTGCCGACAAAGGCCGCAACCCCTACAACCGAGCACCTCCCGTGAGGGAGGTGTTTCGGCGACTTTCAATCTATAGAACCGCACATTCACACGAATGTGTGGCACTCACAGGGACAGTATACCATGCCGCACGTTGTCAACAACAATGTTATTGTCCAATTTGTGCGGTCCCGTCTTTGATCTGCTGTATCAAGGCTTCCGCATCCGATTGAGCCGCGGGGGAGGCCGCTACCGCCCGCTTCAAGGCATCGATCGCGAGCGCGGAGAGGCCCCCTCCATAATACGCGGCGGCAAGTGTGAAGTATCCCTGGATATCCTGCGGTGAAGCTTTGACACGCGCCTCCCAAATGCCTGCGATCTTGTCGTAGTGTTTGCGCGACACGTACGCGGCGGCGATCCGCAGGTCGGCGGCGGCGCCGGAGGGAATAAGCGGCGCGAGCACTTCATCGGCTCGCGTATCATCTCCCGCGCGGATCAAAGCAGCGGCATACATGATCCGTGCCTCACTGACGTTCGGGTCGAGGTCGTATGCGAGCTTATAGGTATTGAGAGCACCCGCAAAGTTCCCACGCAGTTCCTGATTCTGTCCAAGCTGAAAGAGGATCGTCTGTTTGCGCGGTGAGAGCTCATGGGCTTTTTCGAACGCCTTCCCCCCATCTACATAATCCCCATAAGAATTATAGATAATTCCCAAAAAGAGCGGGAAGCGCGCATCCAGCGGCGAGGCGGCCGCCTGCAGAGTCATCTCGTGCGTCGCGGTATCAAAAAATTGTTGCTTTACCTCCGCAGAAACCCCCTGCGCCGAGGCAACCTGCGAAGCGCCCTGTGCCAACTGCTCTCGCACTTCCTGCGTGCCGAACGAGCCATACGCAACAGCTTGTTTGAAGAGCTCAAGATTCTTTTGAATTCCTCCCTGGTGCTGAGTGATGGCCGAAAGAAGCGTGCGATTCTGCGCAAGCGCCGCAGTATTGGTAAACCACGCACCTCCCCAGACGAGGAGCGCGAGCGCGGCGGCAACATAGGGCAAGGCGCTTCGCGGGAAAAGACGGCGCTCGATGATCAGCGCGGCTCTCGACACGGTACTTGCGCGCCACGCGATGTAGGCAAGTACGGATGCAAAGAGAATATAGCTTGTGATATTGTCGAAAACGAAGAGGTTGTGGAAGAAATAGCCGGCGAGAAGACCTGTCAGAATACAGCGCTCCGCAAGAATGAACGCATCGCTGCGCCACAGCACCCACAATGTCGCAGCAAAGATAGAAAGGTACGCGATAAGACCCACGAAACCTCCCGCGATGAGCCAGTCGAAAATGCTGTTGTGCACACGATCAAACCACGGCTCCTGCCCGTACATCCGCGGGTCGTAATACTTGTCGAAGACGATCGCATAATTTTCCTGTCCCCAACCGAAGATGGGTCGCTCTTTCACCCCTTGCCACGCGATACCCATGTTGAGAAAACGCGCTTTAACAGTGCTGTCAGTAGCGGAGATTGTTGCGAGCCGATCTAAAAACCCGACGCTTTTGACAAATGCGGTGTCTTTCTCCAGTTTCAATACGCCGCCAAGCACGATAATTCCTATGATAGAGAAAACAGCTACGAGGCGGATCCTTCGAGACCCTTCAAGAAAGGCTGCGATCAGTAATGCCAGTATCGTGCCGCCGATAAGTCCGATCACCGTCCCACGTGTACCGGTAAAGAAAAAAATCAACGTATTGAGCGCGATGATAAAGGAGAGCAGGTAGGCTTGGCGGAGAAAGATAAGGTATGCCGCTATGGCGTCAAAAACGATCAGTACAAGATACGGTGCCCATCCCGCATCTTTCAGCAGAGATGCAGAAATTGCTGAAATAACGGCCAGGAATACCGCAATGATCGTCCGCTCTGTCGAATTCCACTGCTCTTTGCCGGACTGCGCAATAAGAAGTGCGGCGATAGAAATATGAAAGAGCATGTAAATCGCCAAATAAATTGGATTCCCGAACGTTGCATCCACGCGCGCGCCGAGACCCGCGAGACCGCCTTGTCCAAGTGCCGAGATGCCGGCGACCTGCAGCAACCCGTAGATCGAGATGAACACCGAAACACCAAGTGAGACCCGGAACAGCCCGCGCCACAACTTCTCCGTATTCATGATCGCCGCAGCGACGAAGAGATAGAGAAGAAGATGCGCGAGGGTGACCCAACCATCCATGCGTTCATAGTTGCTCCAGAAACTCTTGAATGGGTACGCGCCGAAGGCATCCGCTATGGCTATTACCAACACGAACACAGCGAAGGCACCGAGGATCCACGAGCGACGCGGCCGGTATTTGGGATCGACGAGTGCAAGCGCGAGCGAGGCCCCGGTAATGATCTCAACGATGATGCGGAAAGCAAAATTCTTACCGGTGATGTAGGGGAAAAAGAGCGACGTCGTTACCAAGAGACAAACGAACGGGAGCGTGAATATGCCGGCGATAACGAGATAACGAAGCGTCTTTTCCAGAAGCATGGCGGCCATTGTATCGCGCGCTCTCAAGCAGTGCCAGTCACTCCAAGTCCTTTCGGAAGTAGTAGATATAGAACGGCTCGGTAGTAGTAGCTACTTCGAGGTCAGGCAGTGCATTGAGAATGGAGGGGGCAAGCGGCCCGTCCGATATCATATAATCGACCCGATATGTCTTGATGTTCTGTTCGAGTGTCTTCCCCAAAAAGAGCGAGTACTCTTTCTCCAGAAGAGCGATGCGGTCAAGGATCCATGGCTCTTCCCCCTGCCCGAATAGCTGACCCCAATCAGAGAAAAAGTAGTTCCGTATACCGCGTTCGTGCGTGACGAGATACGCGTGCGCGTCTGATGTGCGCACGCCATTCAGCCTCATACGCAATAAGAAATTATGCGCCAACCGGTACTCCGGAACACCGGAAGTGGTGACCACCGAGTTGTACACATTGCAAGACGTATAAGCCGGTATCTGACGTTCAAGCCACTCATCGTTATAAGCAACAAGTACGACGCAACCCTTTGGCGCATTCACGTTGAGCCACGACATCACGCCCCCAAGTTTCTGGTTATACGCAAACCATTGCAGTTCGGCAGTAAAACTTCTGACAGACCAGAACCCGAATGCAAGGCAAACGAGAGAAAGAGTTATCATTCCGATGTACAGCGCACGCGGCGCATATGTTCGGAATGCTAGGTATGCAGCCACAATAACCGAAATACCGGCGAGCGGCACCGTGTATTGCACGAAGTGCTGATACCAAATTTCGCGGCCTGTGATCACCTGCTGGTTGAGCACTATCCAAGAGCCTAGTATGAGTCCTGCAATGAAAATCCAGCTCCGCACATGCCCGCGATTCTTTTTCCACAGGTATGAATACAAGAAAAAGCAGAAGACGATAAGCGTTGCCGCAAGCAATGCCTTGTTGAGGACTGGCGCATGCGTGAAGAAAAGCCCGTTGCGCATCGCGAGTGCGCTCCCCTCGCTCGTGCCAAAAGACGCGAACATGCGGTACCAATACCACGAATCGAGAACGATCGAGATGAGCAGGATAAAGATCATTTCGCGCGCCACTGCGAATTCTTTCCGCAGCAATGCGAAGAGACCGAGTGCACCTAAGATCGCAAGAGAAATGCCGAGGGTGAAGAAGTATCCGATCGTTGCTGCTAAGAGAGCGCCCGCCGCCACATACGCATAACGCCATGTGCGCTGCCACACTTGCGACAGGAGCAAAAGAAATCCGAAAAGCTGGACGGCGCCTACTATCGGATTCACGGGCCGCGTCCACATGTGCGGCCCCGGAGTACCGCCCACCAAGAGCAGTGTTATCATTGAACGGTAATCAACGAATGCACTGCCGAGCGTAACAAAAAACGCCGCCGCAAGAGCGGTTGATACGGAGAGCGCATCGTCGCCAGCCCCGAGTAACTTTCGCACCAGGAAGTAAACGAGTAAGAACAGTGCCGCTGGCAAGAAAAATTTGCTTGCGACCATGATGCCGGCGAGGCCGAAGATAAACGCCGGAGCGGCGTAGAGCCACTCGTTGATGGGCACAATTACGACAGGCGAATCTTTGTATTCATAGAAATACGGAGAGGTGACCATTGGGTGGCCGTCGAGCACTTCGTGAATACGGGCGCGATAGATATCCTCATCATTGAGCGGGCCGTACTCAATACCATAGTAGCCGCTTCCGAGCGCCGCAGTCGCAAGAAATGAGGGTGCAATACACACGGCGCCTGCAACAACGGCAAGAATGAGCGCATAGAGATGCCTCTGCAGAAACAATTTCACCCCGTTAGAAGTCTTCGGCAACAAGAAAGTGTTTACACTTTCTTGTTGCTTATGCTTTATACCCGCTTGCCCATTTGACTGATATCGTTTCTGCATATCGCGATTACGCACAGACAGACTTCTAACGGGGTTCATACAATTATTTTCTCCTCGCGGCGCAGTCTAACAGCCGCGTACTGCCATCGCAAGAAGAATGTTCTATCGAGCTTGAAACACTTTGTAGATGAGAATGCGTCCGTCCGAATGAACAAGCTCTGCATTTTTGAGCTGTTCCGGATGAAATGCCGTGTCTTTAAGAGAATCTTTCATGATATACGAAACGTGGAATTTCTTCAGCTCCTCCTGCAGATTCGGCTTAATGTCTTCGTTGTAACGCCGATACATACGCTCATAAAGAGTTGCGTTGAGCGTCTGCGCATCGGTCAAATTCCCGCACGAAAACCCGAGCGCAGAAAGATGGAGTGCACGGCACACCTTCACTTTCCTATTAATGGTATTGGGGATATCTATCGCAAATCCGACACCGTTGTACGCCCAGATATCCGCGCTGATCTGATCGAGCGTCAAATGTGAAAGCGATCCTGCAGTGAGGTATCGCTCCTGCATCTCATCCGAAGACCCGAGTTGGAGAAGCCCAGAAGGAGCAAACAATACGTAGTGTTTTGTATATATCGGAATGAGTTGCAAAAGCATGGCCCTCGGGTCCGTCCAGATAACTTGCGGTGTCGATTCATGTTGGTCTATCCATTGCAGTGCGGGCATATAGGCTTGTTCGGTAGTGATGCGCATTCGCACCTCGTTGAACTTGAAGAAATCCAACGGACTCGTTGCATACGCAAGAGCCGATGCCCCAACAAATGCGAAGAGGGCGCACAGAATTATATTCTGGATCGGATGGAGCGAACGCAACCTAGCGCGTGCATCCCACACAACATACAGCGCGGCCACTATGCCGATGGCAAGCCACATCGCAACAAAGCGCGCCATATGCGAGGCAGTTTCGAGATCCATACCAGTGATCACGTTGCTTACCGATGCGATCTCAATCGCAACACCCAAGAGCATGTACTGAAGCACAAAAAGTGTACGCGCCGTATGCACTTCTTTTTGAACGACCCACTTCCATATCGAAAGCGCAAGAATGGCGAACACAAACATGCGCATCCCGCCCCATACTGCCTCCCCCGCCGGTAGATGCGTTCTGCCAAGACCAATGCGCATCATCGTTTCCCAATAATAGGGGTCATGAATTTGCGCGAGAGTGAGAAATACCATCGGGACGATAAGTATCGCAACACCAAGACCGATGACGAGAGCCGCGCGCACGCGCGGCCAATCGCGCATAATGAGCATGCTGAAGAACGAGAGCCCCAAAAATATCGTGATGACCTGCCAGAGATATGTATAATCGTAAAACGTGAGCGCTGTGGCTAAACCTAAAAAACTGTTGGTATACCGGTTTTGTTTGCGCCACCACACCACAAACGCAAACATAAACAGGAGAAAAAAAGGATACACGGCCTGCATAGAGACCGGCCGTATGAGGTAGACATACACCTGCAGGTAGCACAGGAGTGTCCCTATGGCACTCCACGGAGGCGACAGTCCGAGTCGGACAAAAAATGCATACAAGATAAGACCAAAGATGAGTGTCCAGAAAGAAAAATTGAAGAGAACCGAGAGCGACTGCGACAGCCCCAGTACCTGCGGCAGCGCAGTGAGCCAAAAGGGGAGGAAAAATGCCGGCGCTATTCCCTCACGATGCTCGTAAAAATACGGATTGCCCATGAGCGGATGCCCGTTGACGACTTCCCGGACCATCGCAGAGTAATAGGTTTCGAAATAGAATGTGCGCGCAGCATCATCGAGCGATCCGCCAGCGATACACGTGCTCAAAATTGGTACAATCGAGAGTAAGAAAAGGCAACCGAGACACAATACGAGCCATCGATACGCCGGCGTGAGCGGTATATTCCTGTACCCGAAAATATTCATATGGACAGTATGCACTAGCGACGACGAGCGAGCACGAACATGTTATCGCGAAGATTCACTGGTACCGACACATGCGACAGTGACTTGCGACCGAAAAGATCGGCCAGTCTGCCAAATGGCGCGAGCGATGTCCACCGATGGAGGGTCTTGAAAATATATTTGACCGTGAATGACTTGCCGATGGTTGTCTCAAGAACGACGGTAAATCCCGCTTCTTCGAGAAGTTGTTTTATGTTGTGGCGATTGAAGTAGTAGAGATGTTCAGGAGGGCAAATAAGATGCCACCTCTTTCCCATCATGCGTGCAAACATGCTGCCGGAATCCGGCGTATTGATGACAAGCACGCCATGCTTTCGCAAGCGTGCCGCGGCACAGGTAATTTCTGCACGGGGATTCGGCACGTGCTCTATAAGATCGAGCATCGTGATGCAATCGAAACTTCCCTCTACGTCGGCAAGGGTCCCCGTCTGTATAGGGAGACCTTTCCCTCTGCCGAGTGCGGCCGCGTGGTCAGAAATCTCAATACCCAGAGCGTCGAAACCGGCTGTCTTCGCTAGTCGCACAAAAAAACCGGTCGCAGCACCTACGTCGAGAAGCCTGCCCTTACTGCCTCCGAGCTCTGAAGAAATGAGACCAAGATATTTTAAAAAAGCAGGAACCATGGGCTCTTTATCCTCGTCATAATTGACGTACCCGAATCCTGCTACAGCTCCGGAAAAATAATCCTGCGAATATAGTTCTTCCGTCGACACGGGAAGCGGATCTACGAACATGAGTCCGCACCCCTGGCATTTATAGAGCATGCACCCATTCTTCTCGGTAAAAAAATCACTGTCTGACCCGCCGCAGACATGGCAGATGGGTGGCCTCACCCCGTTAGAAGTCTTTGGCAAAAAGAAAGTGTTCGCACTTTCTTTTTGCTTATGCTTTATACCCGCTTGCCCATTTGACTGATATCGTTTCTGCATATCGCGATTACGCACAGACAGACTTCTAACGGGGTTCATGTAAAAAGACGATTATACAGCGCGCCGATCCGGAAAAGAAGAAGTCGAAGGGGCGTTTTAAGTCCTTCGCGGATAATGTGATTGGATATTTTTGATTCACCGCCACGTCTGTTCTTAAACACGATAGGGACCTCCGTGACGCGCCCGCGAAGCGTGTAGAAAATATGAAATTTCATTTCTATCAGAAACGCATAGCCTGATGCATGGATCTTTGCAAAGTCGACTTTTCGAAGCATCTCGGCGCGAAAACACATGAACCCCGACGTAAGATCCTTCAACGGAATTCCCGTGAGAACGCCCGCGTACAGATTGCCTCCGTATGAAAGAGCGTATCGCCAGGGTTCCCAGTTTTGGATACTTCCCCCCTTTATATAGCGGGAACCGATAATGAGATCCGCATCACGCGAGAGAAGTGTCGAGATGTATTCCGGCGAGTGTGATCCGTCCGCATCCATTGTAATTATTCTTTCTACGTTGGGATCGGCAAGAACATGCTTCATGCCGGCTTTGTATGCTTCTCCCAAACCTTGCTTTTGAGTGCGCGAAAGGAGCGTGAGATTAGGGATTTCTTTCATAAGACCACGCACGACGGAGCCCGTGCCGTCCGGCGAATTATCGTCTATAACCACGATGCGAATCGTTTCATGACGAGTCATTATCTCACGCACCAAAAAAGAAATATTCTCGCGCTCATTATAGGTAGGGAGCAGAATGAAAGTCTCTTTCATACCGCAGATTTCATGTGCCGGAAACGTTTGAGCTCCGCCTGTGCCATCATTGCTGCAAGACGGTCAAACGAAACGGTCGGTTTCCATCCGAGCTCACGTCGTGCTTTCATACTATCGCCACGCAAATGATTGACCTCGACAGGACGATAATATTTTTTATCTACCCTAAGGATGGTTCTTCCGCGTTCGTCGACCGCGATCTCGCGAAGCCCGGTTCCCTTCCAGCGTATTTTCATCCTAAGCGAGCGGGCGACAGCTTCAACAAATTCTCGCACCGTATGACTCTCGCCGGTAGCGATCACAAAATCGTCCGGCTTCTCCTGCTGGAGGATCGCGTACATGACGCGTACATAGTCGCCTGCATATCCCCAGTCCCGGCGCGCGTTCAAATTGCCGAGAGAAAAGCTTTTCTGCAAACCGAGCTTTATCTTTGCGAGCGAAATCGCGATTTTTCGAGTTACGAAATGTTCCCCGCGTCTCGGGGACTCATGATTAAAAAGGATGCCGGAACAAATGTAGAGACCGCGGCGCTTTCTATACGCCTCAACGATGGTTTTGTGAGCACGCAATTTCGCTTTTCCGTATGGACTCACCGGCTTAAAGGATGATCGCTCGTTCTGCGGAGGGAGAGTCTTCCCGTACATCTCGCTCGTCGAGGCCTGGTAGATACGCACCTTCGGATTGATACGCACTGCCTCATCCACAAGCCGCTTCAGACCCGCGTAATTGATATCTTCCGTCTCTTCGGGAACAAAAAAGGAAATACCGACATCCGACTGCGCCGCAAGATTATAGATCTCATGCGGACGGGACATCTCTAGCGCGGCCTTCAAAGAAGATGCGTGATGCATATTCCCGTATATGATATTGATACGTCGCTTTCTGACCAGTGATTCCAAACGTAGCATTGGATCAAGGCTGGTTCGCCGCATCAGGCCCCACACCTCGTACCCCAATCCTACGAGATATTCAGCCAAATACGAGCCGTCCTGGCCCGTAATGCCAGTTATGAGGGCCCGTTTTTTCATAGGTGATTTGCAGTATAGCGCGTCACGATGTATTCTCTCAGCGCTTCGCGCCAGTTCCGCAGGGGCGGGATTTTCGTGTTTACGAGGCTAATACTCGGACGCCCGCCCCCGGAGAAAATATCGCGACTTTCGGCAGGCACGACTCTCTCCGGCGAAATAGCGAGAGCGGATGCAATTTCGCGTGCGATATCAAAGCGCGAGGTTCTTCCGGGATCTTCATTGAGAAAATGGTACGCGCCACATGCGATCTGCTTTTCGATACAGAGACTAACAACCGCGCCGGCAACTTCAGCTGCGCTGGTCGTATTGCCGGACTGGTCGATTGCCGCCTCATACTTCTCCCCGCGCAGAAGCATCTTCGCTACCTCGTCAACAAATGACTCTCGCGCTCTGCCGTACATCCACGAGGCGCGCCCGATCCAGAATGGAATACCTGTACCTCCGCAGTAGTGAACAATGAGTTCTTCAGCTACCGACTTCGTCTCACCATAGACATTGACGGGAGCATGGGCATCGTCTTCAGCTTTTGCGGTTAGAGAAGAGCCGAACACATAACTTGTGCTCATGAAAAAATAAGACGACCGGATCTTATGCTTGGAGAGGATGCGCCCAATAGCTGCCGCGCCGAACGTATTCACCTGCCATCCCGGCAAGGGATCCTTTTCAAGTTCATCGATATTCCTTCGCGCCGCAAGATTAATTACATCAGTAGGCATCTCTCCCTTAAGGATGCTCTCAAGAGCTTGATAGTCAGTGATATCAAGCTGTGCAGACGTCGGGGCAATGAGTACGTATCTCCGCTCATCGAGCAGTCGCGAGATCTCTTTTCCGAGTAGCCCATGCCCGCCAAGAAGAAGAATCTTTTTCATAATCAAGACAATGAAGGAAAGTCCGGGCTCGCTACTGCCTTGTCAACTTAATATACAGCATGTCCTGTAACTTGATAATGTGGTCGGGACTCGGGAATATTCTTTTCTCGACTACAGAGTACGGCGCAAACATCGTGTCGTACTGTTTTTCGGTCCGCATGTGTTTCCCCTGATCGTTATTCATAATGAGGCGGGTAAGAAAACGGTCCTTCCCTGGCTGCTTAATGACGTCGAAAAAGTGTAACTGCCCACCTGTGCGCAGTGTCAACAGGAGTGCGTTAAGAATTTTCGGAATTTCTTCATCGGTGAGATGGTGCCCCGTGCACGCGAAGAGGACATGATCAAAATAATTATTTTTGTAAGGCTGTTTCAATATATCCAGTGACTCAAAGGAGATATTCGGCGCACCTTCCCACTTTTTTTTTGCAGCCTCAATCGCGACGGAGTCTACGTCAACGCCGTAATATTCAAAATGGAGGAAAGCTTCGGTATTATTGCCCATTGAACACCCAAAATCCAAGAGCTTGCCCCTGCTCTTAAAAACAGAAGGATAGATGCTATTTTTCCATTGATTTGCACCGACAACATTTTGGAATGTGTTCCAGATCATCGGGACATTGATAAACCATTTCGCGGATCGCTTTAGCATAGGGATTAGCGTTTAAGATACTGCGCGATTGTTTTCAGCAATCCCTTATCAAAGGTAACCTTCGGATGCCATCCCAATTTCCTGGCCTTTGCAGAGTTAAGAGCATAGCGCAGGTCGTGGCCGGGCCGATCTTTCACGCGTGCAACACGCGCCTGTCTGTTGCCGATAAGAGCAAGGAGTTTTTTTGCCACATCAATATTCCGCATTTCATTTCCGCCGCCCAGGTTATAAACCTCGCCCGATTTTCCCTTATGAAATACCCGGTCTATCCCCTCGACATTGTCACCGACGTATATCCAGTCGCGCACGTGTATCCCGCTTCCGTAGAGCGGGGCCCTTCTCCCACCCTTGAATGCATGTATGAAAAGAGGGATCAGTTTTTCTTTGTGCTGACCCGAACCATAATTATTTGATGAGCGCGTAATTACTGTGTTGAGGCCGTGGGTATTGTGATACGAAAGGACAAAACAGTCGGCGGCAGCCTTTGACGCGCTATATGGATTCGACGGCCGAAGCGGCGCATCCTCGGAAACCGGCTTTGCCTTCAATGAAAGTGATCCGTACACCTCGTCTGTTGAAATATGATGGAAGCGCTTGATCCGGTAGGTACGTGCGAGATCAAGGAGGTTCAACGTGCCGAGAACGTTTGTCTCCACAAACACGTGCGGACTCGCGATTGCATTATCGACATGACTCTCTGCTGCAAAATGGATAACGTGTGTGGGTCGATACTTTTCAAATACTCCGCGCAGTCTTTTTTGATCCCGAATATCCGCCTTCACAAAAACATAATTCTTTTCTCCCTCTATTTTGAGATTCTTCCGATCGGCGGCGTAGGTAAGCGCATCCAAATTAATAAAGCGATAGCGAGGATATAGCAGCACCATTGTATTGAGGTACGCGCCACCGATGAAACCCGCCCCCCCTGTAACGAGTATTATTTTTTTGTAGCGCATGTTATTTCCTGCGGCGCTTCGACTTTGCATATACCGCCGCATCGTGGAGGCTTTCGATAGTCCCTATGTCGAACCAGGGCTTTTTCAGAACGACCGCCTTCAAATTTCCCTCTTCTATATACTTGTTGTTGATGTAGGTTATCTCGTACTCCCCTCGATCCGACTTCGGCTGGTCTATCATCTTGTCGAACACCGTATTGTCGAAGATATACAGCCCGACGACCGCGAGATCCGAACTCGCTTTCGCCGGTTTTTCGTCGATAGCGGTCACATTCCCTTTCTTGTCCACGCGCGCGATGCCAAAGCGCCACGTATCTTTGACCTTCTTGAGGAATACCTGCGCGCCGCCTTTAAAAGCCCGCACATGGGGCCCGATATCGTCCTCGATGATATTGTCGCCGAGATAGAGCACGCAGTCGTCATCATCGACATAATCTTTCGCGATATAGAGCCCGTAGGCAATGCCGTTGGGCTCGTTCTGAATGCCGTAGACGATCTGTATTTGTTTGCCGTCAGAGCGGGAGAAATCTTGTCCGGAACCGAGAAGTTTTACGAACCCTTCGATATGGTCCGGCGACGTTACGACCATTATCTTGTAGATACCGGCCTTGACCAACTTTTCGATGGCGTGATAAATGACCGGTCTGTCATAGAGCGGCAGTAAATGCTTGTTCGTCGAAAGCGTGAGCGGACGCAATCGAGTACCCGTACCGCCGGCAAGTATGACTGCTTTCATAGAGTCGCGTCATTGTAGAGTCATCGTGAACTGAGCGCAAATAGAGAAGCGGGGCCCTCAACGTCCGAGTTTCATTTGAATACGAGCAGCGATTTTGGTCGCCTCAAGCCCTGCTTTACGCAAGAGATACTCACGGTCTCCGACATCTTTCAAAAAACGGTCGGCGGGCAGACCAAACTTCTCAAAGTGTTTGCTGTTCAGACCTGTTTTGAGGACAATCTCTGCGACTGTTGAACCGAGGCCTCCAATCACACTATGCTCCTCTATCGTGAATACCGCTTTCTTCTTCGCTGCATGTTTTCGAATGATCCCTTCGTCAATGGGTTTAATAGTGGGCATGCTTATAACGCACGCTTCAATTCCGCGGACGTAAAGGATCTCTGCTGTTTTCACTGCGAGATCCAGAACATTCCCTGTTGAGATAATCGTGATGTCTTTCCCCTCCCGAATACCATATCCCTTTCCCAGAGCAAAGCGGAAAAGCGGTTTCTCGAACGCGATATTGGGACTTTTGCCGAGCCGCATATAAAACGGGCCTTTCGCCCGCATCATGGTTTTCGTCGCCTCGCGCGCCTCCCACGAATATGCAGGTGCGAGAACGCGCATGTGCGGCAGAACGCGCATAATCGCGAAGTCTTCTATCGTGTGATGTGTTGTGCCGTGTGTTGCGTAATTGTAGCCGCCACCGGTCCCGATAATTTTCACATCCAGATTGTGGTAGCACACATCGTCGCGAATGGCTTCATAGGGACGTAACGTAGCGAACGATGCAATCGAATAGCAGATGACTTTCTTGCCTTCGAGTGCCAGGCCCGCCGCCATGCTTACCATATGCTGCTCGGATACCCCGACGTTGATGAATCGGAGGGGAAACGCTTTCTCAATCGGCTCGAGCGCGTTCCAGCCGAGATCGGCCGTAAGAAAATAGACCGACGGGTCATTCTTCATCTCTACCAACATCTGCCGTACAAAATCGTTCCTCATATTTTTTTGCGCAGGGTGTCCACCGCCGCCGTATCCGGGACGTAGTAGTGCGCGCCTTGAGTGTGCTCTACCTCGGGAACACCCTTGCCAGCTACGGTGTCCGCAATGACGACAGCGGGGCCTATACGTCGCGCTTCGCGAAATGCGCGCTCTAGCGCCGGACAATCGTGTCCGTCTACGCGCAACACCTTCCAGCCGAAGGCGCTCCATTGTTTCGCAAGGTCGAGCGTTCTTTTTTGTCGAGCGAGCGGGTATCCCTGAACTTTATTGTCATCCACGATAGCGATGATGTTGCGGAGCGCAACTCTCCCGATATATCGCGCCGCTTCCCAGACCGAGCCTTCATCGCATTCGCCATCGCCGATAAGCACATACAGCTTCGAGCGGGTCTTTTTCAACGATTCCGCCATACCGGCAGCAATAGAGAGACCGTGTCCGAGGGAACCGGTTGATACTTCGATACCGGGAACCGCGCCTTTGGAAGGATGCGCATGCAAACGGCCGCTGTTTGCACGATGGCCGAGCAAGACCTTCTGGGGGAAAAAGCCGCGGAGCGCGAGCGCGGCATAGAGACCCGCCGCCGCGTGTCCTTTGCTTAAAATAAATCGATCGCGTGATGGGTCATTCGGTCTCCTCGGATTGATGCGGAGAATCCTGAAATACAGCGTAGCGAGAATGTCGCTCACAGACAGCGAAGAACCGGTTTCGCCGCATTTGGCCCGCGCGGACATTTCCATAACAAGAAGTCGTATCGCTTGTCCTAAGCGCTTGGAAGATTGCGCGCGGCCCTGAGCTCTTGATCTATTTTTTGTAGACATGCGCATATGAAGAAAACCAAGTGACCGTCTCTCTCATTCCATCCTCAAGGGAATATTTCGGAGTAAGCCCAAGCTTTGATCTCATCTTTGAGACATCCGCAACCCACATATTCGTATCAAACGCCTGTGTTTCGTACACATCAACCTTCATCTTCGAACTGCTCCCCGTCTCTCTGACGACCGCTTCGTAAATATCCCGAAGTGTATGCTGGACGCCCGTACCTACGTTTATCACCTCTCCTCCAAGTTCTGGCATATTGCCTGCTCGCTTGTATGCTTCCAGAACATCGGAGAGGTATATAAAATCACGTGCAATGTCTGGATGCGCAATCGGCACATCGGATCCGGCGAGCGCATGCGCAATTGCGGTTGGCACCAAACGACTCGCTTCTTCGAATGGTCCGTAGACAGAGAAGAGTCGGAGGGTAATGACGGGAAGGCCTTCCATGCGCGCGAAGTGTTGGCACAGGTGTGTCTGCGCCGCTTTCCCTACCGCATAGTAACTATTCGGGGCTAGTATTTCGCCTTCCTCCATCGGATGATCTTTGGTTCCGTATTCCGAAGAACTCCCGGTATTCACAACTATACCAACTCCCGCTTTCTTTGCGGCTAACAATACATGGAGCGTACCGTGCACCGAGGTTTCAAGGATCTTTTCGGGGTCGCTCTGTTTTCGTGGGTACGCGCCGTATGAACCAAGATGGAAAACGACTGTCGGCTTTACCGAACTGATTACCTCAAAGACATCTTTCTTATTGCATAGGTCGCCAATCCGAAGATCAAGCCGCGACTTGATTTCTTCAAGCCGCCAGAGATCTGAATCAGCACGCACGAGTCCGCTCACCTCCGCTCCGTCCTCAAGGAGCGTGCGTGCGAGCCCTGCACCGACGAAGCCGGCAATGCCAGTAATGAATACTTTCATAAACGCCCCATCATGCTATCCTGCGGTTCATCGCTGTCAATTATACGGCACACTATGGCCATGTCTCCCTCATTTACCATCATTTTGCCTTTTCTTCGGCAGACCGACCATATGACAGACGTTGTCAATGACTTTAAGGAAAGATTGAGTGCCTCCGGCCTTTCTTACGAAATTATCATCGTCATGAATGGGATGTCGGAACTCGACAGGGAAAAGATCAGGACTGTGGAGGAATCACCGCGCATTCTCGAGTGCACATTGCGCGAAAGAGGATGGGGCCGCGCAGTTCTTGCTGGTATGCGCGAAGCACGCGGCGAGTACGTGTGTTATACGAACTCCGCACGGACAGGAAGTCATGAGCTTATCCGACTTCTTACGTATGCAGTTGTTTCTAAGGATACGATTGTAAAAGCGACTCGTGTTGAGAGAGAAACAAAAATGCGGAAATGGATTTCCATTGCGTATAATGTACTAAATCGTCTTGTACTTAAAACTCCCATATGGGATGTAAATGCTACGCCGAAAATTATCCCGAAGAAAGTACTCGACCTGCTATCGCCTACTTCACTCGGCGATTCAATTGACGCCGAAATTATGTACAAGGCGTTCCGAAAAGGTATACCGATAGTCGAAATACCAATTCGACAGATTGAGCGCAAGAGCGGTAAGAGCACAACAAATTGGATGTCAGCCTTGAAAATGTTTATCGGCCTTCTCTACATTCGCAGGAATTTCTAAGACTATGAAAAAAGACGCGTATATGAAAAAGCTTTGGAGGAAGCACGGGGAAGTGCTTCGCGATCCACATGAGATATTCGCCGGGGCATTCAGTAGCTCGGGCATAAATAGAAGATCACTCGCGTTTACTGCAACCGCATCATTTTCAAAGATCGTAGAACGCCTCGGTATAACGCTTCTGGTAAGCCGCGAGTATGAAAACCTTCTTCTTGCGCTCTCTTTCAAACGCGGGAAAATCCTGCAATCTTTTTTTCATGTTCCCCACCCTTCGGGAATTGCGGTCGACAAACACGGAAGCGTGTATGTGGCCACTACTCGGAATCCCAATCAAATTCTTGAATTCAGACCAACAAAAAATGCTCTGGAACGGTGGGGGATTCCGAGCTCTCCCGCAAGAATTCTTGTACCCTCGCGCTCAAAACATCTCGCGGGCGCATACTACCTGCACGATCTGGCGTTCATCGGAAATAAGCTGTGCGGAAATGCGGTAGGTATAAACTCCGTGGTAGAGATTGATATGAATAGGAGCGATTCGCCGCGATCCATCTGGTGGCCAAAATGCATTGAACGAAACGGGAAACCGCTCCAGGACGCGAATTATATTCAGCTCAATTCTATCGCCGCAGGAAAGACGCTCTCTGATTCTTTTTTTTCCGCCTCCGGCGACTGTATTCTTTCGACAAGGCCTGGGAATCCGGCATACTCAGTGGATGGAACCGGCGTGATTTTCTCAGGAAAAACGAGAACACGGTCGGCTTCGGGATTAACGCGCCCGCATTCGGCGCGGTTTCATGGCAAAAAACTCATTGTTGCCAACTCGGGCTACGGAGAGGTCGGAGTAATTGAGAACGGTGCATTTTCTCCGAGAATAAAACTGCCGGGCTGGACGCGTGGCCTGTGCATTCTGAAAAATGTTCTTTTTGTGGGTGTGTCGCATATCTTGCCACGATTCTATGTATATGCCCCTGGTGTAGATCCAAAAAAGACAATGTGCGGTATTTTTGCTATTTCCCTCTCAAACTGGAAAGTGCTCGGGTCAATAAAGTTCCCGTATGGCAATCAAATCTTCGCTATCGAGAGCATCTCCTCAAAAAAAGCCCTGGGCTTCCCGTATGTTGATACTAGAGATGGAGCTAGCGAACAAGCAACATTCTTGACGTTTCAGGTATAAGCCTATACAGTCACGTATCAATGAAAAAGAATCCTAAATTATTCCGGCTCCTCATGCTTTCCGCAATGTATGAAAACGGCGGCAATGCGACACACCGATTGCTCGATGGTCATCCAGAGCTATTTGTCTACCCGTTTGAGTCCCAGCCAGGTACGAAATTCGTCAACGATTTTCTCTCATCTCTCTATCCCTTAAAGTATCGATGGCCGGTATTTCCAACGGACATTAGTGCTGAAGACGCGTACGAACTCATCATCGATGAGGAAGCGAAGATCAGGATGAAAACACCCCGCGTTAGCAAATTCCAGAACGCAGATCTCAAAATGACCGACATCGATCGAAAAAAAGATTTTGTTGCCCTGCTCCGTGGAAAATCTCTTAATCGCGCACATGCCATGGAAGCGTTTTTTCGTGCAAGCTTCAACACTTGGAAGAATTATCCGGCAAGTGGCAAAGAAAAGGTCTATGTCGGGTATAGTCCGATCATCGGCGTGGACGGTGAGAAAATAATTAATGATTTTCCACATAACGGATACATTCTCCACATCGTGCGCAACCCATTTTCCGCGTACGCGGATACTAAAAAGAGACCAGTTCCACTCTCACTTGCGCATTACATGACTGGCTGGGTGACTGCGCAATATTTTGCAAAGCTGTGGGAAGAGAAGTATCCGGGGCGATTTTTTGTACTGCGTTTTGAGGATATTGTGAAGAATCCCCGGCGAATACTTGCCCGCACGCTGTCCAAAATAGGGATACGAGATTCAGAGACCCTTTCGTATCCAAGCTGGAATGGGGAACGACTTGCGGAAGTGTATCCATGGGGCACGGTCCGCATTCCTACAGGTGCCGCTAATCTTGCGACCGCACAGGAATTGTCAAAAAAAGAGATCTCTCTGATCTACGAACGCACTGAGATGTACATTGAATATCTTGGGTATACCGATCTTTATAGGAAACTATCCCGCTGACCACCTCCTTTATGCAATACGGAGAGGCGCACGGAAACAGCCCTCAAGATGGCGCACGTTCTTCGAGCTCCGGGTTCTTCCAACGAGAGTGAAAGACGAGAAATTTGTAGGAAAAGAAACTCTCGAACGCGATAAGAAGCGACGCGAAGAATTGCGCAGCAACAGGGGGCCACTTTGCATATTCGACAAGACAGAAGACAAGTCCGGTATTGAGCAGAAGATTGCCGAGAACAATGAAAAAATAGCGGACGGCCTGACGATGGATGTGCTCCGTGCGCCTATCGCGGAACGTCCAGAATTTTTGAAGCGTAAAGCTGACGACCATCGCCACGCATACCGCTACAACAGATGCGTATAGATACCAGATATGGAAAAACTCGGTCAAGATGTACAGCGTCCCGATATTTGTCACGGCAGCCGTGCTCCCGGAGATAATGTAACGGACTATTTTGAAGCGTTCCGGCCATACGTGTGCGATTAAAGATCGGAGAGTTTGCATACCGGAAAAGACCTACACGCGGCCATGATCATCTTCGATCCGGACGATGTCGTCTTCGTCAAATTTCCCGTAGGCAATCTCTACAACAACTCCCCCTCTCTTCGATTGAAGACGGTGGATCTGCTTTTTGCCGACGCGGAATACTTCTCCTTTTTTCAGAGGAACCGAATGCGTGCCTTTTTTGTCCTGCACGATCGCCGTTGCGTCCCCCTCCACGAGGAGCCACCACTCTTCGCGACGATGATGGTACTGTAGGCTCAATCGTTTCTTCGGCTTGATATATATCGTCTTGAGATTCCACTCGTCGCCGCTGTCCCAGCCGTAGTATTCCCCCCACGGCCGCACCGATTTTGACGCAGGCCTGCGCGCAGCATTGATCATCCATGACGACGATTGCACCTTCCCCCCTTTTCCAACGTTGAAAATCATCTTGATACCAAGCCGCCTGCATGCAACAACTTCAGGGGTATTTTTTGCTCCGCGATCGCCTCCGTTTGCAAAGATCGCGGGCTTCAACTTTTTGAGCGCCCGCACGACGCTCATATCCCTATCGTTTTTCTTGTGATCGGTAATGGCGACCGAATCCACGAACGGAAACGAGCCGATGATTTCCGCGCGTTCTCGCTGCGGCATAAACGCAAATCCTTTCTTGGCCTTGAGCCAGTTGTCATTGTTCAAGATGACGACGAGTCTGTCGCCGAGCTTACGCGCCGTCTCAAACATCCGCACATGACCAATGTGTAGTGGGTCAAAACCGCCCGAAACCGCGACCCATACAGGACTGCGATTTGTGACCAAGCGAGTACCCTTGGACAAATCGGGAGCCCAGCGTAGCGGCTTATGTGCTGTTTTCTTGGTCACCATGAATGTCGGCATGGTAGCACGCCCCTTTTAAATCGCCACAAAGAGACTCAACTCACTCTCCTTGCTGTGGTATATTCCCTACTATCTATGCATAATGGCACGGAAAAAATGGTGGTCGTCGGTTTCGGGTGGGTCGGACAAGCAAATGCGCTTGCTCTCAACATACTTGGCTACAACGTCTCGTATTTCGACCCCGGCGAGCCGCCACAGCACTATCCTCTACACGCGGGGGTGTATGAGGGAGTCGAGAAACTTTCCGATATAACGAGCAGGGATTCTGAAAAGACGTGGTACATCGTTTGCGTTGGCGACCGCGTATCTGAAGACGGTGTGCAGGATATTTCAAATATCAAACGGGCACTCGACTCACTTAAAGGCATACAGGGCGGCGTTATCTTGCGCTCAACAATTCTTCCGGATCTTCTCGAAGACCTTTCGTTCGATTACTATATGCCGGAATTCCTGCATGAGAAAAAAGCGGTCGAGGAATGTGTAAGCCCCTATCTCTTCGTACTTGGTTCGAGAAAGGGTGCGCGCGCGGAGCCATCGGTCTTTGGGCTCTGGCGCACGCACGCACGAAAGGATTTCCATGGCACGCCGCAAGAGGCATCATTCATCAAGTATCTTTCGAACCTTTGGAATTCATTGCGCATCGCATTTGTAAACGAATTTGGCGACTCGATCGGTAGGCCTTCGACCAAAGAAGAATTGGCGCGTATAAGCGATATCATCGACTTTCTGTTTGATCACCGAAGCTATATGCGTTATGGCAAGGCATTCGGCGGTCATTGTTTGCCCAAAGATACGCGCGCCTTTGCAGGGTGGTACAATAAAGATCCAAAACGGATTCCCCTTATCGCTGGAATGTACGAGTCCAATGCCCGACATCAGAAAATGGAGAAAGAATTTCCCCTCCTGCCCGAATGGTATTCGCAGTGGCCCGATCGCCATATCTCAGGATGGCAGGCACTTCGCGAGCTGTGGTATGCAATCCGGAAAAACACGCGTCCGGCGAAGCTCCTAAGGCGAATCGGGAGACAAAAATGAATCCCGTTAGAGATGACAAAAGTTGGTATACTTACGTTCTCTGGAGTTTGAAGGACCGCGAGACGTATACAGGTTCAACAAATGATTTACGGAAGCGTTTCAAGCAACACAACGACGGTCTGTCGCGCTCAACGAAAGGACGACGTCCGCTTAAGTTGATATACTACGAGATGTGTATGAACGAACAAGACGCACGATCGAGAGAGTTATTTCTTAAATCGGGCATGGGTAAGCGCTATCTCAAGAATCGCTTGAAAGGCTTCCTATCTCTAACGGGATGAAAAAAGCACTTATCACAGGAGCGGCAGGCTTTATTGGCTACCACCTTGCGCGTAGGCTCGTGACCCAAGGATACGAGATAATGCTCGTCGATAATTTTGCACTCGGGAAAGCCGACAACGCTTTTCAAGCACTCTGCAAGGAGAAGAACGTCTCGTTCATCGAAACAGACCTGACTGACCAGAAAGCGTGGGAACAATTCGAGACGTTCGATCACGTATATCATCTCGCCGCCATCAACTCGACAAAACTGTTCTACGAAATACCGCATGAGATCTTGCGCACGGCACTCTTGATGAACTTGAACGCAGTCGAATGGTCCCGACGGCATAATTCCAGCGGTAAGATACTTTTTACTTCTTCAAACGAGGCGTACTCTGGTGCGCTCGAAGCCTTTGGGAAATTACCTCTCCCCACTCCGGAAGACGTGCCGCTCGTTATTGCAGATCCGCATAATCCGCGATGGTCATACGCCGGTACCAAGCTGATCGGCGAACAGCTTTTTATTCACTACGCAAAAGCTTACAACTTCCGCATGTCTATCGTACGCCCGCACAATTTCTATGGGCCACGTTCGGGTCACCACGTCGTTCCCGACGTGCTCGAACGCATCAGAGCGCGCACAGATCCATTTCCGATTTACGGGGCAGAGGAGACCCGGTCGTTTTGCTATATCGAGGATGCAGTCGAGGCGATCCAAATTGTGATGGAATCCCAAAAAACCGACGGTGGCACCTACCACATAGGATCCAACGTTGAAACGAAGATCGGTGATCTCGTTGAGGAAATATTCAAACTTTCAAACTGGCGGCCAAACAAACTTGATGTGAAAGAAGCCCCCGCAGGCTCTGTGAAGCGCCGGCTTGCTGATGTATCCAAGATCAAACGCGACACGGGATGGGAAGCGACTACGCCACTTACTGATGGTTTGCAAAAAACCATAGGGTGGTATTTTGAGCGTCCTGCAGAAACGGGCTAATTTCGGAAGGATACGGAAACAGCACGCGCCTTTTTTGCCGATGCAATAAAGGCTTCTGTAATAGCAATTACGGCCTTCCCGTCGTCTGCGGTAGCTCCGACAAAGGCTTTCTTCTCCCGGGCGTTTGCAAAATCCTGCAACACTTTCCCGTAGAGATCCCGAGCGTAGAATTTTGTCTTCCGAGTCCCGCGTGCGGTAGTGAATTCAAGCGTATGCGCGCCACCATCAAATATACCGAGTGTTAATTTACCCTTGCTTCCGTATATGACTATCCTGTTGTCCGCACTCGGAATTTGTTTGCTCGTTGTAATAAGCGCAGGTGTGCCTTTTTCTAGTTCAAGAATGCCTACGGCCGTGCGATCAACGGAATGAGCACTTGCATCAGTGAAACTTCGCACCGCCGTAATTTCTTGTCCAATCAAGAATCTTACGAGGTCAAAAAGGTGTACCCCACGCGCCATAACTGCGCCGCCCCCGGAGCGCTTTAGATCTTCACGCCACTGCATGTGCGTAGGGAGCTTGGGGAGGGCGCTTTGCCCCAATGTTCCGATTGACCAATGCATATCCATGTATACGAGCACGCCGAGCTTTTCTTGTGCGATCATTTTCCGCGCCTCTTGAATCGCGGGGTTTTGCCGAAGTTGAAAATCTACGAGGAAGTGTACTCTTCCTTTTTTTGCTTCGCGAACGATGTTCTCCCCCTCTCGGATTGAGAGTGCGAGCGGTTTTTCGCACAAAACATCTTTTCCGGCGCGAATCGCTTGTAACGATTCACGCGCATGCATATTATTGGGACTTGCAATATATACAGCATCGATCAAATGCTTTTTTTTATCACTTGTGAGAAGGACTTTGAGTGAACTAAATCTATGCGAGACTTTGTAGCGTTTGGCAAATCCCGCGGTACGCGTTTTGCTGTCACCGACGATTGCCACGAGCCTCTGTCCTTGGGTCTTGCTCATCGCTTCAGCAAATCGCTCCGCTTGTCGCCCGAGCCCTACAAACGCCCATGTAATCGCTTTCTTTTTCATACGCTTGTTAATCAGCTACAATCTCTGCTCTCGGCAATGGCACGATAAACGTGCCTTTATAGCCTACTTTACGCAGGATCTGTATGAGCTCCGGCCCAATATGCCACGAAAGAAGGAGCGCATATTCTGGTTGCTCTTTGAGAAGTCTTCCCTCATCTACAACGGGAATATGAGTGCCTGGTGCATACATGCCGATCTTCGGTGAACCTTTCTTCTCACACAGATAATCGAGCAGTGTCGTATCAATATGGGTAAAACCGAGAAGTGTATTGGAGCGCGCAGGGCTTCCAATGCCGACGATCCTGCCCTTCTTTTTGCACTCAAGAAGCAGAGAGACGAGATCGCGTTTTTTCTGACGGACCTTCTCGCCAAATTCCCGCAACGTTTTTGCGTCGTATAACCCTGCTTTTCTTTCATCAGCAAGAAGCTTCGAGGCACGTGCACTTAATGGATGCTTGCCCCTCTTTGCGTAAATCCTTATGGAACCGCCCGCAGCAGAAATGCGTTCTGCGTCAACGACCGACATGCCGTGCATTTCCATAAGTCTCATAAATGGCTTCAACGTATAAAAACGCAGATGCTCGTGGTACACGCAATCAAACTCTGTCTTCTCCAGCGTATCAAGAAGATACTGGGATTCAGATACAAATAGGCTCCCCTCTCCCATGAGTGCCCTCACATTCCTTACCAGAGTGGATGTGTCGTTGATATGCGCAAAAACGTTAGTCGCCGTAACGACACGGGCTTTCCCGTGTTTTTTCAAGATCCGCTTAACAACCACTGCACTGAAAAAGTCCTGCACTGTTGTGATCCCCTTCTTATTCGCATCTTTGGCCGCATTGGTCGGCTCGACGCCAAACACACGAGCACCCTTCTTCTTGAACGGTACGAGTAATGACCCGTCGTTGGAACCGATGTCCACAACGAGATCACCTTTCTTAAAGAGACCTTCTGCCTCAAGTGTGTCCGCTAATTGCCTAAAGTTGCGCAACAGCATATTGGTGAGACCCGTGCGATACGGATACTCTTTCGGAAAAACCTTCTTAGGCTCAACGATGTAGTCAAGTTGCACAAGCCCGCACGCGCTACATCGCACAAGGTTTAGGGGGTATGTGTCTTCGGGCTCATGCAACATCTTTTCTGTAAGGTATTCCTGAACGATCGGCTGATGTCCGAATGAGAGGATTTCAATGAGCTTTGTGTGTCCGCAGATCTGACAGTGTGTGACTGGTCCCGTAGTTTTAGGTGTCATAAGTCTTTACTAAGTATGCGGGACTATATCATACCCACTATGGCTTTTCACTCCGACTACGATGTGCTGTGTTTTTCAAAATATTCCATAGCTCGTCCGCGCGATGATGATGGTCCAACACCTCCCAACGCTTGAGCGCTTTGCGCGAAAGCTCGGTGCGCTTGTCTTTGGAGCGCACTACACTTTCGAGTGTATGAGACAGTGAGGTCACATCGCTATCTGTAAAGGTCGCGACCGCGTCCGCCGCCATCCACTCCACACCCCCCGCAGCCGGGACAATACAAGGAGTGCCAAGTGAGAGCGCTTCCATGACGACCACGGATGGTTGTTCTATGCGCCAGCGCGGCAGCACGAATATGTCGGCCCGCGCAAGCGTTTTCCAAAAATCCTCCTTTGAGATCCAACCAGGGAATGAGATCTGATGCGATACATTCTTGTGAGAGCCCAACTCGATGAGACGTTGCCGTTCGGGTCCATCGCCTCCAATCGTCACGTGAATATGGGACCGAATATCATCCGGTAGAAGAGATACCGCTTCAACGAGAAGATGGAATCCTTTTTGTTCAATCATGCGTCCCGAAGCAAACACGAGAAGTGGCCAGCCAAGAGCAGATTCGCTGCGTTCTTTCACGACAGCCCGCATTGCAGAGGGGTCAAAGAAATCAACCATTATAGATACGCGCTCTTTCGGTACGCGCAGTCCAAATCTCCGGTACTCTTCATATAAAAACGGCGTTGTGAAAATAAAATGATCAATGCATGGCACTAGAACGCGATAGAAAAACTTCTCAAGAAAAGAACGTGTAATTCGCCGGAGAGAGTTATTTTTCTCCCAGACGAGCATTTCGCGGTTATAAAATGCGACGACCGGCTTCCCGCCCTGTAACCGGTACGCGGCCGCTGCATAGGCAAATTGCCCTTCGACGTGGACGACGTCCGCATCTCGCGCATGTGCCCGTAAGAAGCAAAATACCCTCCACTGTGACCATGGGAGCGATTTGTTTGTTACCCGCTCTTCTTCAACGGAGTACGGCACGTCGAGCGGACTTTGATTGAGCTCGGAAAATACAGTAAGCACGCGCACGTCGGCGCCGCGCAATTGCATATCGCGAACCTTGCAGTCCAGGTCAGGGACTGAACCTCCGGCCCGCTGGAAGTCGATTTTTGTTGTCACGAATAGTATATGCATATGTTCGTGTCGCACACTCTGAGCGTATAGTATGCGAGGCAGGATTGCCAGTAGACTATTCTGTCGCTCACTCAGCCGGTCTTCTGGTCGCGCGCTTGAGACGGTCTCGTGCGCGCACCAATGCTCCTGCGACCTGCCATTTCAAGCGACGAAGTGATGCCCGCATGTCGGACAAAACTGCTCTTGAACCTGCAAAAAGGGCATTTGTTTTTGCTCGCCCAAGATCTATCTTGCTTTGTTCCGATATATCGAGACGCACGAAAGCCACGGGTTGCTCGAAGCCCTTGTGGTCGCGAAAGCGTTTGACGATGAAATGCCATGTAGGGAGTTTGAAGTTGAGGTCTCTGTGCTTGGATGTCCAACCGATATACTCTTGAAAAATGAAGTTGCGGCAACTACGGTCCAATGCGACTTTGTAAAATCTCTGTTGTTCCTCTGCGGTGATATACATAAACGACCCGGAGCTGATGACAAGTGTCTTAGACAGATCTGCATCAGGGTTACTTTCCAGTTGCCGAGAAAAATCCTGCATTGAAATACTTTTGTATGCGACCGTGCGCCTCTTGGCCCAATTGATTGCCCCTTGCGGCGCCACGTCGATACCATAACGCTCTAAAGTCTCGAAAGGTAACGAGTTCCTACCATTGCCACAACCGAGATCGAGAACTTCTTTGATGTGCGGAGGGAGGTATTTTTTGAGATACACGAAACAGCGGTCTGGCTGTTGCATGTAGCTATGCTGGCTTGCGAAGTAATGCGGTCCCACATGAGGCACATCGTGATACTCCGTATCCGGTAACTTTTCAAAAAAGTCGCGAAACATCATAGGGTGTCGGCTAATTCGAAGTACTTATGAGGCGAATTTTCAGGGCAAGCACATCGGCGAACCGCTTGAAACCAGCGCGGCGTTTTTCTTCATCTGTCTCGACTTCCCATAGATACATAAGATCGAGCGCCGCGCTGTCTTCATAGAGCGCGGCAATGAAGCGCAGAAGTTCTTCGTCGTCCGTTGTTACGTTCAGCTGTTTTTTAATAAGTTCCGGCAAGTCTTCGGGCGTTTTGTATTTGCCAATGAATGACAGGGCATTGTAATAGACAGTGCCGAAGGTGATGACAGGCTTCTGTAAGAGAGCTGCCTCCCATCCAGGCGTTCCTGTGATGACAGTAACGAGCGCGCAGTACTTGATGAGGTCGAAGCTTGATATCGAAGGGTTGATGAGCCGGACGTTCGGTATTTTTCTCAATCTCCGATAGAAAGCGCGCGGACGGAACGGAACCATGCCGGGATGTTCTTTCACATAGAGAAGCATTCCCACGGGGAGTGATCGGGCGATACGAGCGACAGTCTGTACCTGGTCGCTTTCTTCCGGCGCCCACAGAAGAAGCGTAACCTCCGGCTCATATTGCAGAGGAAAAAAGGTATACGGCTTTGATGTATCGAACTTGTCGTAGAGGTCGTCGAGTCCTATGAGATTGCGTGCCTTTCTCTTGAGAAGATCATATAGATGTAAAAAAGGGTTGACGGTCGTAAAATCTCTCCGCCGCTCGCCATCCCGACACCACTCTACAAAAGTAAGAACCAAATTGTAATATAGCGTCCACAACAATTTTCTCGGCTTCAAGAAGGAAAATTGCCCAGACCGGCCGGGTTTTTCGCGCGAAACAACGACCTTCGTGTAAACGAATGGCCGATTCCGGAACTTTTCGAGGAACGCGCGTGCCTCCGCATAATTCGGTATTTTTTCCAGCGGTGTATGCATGCGCTCCTTTAAGAGTCTTTCGACGAATGTGACACGGTCATACACTTGGGACACCGTGACGAGGTCCTCGGTCGAAGGGACGACCGTCGTAAAGACCGGTATGCCGCGTTTCTTCGCCATGTCATAGAGCAAAAGCGTGCCAAGGCTGCCAAAAATATACCCATAGACGAAATCCGGTTTCTGCTCGTCGAGGAACGCTCCGATGCCCTTGGCGTACACTTGGACCATCCGCAGCATCTCTTCATGCGTGTAGGACGAACTGTCATGCGGGTACTCACGCACAAGCTGTCCGTACCTCACGACGCGATCCACGTTGATGTATTTCCAGAGCGTGCCGTACTCATCTTCGAGCTTGGCGAGATATTCTGTATCAAGTTTTTCGCTCTTGTACTGTTTTTGAATCTCCTCATCGAGAATGAGCTCGGTGTAACGAATATCGGGCTGGTTCTTGAGAAATCTATAACCGTCGCGTACTTGGACGTACCCGCAAAATTCATCAACGGCCCCCTTCTCTTTCAGAAATTTCGCAAGCTCGTGCCCGATGTACGCGAATCGCCGCTGTAAGATAAAGCACCCTTTCACCCCGTTAGAAATAGCCCGCCCCACAGGCCCTTCGGGCGCGCTAGCGCGGACGCGATTTCTAACGGGGTTCATATGATTATCGAGATACGTGGTGTATCGAGAGAGGTGTCGCTCGTTTCAAATCGGAGGCGGCACGTTTCCCAAGAACTGTCCGATACCACTTTGGCGCAAGGCCGTTTCCGGGACGGATCGATCGAACATTCTCCGGAGTAAATCTTTCTCCTTTTCTGATATCTTTCACGACAAAAAGTGACTTCCGGAATACGATATTCTCTCTTTCGCTTTTTGAGCGTTTATACGATGGCGCTCCTATCGCCTTCTCGACAAGGCGAACAGACCCCACGAGCTCCGCAAATTCTTTGGGCTCTAGAGAAAATGCGGCATCCGGACCACCATCTGCGCGCGCAAGCGTAATGTGTTTCTCGATGACGCACGCACCGAGTGCCACCGATGCGACTGCCACGTCGTGCGAAAGTGTATGGTCTGAAAGGCCCGCAAGGACTTTAAACCGCTTCCGCAAATCAGGAATCGTCGCAAGATTCATTTCTTCAGGATTCGCCGGATACGCGCTCACGCACTGAAGCAAGATTATCTCCGGCGTACCAAACTTCTTAAGCGTTTTAATAGCCAAGGTGATCTCATCTATTGAGGCCATACCGCGCGACATAATGACAGGCTTTTTCGTCTTACCGACTCGCTCAAGAAGGGGTATGTCCACAACTTCAAATGAAGCAACTTTGTAGATCGATGTTTCTAGTTTCTCAAGAAAATCCACAGATGAATTATCGAAAGGCGTCGAGAAGCATATCAACCCGCGCTTTTTTGCGTGTGTGAACAATTTTCTATGCCACTCCCACGGCGTTGAAGCTTCTCCGTAGAGCTGAAAGAGAGTCTTCCCACGCCACGCAGGATTCGTACGAACGATGAATTCCGGCCGATCGGAATCGAGGGTTATGGTATCCGGCGTGTATGTCTGGAGCTTCACTGCGTCGACACCGGCATCTGCCGCAGCGTCAATGATTTTGAGCGCCCGCTTGATGTCGCCATTGTGATTTCCGGAAATCTCGGCAACCATAAAAACAGGTTCACCGTTGCCGATTTTTCGCTTTCCGATCTTAAACATGTGGCGATAGTAGCACTTGAAAACCCCTATCGCCACTCGACCATAGGGCGGTCGTCGTTTTGATCTTCCGACGGTAATTCTGAAGTCGGCGCAAGGCCGAGTGCACGCGCGATGGCTTCCGATGCCGGGTTCGCTCCCTTCTTGATGCGCGCTGCAAGCTTTTTGCCTGCAAGATGCTCGCGCACGAACTGCATAACCATGTGTTTTCCCAATCCTTTTGCGCGCCATGTCGGAGATACAGTATAAGAAATTTCCGTGAATCCATCAGTGCGCGTGTCTGACCGGACGGTTCCAACGGGATTCCCATCGATTTCCGCGATGTACAGCGAGCGGCCGGGGAAAATGCCATGCACGACTTTTTCAAGCCACGCGACGTGTTCTTCCCAGATTAGCGGCGCGGTCGTTCTTGAGGCGCGGCGCGTCTTCTCATCGTTGCGCCACTCGAAAAGCGTTCTTGCATCCTCGATGGTTACGGGCCGTATACGAAGCAATTCTTCCATAAAATTCAACGATAATGATATGAACCATTCCGTATCTGCCGTATACCCTCCTCCTCATGTGCGATACGCCGTTTCAGAAACTCACTTCGGTAGGCTTCATCAATAGCAGATTTCCACTTTTCTGGCGAGTCGTTCAAAAGGGTTTCTTCCGCCCCTATTATTTTGACGTTACCGTTCATGACGGGAAACCTTGTGGCGATGATGGCTTCGACGCGCGGAACGTGCCAACGATTGGTCACTATCAAGACCCGCTTCCATGTGCGGTCAATGAGCATTTTCTGGATCGCTTCCATTTGCTGAAAGGTCGAGTTCGATCCTTTCTCGAGAAATATCCGCGGTTCCATGATGCCGCGCTCAAGAAGTTCATCGCGCATAACCTCCGATAGTAACGGCTGCATCATGTCGTGACTCTCATATCCTCTGCCGCCACTTAGCACGAGTAACGCATGCGGGTACTTGTGCGCAAGTAGTACTGCGGCTTCGATGCGCAATTGCTGCCCTGGCGCGCCGTACTCATCGTCCTTAGCGGTTAGCGCGGTGCTCACCCACCTTGCTCCCTGCTTCTTTACCGAACCGGAAAGGATAGCAATCGCATTGGGCTGTATTTTTTCATTCCAACTCATACAGTTTTCCACGACCGGGGATCGGCGATGGTCCGGTCCACAGTTTGAAAGGTGGAAACCATCTCGTCAATCCACGGCCCGTGCTCAGCGGATGATCGCTCGAGTGCAACGGTGATCTCTTTCAGCTGTACCGCGCTATCGACACCGAACACAATGTGGTCCGCGCGGCAGTTGAGAGAAGCGAAGCCGAGCGAAGCTTCAAGCTGTGAGAGATTATGCCGCTTCGCTATCCCGATGAACTGTCTAAGACATGACCGTGCATGCACAAGATGGGGCGGCAGGTGCTCCGGGTCCATGAGAAGAAGACCTTGCAGGAACGGGCTACGCGCGAATACCGTGACGTTTTTTGCTTTTGCGCGGGCGAAGAAGTCTGTTTGGTCCAATCGCTGATCAAAGGCGTTGTAGGAAATTTGCACATAATCCATATCGAGCTCAATCGCATGCAGCGCGTCTGCTTCGTCGTAGACAGAAACGCCGATGTTTAAGACGACTCCTGATTTTCTTGCGTCTTGCATGCTTTTTATAATCCCTCTTTTATACATATTTTGCGGCGCGTGCAGCAAGCAACCGTCGAGCCTCGATATCTGCAGGCGCGATAAGGAGGCCTCGATTTCTTCCCGTACCGGCGCGGCATCATCCCCTTGTATCTTTGTTATGACATACGCATGCCGCGCAAGCGCGCTCGACGTTATCCATTGTCCCAAAATTGCTTCGGCTCTGCCGTATGCCGAAGCGGTGTCGAACGTGTTGATGCCGCCTTCAAGCGCAGCATTGAGGATGGCGAACGCCTGGTCTTTTGCCGGTGCGCCGTGCATATTCGAAACGCCATACGCCATCCCCAGCTGGGCCGTTCCCAAGACTAATCTGGACATCGTCATGACTTTTCTTGAATTGTCCACCATTCTGCCCACTATATATCTTTCTGTAACATCCCGAAACTCTGCTAAAGTAGTGAGCATGTTCGGCATGCTGCTCGCCCTCGTCAGCAATGCATTTCAGGAGCTGGCCGATTCAGTCGGTAAGTATGAGATTCATACGCGCGCCGCGAGCATCTATACCATCGGGTTCTTAAGTCTTTTATTCGGCGCTATTCTCCTCGTCGCGGAAGGACTCATGCGGCACAGCTTCGTATTTTCCTTTGCGTCATTGCCCACCTTTGTGCCGCGCCTCTTTCTCGAAGTACTCCAAGCACATGTAACGGTACGCGCCGTCGCGACTGCTGACAGGAGCGACTTCGGACTCGTGCGCACACTTACCATCCCGCTGCTTCTCATCGTTGACGTCGCTCTTGGATACGCGATTGCGCCTGCTCAATTTCTCGGTGTCGCAATTATCGTGCTCGCAGTAACCACCCTCGTACTTATCGAGCGCACTCATATGAAAGGGTTCTGGTTATTGCTCCTGACCGCGATCAATGCCGTCATCACCATCTCGCTGTATAAATATGACATCACGCATTTCAACTCAGTCGAGGCGGAGCAAACGATAGTCAACTGCGTGCTCATGGTCTACTTCTTCTCACTCGCTGTGTATGTTGCCAAGGAAAACCCGTTCGGTTTCCTGCGGCGCCCGCTATTCCTTCTTCAGTCACTCGCAAGCGGCTCGGCATATGTGGCTACCTCTTTTGCATACCTATTCGCACCCGCATCAATTATTACTACCGCCCTTCGGAGTTTTTCCGTGCTATTTGCACTTATCTCCGGCAAATTCTATTTCCACGAAAAGCACATGCACCTGAAGGTAGCCCTATTTCTCATGGTCACGGCTGGCCTCGTTCTGCTTACCGTGCACGTCTAACCATTATTCTCTTTCCTATCAAAGAAAAAACAGGTCCCGTGCTTTGAGAAGATTATGGTCTTCGCTGAATAAAGTCGTTAGCAATCTGGATATCCTTCTTTACCCATTCCTCATCTTTGCATGACTGAAAAACAGGATTTTCTCCAAGCTGCGCGAGTAGGTGCTTAATATCGCCCGCATTACCCTCATTTTCCACAACAATTCGGATGCGATGAAAATATGTATTCATTGCGATACGAAGAACTCGGTTGCGCGCATCGGAATCCGTTGCATTGAGCGCCAATTCCTCGGCTTGACGGCACACTTCTTCTGAGAGTGCGACACCTTCTTCATGTCTGCCGAGAGCCGGCAAAAGAAGACCGCTCACATTCATCTGCGCATAAAGCTTACCGGGAATATCTCCCGCACGCTCCGCTTCGTCGGCCGACATACCGGCAAGCGACATCGACTTTTGGTAATCTCCCTTCTGGTACTCGGCCATGTGCAGTTCGTACGACAATTTACTGCGCAGCCTCAGTGCCTCGGGAACTTCCGGATCATCGAGCTTCTCAATGAGCGTGTCGGCGAATTTCTGCATTCGGTTATACGCTCCGATACGGCGAAATGTCGCCGTCACTGTCAAAAGCTCTTCCGGTGTAAGGAGCTTTTCGTGTTCGGCAAGAGCTTCCGTTACAGCACGGAAAAACGGGCTCGCGGGCAGATTAACCAAGCTCGACGCAAAACTGAGCCGCGCAAGAAGCGTCGGGTCCTGTCGCACGGTAGCGAGAACCGGGCCGCGGATCTTCTCATGTAAGACTCTCCGTGTCTGCTCATCTGCAGATGTCATTTGGTCATCTATCTCGCCAACTTTCCCCGCGAGCCCGTCATCATTGCTACGGGCCATTGCGATGACTTCAGCTACGGTAGCCTCGAAAGTCTGCGTTTGTTTGACGCCATCTCCCACGTCTTGATTTGCATGGATATTCTCAATCATAAGGAATCTGTACCTTTATTTAATTGAGCCGCTGGAATCCCGTATGCGCTACGGGGCCCTTCAAGAGTTTTTTCACGCCACCGGTCTTTCGAGCTTTTGCAATGATACCGAAGACCTCGTCGACAGCCCTCGCGTAGCGTGCAATGTGCGCATCAGTGTGCGCATACGAGGCATAAAATATACCTCCCGCAAGTATTCCGCACTGCAACATTTCTTGCGTAAAGAGTGTCTTCGCCTCATTTCCGTCCTCACCCTTAAACGCAATTGTAAGAATAACCGGCACTTCTGCCGTTTCAATTGCAATCCCGTGTTTGGCAGCGGTCTTTTTCCAAATCTCTTTTATCTTTAGGCTCGTTTTTATAAGATGTTGTGAAAGTCCCACGTGTTTCATTTTTTTTATCGTCGCTAGTGCCGCTGCTGGCCCGATTCTGTCCGTCCAATAAGAGCTCGATATGAAACTTCCTTGCGCCGCTTGCATTACCTCGCGCTTTCCTATAATTGCCGCCATGGGATACCCGTTCGACAAAGCTTTCCCGAATATGGCCATGTCGGGATTCACTTTGTAATGCAGGTGTGCCCCACCGAAGGTAAGTTTCCAACCGATCGTAATTTCATCAAAGACGAGGACTGCACCAGTCTTGTCGGCAATCGCTCGCACTTTCTGGAGAAAATTGTCTTTCGGCTCATCGCTGTGGACCGGCTCCATGATAATTGCGGCAATTTTCCCGTCATTCTCTTTCACGATTTTTTCTAACTCATCGATCTGGTTGTAGTGAAAAGGCAGAATCGTCCCACGCAAACCCTGCGGGACACCCTTGGGCTCAAGCCCCGAAAGGAGATGATCATTCAACCCTTTGGGGTCTTTCAAATTCGTCGCGAGATACCAATCTGCCCATCCATGATAGCCACAAAACGCAATGATGTCGCGGCCGGTATACGCACGCGCGATGCGCGCAGCAATCGCCATCGATTCGCCTCCTGCACGAGCATACCGAACCATATGAGCCCACGGGTGAATGCTGCACAAGAGTTCCGCGAGTTCCACTTCTTCCGGAGCGTTGAGTGTACTGATAGATCCCCGACGTACAACATTGGCAACAGCTTTGTTAACGTCAAAATCCGCATAACCGAGGGCGCACGCGCCGACGGCCATGAGAGACATGTCGAGATACTTCCGGCCATCCAAATCCCATATATATACGGCTTTCGCTTTCGAGTAGTAAGCCGGCCAGAGATCAGGAAGGAACATTTCGGCACGTTTGGAAAGAAGCTGATTGCCGCCGGGGATGATTTTCTTCGCCCTCTTCCAGAGCCGCTGGCCTTTCCCCGATAGTAGGTCATCTTTTTTAAGATTCGATCTCTTTTTCATACGATGTTAAGTACCCTCGGTATTCAAGACCTTTTTAGTATGGACCGAAGTGTGTCCACGACAAACTGTTGTTGCTTCGCAGCGATTGTTGGAAAAAGCGGAAGGGAAAGAGCTCCCGCGCTGAATTCTTCAGTTTTAGGACACAAGCCCTTCTTGTACCCAAGGTCTTGATAGTATGGATGCATGTATACGGGTAGGTAGTGAACCTGAACTCCTATACCCTTTGCCCTCATCGCAGCAAATACCCGGTCACGCACGCGCGCATCTACGCGAACGACAAACAAGTGCCACGCGGAATTGTCGAGCTCAGCGCGCGGCGGAAGCTTGATGCCGGGCACGTCCGCGAGAAGCCTGAAGTAGCGCTTCGCCGCAGCTCGACGCTTCGCGATGAACCCGTCGAGCTTCTTCATCTGACTCACCCCGAGCGCCGCCTGAATGTCCGTAATCCGGTAATTATTACCAAGTACCTGCATTTCCTGGTGCCATGCTGCTTTTGTTCTGTCTTTCAGTTTTTTTGCATCCCTTGTGAGACCGTGCGTGCGGAACATCCGCAGAAACTCATAGTAATTTTTATTATTGGTTACGATGGCACCGCCCTCGCCAGTCGTAATGGATTTTACCGGATGGAAGCTGAACATCGTCATGTCAGCCTGTGAGCCCACCGGCTTGCCGCGATATGTCGCGCCGAGGCTTTGTGCACCGTCCTCGATGAGAACAAGTCGGTGTCTTTTTGCGAGTGCACGGAACCCCGCGAGGTCGGTCGGTCGTCCCGCGTAATCGACGGGTACGATGGCTTTCGTGCGCTTGGTTATCTTTTTTTCTGCATCCCGCACATCCATATTCGCGGAGACTTCATCGATATCTGCGAACACGGGTCGAGCATTGAGATACAGCGCGGCATTCCCCGTCGCGACAAAGGTCAGTGCCGGCATAATGACCTCATCTCCTTTCCCGATCCCCGCAGCGGCGTATGCCGCATGGAGCGCAGCGGTGCCTGACGAAAAGGCGATGCAGTAGTGAGCGCGTGTATAGTTCGCGAGCGAGTCCTCGAACTTCTTGACCGCCGGCCCCTGCGTCAAGAACGCGGAGTGCAGCACCTTGGAGACGGCCCGCACGTCATCCTCGCCGATAGACTGGCGAGAATATGGTATCATATCTTCAGTATCTTTTTCACGTGCGTGCGCGAGAGGAGGAATTGCGGTGCGTTACTCACATATATGACGTTCTCCGGGAACGTCTTTGCTTTGGAGTAGTACGGTTTTGCGGTCCATGGGTGGAATTCCGGCACAACAACGAACATATCGCCGAGATCTTTGGTGCGGGGCGCTTCGTGCTCCGTAATGAGCACTTCGTGTAATTTCTCGCCCGGCCGCATGCCGATGGTCTTGATAGTGCACGTGGGTGCAAGCTCGCGCATGACGTCTTCCACCCGGAGGCTCGACATCTTCGGAACAAAAATCTCGCCGCCCTCCATAGAGCCGAGGATCTTGGTGACTAATTTCATGATGTCTTCAATGTGGAGCCAAAAGCGAGTCATGCGTCCGTCCGTGAGTGTGAGCGTTCCCGTCTGTTTTTGCTTTTCTATGAGCTCAACGAGCGAACCGCGGCTGCCGATGACATTACCGTAGCGCACCACACTGATGCGCGTCTTCCCGGTCCGACCGCGGTAGGAATTGGCGGCGATCGCGAGACGTTCCGCACACATCTTGGTCGCACCGTAGAGGTTGATGGGCTGCACGGCTTTGTCAGAGGAGATGACAAGAACGCGTTCAACGTTCCGATCGTGCGCGGCATCTATCACGTTCTTTGTGCCCATGATATTCGTCTCGATTGCCTCGGAGGGATTGTATTCGAGTGCCGGTACTTGCTTGAGTGCCGCCGCATGAATAACGACATCTACCTGATTAAAGGCGCGTATGAGGCGCGTACGGTCGCGTATATCACCGATAAAAAAGTCCACTCTTTTGTCCTTGAATTCGTGCGCCATTTCGCTTTGTTTATATTCGTCGCGGCTGAAAACGATGACCCGCTTTACTTTGGGCATTGAAAGGAGGTGCCGCACCATAGCGCGTCCGAACGTCCCCGTACCGCCCGTAATGAGGACGATTTTGCCATTCAAGTAGGGAGCCGACATGCGAGCCACTCTATCGCTTTGAAGCGCGTGGGTCAACACTCCGCAAGTCTCGAAACGATCGTTCCGGGACGGACAATACATTTATGATCGTGCCGTGAGCTGTGTTTCGATGGAATAATCTTGATACTTCTTGATCAGATTACCGTCACTGTCCCGAAGCAAGTTCCCACGCTCATCCGTCATAAAGATCGCTTTATCGGTAAATGAGTCCATAACACTGTCAAATTCTGTCCGCGACATCCCAGAGTACGCCAGAAAATCGGTGATAGAAATCTTCGGCAACTTACCATCATATTTTTCCACAAGCGCAACTCCCTCCTCCCTGGTGATGCGCCCATTGCGGATATCCAGGCAAACATGATCGGTCGCTCTTCCAAACCCGAACTTCACAAATTTAAGATAGTCATGAACACCCACTGTCGCTTCGTCAAGATTCTCATAATTGGTATACGTGCCCTCAACGGCTCCATCCTCTTTTACTGAAAATCCATACTGTTGCATGAGTTCAACCTGCGGACGAGCATCCCATTTGAAATAGTAACCAAGAAAAACGCCTGTTATGCCCGCCGCGAGCAGTTCCTCATCAGTCGGATATTTATATCCTATTAAATCCTGCTGGGTGATGCCCCCAACTCCGACCATGTCATCAACGCGTAATCCGAGAAGGCCGCCAAACTCTTCAAGCCAGCGGCGATCGAGCGTGTTTTTCATGCGAGCGGCTTTTGGCCCGCCGTACTCAAGTTGAGAATTTTCCCCCCATAGTATAAGGGGAATTTTGTATGCAACCGCCACACGTATCGGAAAGGTAAAGATACCTATGTGGTTAGGCCATTCGTTGTCGCCAACGCGACGAAACCCTTCGAGCACCATCTTTTTATAAACGTCCGGATTCTTCTTTAGTTCGAGCACGTTGCCAAACCGGCGGATATTCTCCAAATTCTTGCGTCCGAGCTCCGTGCGCATAGTCGGCTCAAAGTGCACCAAAAGCGGATTAAGTCCATATTGCCGGGCCATATACACCTGGTAGTGACTGTCCTTGCCTCCGCTTACGGGAATGATGCAGTCGTATTTCAAACCGTCCTTGTTGTTAAATCTCTCAACCAGTTTTTTAAACTCCTCCTCCCGAGCTTTCCAGTCGATGGCATTTTTGAGACCCGCGGAGTGGCACGCATCGCACACACCATCTTTGTCAAAAGCAAGATCGGGCTTCGTGTTCGGCATTACGCAGCGCGTGCAATAGCGGAACATACGTTATGCAGTCTTTTCCAATAAATACATCTGGCTCACATTCACCCCAGCGGTCATTGCGTACTTCTTCTCTTTTATTACGCGTAGTCCGGGGAACGAGTCCAGAAACATTTTGCAAAAGTCCGCCTTCCATAAGAGGTTTTTGTTTCCGCGGTATACCACCTCGGTGTGCGCGGGCGCATAATATTCAAACCCCCAGATATAACGGCGCGATACGCGATGCATCTCCCTCATGATGTCTTGTATATCAGCCGGCGAAATATGGATAAGCACACCGGAGGTGAATACAAGGTCATATGACGCATCGTCAAACGGCAGAGCGAATCCGGATCCCTGCAAGACCCTCACTTCGGGGTGGATCTTCTTCGCCTGTGCAACGGCATGTTCATTGATATCAATGCCGGTAAGGTCCGGGAAACCCATGCGTCTCAAAAGCTCAAGCTCGAGACCGATATTCGCTCCCACCTCAAGAACGTTCATCTTTTTCTCCACCCCGCCCAAAAATTCATCATTCATCGAAGTGCGGGTTACGCCATAATCTTTGAGATATACGCGATCGAACTCTTCGACTGACTGCGGATTGCGATCGGTGTAGAGCTTTCCCATTTCCCCCGCCCATTCAGAGAGTTGTGTCGTCTCTTTACCGTTTGTCATCCACCGAATACTACCCGATTCTAGCCGGAATTCCAGCATCACTCAGCGCCTTTTTTATGATCTGTGGAGTTATCTGCGTATACTGGAAAATGCTGGCAGCAGAAACTGCAGATGCGCCTGCTTGTACTGCCCGAACACAATCATCCGGAGTCCCCGCTCCACCAAGAGCTACCACCGGGATCCGGACGGCGCGGGTAACGTACGTGATCAACTCCGTATCATATCCCTCCATCATTCCGTCACGGTCGATTGCATTCAAAAGAATCTCCCCCGCGCCACGTTTTTCCGCCTCTTGTGCCCATTCTCTTACTTCCTTCCCTGTTTCTTTGCGCCCCCCCTCGGAGAATATGTGGTATCGTGCATCTATCTTCCTGACATCGATCGAGACGACCATGCACTGACTCCCGTATCGTTTTGCAGCCGCATCAATAAGGCCGGGCTCTTCCAGTGCGGCGCTGTTGATGGCAACCTTATCCGCCCCAAGAGAAAGTAGTCGTTGAACATCTGCAATCGTCTTTACGCCCCCGCCGAGGGTCACGGGCATGAAGCACTCCTTGGTAACTTCCGCCACCAGCCGGCCTTCTATACCGTGCTCGCGCGCGTCAAGATCGAGAAAAATCAGTTCGTCAACATCGCGAGCGTTAAAGACCCTGACAGCGGCGATGTAGTTGCCGATGTTACGGTAATCTTGGAATTTTATACTTTTCACGAGTCGCTGATCTTTGACCGTAAGGCATGGAATGACGCGTGTTTTAAGCATACGGAGTGCTTCACATGTTGATGAAATTCCTCAGAAGTTGTTGCCCGCTCTTTTGACTTTTCTCGGGATGAAATTGTACTCCGAAAATATTGTCCCTTTGCACGGCTGCGGCAAATTGCGCACCGTACTCGCATGTACCGATTATGTGCCTCATGTCCGTCGGCTCCACTACATAGGAATGCACGAAGTAGAAGTCGCGTCCATCGATATTCGCAAACAGAGGATGATCTCCGAATGTCACGTCATTCCACCCGATGTGTGGCAGGCGGTACATGGATTCATCAACACGCAATCTACGCGTTGTCCCCGCAACCCAGCCGAGTCCTGCGGCACCTGTTCCCTCTTCTCCCCTGTCCGTGAGAAGCTGCATGCCCAGACAAATCCCCAAAAATGGTTTCTTTGTTTTTTGTACTTCATGAGTAAGTGCCTTGATTACTCCACTTTTGCGCAGACCGTCCATGCCATCTTCAAAAGCACCCACCCCGGGGAAAATAATATGCGTTGCGTGTGCAAAATCTTCTGGATTTTTGGTCAGGACACTTGAGGCACCCAAGAGCGCGAGCGTGTTCGCAACAGAGCGTACATTGCCCACTCCGTAGTCGACAATTGCGATCATACGTTGATTCTCTTTTGATGATCCGCATCACGGAAGGCGTTTATCGCAACGACCTTGGGATGTTCGTCGAGGTAGCGCAACACTTTCGGCACGTTCACAATCGTGCCCTCAGCATAAAACTTATTATACAAGTGTTCGAGTAGTTCATAATCTTCGGCATAATCAAGTGTGAGACGGTACGGCCGGCGATACTCTGAGGGCGCTTCGATTATTGGCCCTATCGAAAATAGATTCCCTTCATTTTTCCAAATAAACGGCGTTACGTGTTCGCGCTGGTACTGTTCCCATGCCTCTTTGCACGAACGTTCAAGAGCAGCGGTGGTAAATACCTCAACATCCAGGCCGCGCGGAAATGTGCGTCCTCCCGTTGTGCAGTTAGTTATATAATCGTATGAGCCTTCTTTAAACTTCTCGATACAGAGTTCGGTTATCTTCGGGTCAATAAGCGGGCAGTCACTCGTTATGCGCACAATGGTGTCCACGCCGTACATGCGTGCCGCGCCAAGATAGCGCGAGAGAACGTCATCGGGTGAACCGCGAAATACTGCTATCTCACTCGCCCTGCATACGTTCTCAACGACATCGTCGCTCACATCAGTTGATGTGGCCACTATTATTTTTTCGATTGCCGTTGCCATTCTCACGCGCTCGACGATGTGCCGGAGTACCGGTTTACCCGAAAGATCAAGAAGTACTTTCCCCGGCAACCGGGTCGAGCTCATTCGCGCTTGTATGATCGCCGCAATCATACCTGCCACTATAGCTTGTAAGAAAGCCCGAGGGAACACCTATTCTATCGGGCGCCCCCTCTTCAGCCTCTCGACATGGCGCGACTACGGCACATGATGCTTGATTTGAACATTGGGATTGTGCAACTCCTTCAAAATGAATTGGGCGATGGTTGTAGCGCTTTCCTCAGGTGTAACAGCGTTCTTCGGATCACGTGATTGGAATATATTTGAGCGTATGGATACCTGCTCGAACGCTTTTAGAAAAGCTGCCATGTTGCTTTCGTGCCGAGCAGGTGCCTGTACATTTGTTAGAGCGCGGGTACATTCATCAACGCTTCGAACACCATGGACCCCGGGACAATCCCGGTACCAGCACCATCCGAACACCAACGGCAGCTTATCCCGAAGAAGCGCTTCCCAGCCGGCCGTACCGGTGATGACCGCCACCGTCTTGCAGTGTTCGATGAGTTCATACGAGTTCGTCCCGATCGGAACGACGCGAACTCCGGAGATTCGCGCAAGTTGTTCGTAGTATCCCCTCCAACGCACGCAATTATATTGCGACTTATTGCGAAGGAGCCATTGCGATGGGTGTTCCTTAACGTATATTTCCCATCCCCTCGGAAGCGCCGCCGAGAGCGTCTCAACGGCTAACAATTGATCATGGAACACGCCGCCCTGAGGGCTAGAAGTTCGTTCAGGCTGGAATTGCAGAGGAAAATACACGTAGGCCCTGGAAAAATCGGCCGCTTTCGTGACTCGCCCATATTCACTTGTAAGGTTACCTTTGGATTGACGCGCGAGGTATGTGAAAACGAGGCGGAACGTTGAACCGTTCGATACGGAACGTAGTAAAGCGCGAACACGGATTTTCCACAACGTTCGACCGCTTACGCGATCCTCCAGTTCCCTTTGAAACCATGGCTTCGATATATTTCTCTTTGAGCCCCGGTTCTCTTCCCAATAATCACGCATCTCCTTACTCAGATCTCCGGGCATGACGCCACGGGAGAGGTTGTATGCAAGGGCTGCCTGCAGCGCACCGTTACTCTTCCTGAAATCGCGGTATGAAATAAGACGACCGTCGAAGACGGTCTCTTCGAACATCAGAGTCGGAATTTTATTTTCCTGCGCAAGTTCAAATAAAATATAATTGTACAGGCTATGCGGAACTATCGGAAAAAGAATCGCCTCAGGCTGTACTGTTTTTAAAACATGTCTCCAATATGCCAGCATTGTGTAGTAGGTATGTTTCCGCTGATCTACTGCCGCGGGGTCAAAATGTTTGTTCATCATCGTAAGGATCATGGACTCGAGACGAAAGCTCTCCTCTATTTCTTTTGCGGACAGCGGCGGGATATTCACATCTGCCAGTGCCGGAGCGGGTTTTCCGTCCCATGCGTCGTAGTGGTCGTGGTAGATCGAGCCCGTCGGATTACAGTGCTCGGTTCTGTCGCCAACAAAGTATACGATCTTGAGACCGCCCTTTTCGAGCCCTTCGATAAGCGGGACCATCTCTTGCTCCGGGCGCGGCCATATGAGCATCGTCCTCATATTAGGCGTAGTCGATAGCTTCCAAGAGCTGTTTCAAAAGTCTGGAATTGCTTTCTATGGTATTGAGCGGTTTCGCTTCACCTTTCAAACACTTGAAGAAGTGGAATGAGTCGTCCACGTACATCTGCTCGGCCCAGGTCGTTGTGATATCGTTCTCGAAATCAACTTTCTCGCCCGACTCATCAAATTCCGTCCATTTTCCCGACCGCCGATCGTAATATTTCACGATCGCGGCTTTGTAATCCCACACGATGACACCATTCTCACTGATCAGTTTGGTCGCTCTGCCGTAAGGAGTCTGGAGCATGTCGGTATGGAGCACGATTTGCGGACCCGATTTGAATTCGAGAATGAAATCAATGATGTCGTACGTGTTTATCTCAAGACTCGATTTTTTCCCATACACACAATTCATTTTTTGGATGTCGCCAAAGATATCGACCAACCAATCAAGGTCGCATATGGCATCGAGGCCGCCGCCCATTTCCTTTTTGGACGGATAATAATCGATATAGGGCTCATAGGGGTGCCAATCGGGCAAATATTCGCCCACCTCGGCTATCCCCGAGAGGATCGGTCCAATCGCATTCTCTCGGACAAGCTCTTTTATCCTTTGAGTGGCCTTCAGGAACCTGACGTTGCAACTCACATTTGCGACTAAGTTTTTCTTCCCCACTTCTTTCTGCAGGGCGTCTAGACCTTTCGTGCTGTGCCAAACGGGATTTTCCACCATGAAATTCCAGCCCTTATTCACGGCGAGCTTCATATAATAATAATGCTCGGCCGGCGGTACACAGATGAAAAGGGCGTCGAACGACGAACCCTCAAAGGCTTCCTGGCTCGGGGCCGTTCGTATGCCAAACCTCCCCCCGACGTCTTTCCTTCGATCTGCCCTGATATCCCAGCCGGTAATATCGGTGTACCCGTACATCTGCGAATGAGCGATGCGACGCCGGCCCATCGAACCGTTTCCCACAACGCCAATTTTCATACTGAAGGTTTCGTTAGTCCTAATTCCCGATACGCACCCACGACATCGTTGAATCGGAATGGATGGTCTTTCTTCTGCAACTGCAAATGCTCAATGATCTTTCGATTCCGATCAAGGTCGTCCGGGGTATCTATCGAAAGATAGACATCCGAGAAGTCCACGCCTTTCGATTCGATCGCGATGGCGGGAAACTTTTCTTCATGCTCGCGGATATACGGCGTCACGTGCTCTCTTTGGGATTCCGTGGTTGCATTGCGATAAGCATCTTGGAGAGACGCGAAATCAAAAAGCTCGAAATAAAGGCCGTAGGGAAAACCCGGCTTGAAGCTGTTGGACATCAATTTATAGTACGGATATGTGGAATCAAAAAAAGTGACCATGGCGTCGACGATGTACGGGTCCATAAAGATATCGTCGGCGGTAATCCGTATGATGATATCGGAATCAACGGCGCCTAATGACCGCGCCGCTTCGTAAAACCGCTCAAGTACGTTCTGTTCGCTGCCGCGGAAACATTTGACCGGATACTCCCGAGCGAACTCAAAAAGTACGTCATCGCTCTCATCTGTAGTAGTCGCCACAATAGTATCGGTGATCTCCTTGGAGTGCCGAATATTTTCAAGAAGATGCCAGAGAGTCGGCTTTCCGGAGATCTCCATAAGAGTTTTCCCCGGCAATCTTGTGGAACCCATTCTGGCCTGAATGATCGCGATCTTCTTTTTCACCTCATGAGCATACACCATAAGAAAATCGCGGACTATCGTTGCCGATTCACTGCGATATCGTATACACCTTATAGAAATATGAGCCGGTATTGGCAAGCAGTTCTTTGGGACTGCCTGTTTCCATCACCCTGCCCTCGGAAAGCACAATGAGCGTGTCGGAGTCCATTATCGTAGAGAGTCGGTGTGCGATTGCAATGATGGTAATGTTCCCCTTTAATTCTTCGATGACGCGTTTTATATGCGCCTCGGACTCATTATCGAGCGAGCTCGTGGCCTCATCGAGAATGAGGAGCTCCGGCTTGCGTGCGAGCGTGCGGGCGATAACGATGCGTTGTCGTTCTCCCGCAGAGATCATTATGCCACGGTCACCAACTTGCGTATCGAGCCCCTGCGGACTCTTCCGGATGAATTCATCGATGCGAGCCGATCGCGCTGCTTCCCATATGTCCTCATCAGAAATAGATTCGTCGTAGAAACGGATATTATTTCGTATTGTATCCTGAATGAGAAAAAGATCCTGCGAAACATAGCCCACCTTCCTGCGCCACTCTGAAAGTACGACACCCCGCGTATCGATGCCATCGAGTAGTATGGCGCCCAGAGATGGTTCCAGGAGCCGGAGCATCAGATCGACGCATGTCGTCTTCCCCGCGCCCGATGGTCCGACTATTCCCACCATACTGCCCTTCGGGATAGAGAATGACACATCGCGTAATACCAGTCTTTCGGCTTGGTAGGAAAAAGAAACGTTATCGAATGAAAGAGTCTCTCTGAAGGAGAAGGGCAGTGACCCCGACGTCTCTTCCTTCCACTCCTGCGCGCTGTTCTCAAGATTAATGACGCGTTCAAGGTGTGGAACGAGCTCGCTTATGTATTGAACATTCATCTGCAGCTGCTGGATATAGGTGAAGATGCGGTGGATGAGGTACAAAATGGCGGGAAGCGCTGCAAGACTAATGAACGGCGTCTTGAAGGCGAGAGCGAGAATTGCGGCAATATACATGATACCGATCGGAGCCATTGCCTGCGCGGAGATCTGTTGCAACATCTGTATGCGTGTAGAGAGTCTTTTTATATTGCTGAATAGTCCAAATCCGCGCTCTATCGCAGAGATCTCCACACCAAGGGCTTTCACGGTCTTAAGTCCGCCGACATGTTCCGTCACGTGATGTGCGGTGTCACGAAAAAGGGAGGCACGCTCGCGCGAGAATGCGTGTACGCGATTCGTGAAAGGACGTAGGCTGATAAATACAATGGCCCCAAGGCCGAACGTCGTCAGTGTAATTGGTGCGGAGATTGAAAATGCCACAACGAGATACATCACAAGACTGGTAGCAACCGTTATGGAAAAGCTTATCTTTGACAGAAGAGCAGTTGCCGCAGGAGTGTCTATCATGAGCGCGGTCTCGAGATTACCCAGTTTTTGCCGAAGGAGGTACGGCCATGAGGCGCGGAGAACTTTTTTGAATAATGTGGAGCGGGTCGAGCGCTCGTACTCTGTCGTGATGCCGATCTGTATGTAACTTAAGCCTAATGAGACGAGTGCCTTCCCTATGAAGAGTACGACGATGAACGTGAGCAGGAACTTGGGCACGAAGGGTACGTGTATCCACGTGAAGAATCCTTGGATCGCGAGTGAGAGCATATCCGTAGCGGGATTGTGAAGACCGAGCACGAATGTGAGAAGCGGGATGACGGCATTGATGCCAATGCCTTCCAGAATGCCACCCACGAATCCGAGCACTGTGAGGATGAGTATTTGGCGTTTGTAGGGGCCATATGCACGCCGACCGAGGTGCACGATCGCTCCCAGAAGTCTGAATATGTTGGCAGTATTCGATTCTTCCATAAACGCCATAAACATTAGATCGCTACGCGCTCCAGTATCGCCTGCGCTCGAGCATGCCACGTGTACTTTTCCACGATAGCACGTGCACGCGATATCTTTTCTCTTGCCTCTACCTCGTGTGAGAGCACATAGCTAATGGCTCGCGCACAACTTTCAGCGTCATCCGGAGTAAACCAAAATGCGCTCGAATCGTCCAGTATTTCCCGAATACTAGGTACATCAGAAGCGACTATCGGGACCCCGGCCGCCATGTATTCGAAAAGTTTCAGCGGCGATGCATGCTCTCGCGATATCGCATGTTTGCCACTGTTGGGTAGGACCAGCACGTCGGCGCTCTTGAGAAAGCCCGGTACGAGCTCAAATGGTTGATACGGGACGATATGGATGTTTTTCCCCTTGTAGCGCAAATTTTCAAGCTCTTCTTCTGCGGCGCCCATGAACACTATCTGAACATCCGGAGAGACGAATTGAGCTGCCTCGAGAAGCGTATCGGTGCCCTTCCACTCGTAAAAGTGCCCTGTGTAGAGGACTATTCTCTTGTGCGGGTCGATGCCGAATTTTCCCCACATCGAACGATGAGCGTTTGCACGAGCAAAGACTTCCGGATCTACTCCGTCATGCGCGACAAGGATTTTTTCCTTTTCGATCCCAAGATTTACGAGCGCATCGCGCACACCCGCGCTTATCGCGACCAAGCCGCGCACTCTCTGGAGCGCGCGGCGCATCAAAAACCCAGCATTCGGAAGCGTATGCATTTCGAGGAACAGATTTCTCTTGGGAAGCACGAGTGCTACGAGGTATTCGCGTGTATAAATCACATCGTCGTTCGAAAATCCAAGTTTTCGGAGTGCATACATATACGACACCGTATCGAGCACATATCGCACTCGTTCGAGCGTCCGACTCTTCCCCAAAAAATCGCTTGAAGGAGGTCTCGCTATCGTGAAGAGGGGCTTGATACCATAGTACACAAAAGGGTCATCTTTCAAGCCATGTTTCCTCTTGGGAACGACAAGGCGTACGACGTGGCCGAGCGTCGCCCACTCCTCACACAACTTCATAATGGCGTAGCCATTGGCTCGTGCCGAGGGGATCCGATTGCTGACGACGTATGAAATATTCATGTTTGTCTGCGTTCTCGCCGCACTATCTCCTTATAAATATCATACACTTCCTCACCGAAAGGTTTCTTGTGTTCGATCGCGTGTCGCGCCGAGCGCCCCATGCGTTCTGCGGCATCACGGTTTTGGTAGAGATACTCGATCTTCGCTTTGATCGCATCAGGGTCCCGTATCGGGACTACGAATCCTGTTTTCCCGTCCTCTACTAATCCTGCCGCATTCTCGGTTGTAATGACGGGTAATCCGGAGGCCATGGCTTCCATGACGACGTGCGGATTTCCCTCGGTGAGTGACGGAAGGACGAAGGCGGAGGCGCGACGGTAGTATTCCTCGGGATGCTGCGTTTTGCCGATCCACTGTATTGTGGGGTTCGCGCGAATGCTTGCATCATAACGTCGTTTCAATTCCGCGGGTATTGCTCCGTATCCCCCCACCAGCACAAGTTCCGCGCCCGGCAGGTCTAAACCACTCCATGCTTCCAATAGGTAATGAAGTCCCTTGAGAGGAGTCGTGTAGGCCATGTATAAAACCTGAAATGTGCCGGAGGCCGATCCCGGTGTGAACCGATCGATGTTGGTATCTGGGGCAGCAACAAAGATGCGTTCGGCCGGATACCCCATCTGCATGTAGGATCGTTTCAGGAACTCGGATATTGCGATAATGTAATCGAAAGCTGCGGCGGCGCCTTCTTTTCTCATCACGCCCGCATACTCCCCCACTGGAATTTTGAGTATAGTGCACTCCTCGTCGTTGAGCTGTTTGTTTAAAGAATAGTAAGCGGTTTCAGCCAAGCCGACGACAATACTCCCACCTTTTTTTGCGACCGCGATGGTCTTTTCGAATTGCGCCGGGTAGAACAAGACTACATCTGCAGGTTGAAGCCGGAAAGATGCAAAAAAATCGAACAGGTCATCCGTTTGATCGCGTGAAAGTCCGATTCCGGATATTTTCTCTATTGCTCGCAGGGGATATCGGACAAACGCAGGAAACGCCGATGCAATGTTCTGAAAATAGAAACTCTTGTGGACTTGGCAGATGATCTGCCTGAGTACACCATTCTTTGCGAACACGTCTATGACAGGCTGGATATCGATCGTTTTGAGATTTTCTTTCTCGCCCAGATTCGCGAATGTAACGACCGACACGGTACGCCGCCTGCGCTCGATGACCTCTCTGAACCATTCCAATTTGATCTTGCTCGTCTCCTGTACATCATAGGGGGCAGAAAATCTTCTGCTTGCGTTACCCATACGCGTGCGCTCGACCGGTTTCATCAAGTAGATCGACAAAATGGCTTCCGTAAGCGCCGGTATATTACCTACCGGCACAAGGATGCCGTTCTCTCCCTTGTGGACAGCGCTTTTGAGCGCTCCGTGATCGTACACGACGATGGGAAGGCCGGCAGACATAGCTTCAAGCAGCGCCAGATCGAGCCCGCACGAGCGCGAGAGGTGCGAGAGATTCGCATAGAGATCGAGCGATGCATGCAATCGAACGAGTTGCGATTCCGAAAAATTGCGGAAGAAAAATATCTTATCTTCGACTCCCTCTTCGCATGCAATGGTCTTCCACTTTTCGAGGTCGCCCGGACCACCGCATATCGCGGCACCGATCTTGTATCCCTGCTTGTGCAATATCCCGACCGCCCGAATAAGATGATCGTGCCCCTTGCGCCACTCAAACGCACCCACTTGGCCGACCAAAAAGAGATCCCTCGGCAGTCCGAGTGAGTCCCGCAATTCCTCTTTCGTTTCTTGAAGCTTCACCTGGTACGCCTCATGGTCGCACGTGTCATGGAAAACTCTCACCATATCCCTCGGCAGATACGTAAGCGCCCCGACCGCACAGTTGTCCATGCCGATAACCAGATCCGCCAGATTCAAGAATGGCTGCCAGAATTTCTTTTGCCCTTCTGCGCCGAGGTTTTTATTCACGCCCATATCTTGTGCGTGGATCTCCGCATACGGTTCATATACGATCGGCACGCCTCGTCTTTTAGCAACACTCGCGACCATGAACGTCTTTACGAGCGTTGCCTGACATGTGATGATATCGGGCTGAAACGTGCTAATGACCCTATCTATCCACACTCCATATGCGGCGTACAACACGAGTTCCGTTGAAAATCCCGGATATCCTCGCCAATAACTCCTGAAAAGACCGAGGTACAATGCCGGATTGCGCAGAAAATATCGCAAAAAAAAGAAACCTTTTTTTAATGTATTCGGTTTGCTTTTGTATTCAAAAAAATAGTCCGCGTTCGCGCCGAGGTCGTCGGCATTTTCGGGACGATACACCCACGTGATTGCGACTTCATGACCCATTTTTTTCCATGTGCGCGCGTAGAGGAGGGAGACCTTCGGAATACCCGCAAACGGCGGCGGCATACTCTGTCCGGTTGAGCCTGAGATAAGGATTCGCATACGTTCCCAAAAACAATACTATTTCCGCAACCGATTTCCTAGGCCATCAATTCTTACTCTTCAAAAGAAACCCGCTTATGAGAGGGGTCTCAACTTCAGTCGTTTGGTATAGAGAGCCCCACAGGGGGGGGAACGTTTTCTTGGTTCTCAAATATCCCGCAAATACAAAGTGTTCTCCTTTGAGTCGTCGGATGAGTCGGTCAACGAACCGTGAGAGTAGTCCCCGCGCCGTTAGGCGGTTACAGACTATCAGGATATTCCTGATACCTGAATCGTGCATGTTCTGGAACATTTCCCGCAGCTCGTTATTCGTGAACTCAATGTCCACATGATTCATGAGGACAAGTTGTTTGTCTGCAGACACTCCCTGGAGGGCAGGCGACCAATCTTTGTTTTTCATATCGAAAAGGCGTATGGAATCGCACTCAGTAAATACTTTTTTGAGAGTATCGACAGAATTTGGGGAGAAATCCGAGCACGTCATCTGTAGATCAGGATTGGCTTTTTTGATCTGGTACTCAAGTCCTGCGCCACCGACACCGACGGAAAAAAGTGACGATATGCCACACTCATTGAGAATACGGGATATTTCTTCCGCGCGCAGAGGCATTGCACCATCCTGTCCGTCTTTTTTTATTTTCGATTCAGCTGCTTTGAGCCATTCCTCTCTGCTTTCAGCAATGGAAAAGTGCGGATGATTCATCCGCAGGGCATCCCACGACTCCGCAGAGTAAAGCTCGCCGTCCTTCAAAAAAGCCGTTGCAGCACCAAAGACAGAATAGTGACGAATGGTGAGGGGAAATGGCAGAGAATTTATATAGTGCAGTATTTTCTTTGCCGGCATATATCCCATTATTTCTTTTCAAGCAGGATCCAGCTGTGATTAGCGCCGGGGTGTGCGATGTTAATAAGCATCGGGGCGACGAGGTCGACTTTGAAATTGTAACCGTATTTTTCCGCACAATCCTGTATGGTTTCTTTTCTAAAAAAAGATATCCCCGGGTACACCCACTCGTTGAAATCAAGCTCCGTTCCCTTGTAACCCACATCGCCGTATGTGTTGCCCTCGGTAAAATGCAACGAAACGAGGATCTTTGAACCGGGCCCGACACAGGTGTCGATGTTTTTCAGAAACAGAGGCCATTGCCAATGAGCGGCATGGCTGAAGATCGAATGGCCGATGACGTAGTCGAATTTAGTCTTGAATTCAGAACCGTCAAATTCTGTGTTGTGTGCTATGCGTGGGCTTTTTTGTGAAGCTGTTTCTTTTATCTGCGGAATTTTCAAAGAGTCTTCAACAAGCCATTTGTTCGGCTCAATGCCGAAGTAATTACCCGCATCGAGGTATTGCATGATTGGATAGCCGGCAATAAGCGCTCCGCAACCGAGCTCAAAAACAGTGTCACTCGGTTTGCACCCGTGATACATGAGTATTGCCAGCTGCGCGGTCCCTTCTTCCGGATTAGTGCCCACGTAGCGCACTGCGTCCCTCTCCGGTACGACCATCTGTTTAAAACCACGCGCGCGTTTCAGGCTCTGCCGGGCGGCTGCCTCATCCCTGATCGCTAATCCTGATTTTCTCCAAATAAAAAACCACTGGATCCTCCGCTTTGGTAGCACAATAATTTTATACGCCCACGGCCATTTCTTTTCTAGAAAATTTCCCACCGTCTGTTTGAACATCGACATATACTAGCCCGAATCTTTCTATTTTGAAAACGAACCGCGGGAAATTGGCCGTTTACCCCTAGCCGCAGCGAGAAGGCCCTGTGCCTTTTTAACGGTTTGAGTGATTCCTCCGTTAAAAAAGCACAGGGCTTCGAGTCCTTTTTGACAAAAAGTGGAAATGGGGTAAGATTTTCGCGTGGCAAATCCCCTCTACAAAATACTGACATTCCCGCTTTCCGATACGAAAAACGGTTTGCTGACGATGTTTCAAGCTACAGGCCCTGCATCGAAAAAAGTGCCGTTCCCGATCCGCAGAGTCCTCGCGATCACCGGTATGAAAGGAAAAGATCACCGCGGAGCTCACGCGCATTTTAAAACGAAACAGATCCTTGTCGCGCTCAGGGGCGGATGCACGGTAGAACTCGATGATGGAAAAAGAAAATCGCACGTGCGACTCAATAAACAAAACGAAGGGTTGCTGCTTTTTCCGCACGTGTGGCACGTCATGCGCGATTTCAAGCCAAACACCACACTTTTGGTCATTGCCGACACTGCGTATGACGAAAAAGACTACATCCGTCGTTACGCTCAATTTTCGCGGGTCGTTAAAAAATAAATATGCAGATTCCCTTTCATGATTTTAAAAAAGAGTATAGGGCTTTAAAAACAGATATCGACACGGCATTACGACGCGTACTCGAGTCTGGCCAGTACATTCTGGGCCGTGAGGTTGAGAACTTTGAAAAGAATTTCGCGAAATATCTCGGTGTCAAACACATTGTCGGTGTGGGAAACGGTATGGAGGCCCTACAGATCGCCCTCATGGAGCTCGACGTCAAAGAGGGCGACGAGGTCATCACAACACCGCTTTCGGCGGTTGCCACCGCGCTTGCGATCAAGGCTGTCGGAGCGCTACCTGTATTCGTCGACGTCGATGAATATCATCACATCGACGCCTCGCGCATTGAAGAGAGGATCACCGCGCGTACCAAAGCCATTCTGCCCGTGCACCTCTTTGGCCAATCGGTAGACTTGGCAAAGATCGGGGATATAGCGAAAAAACATTCGCTTGCTATCGTCGAGGACTGCGCACAGGCGCATGGCTCTCTGTACGCCGGGCGTCATGTCGGATCATTCGGCATCGGCTGCTGGAGTTTCTATCCGACAAAAAATCTCGGGACCTACGGCGATGCGGGTGCCTTGAGCACGAACGATCCCAAAGTGGCACAAAAGTTGCACATGATCCGGAATTACGGACAGAAAAATCGATACGAACATTCGATAGTGGGTCTCAATAGCCGGCTCGACGAGCTGCATGCGGCGATATTGTCGGTCAAGCTGAAGAAACTCGATGCAAACAACACACAGCGCGGCAGACTCGCAGAGATATATCGGAAAGAACTGCAGGTAATCCCCGAAATTCGCCCTCCGCGTACGCGGGAGGCGGCCAACCACATTTTCCACTTGTTCGTTATCGAAGCAGAACGAAGGGATGAGCTCCAGGCGTATCTGCAAAGAAAAGGAATCACAACGCTCGTACACTATCCGCTTGCCATCCACAAACAGGAAGCATTTCCCGAATGCAATACGCTCCATCTGCCCGTCGTCGAGAAGCGTGTCACTACGTTACTTTCGCTCCCGTGCAACCCCCAACTCTCCGAAACGGCGGTGCGTTTCATTTGCGCAAAGATCCGGTCATTCTACGGACGATAGATATTCGCGCAGGCCTTCGTCAAAAGTATAGAGCGGCTTCCATCCGAGCCCGCATATCCGTGTGTTGTCCGTTTGATATCTCATATCCATGCCTGAGCGGTGCGAGGGGGTAGTCGGGACTTTCTTCCCAGTGACGTGCTCCGCTTTCTCGATCAATTCTCGAACAGTAAAACCGTCCCTCGTACCCACATTGTAGACACCTTCCCCTTCGTGAAGAACGAGATCGACAACAGGAGCGATATCTTTTACATACAGGTACTCCCGATATCCCGCGCCCTCGTTATGCAGCGGTATCGGATCCCCTGTTTTCAGACTCAACTTGATACGCGCAAGAATTTTCTCCGGCTCCTGTCGCGGCCCGAAAATGTTACAGGGACGTATCTCAACCGTACGACCCTTGAGAATTGGGTAAGTATTCTCATACGTGATGCGCATGAGGGAGCCGGCTGCCTTTGAGCACGAATACGGACTGCGGGGTGCCAACATTTCATCTTCACGCATTGGGTGATCGCACTCGCCATATATTTCGTCAGTGGAGACATACATTATTTTCTTGAGATGCGGCAGGTGGCGGGCCGCCTCAAACGCATGGATGGTACCCCGCGTATTTTTCTCCAGCGTACGGCGGGGCTCGCGGATAGAATAATCCACATCAGTGATCGCGGCGGCATGGATGATGTAATCGGGCTTTTCGGCAACGATGGCATCGACGACATCGAGGTTCGCCATGTGGGCATTCAAGTGAACGAACGACCCGTCGATGATCTCCGGATTGCTCCCTTTTGAAAGGTTATCTATCACGACGACATTCCACCCCTTTCGCACAAAGTATTCCGTGACGTGGGAAAAAATAAAACTTAACCCCCCGGTAATCAAGATCCTCGGGCCTTTTCTTTCTACTCGCTTGCGCCATCCGAACATAGATCAAAGAGTATTAGTTTAGGCGCTGCTGTGCAAGTTCATAGGCAAGTACCTGCGCGAGTTTCGAAAGACTGTTATCTTCCACGCTCGCGCGCGCCTTCTGCCTCAGCGCATCTTTCTCTTGCGGAGGCAGTGCGAAGAGTACCTCGATGCGACCGGCGAGATCCTGTGGCGTCCCGTCAAAGACAAGACGAGGATCGGTAATATCGGCATAATCGCGGCTCGAGGCGACCGCGAGCGCCTCGCAGGCAGCGGCCTCAAAGATCGTTTTGTCATACATGCCGCTGTGGCTGCAATTTACAAACAGTTCGTGTGCGCTATACACCCCCGGTGTTCCGATATTCGGAATGCCTGGGTGAAAATGAACTACCCTCTCGAGCTTTTTTTCTTGTACATTCCGAATTATCGAGTCGCGGTAGCTTGCATCGACCGGGAGCGCATCGCCATAGATATTGGTTTGGATGGTAATTCCTTTCTGCTTCAAGATCCCTACTGCTTCAATGAGTATTTCAAGTCTCTTGGAGGGAGCGATCCTTCCAAGTGAAAGTATCGATCCTTTGCGCTCGACTCTTTCTATCGGCTTCCATGTGCCGGTATCAATTCCGACCGGCATCAGGATCGTTTTTTTATATTTCGCAGTATAGGAAAACCTTGATGTGCAGAATACTTTTGTACAGAGTGCCGCAGCGATGTCGGTGAGCAACGAACCCGAGTAGTGATTGCGCCACAAAAAGACTTTTTTGCCGAGTAACTTCCAGAGCAACCCGCCAAGCAAGACGTACTCCTGATTCATGTGCACGAGAACCGTGTCGTATTCGCGTCTCAATTTCCAGACATGCCGGTAAAAATTCAGAACGTAGTTCAGTTTTGAAGCTTGCTGTTCCTTGCCGAGCGAATACACCTGCACGTTCACGGGCAGATGATGCTCGCCCTGCTTTAAACAGACGACCGATATTTTTTCATAGCGCTTCGAGAATTCCCGGAGCCAACCATGAAAAAATCCGAGCACCGGATCAGCAATATCGACTGTCTGGGTGACGATGAGAAGACGGATACCCGATCGATGGTCCATTGTGTTCAGCGCTGCTCGCCGCCGGGCCGCGCAAGCATTTCAAGCATCGCAGGCACAACAGACGAAAGCGAGTGTTCGCGACGCACATACGCGCTCAGCTGTGAGCGCTCCTGCTCGCGATCTTCGGCACTAAGCGCCCGCGCGCTCATGATCGCAGCGGAAACTGTTTCCTTCGTCAACTTCTCCATGAAGAATCGATCATGTACAACGCCGCGCATTGATGGATCAGTGGTAATAACGATATTTCCTCCAGCCATCGCCTCAAGCAACGTCTTATTGAAGCCCCGAAGAGAACCTATATGTATGAATATATCGTGCGCAGCATACACCTCCGGTGTACGGTCGTGTAGAATGCTTCCGCGGTATGTGACTGTGCCCCGACGTTCTAGTTCAGCAAATTGTGTGCGAAGCTGTGATGCGTATTGATCGTTGCCCGGCCCCGGCCTACCATAGATGTCCAAGGTCGGCGGCTTATCCATCTCTGACAACGCGCCAAGTACAACGTCGAGATGTTTTGCCGGGGAAATACGTCCAAGAAAAAGCAAAGACCCGGATGCCCGATGTGGCTCATCGACCGCATACATATCAGTGTCGATGCCCATAGGAATTTTCCGCGCATGCGCGAATTTTGCGGCATATGAATCAGGGTTCGTGTAAAATAAGACATCTGACAGCGCGATTGCCGTACGGGTTCGCCAATTTGAAGACGCGTCGTTGTACCAGAAACCCACACGCTTCCCCAGCATACGCCAAAGAAATCCGGCTATGATCAGGTACTCCGGCGAGAGATGCACCAGTACCGTGTCGTAGTCACTGCGAGCTCCCCATGCGTACCGCAAAAAGCGGAGCGTATATAGAATACGCTTTACAACACGAAATCCACGCGCCGATTCTTTGCCAAGCGAATGCTCAATAACATTCCCGGGAAGTGAACCCGCGCCGTAGCCGAGACAGATCACGTGCACACGGTGCGCATGCCGGGCAAATTCTTCGAGCCAACGATGGAAAAATCCAAGCAAGGGGTCGGTGCGATCGATCGCCTCTGTGCACACAAGAATTTTCATCTCACCCCGCACAGAGCGTAACTTTTCGACTGCCAACTTTTTGATTGGATGATCAAGCACCTGCTTACCATACACATCCGCAAGAAGATCAAGATCTTTTCCCGATGATCGCAAAAGTTCGATATTCTTCTTTTCCATGGCATCAAGCACTGCTATACCTGATGTGTCTTTGATCTTCGTCTCGTATTCCCGACGCAAAGCAGCAACATCTTTAATAAAACAATGACCACCGGCACCGCGCCCGCTCTTGTGGACCGGACGCGCATACCGATTACATACCAATGGATCAGCTTCGATGGCGCGCTGAATCGCGTCCCAGTCAGATCCGTGCCGCTTCGCAAGTTCGTACATCAAGTTGAAAAATACGATCTGTGTATATCCACTACCGTTGTGCGTGTACTTTATAATCTCGGCCTCGGTACTCGAACAGGTAAGCGAAAATGGCGCCTTCGGGAGCAGTGTGTGAAGCTCTTCGGCTATCTTCTTTTGCGAGACAGAATCGTCTGTGAGACCGACAATATTTGAAAATGGGTGAGCCGCATCGTGCGCAGCCGTCACTTCACTTAGAAATTCCGGAGAATATACGACTACACGGTCAGGAAATTCTTTTTGGAATGTGCGTGTTGTTCCAGGGACGATCGTCGATTTAATAACTGCCGTTTTTCCACGGCCCACGAGCGATATCGCTTCGCGGACGATCCCTGCATTGAAACCATCGGGAGAGGTCGGCGTAGGAACCGCTATCAATACATAGTCACAATCCTTGATTTTCTCTTTATTCCCCCGATATGGCTCTTCGAGCGCGTAGCGCACAATGGGATGACCACGGCGCTCAAAATCATCGGCATAATTCTTGCCGATGAATCCTTGACCAATGAAGCCGATGAGGGGACTTTTACTCGTCATATGAAACTGCATTGTAGCGGCTATTTGCTATCCGCGCACGCAGCTATGTCAGCACAGTACGCCGCGATGTATTCGTCAAAATTTTTGTACTGATAGTTTTTGAGCTCGGCTGTTCGCGGGCCACTTTTGAACCATTCTAAAAGGGCGTTTGGAAATTCTTCAGGCTTGGCAATAATGGCTCCCGCCTCGCGGGCGATGCCGACATCGGTCGAGAGGACGGGTTTCCCTGCCGCAAGCGCTTCAATGATTACCATACCGTAGCCATCGTATTTGGACGGGAAGAGAACGAGGTCGGTAAGCGCATAATAGGGTGCGACATCTTTTCCATCCTCAAAGAAAACACGGTCGGAGATTCCGAGATGGCGCGCGAGCCTCTCAAGGCTCCCGCGCTCGCTCCCCCCACCCACAACTATCAAACATGCAGATTGAGGTTTGACCTCACTGAAAGAACGGATCGCAAGCGCGACATTTTTCTCCGGCTCGAGACGCGACACCACGAGAAGTTTGTTCTTGTATGCGGAAAAGCGTTTCGCAAGCGCAAAGTCCTGCAGCCCAACGCGGATAGAATCGATATCGACAAAAATTGGCAGAACTGCGATCGGGGCCCGGACCGCATACCGCACCTCGATACTTTTCTTTATGCGCTCCGAGACAACGCGTATGCGCGAGGCGCGCCGCAACACAAATCCGGCAAGGCGAACGCGGAGTCGGTTCAAGAGTGAAAGACGCGCGTATTCAGGCGAGAGAAAATCCGTATGCACCTGTACGTGCAGAGGCACAGCTTTCATCAAGGAAATAAGCCATCCTATAAGCCCCGTCTCAAATGGATCCTGCCCCGATACGACATCCGGTCGCGGCAATGTTCGCGCAATACGAAGCGCGTCCCATCCGAACAATAGTTTGGAGGCGGAGTTTGTTGGCATTACGCGCAGCGGGCCAGTCTCAATCTTCCGTGCACCATCAAAGCGCAGAGAAAATCCGATGATGTCCAGATTGCCGAATCGGGCGGCGTACGCTTCCTGCCGTTTGAATGCCGGAGAATCTCGGTGAAGAATACCCCTCTTTGATCGGTCAGAGCCGATTTGTAATATTCTCACCCCGTTAGAAGTCATGAGCAAAAAAGAACTTTAGTCTGTTCTTAAGATACCGTCGACCTTGGACGTATACATACCAGCTTTGACTTTTAACGGGGCTCATACAGGAAGCAGCGATAGGAGTTCCTTGGCAACCTCATCAAAGGTACGAACTTCGGTAAAGGCGGCAATCTTTTTCTTCAGACGTTCATACTCTTCTTTGTCCGCGAGCCGCTCGATCCCTTTTGTTATGTCATCCTCATCAAGCGGGTCGATGATCACGCCGTACCCGCCAAACCGTTCCGCATACCCCGAGTATTTTGTGAGTAAAAACGGTTTGCCACAGCGCAGAGCGTCGAGAACCATATTTGGTGCGACTTCGGATATCGAGGGAATGGCAACTGCATATGCGCTTCGGATCCGTTCGATGAGCATATCATGCGGGACACTACCCTCTTCGAGCTCGAATCGTACTCCTCGAGCCCGCGCTTTCGCGAACGCGCGTTTGAATCCGTCCGAATTCTTGAGTGCGATGTTCCTGCCGTAGAGCAATACTTTGGTGTCTGCGCCCTGTGCGGGAAGCCGCTCGCCGATCACGTTCTCGACGACCGCCGCGCGGGATGCGTTCACACGATACGGCATGCGCCATATATCAAAGAGCCACCGCGTGTTGAACGCAAGAGTGGCCCGATCGAGCATAGAGCGCACCAGGTAAAAAGAAAGACGCTCTCTGAAGTTCAGCCTCGGAGGGCTGCGATAGAACAAAGGGAGCGGTATGAGTTCCTTTGTCCTCTCGATGTACGTTTCCCACACAAAGTCTCCGCCGATGCGGATAACCACCGGAATTCGGCGCATCATGCCGACCAGCGCCGAGGGAACGCCGGCGCTGTACGTATCGAACGCGAAGATGGCGCGTGCACCCCGTGTCGCCCGGAAGAGTTTCCACACATAGAAAAGATGCCTGATGCCGGAAGGGTATTTCTTGAGCTCACTGAAAAGCAGGAGAGGTGCCTCGTGTCCCATGCGAATGAGTGCGCGCTCGACGCCTTGTGCGTAGAGTGCGGGACCACCCACTTCCGGTGGATAGATCCCCGTTGCAATGACGATGCGCATAGGCGCATCGTACACGAGATGCAGGGTGTATCAAGAGTCCGGAGGGCGGAAAACCTATTGTTTTGGCTCCTTCAGATCGGCGAGAAAATCCCGATGTTCCAAAAACCATTTGGCAAAACGTGCAATGCCTTCTTCGATAGAAACCTGCGGCCTGAAGCCAAGTTCGCGGCGCGCTTTCGAACAGTCGGCGACCGTTTCCGGCACATCGCCCGCCTGGAGGGCTTTTAGTATCTTTTTTGCGCGCTTACCGAATTGCTTTTCTATAAGCCCGACAAAATGTTTGAGCGGGACGGTTTCGGATCCTCCGAGATTGTAGATCTCGCAGCGGCCTTTCGGCGCACGTTCGATGGTACTGACAACGCCGCGAACGATGTCGTCGATGTAGGTGAAGCTCCGCTTCATGTTGCCCCGATTGTAGAGTTCGATGGGACGATCCTGAAGAATGCGGCGCGCGAATTTAAAGAGCGCCATATCGGGACGTCCCCATGGGCCGTACACGGTAAAGAAACGCAATCCGATCATCTCGGTTTTGAAGAGATGGTGGTACGCGCGCGCGAGGATCTCATTCCCGCGTTTGGTTGCGCCATAGATCGACACGGGAAGGTCGGTCCGGTCGCTTTCCTGAAAGGGTTGCTTCGAGTTCGCGCCATAGACCGAGCTGGAAGACGCGTACACGACGCGCGGCAGGCGGAATTGCCGCGCTATTTCAAATATGTTGAGCGTGCCCAGATAATTGGTGTCGGCATATATCCACGGGTTGACGAGCGAGTAGCGCACACCCGCCTGCGCTGCGAGGTGCACGATCTCGTCGGGATGCTCGGCTTTCATGACTCGCTTGAGCGCAGGATATGAAGCAACAGAGGCCTTTACAAAGTGGAACGCGGAGAACTTCCCAAGCATCGCGAGACGCCTTTTTTTCAAACGTACATCGTAGTATGACGTGACAGCATCATATCCCACGACCCTATATCCGCGATTAAGCAGCTCTTTTGCAACGTGAAAACCAATAAAGCCTGCCGCGCCTGTCACAAGCACCGTTCTCTTTTTTTTCGCACTCATGACTGAGAGCCTATCACAAAGCGCCGCTCGACAAAAAGGGGCTCATTGTCCTCATACGTTATGCCCCTGTTTCATGAGCGGTTCAAAAACCTTTTCTTTCATACCCTTTGCAATGCTGTTCCAGTCATATTTTTCTGCGACGAGTTTTCTTGCATTCGCGACAATGCGCGCAACGAGTGCAGGGTCATCCGTATACCGCATGACCGCATGCGCGACAGACTGTGGATCCTGAACTTCGCAAAAAAGTCCCGTTGCTCCGTCGGTGAGAAAATCTGGAATACCCCCGACGGGAGTCGCGACTACTGGAATTCCCGCGGCAAATGCTTCCACAAAAGCACTCCCGAATCCTTCGATGAGAGACGGTCGCACGAATATATCGGAGATCTTAAAATACGCGGGCAGCTCGCTGTGGTCGATATGCCCCGCAAAGATCACCCGGTCGTCGACCTTTAGCCCGATCGCAATGTGATGGAGTTTCTCCCGATCTTCGCCGTTCCCCGCGATCAATAATTTCACATGCTTCGGTAAATAAACGAGAGCTTGGATAATGTCCTCGACACCTCGCGAGAGGACAAGGCGGCTGACAGTAACGACAAATACCTCGCCCATTCTTTTGTTGAACAGCATCTTTAATTCCGTGAGCTTCTCTTCGGGAATCGGAGCGGAGAACTTCGCGACATCCACGCCGTTGGGGATGACGAAAACCTTGCCGGCGTAACCTGTTTCCCGTGTGATCTTCTCGATGAAGTGGGAAATGGTTTTGATAACGTTTGCTTTCAAATAGATTTCTTTATAGAGCCACCACAGAGGATACAGTATGCGTCGTCGCGCTGTCATAGAGGATAGCGGCGTACCATCCTGAAGCTCTAAGAAGTATGGAGTATTCGGATGGGCGTATTTGAAAAAAAGTGCAGCAAATCCTGCCTGATTGGCCATCAGAGCCCATGTCGCGTCGTATTTGTTTTGTCGGTACAGAAAAATTGCTTTGAGAAAAGCAGTGAACGGGAACAACAATTTTGCGAGACGACACTGCCACGGAAGTGAGCGGTCCGAGACCTTGGCGTTGTGTGCAGTAAAGCCGATGCGGTGTACGGTCACATTCCCTACCCGCTCGACTTTCGGCAGATTGCGATCGAACCGCAGGGTGATCATGTCGAAGGAATATTCGTTCGGATCGAGACGATCCGTCACATGCTTGATAGCGAGCTCCGCCCCGCCAATGTACGGAACATACGCGAGCGAAAAAATGAGGATCCGCTTCATTGCTTTTTCTGCGCTTTTAGCGATTCGATATATTCGCGCACGGTGTGTTCCGGCTTCCAGCCGAATTCTTTTTCGACACGGGAGGTATCAATGGTAGGCTCTGTGCGATTGCCTTTGCGCTCAGGCACCATCACAATATTGTCAGTAAACATTTTCGCGAGTTCAAGGATCGAATAGGACTCCGGACTTCCGATACCATAGTCGTCACCGCTTCCCTTTTCACCGACCATAAGAAGTGCGCGAGTAGTGTCTTCGACGTGCGTAAAATTCCGACGCTGCGTGCCCGGCGAGACAACTGTAATCGGTTCACCCCTCCGATACTGCTCTTTGAACCAGCCAATCACTGATGCATAAGGGCCCTCGGAGAGTTCGCGCGGTCCGTAATTGTTGAAAAAATACGTTATCGCAAAGGGGAGATTGAACCATGCGCCATAGTTGCGCACGAGTTCGGTATTGGTCGCTTTCATCCACGCATAGGGGCTTTGATCGCGTCCGAGACCATTATCGGCGAATTTGGTCGAAGAACCCGCATACAGGAGTCTGCACCCGCGTTTGCGCCAATACTCGAGGACGCTGAATGTCCCCGAGACATTGAGATCCCATACCGTTGCGATATCGTCGAAACTTTGCTCGACCCGCGAATATTCACCGAGGTGGAAAATGATGGTGGGATTTTCTTTTCCGAGCAATGATTCTATATTTTTTGTGTGTCCTTCGACATATTCCGCACCTTCGATGTGATTCCCCTTATTGCCCAGAAAATAATTGTCCAGTGATACGACGCGGTATTTCTTTAACAAAAGCTCAATAAGATTGGAACCGATGAGTCCTGCCCCACCGGTAACAATGACCGTCTGTTTTTCCGCCATAGCGCAAGCTTACCTCACTCGGCTTTTTCTTCAATGATGTTCCAATCATTCTTGCCATATCGCTTCGCGGCAACGATGGATGCCGCTGCAAGCAGCGCGAGCCCTGCAGCAGCCGCCCACCAGAGGTAGGAACTATTCGAGGCCGGTGCGGCCGCAGCGGCAGTGTCTGCGGTTGCCACTTGTTCGGGATCGGCTTCGGAAACGGGAACATCGGGAAGCGTGTTCGCAACATACGTGGGATCTGCCGGCGCAGATTTTGCTGCGGACTTTTTCGTGGTCGTCTTGGTCTTTGTTTTTGCTATCGGTGCTGCCTTCGGTGGAGGTGGTGGAATCACGTTGATAGACATAGCAGTGCCGGGGCTGGGTGAGCGTGCGATAAACGATGCATCTCCCGGTGCACGATTGAGAGAATTGCCGTCACCTGCGGCCCCAAGGGAGCTTTGATATGAAACTGAATTGATATCGGTGCTGCTCGCAGTATGGAGCGCGATCGTCTCGCCGTCATTCCCCAAACTAAACGTGCTGTCAAAAAGTTGACCGGAAAAGTTTGGCCAATCTGCCCTGAACTTTGCCGAATTGTCTGCAATCACCGCATACGTACTTGGTGCAATCGAATCCCCGCCCGAAACGGCAGCGATCTTGTGATTCGTCCCGTTCTCAAACATCTTCCAACCGGTTAATTTCACGGGAGCTGTGCCAGAGTTAAATATTTCGATCCACTCGCGGCCCGAATCCGAGCCGCTCGAAAGATCGTACATTATTTCGGTAATCACGACCTGCCCCGACGGTACCGTCGGGGCTTGTGCAAACGCTGCGCCTGGCATGAGCCCGACAATCACGAGTGCGCCGTAGAAAAATATATTACTGCGCAGAGTCGTCTCCGCCGCGCAGTACCCGCTGGAGTTCCTCGTGCGAGATCTCACCGTTTTGACCATTGGGTACAGTATCGCGTACAATAGCCGGACGTGGCATAGGTGTAACGTGAGGCTGTGGATTTTGCTGCGCCCCTCCGAAGCCGTTGGCGAAGGGGGGCTTCGTCTCGCCGAAGCCTCCAGCGGAGGCGGATTTCGCTGCACGACGCTCGCGCAGAATATCGGCAGGTGAGCGGATCGGCGCCGCATGGGAGGAGTCCCCCGCCTGCGGACGAGCTTGTGCGATCGCAGCGCGAAGCGCATTGCGTTGATCGTCTTCGCGCGACAGGGGCGCGGCGCGCGGCGTAAAATCTCCTGGTGCGGGACGATCTTCGCGCGGCGCAGGCACACTGTCGCGGGAACGGGCCCGTTCAGGGCGCGGCGACGCGTCGGCACGCGGTCGCGAGCCGTAGGTGCTGCGCTCCCCCGGTTCTTTCGGTTTTTTCGGCGGCGGCTGGAAGTCGACTTGTTTCTTGTTGACCGAGGCTTCAACCTCAGCGCGCGTGCGTCCGTATTGTGCGCGCGAGCTGCGCACGCAGTCGTCCCGATACGAGATCGCGGGGGTATCAATAGGCGGAATGGTTTCCGCAGAAAAAGGCTTGGAACCCACACCATCGATCATGAGCGTGAGATAAACTTGACCGATGCCGAGGCCCACGAGGTCTTCCGGCGTAAATGTCGGCTCGAAGACCGTCTCCAACACTTCCGCATCAAAGGGCCCGACACGAAATACGATGAGGGTCCCGATGTTGCCAAAGACCGCGTCCCTCACTTCCTCCTCCATCTGTTCGATATATTGATTGGCGAGTGTGAGCGCAAGCTTGTATTTGCGCGACTCGGAGAGAATGTCGGCAAAGGCTTCGTTCATCATTGATTGGAATTCATCGACGTAGAAATAAAAACGCGGTAATTTTGCCATCCGCACACTCGGCTCGTCCGCGCGCGACATCGCCGCCAGATAGATCTTCACGACGAGCATGCTGCCGAGGAGAGAGGCATTGGTCTCACCCATGCGACCTTTCGAGAGATTGACGATAAAGATCTTTTTTTCATCCATCATCTTGCGCAGATCAAAAGATGATTTCCCCTGCCCCACAATATTGCGGATCAGAGGGTTGGCGGTGAACTGACCGATCTTGTTTTGGATCGCGGGGGTCGCCTCACGTGTGTAGGTATCGGTGAAGGCGGCAAATTCCTCCACCCAGAATCCGCGCACGATCGGGTCGGTTGTTTTTTCGATGACGGCAGCACGGAAGGTCTTGTTGGTGAGCATGCGATTCACATCTAAGAGTGTCGAATCAGGATATTCGAGAAGTGCAAGCAGGGTGTTTTGCAAAATGTATTCCATTCTCGCGCTCCATGCATCTACCCAAATGCGCTTCAAGGCGCCCATCAAGCCAGAGACCACGAGATGACGCTTGTCGTAACCTACATCTTCCATCACATTGAAGCCGATCGGGTGATCGGTATCAAACGGCGCGAAGTAGACGACATCTTTGATGCGATCGTGCGGGACGAAATCGAGCAGTTTTTCGGCGGTAGCGCCGTGCGGATCGATAAATGCAATACCTTCGCCATTCTGAATATCCTGTATCGCCATGTTCTCGAGCATGGTGGATTTACCCATGCCAGTTTTGCCGATGACGTAGATGTGCTTGCCGCGGTCAATACCTCGAATACCGAACATCTCGCGCTTGCCACGCGTGTGTGTAGCCGCAAAATACGTGACCCGGGTGTCATCGTTTTTATGCTGATCGGGGGGCATGTCGCAATTATACCGTATCCCGCTTTAACGCGTAGCATCCGCCGGCGCGTACAGATCATGTACGAACGAGAGAAGTTTGCGAACATCCCCTTCCGCATCGCGTGAACCGAGCACAATGACTGCGATCGTACGATCTTGTGCCCCCACCTTGACGGTAAACGCCCCCGCATAGGTCTCCGCCGCTTCGTTTGTTTGGCCGACTTTTCCTCCAATGAGTTTCGCCGGAGCATTTTTAATGATGTTGAAGTTGCGAACATTCTTGAATGCCGGTGGTCCGTATGCGCTGTTTGCAATGTCACCAGAGGTAATGCCGAAGATAAAGCGACGATTTTCATAGATATGGCGCAGGAGGGTAAAGAGATCTTCAGGAGTCGAATAGTCGCCCTTCGCGCCTGAAGGATCAGAGAAAACCGTATGCGAGAGATTGATCGCTTTTGCTTTCTCATTCATGTAGGTCACGAACTGACTGCGGCCGCGCACCGATGCAAAGGTCTCCGCTGCTTCGTTGGATGATTCCTGGAGAAGTAGGAAGAGCAGGTCATACGCGCGCACCTCTGTCCCCGCTTTAAGGCGCGGTATCGAGGTGTAGACGAGTCCCTCCTTCGGCACGGTAACCGATTTGTCGAGATTGATGTATTCGGTGACGATAAGCGCAGAGACCAATTTTGATATCGATGCGATGGGTGCTGCGACCGACGCACCCTTGCTCGAAAGTACGGTGCCGTTTTTCACGTCTGCGACAAGATACCCGGCAGCAGAAACCGGCGGCGCTTTGAGCTGATAGGTGAACGAGTCGCCCTGTGCTTCGACGTTGTACACGATCACCGGCATTCCGACCACGGTGAGATCGTAGACTTTCTTTGCATCATCAGTGGAAAGTCGGATGCAGCCACCCGAATACGATGAAGATACTGCTGTCCCGTCCGCATACGTGGGCCAGCCGTGAATGAAAAAGTTGCCCTGAAAATCGAGACTCCATGGCTGATTCACCTCGCCGAATGTCGAGAAATGATTTCTCTCTTTCGATTGGATCTGATAGACGCCGGCAGGCGTTTCCCACCACGAACCTACTTTGCCCTTCGCAAGAACGGGAACCTCTATTTGCAAGACACCCCCGACATATACCACAAGCTTCATACTGGAAAGATTTGCATCAATGAACGACGCCTTTTGCTCCACGAGATTGCGCTTTACGTTTCTATAGTAATCGGGGTCCGAGAGCGCGGGCAATGCGCCGTATGTAAGAATGGGCCCCGTCGTCGATGCGGCCGATGAGGGAATGGATATCGAATAGACTACCGGCGGTTTGTACATGACGTACGCGGCAAAGGCGAGTGCCCCGAGTGCAGCAGCCCCAAGCACTGCGGTAGAAATCGAAATATGCCATCGCCAAAGATCCGAACCATGCTCCGCGTGAGCAGGCATCTCTACGGCGGGCAAAACGGAACCCGCAGGCGCGAGCTTGGGCACAAGCTCCGCCTCGCCCCATCCCTCGAGCACCAGACGATTCACAATGATGCTGTCCGACATTCCCGTGCGTCGCAAATATTCTATACGCGGACTTGGATCTTCTGTTCGTGACATAAAAAATGAAGAGAGGTATAAGAATTATAGCAAAAAAAGCACGCAGCCGACCCCCGTTGGATCGGCAGCGTGCAGTCGTACTCCGTTAGCTGTTATACACTTGAATCTGCGTCGTATTGGTTACGATGCATATCAAGCGACCGTGCTCGAGCGCGCAGGCAGATTCGGCCTCCATCGGAAGAACCGGAGAAGTCGTGTCTACCCAGAACGCGAAAGCTACAGCCGTTGCCAGCCCGAAAGTGCAGGACGGCAGAAAGAAGACCGCAATCGCTACGCCCCACTCGAACCTCAGGAAGCGATCACGCCTTCGATACGCAACTGCCGTGAACAAAGTTGCGATTACCACACTCAACGCAACACTACACACTGCGCATAGCAAGAAAGTCCGCAGCATGCTTGGTTCCCCCTTTTCTTTTTGCCCCGTTCACTCGGGCTGCACTTGACGCCTTATATTTTGTGCCGCCCGCCGCGAGGATAACATATGCGGAGGAAAAGTCATCTGTGATATCCACCGCGCGTTACTGATATTGAATGTATATCGGTTGCGGCGTGAGCTTCAGAACCTGTGCGGGCGCGAATATGCCCTCCGACGGCGGAAGGGTGTCGTTCTTGTAGAAAATCTTAAATCCGGTGAACTGCACCGGCTCCGCGGCGACGACGTTGGTGTAGGTGCCGATCTTTTTTGCTTGCGATCCCCAGCCGTCCATATCCATCACGATCTGCACTTCCGGCAGCGGCGTGATCTGTTTGTAGTGCGTCACCATATCTTGCGTAAAACGATGCACGACGAGGATTTTCGGCGTGAGATCATTGGCTCGCACAAGGCCCGCCAAATAATTTGCCGCGTAGTTGATATCCGCGGCATCGAACGAACCGATCACCGTGCCCGGTTTGGCGCCGGTTTTCATAGAAAACTCCGGGTCGATACCCAGATGCACGTTCTGCATCGCAAGATACTTTTCGTATTGTGGAAGCTCTTTCTGGAGCGTACTCAAACCCACCTGAAAGTCGAGAAAGACGAGCCCGTGTATCTGAGCGGCCAGTTCGAGCGCCTTGTCGATCTGGCTGTCGGGCATGCGCAAACGGTACATGCCGTCGGCTTGCGGCGCCTCCTGTGCGGTTACAACAATGTAGTGAATTGCCGGAATGACAGGAGTCGATGGGTCCGCCGCTGCCCACTGTGCACTTGCCGATGCGAGTTTTTGCAACATGACGTCGGTCGGATACTGACCCAATGCGCCCATGCCTTTGGAATAAAAATTTCCATAGTACGCAACGACACGATTGAACGGAAGGATGGCGCCCGCGTTCGGATAGACGGTTTTCACCGGCCACCGTGGGCGCGGAGAGGTCGTTGAGGCCACAGTGTCGTCAAGAAACGCAGCGTACCAAGGGCTCGATGTCGCCACGGCCCCTAGCTCCAGTAATTTTTTGTTGTAGGCGGCGATATCAAGCGGGGGCGCAGACACGCGAGTATTCAGCGCGGACGCGGGTGTAGAGGTCGCCGTGCGGATAAAGCTGACTCTCGGCGCGGATGCGGCTGCTACCGCGACGAACCCGGCAACGAAAAGTCCGGTACCGATGAGCAGCGCAAAACTTCTATGCCGCTTCTTCATGCTGGGTCGAGGAGTGTGAAGTGCTTTCTGCATATGTTTGATTCTCTTGTAACTCCTTCGAGTGACCCTCGCGCCGGCGCACGACGATGCCGAGCGCGATTATAAAGATCCCCGTAAGAAAAAAGAATATATTGTCCCACGTGTTGGGAAAACCCAAGAAGGGCAAAATGGCGACGAACGCGCCGGCGCACATGATGAGAGCGTCGAGTGACATAGGGAGATTATAGCACTAGTTTTTCGCTTCAATGATGACAACAAATTCCCCACGGACAGCTTTTTTCTTCTCCAATGTCTCCGCAATCTCGAGCGGCGCACCGACGAGCACTTCTTCATGAATCTTGGTGAGCTCGCGCGCGATCGTTACCCGTGCGTGCGGGGCTACCGCATTCAACTCTTTCAACAATTTCAGAATACGGTGCGGGGACTCGTAGAGAACGACGGGGTATTCCGCACCAGCGATTTTCTTGAGCGCCGTCTGGCGGCCCTTTTTGTGTGGAAGAAATCCGAGGAACGTGAATTGTTCCATGTTCGCGCCCGAAATGGAGAGCGCCGCGGTGAGGGCACTCGGGCCCGGGATTGCTTCAATTTTTGCCTCCGGGAGCGCTTCGCGGACTGCCGCGACAAGCCGCGCACCTGGGTCGGAGATGCCCGGCGTGCCTGCATCGGAAACGAGTGCCACGTGCTCGCCCGCTTCGAGCCGCGCGATTATTTCCGCCGCTTTCTTTGTCTCGGTCGCCGCATCCAATCGGAACACGGATTTACGAAGTCCGTAATGCGTCAACAATTTCGAGATGACCCGCGTATCCTCGGCGTATATCACATTCGCCTCCTTGAGATTCCAAAGGCCTCGAAAGGTAATATCCCCCAAATTGCCGATGGGTGTTGCGATGACTGATAACTTTCCCTGTGCCATTTCCTGTTCCATATCTATTCTAGTGTTCTCAAGAACTTAAGGATAGATTGACCGCGCTTTGTCAGCTTGTGACGCACAGAATTCCCTTCGTTCCGCTTGACGACGTGGCCAGCGATCGCTAGACGCCGAATGTGCTCTGAGCCTGTCTTCCCATTTATGTTAAGTGTTGAAGAAATCTCTTCGACTGACATTTCGGGCCTTTTCTGCAACAGATTCATAATCTGAATGCGGCGGTGATTTGAAAATCCTCGCACGATCCTCTCAAGTTGCCGGAAATTCATAATATTATCTATTCTTAAATTCTTAAGAATTTAAGCATACACCGATGCGAGATAAAAGTACACCTTCCGTTAATCGGTAATTTGTTCGGCGATTTTATAAATATCGCCTGCGCCCATGGTGATGATGAGGTACCGGTCGTCGTAGCCGAGCAGTTTGCCGCGGATCTCGTCGAATGAATCAAGCGCCACTGAATCACCTCCATAGCGCTGGGTTACTTCTGCGACAACCTCATTCGTGACGGATGGATCCGGCTCTTCACGGGCAGCATAAATAGGCGCGATGATGCTCTCATCTGCTGTGGCGAGTGCCCGCCCGAATTCTTGTAAGAGCGTACGCGTGCGGCTGTAGAGATGCGGGTGGAATGCGACGACGATTTTCTTGCTGCGCCCTCCGAAGCCTTTCTTTGCCCGTTCCGTAGCTTTAGCGGAGGCGGGGGCGAAGGACGGGTCGAGGAATTTCTCCCGCGCAGCTTGAATGGTTTTCGCGATGGCGGTCGGATGGTGCGCATAATCGTCATACACGAGAGCGCCGAGTGGCGTCTCGCCCTTGTATTCAAATCTTCGCCACGAGCCTTGAAATCCAGTAAGCGCTTCATCGGCGCGAGCGCCGACGATATCGGGAAATGCCGTGAGTGCAGCGGCCTTGGCAGCTCGGGCATTCATGCGATTGAATTCGCCCATCTGCGAGAGGGTGGGCACATCGAGATGCGTGTAATCGATGACTTTTGCACGCACATTTTTGAGGATAGGCGCGATGTTGGGATTCTTCGGATCGGTGATGATGTGCCCGTGCGAAGACACTTTTTCTGCTGCTATGCGAAAGGTCTCCTGTAGCGCCGCAAGATCGGGAAAATAATCCGTGTGGTCGAGCTCGATATTCGTAATGACAAGAATCTCTGGTGAGAGCTTCAGTACGTGGTCGCGGTACTCGCATGCTTCAATGACAAAAAGGTCTGGGCGGCCCGCAAGAAAATTCGAACCGAAATCGCGCACGATGGAGCCGATAATGGCCGTCGGCTCCTTCTTGGCCTGCGCAAGGATTACCGTAAGCATCCCCGTCGTGGTCGTCTTACCGTGCGTTCCTGCGACAGCAATGGTACGGGCAGGCGCTGAAACAACTCCGAGCGCCTCGAAATATGACATCCCCGGAATGTTCATCTCTTTTGCACGCATTCGCTCGACGTTGGTCTCGGCCACCGCGTCAGAGTAGATGAGTAATTCCGTGCCTCGGGGAACATCATCATGCCCGATTGTCACCTCGATTCCCTTTTCTCGTAGCATCAGCGTGACTGGCGATTCATCCCGATCCGACCCGCTCACCGACTTGCCTTGGTGGGCAAGAAGTTGCGCAAGCGCTGACATCCCGATGCCGCCGATGCCCACCATGTATATTGACTGGGGTATCATAAACCGCAGTATACAACTCCGCGCCTGAAAACTATGAATTTCACGGGGCCTGTGCAAGAGGCATGCGGTATCCCCCGATCGCGGTTTCGGAGCTGCACCAAGTGTGCTACAAATCAGCCATGCTATGGGACGGTAATCCGCTTGAACGATTTTTCGGCCGATCCCAAAACGGACCCATTGCGGATCTGCTCGCACAACAAGCCGAAATCGCATCACGCTGCAGCAAACTGCTCCGCGAAAGCAGCTGCAAATCACTCGATGAGATCATCGCGCTGGAACACGAAGGCGACGCTACGGAAGAAAAGATTCATGAGATCATCGACAGTTCGTTTATCCTGCGATTCGATAAGTCCGACATCGGGAGTTTGGCAAACAGCCTCGACAACATTCTGAACGGCATGCGGCAGGTGGCCATGCACGTGGATATTTATACGCCGCACATTCCCAGGTTACGGCCGGAAGCGGAAGAATTATTACAGATCATCGAGCAGATGACCGCACAGGTGCAAAAATGCACCGGGCTCTTGCACGAAAAACGGCTGCCGCACAAGCGCGTGCGCGAGCTTACACGTGAACTCATCAAAGCAGAGTCTCGAGCTGATGCGATTCTCCACAAAGGGGAAGCCGCGCTCGTGCGGGAGTACGGGATCGAGAGCGGGGGTGCGCTCACCTTTCTTGCGCACGATAAATTACTTCGCATGCTTGAACACATCACCGATGTCGCCAATCACTGCGGCACGCTCATTCTCTCGATAACGCGTAAAGAAGCATGATCCTGATCGTTCTTCTGTGCATTGCACTCCTGCTCGTACTGGCCGCGGAATTCATCAACGGCTGGACGGATGCACCGAATGCGATCGCAACAGTGGTAGCAACCGGCGTTCTGCCTCTCAGTATCGCCGTACCGATGGCCGTACTTCTCAATATTGCCGGCGCCTTATCGGGAACAGCAGTCGCGGCGACCATCGGCAAGGGTATCGTCACCACCGAGTCGGTTACTATTCCTGCGATTGCAGCGGCGATGATAAGTATCATCGGGTGGGGCATTTTCGCCGCATATCGTGGACTTCCGATCAGCAAATCACATGCACTCGTCGCCGGTCTTGCGGGTGCCGCGATCGCCGGTGGCGGATTCGACTCTCTCTTGTGGGCCGGATGGGAAAAAATCCTCATCGGTATGGCGCTCTCTGTTATCGCCGGCTTCGGGATCGCGTTCCTCATTGGAAAGACTGTCATCGCTTTGGCCGCCTCCGCATCGCCCGCACGCGCGAAGATCGGGTTCGACGTCGCGCACATCTTTACGGCCGGAACTATGGCATTCGCGCACGGTCTGAACGACGGACAGAAATTCATCGGAATATTCACCCTCGTTCTCGTTCTCAGCGGTCACGTTCAGGGATTCAATATCCCATGGTGGGTAATCATCTTATGTGGACTTACGATGGGCCTCGGTACATCGCTCGGCGGCTGGCGCATCATCGCGACCATCGGTAAGCGTATGGTCAAAATACAATCGTGGCAGGGTTTTGCTGCGACGAGCGCCGCGTCATCGACGATTATCGTCGCCTCAGTTTTCGGAGTGCCGCTTTCGACAACACACACCATCACGACCGCAATTGCCGGTGCCAGCTCGTCGCGTCGCGTTGGAGATGTAAAATGGGGTGTTCTCGGAAGCGTCGTGCGAGGATGGTTACTCACTTTTCCGATTTGCGGGGCTCTGGCGTTCGTTGCAGCGTTCTTGGCGAATCACGCGTTCCTCTCGTAGAACCATTTACCTATCATATCGCATCGAAACAAGATACAATGAATGAATGCAGAAGACCGAGAAGAAACCAAAATTCGATTTTGAGGAGTTGAAGGCGGCGGCGACGAGCCTGAACGGAAAGACCCGGAAAAAAGTCTTTGAGGAATATTTCGAGCGCTTCGAGGAATTCCCCTCGTACCTCTTCGACAACACCAACGGCATCGATAGTCGCTTGCAAGAAACCATCCAGGATCTTAGGAACGACCCCGAGACGACCAAGCCGATGCTCAAAGGTATCGACGTCCTTATGCAGCGTCTCCCATCGCTTTGACGAGCGCCACGAATTGATCCCCCTTCTCCTCGAAATTCTTCCACAGTCCATAGCTCGGTGAAGCGCAGGAGAGAAGACACGCCGAGCCGTGCGGAGTATTTTTGTACGCAAACTCGACCGCTTCTTTCATGTCCGAGGTTTCAAAAATATTCAAGCCTGTGCGATCTGCAAACATTCTTTTCCCGCTTTCCGGAAAGAGCACGATGTTTTTGACGTTGCGCGAACGAACTTCCTTTTCTAGTTCGGCGAAATCATACCCTCTGTCGTTTCCACCGAGAAATAGTGTCCCGACATCCGGTATCGCGCGAAGCGCAGCGATGGTGGACTCGGGCGTCGTCGATATTGCGTCGTCATAAAATAGGATTCCGTTGAACTCTCCGACCAGTTCGAGACGATGCGGAAGGCCTTTGAATGAACGTACTGCCTCTTCTATTTTTTTGTCGGGAACATCAAAGAGCCGGGCGACGGTAACGGCGGCCCTGACGTTATCGATATTGTGCTCGCCAAGCAAAGAAATTACTTTCGCATCAAACGGCAGATCGACAAACGGCATAGCTTTCGACCTTCCATCCTTGACCCATTTCTGCAATTCCGGAACACGTGGGTTATAGACAAATACATCTTCGCCTTCTTGGAATCGAATGATATTTTTCTTTGCCTCATAGTATCGCTCGACACCATCGTGATAATCCATGTGATCGGGAAAGAGGTTCGTCACGACCGCAATGTGGGGCGAGAATTCGATGTCATCGAGCTGATAGCTCGAAAGTTCGAGAACTGAAATATCTTCTTCCGAATGTTGCGACAAGAGATCGAGCATGGGAACTCCTATATTTCCCGCGAGATGCACTTTCAGTCCTGCATTTTTGAGAATGACATATATCAGGGATGCGGTCGTACTTTTCCCCTTGCTTCCGGTAACGCCAATCGTCTTTCCCTTCCATTCTGAGAAAAAAATATTGGTCGCCGTTGTGTACTGTGCGCGAACTTTCTTTTTGGGGATACCCGGCGTCTTAAGAGCGATGTCGTAGCGATCCTGCTCGTCAAGATACTTCGTATCGGTCGCCTCGTCTGCAACACCGATGTCGAGATTCGGATACGTTTTGTGCAGATATGCTTCGCTCGCCAATCCTTCCTTTCCGTGGCCCAAAATAAGGGTATTTTTCATCCCGCAAAATCTAAAGCGCGTCGGCACTGTTAGAGCTTGCTGTGCATGCGTAGTCATTTTGATCAATGTCTCTCCATCCTCGATCCGCGGAAAAAAGGTTTGCACCACAGGAGAGTCCGCAAACGTATTACGAATGAGGTACAGAGCAGCTTGTGCTTCATCAAAGGTACCGACGCAATCAAACGGCTTCATAGTTCCAAATCCGAGGATATCTTGGAAGAGGGGCTCGAGCTTCGGGTCGTTCAAGAGATCACGACCGAAGATATTGATAAGCTCCTTCCTCTCGATGAACGGCGCCAAAATCAAAAAGACGAACGCACACTTCGGACATTCACAACACCATAGACCCTTCGGCCGCTTCGCCTCGTCAATTCTGAACGCCTTATTGCAGCTCGTGAAATGCTGGAAGTAGTTCGAGTGCCGCGCGAACAGTTCGGCAATTCGTATTTCATAGAACGGTCGCAGAATTGAAAAATACGTTACCGAGCTCGTAACATATTCTCGAATGTAGTTCTGGAACAATGTTTCGAATTCCGCAGATTTACTCCACTGATGATTTACGACCTCTCCGTTATGTTCGACGTTGCCGAAGTTGCTACTGTGCTCGTTGCCGACCACAACGTACTGGTAGTCGTAGAGTACCGCTGCAAGTGTTCCGAGAAATGCATAGATCGCGGAAATTGGAATATGGCCCGCAAAACTTCCCGGAAGTGGCTGGAATATTTTCTCGTCGAGAATGCGGAGGATTTTGAGCGATGTGATCCCGGCAACCTCGCACACTTCATCAACTATCTCGTGCGAGCGGTAGGTCTCGACAATAAATCCCGTGCAGAGATATTTTTGTTCTTTGAGCAACTCGATCGCAACGATTGAGTCTTTCCCGCCGCCGATACCGACGAGCACGCGGTTTTTTCGTACAAATTTAAACGGCGTCGGCGTCGGCACGTCGTCCGCGTACGGAAAGCGTATCCGCTCCCCCAAATCAAGATTGTTGCGGTACGCGAATTCTCCGAGGCCTTTGCGGTATATGGTGTTCCAAAAATCCGCTTGCGCCTTTGTAAGCTTTTGCTGCACGCGGATTTCCGGCGGACAATAGAGCTTGTAGTAGCTGATGCCAATCATCAGATGAATATCATCTAACAATGCATCCAAAAGCGCGCTCGGCACATCAGTGAGATACGGTGCCGGTAGTACCACTACTTCACTGAACGAAATGGCCTTGCCATCTTCAAATCCCATTTCATAGTTACATACAATTTTCTTTCCTTCACGTGAAAATGTACGGGAAGTGAACCTGAAATAGGCCGCTTTTGGGTCCATGCGAGCCATTGTACTCCAGAGGCTGTGTTATCCACACCCATCAACACGAAAACCTCACGGGGGTCGGTGCAATAATGATAGTCGTACTGGTTTGACACCCTTGGCGTGCCACCGAACCATGCAGCTTCATCGCTTCATGGGTCTGGAAGCGCCGCCGTAGTTGGGTCTCGACGGTGCGCAAAACATTTTTTATTTTTATCGGTAGAAGCAGTAGATGCATCGTATGACCCGGTAGTGAAATGTGCCTTAGGCTCAAACAAATTATGAAAACAAATTACGGAAGTTTCCAAAGTGCAACGATCGAGAGTTCGCTTATCACGCCGCGCCAAGCCGGCATGCCGCTTGGCGCAAAGGCACATTCTACTGACCGGGTATGACACTCACCATAACAAAGCGCGACGGCATGAAGGAGGCCTTCAACGCCGACAAGATCAACCGCTCGATCGAACGTGCTTGCGAGGGCTTGCTCGATCCGATCGGGATGACGACACAGATCGCAACCGAAACAAAGCTCACGCTCTACGATGGCATCACGACCGAAGAAATGGATGCCGCGACGATCAACGCGGCCGTCCAGAACATCAAGGAAGACATCGAATACGACAAAGTCGCCGTCCGATTGCTTCTCAAAACCGTGTACCGGCGGGTCGTCGGCGAGTACAACCACGATGCAGCAGAGCTTGAGACAAAACACCGCGCACGGTTTCTGGAACACATCAAAAAACACGTTGCTGCAGGCCTGCTTGACGAACGCATGGGTACGCATTTTGATCTGGAGAAACTCGCCGCGGCACTCAAGATCGAGCGCGACGAAGTTTTCACTTATGCAGGGCTCTCGTCACTCCTCGATCGCTACTCGATGCGCGATGAAAACCAGAAACGCATCGAATCGCCGCAATACTTCTTTATGCGTATCGCGATGGGTCTTTCCTACAACGAAAAGGATCCGACCGGGTGGGCGATCAAATTTTACGAAAAGATGTCGCGACACCTCTACATCGCCGGCGGCTCGACCAATATCGGAGCCGGAACGGCTCGACCCGCTTTGTCGAATTGTTTCCTGCTCGAAGTCCACGACGACATGGACCACATCGCGAAATCCGTCGCCGACGTGATGAAGATATCGAAATCATCCGGCGGCATCGGTGTCTCGCTCACGAAGCTGCGCGCGGCGGGCTCTCCCCTCAAATCCTCCAACACGGTTTCGTCGGGTCCGACTCCTTTTGCAAAGATCATGGACACGGCCATCCGCGCGGTACAGCGCGGCGGCAAGAAGCTGGGTGCGCTCTGCTTCTACATGGAGAATTGGCACTACGACTTCCCTGAATTCATCGACTGGAAGCACAACGCAGGAGACGACTACCTGCGCATGCGCACGGCCAATACCGCCGCGTTCATTTCGGACGAGTTCATGCGCCGTGTCGAGAAGGGAGAGGATTGGTACATGTTCGACCCCAAGGAGACCATGGATCTGAACGAGCTGTACGGGGCTGCGTTCAGCAAGCGTTACCGCGAGTACGTGGAGATGGCTAAAAGCGGGAAGCTCCGCATGTTCAAAAAAGTGCCCGCGACCGAGCAGTGGCAAAACATCCTCACCGCCCTGCAATCCACCTCGCACCCGTGGCTCACGTGGAAAGACCCCATCAACCTGCGCGCGCTCAACAACAACACCGGCACCATCCATATGTCCAATCTCTGCACCGAGATCTGCCTCCCGCAGGACAAAGACAACATCGCTGTGTGCAACCTCGCCTCGCTCAATCTCGCGGCACACATTCAGAACAAACAGATCAATTGGCGTGAACTCGAAGAAAGCGTGCGCCTCGCGGTGCGCCAGCTCGACAACCTCATCGATATCAACGTTCTGCCTATTCAAGAGGCGGCGCGCTCCGACAAGGAAAACCGTGCGGTGGGCCTCGGCGTCATGGGTTTTGCGGATGCATTAGAGCAGCTCTCCATGTCATACGAGAGCCCCCATGCGTGGGATTTCGCGGACCGCATCTTCGAATTCGTCAGTTACATCGCGATCGACGAGAGTGCGAACCTGGCGAGTGAACGCGGCTCCTACCATAATTTCGAAGGCTCGGGATGGTCCAAGGGAATGGTCCCGCTCGACACCATCGAGAGGATAGAGAAAGACCGCGGCGTCACCATCGATTTGCCGAAAATAACAAAACAGAAGCGGCTCGATTGGGCGCTGCTCCGGGAAAAAGTGAAGAGGGGTATGCGTAATGCGACTCTGATGGCGGTAGCACCAAACGCCAATATCGGCCTCGTCGCCGGTACAACTCCCGGCATTGATCCCAGGTTCGCGCAAGTATTCTCGCGCAACAAGATCTCGGGCAAGTACCTCGACCTCAACCACAACCTCGTGAAAGACCTCAAAAACATGGGGCTCTGGGATGAAGTGAAAGAGCAGATCATTGAGGATCAAGGCAACATCGCCCGTGTCGAGGGACTGCCGGCGTATCTGAAGGAGATCTACAAGACCGCGTTCACGACAAACCCGTACGCGTACATCGAAGTGGCCGCGCGTGCGCAAAAATGGGTCGACCAAGCGCTCTCGCGCAACATGTACCTTGAGAGCCGCGATATGGAAGACATGAAAAACGTCTACATGACGGCGTGGCGCAAGGGCCTGAAGACCACCTATTACCTGCATATGAAACCGCGCCATACGGCCGAGCAGTCAACGACGACTGTCAACAAACAAGAGATGACCGGCAAACGCGGATTCGGCGCCATCAAAATGGCCGCCGCGGGTATCCCCGTGAATGCGACTCCCTCACCCCTCGAAATGAATACTCCCTCGCCGGTAAAGACCGAAGGATCCGTCGCCGTAATGGCTGAGGCGCCGCGCGGAGGATTCGCCGCCGTCGCCGCGCAGGCAGCGCAGGGCACAAGCGCGGAAGCTTCAGCGGCTCCGGAGGCTCCTGCACCAGCCTCGACCGAGCAGGCAAAGTCCGCCAAAACGTCCACGACCGACGCCCCCATGGACCCGGCCGACAACCCGAACGTGTGCATCGCGTGCCAATGATTATTATAGTTAGCTCCGATTAACCACCGACTTATGAAATCGGATGCAGTGCGAGGCGCGGGGAAAGCGGTGCGTGAGGCGTACAGAATGTACGATGAACGCGACGCTGGGGCCCCGCAACGACGCAATGCGCCGATTTCAGAAGTCCCGCTAAATAAAACAACTGTATGCTAGTAGGTAAAGCATCTCCGGAGGACTACAACCTCCATCCGTCCCAGTACCCCTGGGCGACCGATCTGTACAATCAGGCGGTCCGCAACACGTGGTTCCCGCACGAGATCGCGCTCAAAGAAGATCTCGACGATTGGGCGAAAATGACCGAAGACGAACGTCACGCGGTCGAATTCCTCGTCGCATTCTTCAATCCGGCGGAATTGATCGTGAATCGTTCCATCGCTCTGGGAATTTATCCGTACCTCAAATCCGCCGAGTGCCATCTCTACCTCGCCAAACAAATGTGGGAGGAAGCCAACCACTGTGTTGCGTTTGAATACGTCTTGCAGACCTTCCCGCTCGACCGCGAAAAGGTTTTTAGTCTGCACCAGCAGGTGCCTTCGATGAAAGAGAAAGAAGACTTCATCAATAAATACATGAAGAGAATGACGGAAGACGAGCTCGATGTCTCGACACCGGACGGCAAAAAAGATTTCGTACGCAATCTTGTGGCTACCAACATCGTGATGGAAGGCATATGGTTCTACTCCGGCTTCATGGTGGCATTGTCGTTTCGCCAGCGTAATCAACTACGCAACGTCGGCTCGCTTGTCACGTGGGTCTTGCGCGACGAATCGCTCCACCTCAAATTCGGCATCAATCTCATTCACGGCATCCTCGAAGAAAATCCGGAACTCCTGACGCAGGAATTCGCCGAGGAGATCCGCAATATCGTTATCGAGGGCGTCAACCTCGAGACGACCTTCAACCGTGACCTTTTCCCGCGCGGTATCTTGGGGCTCAACGCCGATTACGTAAATCAATACGTGCAATATGTCGCCGACAGGCGCTTGATCGAGCTCGGGCTCGAGAAACACTACAACGCCACCAACCCCGCCAAATGGATGTCCACCGCGACCGACGTCTTCGAACTCGTCAATTTCTTCGAGGCGCAGAACACCAACTACGAGGTCAACTCCGGCGACAGCGAGAAAAAGAAAGCTTCTTAGGGACGCTTTCGCGGGAACAGTGGCGCGTACATGTCGTCCTTGAGAGGAATCAACAATTCCTTTTTGTTGACTTGAGCAACGAACTCAACAGAGGCATCCTCGATGATTGCGAGCGGCTGACGCTCGCTTCCCTCGCCCATCGCAAGTGTTGCGGCCGTCGCAAGAGAGTCGGCGACGTTGGTCTGTGTGAACTTCAGTTTTCTACCGAAAATATCTTTTTTGCCCCGATAATCGCGTAACCCCCGAAGCCCCGCATACCCGAGTGCCACACCGACGACTCCCGCTCGTAGTGGCATTACGCGACTGTCGGTGATAACGATGCCGAGTTTCTTTATTTTGTATTTTTGCAAAAGACTACTACGAAGTTTCTGTGCGGTAGCGAATGAATCCTCCGGCAAGAGGATCAGTTTCCCGCTCGCCCCGCCACCGGCGGGGTCAACATTCGATTCATCGACTCCCGCATTCGCCAAGATCATTCCGTCTTTCTCCGTGAGCCACACATATTTCGTCTTGATCGCCCATTCGCTCTCCGCTTTAATTACTGCTGCCTTCTGCCTGGTGCCTTTTGCCTGACTTGTCCTTCCCTCTGCAAGCGCAACGATCTTCGACGTCACCGCTACGATCGAACCATCTTTCAGTTTCGGAATATGCCGCGTAACGAACGCAACAAGGTCCTCGTCCTCTTTAAAAAAACGGGTTTTGATCGGCCGTATATTCATAATTGTGGGTATCTACAACTCTGCTCGAACCTATCTTAGCACCCACGCGGACTGACTCGCACGCACTTCCGCATGTGGGGGTGGAGGTTCCGGAGCTGCTTGCGGTGAGCTTTTGCTATTTTTAAACTGCACCGATACGCAAGGACGGTCGCGGTCTCTTGGATGACGTAAGGATGCACGATGAGCGTGAAGTCTGAGATTTCCTGCATGACTCGCATCGCATCTGCATGCTGCGAATCTACGTCCCGGTAGAACGCAACGAATACCGAGCTATCAACAATACAATGATTAGACTCCATATGCGATCTCATCAATTCGCTCTGAGAGATCGCGAGCTCCTCCTGCTTTGCCCTTCACAATATGCTTTTTTGCCAGCGTATAGAATGTCGGACGTGCGGAGCGCTTTGCTCCAAAGCGCGTGCGAGATGTGAAAGAAGCTACAAATTTCTTCGTTTGAGTTGTCATGTCATTAATATAGCATAGACCTGTATTGCACTTCAAGCCCCATATCACGACTCTGGCGGGTCGAAAACGCACGACTTTTGTGGATTTTGCACTCCCGCTCCGCTATTCGTGAGATAAAAATGGGTTGATTTTTCATGGCCCTGGAGATTCGGCTGGAGGCGGAGGAGTCGGCTCTGGCTGTGGCTCGCCGGAGCCTTCGGCAGACTGTGTCTCGCCAGAGGCGGACTCCGTCCCGCCGACGGCGGAGGCGGCTGGCGGTTCAGGACTTGGCGCAGGAGAAGGTGTTGTACCGGAGCCTGAGGAGTCACCTCAGGCTCCGGCGGCTCCCGCCGTCTGCCCCGAGAGCAACGCCTTCAGCTGTTCCTCGTTGACACAGGTGTCGTTGATGCAAAGCTGCTCTTTGGCGCGGAACGTGCGGGCGAAGACTTCCTGAATGCCGTTCCCGGCATCGGCGAGCCATTCCGCTAAAGGCCCGTGCGATGTTTAGTTTTTGGATTGCGCGAGGTATGGAACACGCCAATCACCTCCACGAGATCATCGGTGATTGTGTAGATCAGCAGCATGGGCAATCCGGGTATCGGACGCTCATACGAGTCGGTCTCGCCATCGAAGCGTGCTGCGCGCGGAAAGACCTTGAGTGCCTTCACGGCCATATCTACCCGCGCCGCAATGTCCGGCGCATGCGAAGGTGACCGTTTGGCGACGAACGATAGGATGCTTGCCACATCGCCGAGTGCTTCGGCGGTGTAGGCCACTTTCATAGGGAAGGATTGTAGCTTCGAAAGAGAGCCCGTACTTTGGCCTCTGGTGCATGAACCCGTGGCTTCGCCAGCCGTCGCTTGATCTCGCGCCGCTGCACAGTGTTCAACTGTGACTGGCTGAGGTCAGAAACACGCACAAGCAACTCTTGCGCGATCACCTCCTGCGCCTCCTTGGGCAGCCCGGTTACCGCCAAAACAGCTTCTGCTAATCTTTCGCGTGTTGTCATATGACCGTTAGTTTACCATAATCCTCACCGGGCGCGCAAAGCCCGATTTCATTAAATCTTGCGGATCATGGCGTTTCCGTTGGTGCCGGAATTTGTTCTGGAGCGGGCTCCGGTGCCGGAGCGGGCGCGGGTTCTGGCGCGGGCTCCGGAGCGGGTTCTGGCGCGGGAGCTGGCGCGGGAGCTGGCTCCGGCGAAGGTGCGGGCTCGGGGGCGGGAGACGCTTCTTGCGGCGCGGCCTCGGCCGCGCCGCCTCCCGTATCTGCCGGAGCTTCTTCAACAGGGGCGTCTGCGGACGGCTCCTCGGCAGGCGAGTCCGGAGTCTCGCTTGGCGTGTCTCCCGCCGGTTCTTCCGCGGGCGGCGATTCAGGAGCAGGGGTTGGTTCTGGCACGGGTTCTGGCGCGGGAGCGGGAACGGGCGAACTTCCTCCCCCACTTGCTGCGGCAGCTGCCGATTGCGCACTCTGTGTGCCATTTTTGTCGAGCAGCGCCTTAAATTCCTCGCGCGTCACGCAGACATCTTCGAGGCAGAGCTTTTTGACCGTGAGCTCATCGCCCGTTCCCCGCTTAAAGACGAGCTCGTCGGTCGTGAAGATGCGCGCATAGACGCTGTCGAAGATGCCGGCCACCGCGTAGATCGCGCTGTTGTACGCACGAACTACCATACCACCAAGACCCTCGAGCGCACTCTTCAGCCCATCCGATGCATCCGCGAATGCCGCGTACCACGGCGTCGTGGTCGCGAATTCTTCCCGCGGCGTCGTCGTCGCGTTCACTATTTCCGCCACGCTCGTTGTCGCGACAAGCGCGTCGAATTTCGCGTCGAGTTCTTGGATAGCGCCGATGGCAGGCGCGATTAGCTGTGTGTAGTCAAGCCCGAGGTAGCCGTTCTCAGGGTCAACGATAGAGATGGTATTGGGGAAATACTGCTGTACATTCTGCGCGAGAAAGCCAAGCTGAGTGGTGGAAGCCCCTATCATGTTGAAGGAGACTGGATTGAGTTGCAAAATTTTGGACAGCGAGCTGCCGAGAGAGGAGATGTTCTCCTTAAGCCGCTCGTCGGACACGTCGGTGATGGTGCCGGTGTACTCGATGTCTCCTGTGACGTCGAGCGCGACGGAGGGATCGGTCATGGCGATGCCGACGTTGCCTGCGTTGGTCACGATGAGGTGCGTCGTCGAAGAGCCGATGTAGAAGGAAGGAGACGTGTCTACGCCGCTCGGGAGGATGGAGAGGCGGCCCCATGGCGTCGAGGTGCCAATGCCGACGTTGCTCGAGAAGACGGCTCGACCGTCGACGGTGAGAGAAGGTGTGGAAGAAGCGGCTGTTGATGTCGCACTCTGGCCGATGCGGAGGCCGGTGCGGACGAACATTTCTTCCGCCATCGTGTATCCGGCATCAGAGACAGTGAGGTACGGGTAGTCGGCGCTGTTGCCGATGTGGAGGAGCGGCGAGGAGAATTGGTAGGTGCTGAGTGAGTCATTGAAGTCATCAATAAACGCCACGCGGTTGGGCGAGAGGGCGGCAAGAGCGGGAGTATCCTCTATACCGGAAATAGTGAGGCTGCTTCCTACTTGAGACCAAGTTGAGCCGTTAAATTCATAGACTGTGAGTAAATCGTGGTCTGAATGGAAGAACGCCACGCGGTTCGGTGACATCGCCGCAAGCGCAGGAAAAGCCGCGTGATAGGCTGTAAGAGCCAGTGAGCTCCCGACTTTTGTCCATGTCGTGCCATTAAATTCGTATGTCGAAAGGCTATCAAGAGTTCGATCAGTGTACGCAATGCGGTTTGAATTAAGCGCTGCGATGGCGCCTTGAGAAAAACTTCCCGACGGTGTAATGCTACTCCCGATAGATGACCATACGGATCCATTAAACTCATATGCTTGCACGACGCCAGTATCGTTATCAAGGAGAGCGATACGATTTGGGGCCAGTGCGGCAAGACTTGGAGTCTGACCTATACTACTCACTGTCAATCCACTACCTATTTGAGACCAACTAGAAACTCCGAATTCGTACACTCGGAGCGAGTCGTTATTCGCGTCAAGATATGCGATGCGACTGGGAGAAAGCGCGGCAATCCCAACAACTTGATTACTGATCGTTATTGCAAGAGCGCTTCCCTGTTGAGTCCACGAGGCTCCGTCGAAAACATATTTTCTGAGTGAACCGCTACCGCTTACGAATGCCACAGAGTTGGGCGAAAGTGTCGCTATTGTAGGATAAACATGCGATAGAGATAGCGTGTTCCCCACCTGCGCCCACGTCTGTGCGAGTCCTGCTGATGAGATGGTCAATCTTCCTGTCGTCGAAGCATTGGAGCCGATGCCGAAATTTCCATTTGCCGAAAGATACATCGACGATGTGGCGGTGAGTGTGGTGCCGACGTACGAGAGCGTCTGCCCTGCGGTGCCGGATGGGAGTGAATCTCCGGCGATGAGACACGAGCCAGAGATGGAGAAACATCCTCCCGCCAGATCAATGCCTCTTGCAAATGTGGAGGTCGCGGCAGTGCCGGTCACATTGAGGTATGGAGTATCGAGTCCGTTGTAGATAGTGGAGGTGGCGGAGGCGTAGAAGTTGGCGGATGCGTTGATGGAGAAAAGCGAACCGGGAGTCGTCGTCCCGATACCGACGTTTCCAGCGTTGGTGACGATGAAGTGTGTCGTGGATGAACCGATGTAGAAAGAGGGGTCAGTGCCAACGCCGCTCGGGAGGATGGAGACCTTGCCCCATGGAGTGGAAGTCCCGACACCGACGTTGCTCGAGAAGACGGCTCGACCGTCGACGGTGAGGGATGGTGTGGAAGAAGCGGCTGTTGATGTCGCACTCTGGCCAATGCGCAGACCGGTGCGGACGAACATCTCTTCCGCCATCGTGTATCCGGCATCAGAAACAGTGAGGTACGGATAGTCGATGCTGTTGCCAACGTGGAGGAGCGGCGAGGAGAATTGGTAGGTGCGGAGGGAGTCGTTGGTGACGTCAATGTATGCGACGCGGTTGGGCGAGAGCGTTGCTAGCGCAGGGATCGCGACGCCCGAGATCGAAAGGCTGCTTCCGACTTGGGACCACGAGGCGCCGTTCCACTCATACACCGTAAGTGAGTCGTTGGTCGCGTCGATTAAGGCGACGCGCGAAGGCGAGAGAGCGGTCAGCGCCGGGCTCGTGGCGGACGCGATCGTGAGGCCGCTGCCGATCTGCGACCAGGTTGAGCCGTTGAATTCATAGGTACGCAGGGATGTATTGGCGTCGTCGAGGAACGCGATACGATTCGGTCCGAGCGCCGCCATGCCCGCGGCGGCCACGCCGCCTCCGATGGTCGTACTCGTCCCGACTTGATTCCAAACAGAGCCGTTGAACTCGTACGTGCGCAATTGATCGTTCGTCGTTTCAATGAACGCTATGCGGTTCGGTGAGAGGCCGGCGAGTGCCGGAGGTGTCCCCGATGTGATAGTGAGACCGGTTCCGATCTGTGACCAGGTAGAGGTAGCGCTGAATTCATATACGCGCAGCTCATCGTTAGTGGCGTCAATAAAGGCGATGCGGTTCGGTGAGAGCTCCGCCATCGCTGCTGCCGCAGACGTGGTGATGCCCATACTGACACCAAGTTGCGACCAACTGACGCCGTTCCATTCGTACGCCGCGAGGACGTTGTTGTTGTTCTCAAAGAGGGCAACACGATTCGGCGATAGCGCGGCCATGGCAGGACCGCCGGCGCCTGTCACCGTCTTTCCACTCCCCACCTGCGCCCACGTCTGCGCGAGTCCTGCTGAGGAGATGGTCAGCTTCCCTGTCGTCGAGGCGTTCGAGCCGATGCCGAAGTTGCCTGAGGCGGACATATAGAGCGTCGAGGTGGCAGTGAGTGTGGTGCCATCCTCTTGATAGTAGGGCATGTATCCCGCAGTTCCGGAAACTACCGTCCCACCGGAGTTGATCATCAAGCACGTGCCCGCCACAGAGAAACAGCCGCTGGAGATATTCACGCCGTTGGCGAACGTGGAAGAGGCTGAGGTACCGGTGAGGTTAAGGTATGGAGTGTTGAGACCGTTGTAGATGGTGGAGGTTGCGGAGGCGTAGAAGTTGGCGGAGCCGTTAACGGAGAAAAGCGAAGCAGGGGTTGAACTGCCGATGCCCACATTCCCGGTCGACGTCATGATGAAGTGCGTTGCGGTCGAGGAGCCGATGAGGAAAGAGGGGTTCGTCCCGTTCCCCGGATCGATGGAGACCTTGCCCCACGGCGTCGACGTGCCAACACCGACGTTGCTCGAGAAGAGCGCCCGGCCGTCGACGGTGAGGGATGGAGTAGAAGATGCAGCTGTCGAGGTGGCGCTCTGGCCGATGCGGAGAGTGGTCCGCACGGACATCTCCTCCGCCATCGTGTGACCGGCGTCGGAGACGGTGAGGTAGGGGTAGTCCGCGCTGTTGCCGATGTGGAGGAGGGGGGAGGAGAATTGGTACGTGCGAAGCTCGTCGTTGTTCACATCAATGTAGGCAACACGGTTTGTCGACATCCCAGCGAGTGCCGGGATCGCAACCGTCGAGATCGACAGGTTGCTGCCCACCTGGGTCCAGCCGGAACCATTGAATTCATACGTCTGCAATACGTCGTTCGTCGCGTCGATGAAGGCGACACGGTTTTGGGACAGGGTCGCGAGCGCGGGAGACGTTGCCGACGCAATAGTCAGTCCGCTTCCCTGCTGTATCCACGTGGAGCCGTCAAATTCATACACGCGCAAGGAAGTGGCATTGTCATCGATAAACGCGATACGGTTTGGCGATAGCGTCGTCATTGCGGCTGCGGTCATGCCCGTGAACGAGACTCCGGTTCCCACCTGCGACCACGTCGAGCCATTGAGTTCGTAGACGCGAAGCGAATCGTTGGTCGCGTCGATGAACGCAACGCGATTTGGCGAAAGCGCAGTGAGCCACGGACTGCCCACCGTAGAGATAGCAAGCTCCGTTCCCACTTGCGACCACGTCGACGTCGCGCTGAGTTCATACACGCGCAGCGCATCATTCGTCCCGTCAATGAATGCGACGCGGTTCGGCGAGAGCGCAGCCACCGCTGCCGCGGCGGCAGTTGAAATGGAGTAGCTCGGTCCGACTTGCGCCCAGGCTGCGCCGTCGAACTCAAAGTTCTTGAGCACATTGTTGTTGTTTTCAAATACCGCGACTCTGTTCGGTGAAAGGACAGTGATCGTAGGACCGCCGGAGCCCGAGATCGCTTTACCACTTCCGATCTGCTGCCACGTCTGAGCGAGTCCCGCTGAGGAGATCGTGAGCCGTCCCGTGGTGGAAGCGGTGACACCGATACCTACTTTTCCTGCTGTTGAAAGGTAGAGCGATGATGTGGCCGTGAGCGCGGTACCGGTGTTTTCGTAGAACGGGAAGTAGCCTTGAGTTCCTGAAGTGATCGTTCCGCTTCCCTCAGTAAGACAGCTGCCATTCAAGGCGAAACACCCGCCGGAGAGATCGATGCCGTTGGCGAAGGTGGAGCTCGCGCTCGAGCCCGTGATGTTGAGGTATGGCGTCTCGAGACCGTTGTAAATAGTGGAGGTGGCGGAGGCGAAGAAGTTGGCGGAGCCGTTGATGGAAAAGAGCGAGCTCGGCGTCGTTGTGCCGATGCCGACGTTGCCCGTATTCGTGACTATGAGATGCGCAGCGGTTGTGGAGCCGATGAAGAGTGAAGGCTGTGTGTTGTTGCCACTCACATCTATGGAGAGCCTTCCCCACGGTGTCGACGTGCCGATACCGACGTTACTTGAGAAGACTGCGCGGCCGTCGACGGTGAGTGCGGGGGTGGAACTCGCCGCGGTCGAGGTTGCGCTCTGCCCGATGCGGAGTTCTGTACGAACATTGAGTGCTTCTGCACTTGTGAGTCCAGCATCGGAAACGGTGAGGTACGGGTAGTCACTGCTGTTGCCGATGTGGAGGAGTGGGGAGGAGAATTGGTAGGTGCGGAGGGAGTCATTCGTGACATCGATAAACGCGACGCGATTCGGTGAGAGGGCGGCGAGAGCGGGAATGGCTACCGTTGCGATGGAAAGACTGTTCCCAACCTGCGCCCAACTAGAGCCGTTCCACTCATACACTCTAAGCGAATCGTTGGTGGCGTCGATAAAGGCGACGCGGGTCGGCGAGAGAGCGGTGAGGGTGGGAACGCCTACGTCGGAGATGGCAAGACCAGTACCTATCTGCGACCACACCGTACCGTTCAGTTCGTACATCCGCAGCGACGCATTGCTATCGTCGATGAAGGCGACGCGATTCGGGGAGATGGTGGCAAGGGCGGGCGTACCGACCGAGGAGATGCTCGTACTCGCGATCTCCGACCATGTGGAGCCATTGAATTCGTACGTGCTCAACTTGTCGCTTGTGGAATCGATAAGGGCAATGCGGTTGGGAGAGAGGCCAGCGAGAGCGGGCGTGCCGACCGATCCGATCGTGAGACCGCTCCCGACGGTCGACCAGGTAGACGTCGCGCTGAATTCGTATACGCGGAGGGTGTCGTTGGTGCCTTCGATAAATGCGACGCGATTCGGAGAAAGTGCGGCGAGAGCAGCAGTCGCCGACGTGGTGATGGGATGACTCACGCCCAGTTGCGCCCATCCGGCGCCGTTCCATTCGTATGTCGCGAGTACGTTGTTATTGTTCTCGAACAGTGCTACTCGATTGGGAGAAAGGGCAGCGAGAGCGGGTGCGCCCGCACTAGAAACCGTAAGCCCACTCCCCACCTGCTCCCATGTCTGCGCGAGGCCGGCGGAGGAGACAGTGAGACGACCTGTCGTCGAGGCGTTGGAGCCGATGCCAAAGTTTCCGTTTGGTGAGAGATAGGTCGACGAAGTGGCAGTCAGGGTAGTACCGACGTACGAGAGCGTCTGGCCTGCCGTGCCTGATGGGAGAGAATCTCCGGCGGTGAGACACGTACCACTAACCGAGAAACATCCTCCCGCAAGGTCGATGCCGCGGGCGAAGGTCGAAGTGGCGGACGTGCCGGTGATGTTGAGATATGGGGATTCGATTCCGCCGGTGAACGTGGTCGTCGCCGGAGAGCCGAACGTAAAGGCGCCGCTCGTCCCGCTGATTGCAGCGGCTGCGACGCTGGATGTTGCGGAGTACGTGGACGTGGCGAGGAAGAAGGAGCCGCCAGCGTTGCGGAAGGTCCACGAATTGTTGGTACCGTCGCCAAGCGCGAACTGCGGACCGGATGAATTTGAAGAGGTTAAAGTCCAATTCGGCGTCGTCGTACCAATGCCAACCTTACTGTTCCCGAGTACGGATAGAATTGAATTCGTCGAACTCGCAGTCGCAATGTTGAAGATGTTTGCGGTAGTGCCGATCGTCGATGAGGACGAAAGGAAAGAGCCGGAGCCGGTGACGAGGAGCGAGTTGCCTACGGTGAGCCCGCCCCTAAAGTCGCCATCAGAAGCAAAGAGGTTGTTGCGGAGCGAGAGCGTGCCTGCCTCGATACCACCGGCTTCAAGTTGTTGAACGTATGCGCCGCCGAGGTCCCAGACCTCGAAGGAATTTGACGTGCCTGTATCCGCAAAATATGCATAGCGGCCTTGGACAAAGACTCCCCTTCCGGCATTGTTTAAGTTATACGTTGCAACCCTCACTGGCGCGGCAGGATTTGACACGTCCCATATTTGGAACCCGTTTGCGGCACTAATATTTGCTATATAAGCATATCGGCCTTGAACGAAGAGGCCCTCGGAACCACCCGGGATTGTGCTCAGCGAGATGCGAGTCGGCAATGCCGGATTTGAAACATCCCAGATCTCAAAATCGGTTGATTGGTTCGTAATGTATGCATAGCGACCCTGAATATATATCGCACTGCAACAGGAATTTTTAGTATTGCTCGATACACGGAAGGGTGCAGCGGGGTTGGATACATCCCATATCTCGAACGTGCTTTGATTACTACCTGCCAGATACGCGTATTTACCTTGCACTCGTATACTTCCGGTAACACCAGCGGTACTTGCAGAGACGCGCACAGGTGCCGCCGGATTTGAGACGTCCCAAATTTCAAATCCGTCAGTAGCGACGTTATCAGATAGGTATGCATACCGTCCCTGAACGTAAATATTCCTCCCGGTTTGATTCAAGGTATTTTGCGAAACGCGTATCGGTGCTGAAGGATTGGAGACGTCCCAAATTTCAAATCCGTTAGTGGCAGTTAGATCCGCTATGTAAGCATAGTTGCCCTGAACCTGGATACTTACGCCGCTGCCATTGAGTGTATTGCTCGAAAGTCGGATCGGTGACTCCGGATTCGAAACATCCCAAATTTCAAATGCATTGGTAGTGCCTAGATCGACCAAGTAGGCATAGCGGCCCTGCACATATATACCGAAGCCGTTTGTGTTAAGGGTTCCTTGTCCCACCCGCCGTGCCGTCGTTGTTCCCGCCATGACACTAAGTTGTGCGATGGTTGATGAGGCAGTGCCCCCGATAATGACCTGGCCGGTGTTGTTGATGGAAAATAGATTCAGATTGGCGGTGTTGGAGAGCGTGGAGGATGCTATCTGAAAGAGCATCGAGTTGGTCTCGCCGTTGCTGGCCTGGATGGAAAACTTTGCGTACGGCGTGGTAGAGCCAATGCCGACACGGCTAGTGGTGTCTATATAAAGAGTCGATGTGGCCGTGAGGGTCGTGCCGACGTATGAGAGCGTCTGGCCTGCGGTGCCAGTTGGGAGTGAATCTCCGGCAGTGAGACACGAGCCAGAGATGGAGAAACATCCGCCGGCGAGATCGATACCGCGGGCGAAGGTCGAGGTCGCGGCGGTGCCGGTGATGTTGAGGTATGGAGTATTGAGTCCGTTGTAGATAGTAGAGGTGGCACCGCTGTAGAACTGCGCGGCGCTTGCGACGGAGAAGAGAGAGCCGGGGGTGGTGGTGCCGACACCGAGGTAGCCGTTGGCATTGACGGTGAGGATGCCTTGGTTGGTGGAGCTTGCGATCTGGAAGAGGTTGCTGCCGGTGGTTCCGTTGACTACGAAGTTGCCGCCCGGAGTCGTGGTGCCGATGCCGACGTTGCCGGCGGAAGTGATGCTTAAACGAGCGTCTGACAAAGTGATGTTACTGGAATCCGCCGCATTGTTTGTTGCAAGATGTAGCGTGCCAAGTCCACCAGGAGCGCGCCGTTCAAAAAAGATACCGCCTTTTCTGTTGGTGTCGGTCGTTACATCAGACACCTCAAACAACAATTGAGCAGTTACCCCCGTTGTTACAGAACTAGTCTGAATGAGGATCGTACCATCAGAATTATCAGAAATATGTAATTTTTTGTTCGGAAGAGCAGTTCCGATGCCCACCTTTCCCGCTGTCGAGATGAAGAGCGAGGAGGTGGCGGTGAGCGTCGTGTCAACGTATGAGAGGGTCTGCCCTGCCGTGCCTGATGGGAGAGAATCTCCGGCGATGAGACACGAGCCAGAGATGGAGAAACATCCGCCGGCGAGGTCGATGCCCCGCGCGAAGGTGGAGGTCGCAGCAGTGCCGGTGATGTTGAGGTACGGTGATTCGATGCCGCCCGTGAACGTGGTCGTCGCCGGAGAGCCGAAAGTAAAGGCGCCGCTCGTCCCGCTGATTGCAGCGGCGGCGACAGTTGAGGTCGCAGAGTATGTAGAGGTCGCGAGGAAGAAACTGCCGCCTGCGTTCCTGAACGTCCACGCATTGTTCGTGCCGTCGGCAAGTGCGATCTGTGGGCCGGTTGACGAGGCCACCGTAAGTACTGAGGACGGCGTGGTCGTGCCGATACCGACAGAGCGACCGGTCGTAAAGATGTTGGAGTTGGTAGTGGATGCGTATGTCCACACCTCGGGCGAGTTGGCGCGCTGCGTCCAGTTCTTGTTTTGATTGGCGGTGGAGCTGATAGGCGCTCGGTATATGACGTCGGACAAGCCCCCGCCACCCCCCAGTCCACCGAACAGAAATACGTTTTCTCCGATTACAGCAAGTGGTGAGTATCCTAGTACACCGGGGAGGCTCTTGCCAGTGTCATCCCAGTTAGTTGGATCGGATACGGGTGCACGGTAGATGACTTTTGAACCCTGCCCACCGAACAAATAAATATAATCTCCCGCTATCAGCACCGATGAGGCCCCTAGATTACCTGGCAGCACTGCTCCCGTATTGCTCCAACTTAGGGGATTAGAGACGGGAGCGCGATAAATCACATTGGTAAAATCGGATCCATATCCACCGAGTAAATATACATAATCGCCGATAGTAACGACGCTTGAGTACGCGAGTCCCCCGGGAAGGGTCGCGCTGGTATTCGACCAGGCCGTTGGATTCGATACTGGAGCGCGGTAGATACTTGTAAGCCCGTTGGAACCTTGATCGCCTCCAAAGAAGTAAACGTAATTACCAATAGTTGCAATACTGCTTCCTTCAATCGAATCAGGTAATGTCGCACCAGTGTCGCTCCAACTGGTGGGATTGGAAACGGGGGCGCGGTAAATGACGTTGGTCACGGAGGTACCGTTAAAGCCGCCAAAAAGATAGACGTAATCTCCAATAACCGAGATGTTTGAATGTGACAGATTCCCCGGAAGAGTTGCCCCCGTGTCACTCCAGCTTGTGGGGTTGGAGAGGGGGGCGCGGTAAATGACATTCGTATGCCCGTTCCCGGTTGTGCGACCACCGAAAAGATAAATGTAATCACCTATCACTGCCAACTTTGAGTACGCGAGAGTGGAGGGAAGCGTACTTCCCGTGTCCACCCAACTTCCCGGATCGAATTGGTAGCGGACCTGGGAGACCATGGAAAGAGCTGTCCAGTTGGATGAGAGCGCGGTCGTGGAAGCGTATGCATTTCGGAATTCGAGCATGCCACCGTTCTCGCGAAGACCATAGCCTTGTGCGCCCGCGCCGTATGCACCGCCGAAGTTGAGGTAGCGACTGCCCCCGTCGAGGTGGATGTTGCCGTACACGGCGAGTGTCGTGGAAGCGTATGGCGTCGTCGTACCGATGCCGAGGCTCCCCGCACTCGTAAAGGTGAGCGTGGATGAAGAAGTGAGTGTGCTTCCGGCAGAGAAGTATGCGAGCTGATTTGCTGTGCCAGAGCCTCCGATACCGCCGAGGCCCGCTGCGGAGAGACAGGTACCACTGATGGAATAGCAGCCGCCGGCGAGATCGATGCCGCGTGCGAACGTCGAGGTCGCAGCAGTGCCGGTGATGTTGAGGTAGGTGGAGGAGAGTCCATTTGAAAATGTTGATGTTCCACTTCCCTGCACGATGAGATTGCCTGTTGTCGTTGCTCCTCCGTATATGGTGAGGCCCGTGGTCTGTGTGCCACCGCCGATCGTTGAGCTCGCCGTCGAGATGAGCCCGGCGAAGGTCGAGAGGCCCGAGACACCGAGCGTCGAGCTAATGGTCTGCGCGCCGGTGAGCGCGAGAGTGGAGCCGTCGAACGTGAGGTTGGACGATGATGTCAGGCTATCGGCATCCGAGTAGTACGCGAGACGATTGGCCGCACCAGCACCATCGAGGCCGCCGAGTCCTGTGGCAGAAAGACATGAGCCAGAGATGGAGAAACAGCCGCCCGCGAGATCAATGCCCCGCGCGAAGGTGGAGGTGGCGGCTGTGCCGGTGATGTTGAGGTATGGTGATTCGATTCCGCCGGTGAACGTGGTCGTCGCCGGAGAGCCGAAGGTGAACGCGCCGGTGCTGGCACTGATAGCGGCTGCGGCGACGGTGGAGGTCGCTGAGTATGTAGAGGTCGCGAGGAAGAAGGAGCCGCCAGCGTTGCGGAAGGTCCACGAGTTGTTGGTGCCGTCGCCGAGTGCGAACTGCGGACCTGTCGAGGATGCGATGGTCAGCGAGAAGAACGGTGTCGTCGTGCCGATGCCCACTTGCCCTGTCGACTTCCATATGCCCGATGGTAGATATGTCGAACCCGAAGAATCGATGTGCAAGGCGGTCGTCGAGGCGCTCGTGACCGCTTCAAAGATGTTGCCGGAGCTCGGTCCCCAGACGGTGAGCTTGGAGTACGGCGTCGAAGTGCCGAGGCCGAGCTTGCCACCGCTGCTGAGCGAAGTGAGTCGCAAGAGACTGCTTCCGGAAGTCGTGTAGTTGAGAGTGATGGAGTCGAGGACGGGCGTGTCGGAGCCGCCGCTAAAGATGACGCGGTAGTAGAAGTTGCTGCCGGTCCACGCGAGCGTGGAGAGCGAGACAGAGTTGCTCCCGACCGAGAGCGTGGTCGAAGCATTTGTAGTGCCCGCGGCACTCTTCCACGTGCTGTTGTCCTGTGAGAACTGCACGCTCGCCCATGTGCCTGAGGGCAGCGCGGAGAGGGTGTAGTCGAGGGAGTCTATTGAAGAGACCGTACCGCCCTCCGAGGAGAGGAGGTTGGTGGAGGTGGTGGTGCCGACGGACTTGTATGCGCCTGCTTCCACGGACCTGGAATATTGATAGACCGTGTCGTTTCCGATACCAACGATGTACATTTTCGAGCCGTCCGTCTTGAAGGCCATTCCGTACGGCTGGCTTTCTTGCGCTGCCACGCTCTTGGAGTCTGAGTCGTACGTTGCCGTGGAAATATCCCATGCGGTTGACAATGTATATTGGTAGACGGAGTCGCCCGTTGTATTGCCGAGCACATACATTTTCGTACCGGCCGATGAGAACTCTACTTTATAGGGTTCACCGGTTTGAGACGATACGCTCTTTGATACCGAGTCGTACGATGCGGTCGAGACGTCCCAGGCAGAGGAAAGAGAATACTGCCAGACGCGCCCCCCAGTAATACCGATGACGTACATTTTTGTGCCGTCCGTCTTGAATGTTACGCCCACGGGATAAGTCTCTTGAGCACTGACGCTTTTAGATTTTGATGCGTACGTGGCTGTAGAGACGTCCCACGGCGTAGAGAGTGTGTATTGATACACCGTGTCGTTCACGACACCCACGAGGTACATCTTTGATCCGTCGGTGCTGAATGCCATGCCGTACGGATCAGACTCCTGCGAACTAGCGGAGACACTCTTGTTGGCGTAGGAAGCTGACGAAACGACCCAGGCGGAAGAAAGCGTGTATTGAAAAACCGTATCGTCCGATCCATTGGCGAACCTAAGCGCATACATCTTGGTGCCATCGTCGTTAAAATTGACGGCTACAGGAAAGTCAGATATTTGTTCACTTAAACTTTTGGATACGCTGTCGTATGAGAATTCGCTCACGTTGTTAGTATTGAGGGAGAGCGTCACCTGCCCACCACTCACGGTGGTCTGTGTCGCCGAGTCGATCTTGCTCGAATCGGCGTACGAGTCGGAATTGGTACTCGAGCCTCCCCCGCCGGTGATGTCGAGGGGTGTGAGGCTTGAGCTGGTCGCTGCGAGAGAAAGGAGGGAGCCCGGAGTGGTGGAGCCGATACCGAGGCGTGTGCCGTCGAAGACGAATCCGGAATTTGATGAGAGCGTCGTCGAGTCAGAAAAGAATGCGACGCGACTCGCAGCTCCCGAGCCGCCGACGCCGCCGAGGCCCGTGGCGGACAAACAAGTACCACTAATAGAGAAACATCCTCCCGCGAGGTCAATGCCTCTTGCAAATGTGGAAGTGGCGGCTGTGCCCGTGATGTTGAGGTACGGACTCTGGATGCCGGAAGAGAACGTGCTCGTAGCAGAACCATTGAGATAGATGGAGCCGGTGCCGACCTTGAGCCCGCCCGCGATCTCGACATTCCCAGCGAAGGTCGACGAGGCCGAAGTCCCCTGGACGATGAGCGCTTGCGTCGTCGTCGCGCCGCCGTACACCGTGAGCCCGGTGGTTTGTCCGCCGCCGCCGATAGTTGAACTTGCTGTTGAAATGAGCCCGGCGAGCGTGGAGAGACCGGAGACACCGAGTGTCGAGCTGATCGTCTGCGCGCCGGTAAGCGCGAGCGTCGAGCCGTCGAACGTGAGGTTGGACGATGATGTCAGGCTATCGGCATCCGAGTAGTACGCGAGACGATTGGCCGCACCTGCCCCATCGAGGCCGCCGAGTCCTGTGGCAGAAAGACACGCGCCCGAGATGGAGAAACATCCGCCCGCCAGATCGATGCCGCGGGCGAAGGTGGAGGTGGCGGCGGTGCCCGTGATGTTGAGATACGGACTCTGAATGCCTGCGGCAAATGTTGAAGTCGCACTCGTCGAAGTGGCGGTGATGTAGTTGACCGTCGGGCTCGTCGAAGCCGCAAGCGCGCCCGTGCCGCCGCTCGAGTAGAGCCAGCCTTGACCGAAAGTTGCTGCGCCCGTGCCGCCGCTTGCAACGCCGAGCGTTCCGGAGATAGTAGAGAGCGTCGTCGATGCGGTCCATGTCGGGATTCCATTGAGATACGCGAGAATGTATCCGGCAGTACCGGTCGTCGTCGTTGAAAGCGCGCCGGTGCCGTTGCCGTATGGAATTGCGCTTGCAGCGATGTTGGCCCATCCCGTGCCACCGTTTGCGATCGGAAGAATTCCCGTCACGTCGCTCGCGAGGTCGACAAGCGCTGTCGTCACCGCTCCCGCGACCGCTTTCAAGAATCCGGTGACGTTGGAAAAGGTAAACGAATTGGATGCGACGAGAGCCGAGGTCGAGGCGGTGCCTGTGACGCCGAGATTGGTGCTCGTCGCGTTGACAAGCGTGGTTGCACCGGTAACCCCGAGCGTGCCCGCGACGGAAAGATTCCCCGCGGAGTCGATGGTGGTCGTCGCTGTGCCGCCGAAGTAGGCGGTGCCGAAGTTAGAGAAATTGGTTGAAGACGCACCAGCAGAAAAGATCTGAAGTGCAGTCCATGTGTTGGCTGCGGAGAGGCTGGCGCCCGCGCCTCCAGCTGATATGCACGTGCCGTCTATCGCGAAGCAGCCGTCCGCAATATCGATGCCGTTGGCAAAGCTCGAGGTCGCGGTGCCTGACACCGTGAGCGCGTTCGTCGATGCCCCGGCGGAAAACGTTTGAAGGGCCGACCACGTGTTGGCGTTCGTCGTGTCGAGTGTGATCGTGCCATCGCTCGTTATCGTGCCGCCTGCGAGACCAGTGCCCGCAGTGATGGATGAGATGCCGCTATTGCCACCGCCGCTACTTCGAATGATCGTGGTGGTCTGCGTCGTCGTGGCTACCGAAATGATCGGACGATTGGCGGAGCCTGTTATCACGACGTTCTCGCCCGCTTGGATCCCATTGACGACATTGGATGCAAATATCTTGCCGCTTCCGAGGTCTATATCCGCTCCGCGTGTCGATATCCCACCCAAGGCGGAAACTGCGTTATAAAATGTTGACGCGCCGTTGAATGTACTCGCACCACCAAAAGTGCTTTGGCCGCTCGCAGTAAATGACCCTACCCGAACGAGTTGCGCGAATGACGAAGGCCCGCTGACGATGAGTGATTCAGAGAGGCGAAGCGGGACATTCATAGCTATGGATCCGGGAAGAACGATGTCGGGGCGCGCAACAGTCGTTCCGCCAATGGTCTGCAACGAAGAGGCGCTGCGGGTCGTGCCTACGGGAGTGGAGCTGTCGCGAGAGGGGGTCAGCGTATCACCACCTTGGGCAAGGTGCGCCGCCGCGGCCTGCCTCCGCACATTTTCAGAAATAGGAAGATGGAGTGTCTGTGCAACTGTGGCGGATATTTTGATAGTCCCGGCCCTGAGGTGTGTTACCGTGTTGCGCGCAAATTCCTCTAGTTGCTTCGGCTGCACAAACGCATATGCGCTACCCGCAAGAGCAAAAAGACCCGAGAGTATGACGACAGCGGCAACTCGCGGCATTGGAAGATACAGGAGTGTGCGTACTTTTGTATCCACACCATCGAGAGCCGCGATCGGAGATACGCCGGGAGTCTGTGGGAGCGGCACTCCTGATGAAGGATCAGTATTCGCTTCTCTCGTGTGCTCCTGATACTCCCGAATACGCTCCTTCCGAAGCACTTCAGCACTCTCAACTTTCAGCGCACTCTGGCCCTGCAGAAATTCTTTCAAAGAAGATCCGTCGACATACCATGTTTTGCCGATCGGTTTTCCGCGAACCTTTCCGGTTCGGCAAAGACGAGTAACATGGTCGCGCGTAACGCCGGCAGCGTCCGCCGCAGCTTGCGCCGAAATACATATCGAACCGTCAATGAAAATGTGATCGGTCATTGTCCTAGAAGTGGCGTCGCCGTGCCGACATACCTATTAGATTAGCAAGGAAGCGTGGATTGCTAGGCAAAACAGTTCCAAAAAATGGGGACAACTATTCAGGCAGAAATGAGTGGGTCCACATGGATATCCAGGTGTTGAAAACACGAGCGCACCATCCTACCTGGAAGTCTATCCGAGGGTGTCACTAACCGATGGGACGCCGTTCACCACAATTGGATAGCTGCATGCCCGAACCGTGCTGTATGTTCAGAAATAGGGCTCGGGCAGATCTTGAAAAGAAGCACGCAGCCCCTAACAATGGTTTGGCTCTCTTTCCTAGCCGAGATGCATCCGAGATACGCAAATAAGCCCTATCTCGGTCACCCTAGATAGCCTCGCGATCTCTTGTGATGGCCGCTATCACACAAGCAGCAATGCCGTCACCTCGACGTGTCTAAGATGTTAGCCCCTTCTGGACATCTTTGGGGTCATTTTTCTTTGAAGTTGCGGCCAAAACTACGTCTGCAAAGATCGAGACAGTGTTTTCGTGTGCAAAAATGACTGCTTTATCAAATGTATAGTCCTGCGATGCAGCAGCCGACAATACCACCCTAATGGGAGTCGCTATAATAAGCGTAATGAAATTAGCATGCTCGGGGAGAATGTCGAAGGCTCCTTCAGCATTTTTCGATGAAACCGCCTCCGCGGTGCCCTCCCAGAGTATTGCTTCCGGTGTCAATATCTTGACTTGCAGTTGCGCATTAGGAGCGTGGGGCATGCAACAAGTAGGCTTAGAGGAGGCCGGCACTCTTCAGGTCTCCTATGAAAAGTAATTTCTCAGGCGATACGGAATCGAGGTCTCCGCGCAGGATCGCCTGCACATCACGTACGACATCCGCCAGGCGTACCGTCACACCACCGCGACCCGCTTCGAGCTCCGTCGCGTAGAGCGGCTGTGTCATGTAGTGAAGGATCCGCTCCGCACGCTGATACGTCTGTTGATTTTGTGCGGAGAGCTCTTCTTCTCCCACCACGGACACCACCCGCGCCAAACGATCGTATTGATTGAGCACCCCCATCGCTTCGATGACCGTCTGGTAGTGATCCTCACCGATGATCTGCGGATTGATCGCGTCCGACATAGAGCGGAACGGATCTATCGCGGGGTGCCAGCCACGCTGTGTAAAATCGCGGGAAAGGATGATGACCGCGTCCATGTGCGCGATTGCCGCGGTTACTGCAGGGTTCGCAAATTCATCCGCGGGGACGTAGATCGTCTGCACAGACGTGACGCTTGCTTTCCGGGTTGTTGCTAATCGGTTCTCGAATTGCGCGATCTCTGTTTGCAGTGTCGGCTGGTAGCCGGATTGGGACGGGATCTCTCCCAGGATCGTCGAGAGCTCACTGCCGGCCTGCAAAAAGCGGAACACGTTATCGACGAAAAAGAGTACGTCTTCCCCGCACTCATCTCGGAAGTATTCCGCAAGTGCGGCGGCCGAGGCGGCAGTGCGAAATCGCACTGCCGCATTTTTGTTGACATAGCCGAACATGAGCGCTGTCCTCTCGAGCACTTTTTGTTGCTCCAATATATGCCAGAGTGCGTGTCCTTCACGAATGCGCTCGCCGATACCGGCGAAGATCGAAACACCTTTATTGCTTTGAATGATGTTGCGCAAGATCTCGGTTTGTATGATCGTTTTGCCCACACCCGCGCCACCGACGAGCGCCATCTTGGCGCCTTTTTGCAACGGTGCGAAAAAGTCGATCGTCTTAATACCTGTCTCGAGTACCTTGCCGGGGCGCGCAAGTTCGCGCACGCGTGCGATATTCGCTTCCGGATAAATAGAACGCTCTCCTTCAGCATGAATAGGCCCGCGGCCATCTACTGGCTCGCCATAGAGGTTCATCGCGCGACCCAATATGCCTCTGCCCACTGGCACAGTAATGCGACGCCCCGTAGAGACGATCTTCGTATTACGCGGAAGCGCATCACTTGCCGAGAGCAGGAGGCACGAGAGCATGCGCCCATCGCTGTATGCATACGCCTCAAGGCGTACCGACGCGTCATCACGCGCCGTGAGGCATTCCTGCAATTGCGGACGATATGCATCTTCGCATTCAACGACAACTATCTGCCCCGACACCTTCCGTACGCTCCCGACAAAGGGCATGCTGCTGCCCTGGGAAGATCTCTCGCCTTCTGAAGTTATTTTTTCCATTGTGTATATCCTGCGAAGGTTTCCAATAATTGCATGTCTGCCAAGCTTCCGATCTCTTTGTGCAGTCGCGCCTGGCGCTCGGTCGCGAGCTCACGCGCCCGCTCCTGCGCATTGCGCATTTTCATCAAGCGCGCGGCACTCCGTGCGAGCTCAGATTCGAGCATTACGTGTCCAAAGAGCATGCTGCGCACTGCCGTCTCAAAGAACGTGAGGAGCGCGGGTATATCCGGTTCAAGAATGTAATCAACGCTGACCTTTTTTTCCGTCTCAAGATCAGGAGTTTCCGTGATATCTACCATGGTGACATCTTGCCTGAACGGATTAACAAATTTTGGATAGAAAACAAAGACACGCTCAAAGCCGTTGAGCCGTTGCAGTAGGGCGTCTGACTCCTGCGTGGTCGGCATGTCGTCCTTAAACAGGATACGTTTGCATCTGCCTTCGTGTTCCGTATCTTTGATGTACTGCCAACCGGTTTCTCCCACGATGAGACAATCTTTGCCTTTGGCGTCGGGAAGCTTCTCGAGCAAAGAAAAAATGATGTCTCTGTTGAGCGTCCCGTAGAAATGTTTATTCGAGGTTATCGCAACATACAGGTGTGTCTTCCGGCTCTTCGGGCTCTTACCCCGAGGAATAGTTCGCACCGCATAGGCCTTTACGATGCGGTACAGCTGCTGCATGTCCTTAAAAAACCCGATATTCTTTTCGAACTCTTTTCGTGTCGCCTGCATGCGCATAGCGCTGATATCCTGCAAGGCACCCGTGATGAATTGAGCGGCTCGATAATCCTCTAGATCACGTCGTATGTGTTCTACGCGCGACATAGTGTTTCGAAGATCTCCTGCTTGGCTTCAAGACGTTCAAGGTATGTGGTGAGCGGTGTGTCGGTGCGCGCAAGCTGCCGCAGATCCTGGAGCGCCGAGTCCTCCTGAAGACCGGCAATGAGGGCTTTCTTGTGCCCGTCGAGGAACGCAACATCGCGCTCAAGCAAAAATGGCGTAAGTGTGAGTGCCAGGAGCGGCACTTGAACGTCCGCGGGGATCCGCTGGTACCGTTCTTGGCGCATCGTATGCTCTATAAGCTCACCTTGATGTAGCACGCGCTGTGCTTCTTCGCTTACCTGTGTCCCGAATTGTGCATATTCACGTTGTCGGCGGTGGGCTCCCAACAGCATACGTATACGCGTAGAAAGTTGTTTTTGGACGAGGCATTGTGCGTGTCTGCCTACTCGTGTGACCGACTGCTCTTCGCTCAGTGCTGGGTATAGACCTTCTGCTTGAAGCGCGCCATCAAACGAAAAGTGGCCGTCAGTGCATGACATGAGATTGGTCGGGATGAGATCGGAAACGTCTTTGGAATCGGCCTCGATCACAGGAAGCGTCGTTATCGACCCGCCTCCGGTCGCCTTGTCGAAACTTCCCGAGCGCTCCATAAGGTGCGCGTGTTGATAGAACAGATCCCCCGGATATGATTCACGGCCCGGCAAGCGCTCTTCGAGGAGCGCTATCTCGCGCAGATACTTCGCATGCGCATCGAGGTCGTCGAGGATAATGAGCACGTCCTTTCCCTGCTTTTGGAAATGATCGGCGACAAGGAATGCGACCGCGGGAGCGAGCGCAACAACAGGCGAGAGTTGACCCGAAAGTGCCGCGATGACGATGTTTGGCGCCTGTTCTTCCTTGCGCAGAATGGTTTCGGAAATTATCTGCAGTTCACTAAGCGACTTGCCGATAATCGCATATATACAGACGACTCCGTACGCACGTTGGTTCAGCACGATGTCCGTGAGAAACGTGGTCTTGCCGCTGCGTAAGGGACCAAATACAAGCTGGCGTTGCCCCTTGGCGATCGGCAAGAGCGTGTCAACGAGCGTAATGCCGGTATATAACTGTTCTCGCATAGGAACGCGCGATTCAATTCCCACCGCGTCTACATCCAACACGAGTGGCGTGTTGCCAGCGGGAAATGCCTCACCACCATCAATGGGTTCACCCAGCGCATTTATAATGCGCCCAAAGAGGTGTTCTCCCAGCGAAAAAAGATGCGGCTGCGGGAGATACCCGTAGCGGGCACCGGATCGCGGAAGTACGGCATCAAGCGCGAGTGCGGTCACATACTCATCCGAGAGCGCACGCACGAGGGCGCGGTTGCCTGTTTCATCCGCAACGACATCATTCACCCTTGCCGAAGGCAGGCCCTCGATGGAAAGCAGGTATTGCTTTGCTCCCACCACGAAGCCGACTTCGTGCTCTCTTTCAGCTGCTTTCGCGCTAGGTAACGCCATAGGTACGTACTAATTCAATAAGCGCCGGATGATTTTTCTGCATGAAGTAGCGTAATGAAAAATCATGATAGACGTTATCAAAAGCAAACGCACAGCCGCCGGCTACCGCCGGCTCTACCATGAGCCTCAGTAGTGTGTTTTTGCGCACATGCATACGGCACCATGCGCCAAGAGAAGCGACGTGCAGGGGTGAAAGAGCGACCGGCACGTAGAGCACGATCTCGGGCAATGTTTCTAATTCTTGCTTCTGTTCCTTGATGCGCACGTGCAGATTTTCCGGTGTAAAGGAATCGAGTACGGTATCCCCCCACGCGACAACAGCACCGAACGTCGCCTCGTCGTCTCGTCCCTTCTCCCAATCACGAAAGCGCAGTGCGCGGCTATCAGAGTGTTTTTCACCATTGAACAGAACGTGTTCGAGGAATTCTTGCATGAGATCAGTGCGGCGATAAAAATCAGCCTTCGTATACGTATTCTCCAGCATACGCGTCAGCACTTCATCGTGAGCCAACATATCTAGAATACCCCTTGGGCTTTCGCTTCTTCGAGAGCTTTGCGTACAAGATCCGCATGCGCGTCCACCGTAAGATCTTTGTGCAGCGCGATCCGAGCTGTCTGCCCGATAAGCGCGACGATCTGACTGTCGACAAGATTCCTGCGCGCCTGCTCGTACGCGGCGAGGCCTTCTTCGGCGTGTTTGAAACTCTGCGCGAGATGTGTATCCATGCGTTCTTTGTTTTCCTCCCCGAGCGAGCTGAGTGTTTTCTCCAGACGCTCCCCCAACTGTGCGCTCTCTTTTTTCATATGCGCGGCAAGTTCTTCGGTAAGACTCGAGCGCTCTGCCTCTCCTTTTTTCGCACTCTCTGAAATACGCGCGGTAAGCTCGCTATGAAACGCCTCAAGAGCTTTGTGATATTCTTCATCGGCGCGTCCGACTTCTGCTTCCCTTGCATGGATGAGTGCGATGCTCTCGGTCTCTGCTTTCCCCACTATCTGACGCGCCTCCTGCCGCGCATCCGCAAGGATATGATCAGCCTCGTCCTGCGCTCGCTTGAGTGCATATTCATATACCGGGTAGGTTAGTTTGCTAATGCGCCTGCTATTGAATACCTCCAGCACGAGAAGAACGACGAGCCCGACGACGAGCCCGGCCGAAATCAAGATTAAAATTTCTGCTGAGGCGATGTTTTGCATGGTTATTTGGTTAGTAGTAGTGATACGTGCATGATACACCGTGTCATACTCGCTATGCGAAATTACACGAACAACACTATCATCGCGACAAAGATCCCTGCTCCGGCAATAAGAACAGCGAGAAACGCGTTGAACAATACCATCGCCTGGATCGAAGAACGCGCCCGCGGATTCCTCCCGATCGATATAACACCGTAATTCGCATCCGACATGAAGCTGCGAAAGGCAAGGTATAGTGAGCCCAAGGTGATTGCTGCCGCAAGGACATAATGCATGATGGCAAACATGGTCTCTGTGTCCACACCAAGTATCATTGCTGCCTTCTCATCTGCTTGCGCAATATTCGCATTGCCAGTGTTCCCGAGTGAACCTACGACATCCACATCGACCGCGATCGTGCCGCTGCCGACCCTCTTGCCGTTGGGCAATGCAGCTTCAACGCCGCCTGCGCCCGTAAATGCCACGACCGCAGCGCCGACAAGGCGGGAATTCTGTGCGGTGGCACGCTGCCCTTTACCGGGAAGGGAGGACGACGTGATGAAATCCCCCACACGTATCGGACCATTCTCAAGCGTTACATTGACGAGAGCGCGGCCGGAGCGCACGACGGGCACGGTGGTATCGTCCGCAACAAATACCAGTGGCGGACTCTGTGCCACCACGCCGAATAGATTTAGGTCGTCCGCTTTATGCGAGAGCGAATAGAGCGCGTGTTTTTCGTCATACGAAACGATATCCCCATACGAAAGATGTGCATCTTCAATTGTAACGGACACGGCAACAGGAGTACCGCTTCCGACCGCCACCGACGCAGCGAAAGCAGAATGAGGATCCGCGAGCGCTAGACAAGAGAAAGAGAGAGCAAAAGCCAACAAGTAAATAGCCAAAAAGTCCCTGTGTACCGGGTTAATTCTCATACTTTTATCTGCGATATAATTCTAACACTCAGTCCCCGGTCAAGGATCCAAATCGGGGTCCAAATGGGGATTGCAAACTTCCGCTCTCGCCGCCCATCCATTCACTACCTCACCCTCCACCGCGCGACTTGTGGTGAGCTCGTCGAACCAAGCGCGCGGCGTGCCCGAAAACCCTTGGCGTTCGGTCGCCGCCGCAACGAAAAACCAGTCCGAAACCGACCTTGTCTCTCGTCTTGTGGGTGCGGGGAGACTCGAACTCCCAACCCTTGCGGGATACGGTTCTGAACCGTACGCGTATACCAATTCCGCCACGCACCCAGAGCGGGCATTTTTACCCCGCATCAAAATCAGCATACTCGAACGACAACAAAGTGCCAACGTGAGATTTTTGGTGTGGGGCTATTTGATGTTCGCCGGAACTACCAGTGTGGCCGGATCTTTGCCATCCCAGTGGATTTCTCCCTGTACAACCATATTAGTAATTTTGGGCTGCCATTCGTGCTCGGCTTTATTGACCGCCTTAGCGATCTCGTCGGGAGTCATTCCTTTATGCAGCGGCACACTGTGTTCGAAGAATGCTGGGCCGCGATCGAGTTCGTCGGTCACGAAATGCATCGTGAATCCGGATTCAGATATTTCTCCCGCGTCGAACGCGGCTTTCACCGCTTCGTGAATGCGATTCCCGTACATTCCCTTTCCACCGAATCGGCCTCCGAGTTGCGAGAGGAGCGCCGGATGAATGTTGAATGTCTTTTGCGGATCGAGCCCGTGCACCAGTTTGAACCATCCTGAAAGCGCCACCCAAAGCTCATCTTTTTCTATTGCAGTTTTTTGCAAAATACTAGAATAGTGTTCGGCATCGTATGGTCCGGGAAAATATACGAACGGAACGCCAAGCTTGTCTGCGCGCTCGCGCACGCTGCCATGTTCGAAATTAGAGACGACCGCAATGATGTCTGCGTCCAAAACACGGCCCTTGCTTGCCACAACAAGGTTCTCAAAACCGCTTCCTCCCCCATCTTCGGTGCCTGATGCGAACACGATAATCTTGGGCTTTGCCATATGACGCGCTTCAGTATAATGCACGCATGAACCCCGTTAGAAATCGCGCCCGCGCTGGCGCGCCCAAAGGGCCTACGGGGCGGGCTATTTCTAACGGGGTGAAGCTCGGCACTCCCCTCAAGCCTTCGGCAACTAAAATACTGCTTCTTGGCTCCGGCGAACTAGGCCGTGAGGTCGCGATAGAGGCGATGCGGCTTGGGGTGGAGGTCGTCGCGTGTGATAGATACGAAAATGCTCCCGCGATGCAAATCGCGCATCGCAGCTACGCTTTCAACATGCGCGAAGGTAAAAATATCCGCAAAGTTGTGGAAAAGGAAAAACCCGATTTCATCGTTCCCGAGATAGAAGCCATCGCAACTGATACTCTTGTGCAATTAGAAAAAGAGGGCTGGACCGTCATTCCCCGCGCCATCGCAACACGTCTCACGATGGATAGGCAAGGCATCCGACAACTTGCAGCAGAGAAATTGAAATTGCCGACATCACCCTACCGATTTGCGGGAAGTTTGACAGAACTCAAAAGGGGTGCCTCGGCGGTCGGCTTTCCGTGTTTCATAAAACCGACGATGTCATCATCGGGACATGGCCAAAGTATGGCTAAAAAACCGCAAGATCTGGCGAAGGCATGGGACTTCGCAATGAAGGGTGGCCGCGGCAAAACGGGCAAAGTGATAGTGGAAGGCAAAATCAATTTTGATTATGAAATTACTCTGCTCACTGTGCGACACGTGGGAGGAACGAGTTTCTGCGCACCTGTCGGGCACATCCAGATAGACGGCGATTATCGCGAAAGCTGGCAGCCGCACCCGATGACGAAGCAAGCGCTGAAGAAAGCGCAGAATATTGCGAAGAAAGTGACGGGGGCCTTGGGCGGGCGCGGAATATTTGGCGTCGAGCTTTTCATCAAAGGCGACAAGGTGTGGTTCTCGGAAGTCTCTCCTCGCCCGCACGACACAGGCATGGTAACGATGGTTTCGCAGACCATGAGCGAAATGGAGCTGCACGTGCGCGCCATCCTCGGCCTCCCCATCCCAGAAATCCCCTGCCGCCCCGGCGCATCAGTGGCGATTCTTGCGAATATTAAAACAAATAATCCCGCATATATGGGCGTCGACAAAGCACTCAAAATCCCCGGCACATGGATTCGCCTCTTCGGCAAACCCTCATCCCCCGGCCACCGCCGCATGGGAGTCGCCCTCGCCATCGGAAAAACAGTCGCCGATGCCCGAAAAAAAGCAATGGCCGCGGCTAAAGCGGTGAAAGTCGTTTCAACTTAAAGAAAACCAAGGGGTGAGCACGCGACGTGCTCACCCCGCGGTTCAAATCGCCTGACCGCTACAAGGTCTAGAGGCGAAGATTGACGGCCGAGACTTTCCTTCCGTTCTTGCGAAGGTCGAACCCAATATCGACACCCCACGTCAAGGTTGATCGTCTAGCATGCTCAACATCGGTCCGGTGGACGAAAATGTCAGGGCCGCCATCGTGTGGCTCGATAAAACCGTAGCCCTTTTTGGCATTGAACCACTTCACCGTGCCAGTTCGGTCTCGAGCGATTATCGTACCGTGTCCCATCGGACACCTCCTTGTTACCTGCCACCCGCACGCGCGGGCAAAGGCAGGATACAACCACTTATAGAGAGTTACAAGTTGATGTATGACCGCAGGTAGTTTTGCACTCCGCTGGTAATTTCTCGTACTGTATCAGGTATTGCACGGGCGACAATCGGTTGCCGAATGCGTGGTGGACCCGTTTGGTGTTGTA
>MFKT01000010.1 GCA_001781125.1 Candidatus Kaiserbacteria bacterium RIFCSPHIGHO2_01_FULL_53_29
ACAACAGGTCCTTTCAAAATATCTCGCCGCATTCAAAGCGCACGTGGAGTTGATCTCACAAAAAGCATCAATACAATAAGGAACGCGAACGCCGAAAGCGCCATCATGGGATACGTGATATAGCCGAATTCCAAAAAGAAAATCTGCGCGCAACTCACACCGCCTTCAGCGGGGCACGGGAGCGTACCCACAGGAGCCATTTGCAATACATGGTGGTAGATCGCAATGCCAAGACCGATAAGTGACAACGCTATCGAATATAAAGCAATTGAGGTATCCCGTCGCAATGCCGCTATGCAGAAGAGAACGACTTGCGGATAGAGAAACGCTCGCTGCCACCAACACAGAGGACACGGCGGCAGTCCAAAAATCCCTGAATGAACAACTGTTATGGCGCTTGCGAATGCTGATACAAGAAATCCGATCCACAATCCCCAGTCTTTGAGAAACTGCGTGATGTCTGCAAGATCTGGAAATTGTTTCTGGAGGAGATACAGTGCGAGAAATCCAACAGTCAGAATCTGGATCGCAATTGTCCCGAGTGCTAAAAAATAATTTATTGTCTCAAGGGGCATGTTGACTTACGGCAGTGGGCATCCACTCGCAGACGACAACTCTTGCAGTGTGCGCTCGCCCGTCAGAGTCGTGGTGCTGTTCAGGAAGACCCACGTCGGATAGCTCGTGATTTTTTTGTCGACGCAGATCTGAGTCTGGCCTTGCCCGTCCGGAGTCGAACACTCGACGTACGGCAAGAGCTTGGCGGAACTCCCGAACATCGCCTTGGTACGCTGACAATGCGGACACCAGAATGCACCGTAAAAAATGACTCCTTTATCTTTCAAGCACTGTGCGAAACCGTCGAGCTTGCTCGGAGCAGCTTTTACAAAGACGGATGCGCCAACGCCCGCGACGATAAGGGCGATGAGTATGAGCCAGAATATGACGACGCCGTTTTTCATTGCACTAGTGTACCGCTAAGTGCCAAAATCCACAATCCTAAGAAATCAGTGTATACGCGCACTTTGCACACTTGCAGCCAGCCGGCCTGATGAATTCATCGAAGTATTCTTCGTCGTAATCGATCGTGACCTCCTCGCCATCATGAATGACCTCTGCGGCATATATCAATATTCTCCCGTCCCGTATCTCCGCTTGTGCATTCGGTTGGCACGAATGATTGATGTAGCGCGCAATATTGGTCCGCGGCGAGCCGTCGATGGTCCACTCGCTATCGATCTCGAAGAGGTAGCGCGACTTCAACGTATCGGCGAGAGAGGTCGGAATCCGTGTACCTGTGTATTGCGCTAGAAAATCGCCCCTCTGAAAGAGGCCAGCGGCGAAGAGTCCATATCCCAGGCCCGAGCGGGATCTTCTGACGACCACCGGTGTTGCTACCGTTTCCATACAAGATGAGTATAATACGTGAGATGTCGAAACGTGAAAAGCTCTCTACCGAAAGCTATAAGGGCGTCCGTGATTTCTATCCCGAAGATCAGTTCATCCAGCGCTATATCTTCGAGCACATGGAGCGCGTGTGCGAGCTTTTCGGGTACGAAGAATACAGCGCCTCCATTCTAGAGCCGGCAGAGCTCTACCGCTCGAAGACCTCCGAAGAGATCGTCAACGAGCAGACCTACACCTTTACCGACCGCGGGAATCGTGAAGTGACACTGCGACCCGAAATGACCCCGACCTTTGCCCGCATGGTCGCTGCGCGCGCTCGCGAGATACCACTCCCCGCGCGGTGGTACTCGATCCCCAATGTCTTCCGCTACGAGCGCCCGCAGCACGGACGGCTCCGTGAACACTGGCAATTGAACGCCGATATCGTGGGTGTGGAAGGCGTTGAGGCCGATGCAGAAGTGATCGCGGTCGCGCACGGCATCATGCGCTCACTTGGCGCTGATGAGCGCAACTTTGAGATACGGGTATCTGACCGTCGGATCCTCGATTCCGTCTATGATTCGATAGAGATCGCCGAAGAGATGCGTGCGGAGATCACGCGCCTTCTCGACCGCCGTGCAAAGATCGAGGATTTTCCGGGCCGCCTCTCCGCGCTTATCGAACGAGTAAAAACTGATGCGCTTTTGGATCAACTAGAGCGCACCACATCTACAAAGTACCTTGAGGAGCTGCGCCAGACACTTGAGCACATGGGTGTACGCAATATGATCGTGGACACCAAGATCACGCGCGGGTTCGATTATTACACCGGCATGGTGTTTGAGGTATACGATACCGACGAGAACAATCGCCGCTCCATGTTCGGAGGCGGCCGCTACGACAATCTTCTCTCAATGTTTGGCGGAGATTCGATCCCCGCAGTCGGATTCGGTATGGGCGATGTTACCGCACGGAATTTCCTCGAGACGCACAACCTCATGCCTACCTATGCGCCGGCAACCGAGCTCATGATATGCGTCGTCGAGCCGCTAGCGGGCTCACATGCGGTGCAACTCGCGCAGGGGCTGCGGCGCGAGGATGTGACGGTCGCCGTCAATTTTTCAGGCAAACGTATTGGCGACCAGATACGCAATGCAGATAAAATGAAAATACCCTTTTTGATCGCGGTCGGCGCAAAAGAGCGTGATTCTGGCCGCTACACCATAAAAAACCTCGCAAGCGGAGCAGAGATGACGCTTCCGGCAGATAAAATCGCTGAGCATCTCTTTTCTTCGCTTGGTTGAATCTCATGCGCGTCGTTACGTTCGATATTGAAACAGCGAACTGGATGTCTGACACGGGCTCCGGAGATCCTGCCGACCTTACCGTAGCGATCGTGTGCATCCACGATTCAGAGACTGATACTTACTCGAGCTATCTTGAATCCGAGTTGCCCCAGATGTGGAATATACTCGAGCGCACGGATATCTTGGTTGGCTACAATTCCAACCACTTCGATATTCCCCTTTTGAATAAATACTACCCCGGCGACCTGACAAAGATAAAAAGTCTCGACCTGATGCAAGAGGTCTATGCGGTACTTGGACGACGGCTCAAGCTCGACACTATCGCCGAGGCAACGCTGGGGGAGAATAAAAGTGCCTCCGGCGCGCAATCGCTCCAGTGGTGGCGCGCGGGCGAGATAGAGAAGGTCCGGGCGTATTGCCTCAAAGACGTCGAGATAACGAAAAAGATAATGGACTATTGCCTAAAGAACGGTTCCATCAAATACAAAGACCTCGGAAAAATTCGCGAGGTGAAATTAGATACATCAAAATGGCTTGCTCCCGCCGGTGGCGCCATGACGTTTACGTTGGGGCTATAAGTTTGTGCCTGGGATCAGACTTGCACTGATGACCCTTCCCTCTTCAGGGGAATGCTCTACTAACTGAGCTACCCAGGCAATACTCTAATATACCCGTCTCGAAGCATTTTCTCAACGTAGCATTTTGTTTTCCCGACGCTTCGGTCGGGACCCCCGACCGCTTTGCGCGTCGGGGCTACGGTTTTGTTGACGTTGGCGCGTGCATGAAGTTCGGTAATTTTGCTTCGAATTGCTTCCACGCATCCTCAAAACCGCTGATCTGCGCTTGCGCTTTTGCGCCCGTTCCCTGGATTTGATCGACGGTGCGGAGCATTTTCTCCACCGTGGCATTGAGGTATGTCATATAAAACCATATCGGGGCGAGGATGAGAGCCGCATAGATAATGAACTTGAGTGTCCCGGCCCAAAGTGCATGCCGCCGCATCGCGTGGAGCATGCGGTTGTTATCTTTTACTAAGCGATTCGTTTCCTCGATCATCTGCCGGTTTGGATCCATGTAAGAATTGTATCATCGCTCTATCGACGGCGAAATGTGGTTGGGAGAAAAATGTGCGTCGTGCATAAAGGCGCGCAGTATTCCAATTGCAGAGCCGACGGAAAAACCCCACACCAGCTCCGTTATCGGAATTCCGAGAAGTCGTATATCAAGATCGGACCCATAAAGAAGCCACGCGCGCTGCCCAATTTCTTCGATGTTTCCAATAGCGAGCAAAAAGATTGTATAACTTACGACCATCACACCGAGAGTGAGAATACCACTCATAAAAGCCGGAACGAGTAAATCGCGACGGATATACACTACCCCGAGCGAAATCGCTACTGCTCCTAGGGATGTTGCGAAGATTGAGTTAATACCTGCTTGCCAGGCAAGTAGAGTGGTTGCAAAAAATACAGCCGTAACAAATACAATACGCGACTTCACATGCGCCTTTTCAGAGCCTATTAGTGTTGTACGAAAACATACTTGATATGCAGTCGCAGCAATTCCTCCCAAGGATCCACCAAAGAGGATAAATTCCGGATATATCACAAACGTCCCTATATGAAATGCCGATATTCCCTGCGGCCGCCAGTAGTCGTGAAAATAAAAGAGGTTCTCGACAACGACGCCCGCTAACGCAAAAAGGATACTTGAACGGATCAGCTCACGGCGCGTGCTGGGTGAAATCCAGAAAACCACCAGCCACAGCAACACAAAAGGAACCGTGAGTGTAAAGTAGAAAAACTGTGAATCGAGTTGGGAAACGATCATATGATGCCCCCGCCAGGAGTCGGACCTGGATTCTCGCGTTAGGAGTGCGAAGTTCTATCCGTTGAACTACGGGAGCTTAACTCAAATACCTTGCAGCGCCAGTGACGGCACACGCCTGAAATCGCGCATATTACGCGTAACGAGCGTCGAACCTGTGAAGAGCGCCGTCGCGGCGATGATACTATCGGCCAGCTCCAAATGGTACTCCCGGCCAATACTGCCAGCGCGGTCGGCAAGCGAGAAGTCGAGAAGTATTATTGAGCATATGGAGAGGAATTTCCGAATGCCGCCCTCCTCTTCTGGACTCAACTTCGGAAATATCAAAAGTTCAGCTACGGTGATAGCCGAGACGTACAGGGGAGCGTTCGCAAGCAGAGCCTCGTCAACGAGCTCCCGTACCGACTGATCGCCGGCAACATAATATAAAATGGCATTCGTATCCAACGTGTACATCGTTCTACCTCGCTCTGCGGTTGAGTCCCCGCCTGATCGAAGCAAGAGTACGCAAAGAACTTTTCAATGGCCGCTTCCACGATCCAAGTGCTTGGTGCGCAATCGCAAGACGCTCCTTGGAAGTAAGGATCGTTGGATGCTTGGCCGATGTACGTCGCGGGGAAACTGTTCTATTCATAGTTTCAGTGTATCACACCACCAAAACTAACGCTAATTTAGACCGCAAGTAGCTCGCGCAGTTTCGGCTCGTCGAAGCCGACGACGAGATCGTTGTCGACAGTGATGACCGGCACGCCCATCTGCCCGCTCTTCTCTATCATGTCTTTGCGCCTCTCAAGATCGCTCGCTACATTGTATTCCGTGTAGTTCACGCCACTGGCAGTAAAGAATTCTTTCGCTGCATGGCAGAAGTGGCAAGTAGGAGTCGTATAAATTGAAACTTGTGCCTTCTTCGCCATACGTGTGTCTTTTAGTTTCTAAGGAGGAGTTAGTATATCATAGATGCTTATCCACAATGCGGGTACGGGGAATCGAACCCCGATCTAATGCTTGGGAAGCATTCGTTCTACCACTAAACTATACCCGCCGCAGCTCCAAGCTTCGGCGGGCAGGCCCGCTAGCTTGTTTGTAGAATTTAACAGAATTTATCTACTCAAGCGAGGATAGCACCCTCTTGGAGAACATCGCGCGCGACTCGTTCGATATATCAAGACATAAGGCAGTGGTGATACATTCCGGAAAAAGCGCGCGGTACGGAGTTCGATGAGAGGACGCTGTCCGAGCGCCCTCTTACCACCATCTGAACGCTTGTTTTATCTTTTCGAAGATCGTCGAGGTCGCCTGGATCGGTACAGGCTTCGGCGGGTCAATGATAACAATGAGTCCTTCCCCCATAGCCCCGAGCGCATATTGCTCGCGAAGCGCTGCCTCCATGCCACGATCCGTCTGAAGATTCGTGACATCGGAATTCAACTTTGCTTGTCGCTTTGAAAGATCCGCCAGTTGCACTTCTGCCTCCGTACGCAGGGCCGCGGATTCGTGCTGTTTCTGATACGCGTTCCATACACCGAAAACAGCCATCACCACGAGGATGAGAAGCCCGACAATAACAAGACGCCGTCCAAAGAGCCGGACAGGGTCGTTGCGTTGCCGTAGTGCCATAGGATATAATCGTACCACGCATGAGTTTTCTCTTTCACAAACGCACCAAAAGAATAGCCAAATGGGTGTGGGGCTTCGTCGCCATTTTTGTCTCCCTCGGTATGGTGGTATTTTTCGCGCCCGGATTGGTTACTCTGATCACCGGCTAACTCTCGCGAACCACTTTCAAAAACACCTCGTGCGGGATGTCTACCCTCCCCCGCGCGAGCATCTTTTTCTTGCCTTTCTTCTGCTTTTCACGGAGCTTCATCTTGCGCGTGATGTCGCCGCCATACATATGCTGCGTGACGTCTTTCTTCATCGCTGATTTGCGACGGCTAGCGACAATGCGGCCCCCAGACTTCGCCTGAATTTTCAGTTCAAACATCTGCCGCGGGAGAAGTTTCTCGAGCCGCTCAACCATCGCCTCAGCTTCGTGTTGGATCCTGCGACGCGATACGATGCGCGCGAACGCAGGGACCGGCTCTTCCGCAACGAGGATGTCGAGGCGTATCACGTCGGCGGTGCGCATTCCGAGGAGCTCGTACGAGAGCGACGCATAGCCACTCGATACGCTCTTGAGCTTATCGAAGAATCCGCGCATGAGCTCGCGCAGCGGCATCTGCGCGGAAAGTCGGGTCTTGCCGTCGAGGAGGGTTTCAGTATCACCGACGAGGCCCTCGTGTTCGTAGAGAAGCTGGCTCACGCTGCCGAGATACCCAGGCGGCGTGATGACGGAGACGTTCGTCCATAGTTCGCGAACTCCTTTCGCCGTGCCGTCATCCGGAAATCGCGCGGGCGCATACACATTTTCCACTTCCCCGTTCATTTTCGTCACCTCGTAGACGGTCGTCGGCATCGTGACCACGAGCGCGAGATTGAATTCTCGCCGCAGCCGCTCCACCACGATCTCCAAGTGAAGCATGCCCAGGAATCCGCAGCGAAATCCCTTGCCCATCACACCTGAAGACTCTTCTTCGTATGAGAGCGACGAATCGGAAAGCTGCAAACGAGAAAGTGCGAGACGCAAGCTCGGCAGATCGTCCTGGGATTCAGGATAGACGGATGCCCAGATGACCGGTGTTGGCTTCCGATATTCGCCGAGGGCGGGCGCGGGATTGCGGGATGACGTGAGTGTGTCTCCTACCGATGCGATGCCAGGCCTTTTGATTCCTGTGACGATATAGCCGATCTCGCCTTCGAGAAGTTCGGCAGCCGGTCGCTCTTCAGGCATGAGAACCCCGACTTCGAGCGCCGTAAAATCGGCATGAGCCGCCACCAGGCGCAGGGAATCCCCTTTTGCGATACGTCCACTGAATACGCGCATGAAGACGATTACTCCCCGATGATCGGAATATCCGAAATCGAAAACGAGCGCCTGGATGCCGGCAGTATGAGCCTTGGGTGGAGCAATGCGCTCGATAATTGCGTTCAAAATATCCGCAACGCCCTCCCCCGTCCTTCCTGATGCACGCAGCACGCTCGATTCAGGACATCCGAGGAGCTCCGCAAGTTCTCTGACGATGTCGTCCACGCGCGCATTCGGCGCGTCGATCTTCGAGACCACGGGTAGTATCGTGAGATTGAGCTCGCGCGCGACCGACAGGACGGAGAGCGTCTGCGCCTCGACGCCCTGTGTCGCGTCGACGAGGAGGAGCACCCCCTCGACCGCAGAGAGGGCGCGTGACACTTCGTACGAGAAATCAACGTGTCCCGGTGTATCGATGAGGTTCAAGATATACTCTTCTTCTTTCCCCGACACATCGGTATGCTTCCACTTCATGCGCACTGGCTGCATTTTTATAGTAATACCGCGCTCGCGCTCGAGATCCATCCGGTCCAGAACCTGCTCTTGCATGCGGCGTGGCTCGATCGTGCCGGTCTGTTCCAACATGCGGTCAGCGAGCGTCGACTTACCATGATCGATGTGCGCAATAATACTGAAATTTCGTATATATGTTGCCATGATTTATCCCTGCGGGCTCGTTGAGGTAGACTCTTCGGCTGATACTACCGCAACACTCGGTGTGGGAGGGGCCTTAACGCCTTCGAACCTGCTGCGGATCGATTCGACCGTCTCTTTGAACTCCCGATTGCCCGCGATCCAGTAGACAAGGGCAGAAACTATAATCCCAAAGACGCCACCAGCAAAGCCTCGCGCAAATATCGAGAGTGTCGTCGACGCGAACGTGATCGGCCCCACGACGAGAAGCGCTCCATACGCTGCGACTCCAGCGCAAAGTGCGCAGACGAGGCTCTCGGCCCACGATCGTGCAACGCGGGCAAAAAATCCCCCGAAACGATATTCAAAATGGATGGCAAGCGCGAGAGCGCCCAGAATGGAAACTGCTGTGTAGGCGATCGCGAGCATGAGCACGCTCGCCCCCGGCACATCACTGACACGCAAGAGCGTTTGCGCAAAGCTCGAGACAGAATGGTTCTGGAATACCCCCAGCAGGAGCGCGCCAAGCCCCACTGCTCCGGCTGCCATTGCCGACGAGACGAAAAACGGCACGAATGTGCGGCCCGCAGCATAGTATCCGCGCACGAGAAGCAACACGAGCCCTTGAGCAGAGAGCGAGAGACACAAGACCGCGAGCGCGGCAGCGGTGAGACGGGTGTCGGTCCAATCGAAAGCGCCGGAGCCAAGGACGACACGTACCATATGAGCACGCAAGACGATAAAAAGGGCAGTCACCGGCAACGACCAGAAGAATACGTAGCGAGCGGCGGTTGCGATATGTTCGATAAACTCTTTCCTACTCCCCCGTGCAAGGGCTGCGGCAAGAGTCGGAAACGCAGCGACCGAATACGAAGCTCCGATCACCGAGAGCGGCACCGCTTGAAGATTGTAGGCGAAGATAAAAATCGCGATGGAGCCGGGAGTGAGAAGACCTGCGAGCGCTGTAAGGCCGATAAAGGTAACCTGACCCATTAAGAGGGCGAGTGCGCGCGGGATGGAGATGCTGACGGTCTCAATAAGGGCACGCACATCGTGGACGCGGGGAAGCGCGCGGAAGAATCCGTCGCCGATGATCGAAGGTAGCTGAATGCCCGCATGCATGAGAGCTCCGAACACGACTCCCCATGCCAGACCCTGTATGCCAAAGAAAGGATAGAAAAAGATTACGCCGATAATCATGCCGAGATTGTACAGAAGTGGCGAGATCGAATAGAGCGCATAACGCTGTTTTGTCTGCGTTACTGCAGCGAGGATGTTGGATACGCCTAAAAGTATGGGCTGCAAAAGTATGATGCGCGTCATCAGGATAAGCTCATCATGATGAGAGCCTGCGCTTAGTATCGGGAAAAGCAGAGCGAGTATCAAAGGCGCAAGCAGGGTTGCGATCCCTGATACGCAAATCGCAAACACCGAAAATCCGACGAGGATGGTGTCGATATAATCTCTCTGGGCATCACTCGAGCGGCGCACAAGCTCGGGAATGAGTATATAGACGGAAACCAATGCCCCCGTCCCGACAAAGATAAGGTCAGGTATGCGGAACGCCGCGTAGTAGAGATCGAGCGTTGTCGAGGCGCCAAACGTATGCGCGAGAAGTCGATCGCGTACGAGGGCAAGGAGTGACGAGAGAAGCGCGGACGCGGCCAAGACGTAAACCGCCGCGTGCAGTCCGCGCACCTCGTAGGAAAGGAGCCGGAACGCTCTGTGTATCATACCAACAGTTTACTATTTTCCTCCCTGCGCGGGCAAAGGCGCCTTCCCCGCCTTAAGATTCTCGATGATGGTCACAACAATTGATGCAGATGGATCGAGTGCCGCAAGAGCTTCAAAAGCTTTCAGTGCATCAGCCGGGCGTTTGAGCTCATAGTACGAGAGACCGAGTACGTAGAGCGCGTTTGCATACTGTGGATTACGCGCGAGTGCCTGCTCTTCGGCAGTCGCCGCGTTCGCAAAGTCGCCGCCCGCGTAGGCAATGATTCCAAGATTGTACCAGGCTGCCGGATCATCGGGCGCGGAATTGACGGCCTGCGCTGCCACGGGAATCGCGCTCTTGAAATCGCCCTGCGCAGCGTATATCTGCGAAGCCAGATAATAGGCTGCCGCATAATCAGGCTTCAGCTTGACGGCAGCAACGAGATCCTGCAGAGCCAAGTCGGTATGATTTTCAAGCAATTCCAGACGTGCAAGCTGGAAAAGCGGAAAGGGGCTTGTGGGATTCTCTTCGATCGCTTTTTGATACGCTGCGCGGGCATTGTCGTAGGCACCCGCCACCTGTGCCCCCGCGAGATTCTGATAGAGTGAGGCGAGCTCAAGCCAATTTTGATAGTCGCTTCCGTTGATGGAAACGGCATCGAGTCCGTGCTGAATGGTTGCCTGTAAGGTACTCTGGAGCTCGGAGCGCGCTACAGTGCTTGTGGCATCACCCTTTGAGATCAACTGTTGCAACTGCAAAAGCCCCAATTCGACTCCCGCGCGATGCGCACGATCGTCTGAAGGGTAGATACGCAAAGCCTTTCCCACAAGCGCGGACGAACGTGCAATGTCCTGCGTAGCGTTGTAGGTAATGATGCTGCGGTTCACGAGAGTTTCTGCCGCGATCACGCGGGTAATACTTCCGCCCGCAAAGATCACAAACAGCATCGCGAGTCCTGCCACTCCAAGAGATGTAGCGCCCTTCCAACCCGTCTCATAGAGATTGAACGCGTAGCTACGCACGAGCCCGAGGTGCACGAGGTACGCGGTCAGAAGTCCGATAGAAAGAAATGCCAGAATTTCGAGTGCGGTCCCCGGTATATAGAGCACGTGGAACACCATAAGGTAGAGGGCGCATAGTGCGAGGCCCGCAGCGCGTTCGCGCTGCACTCCCCGATGTGGGGTTTGCACATAGGTCATTCCGGCTCTCCATAAGACACACGCAATGAAGAGTACCCACGCGAGCAGGCCGAGAATTCCCAAAGTGATGAACGATGTGGGAATGGAGCCGTACCCGGCAGAGAAATCCACGTTCCAAAAAGGCGTTTGATTGACCCCCACGGGTTTGTAGAGTCCCCACTGACGCGTGAATGTATTGGGACCCACGCCAAAGAAAAGCTTCGAGGGATTGGTGAGTGCCGCCTGTCCGATCTGCAAGGTGCCCGCCCACGATGGCCGAACCTCGAAACTTGCGACTTGTATTTGCTTGGGAAGCTTGGTTGCAATACTGGTCCCGAATACGCTAAAGATGCCCGCAGAGAGGATGAGGAGGAGCAGTGGCGCATACACGCGCCAGTCCGTGTGCAACGATCTCAAAAACGTCCACGGTCGTTCGATGTGCATCCCCCATACGCGGTGAAAGAGAAGCAGTAGTGAGACCACACCGACCCCGACCCATACATCGAAGAAATCGGCAACAATGAGGAGGAGGAACGAGAATACGGCGGTTGCACCAAAAAGATAGCGGTCGAAGCGCGTTCCCGCGTCCATAAATACATAGCCGAGCAGGAGGAAAAATCCAAGTGCGATGCCGAAGTCGTGCCAGCTGCCAAGCGCGTTTCCGGTAGAGGCTGCAAACACGGAAGAGAGAGGAAGGGAGGGAACGGTAAGGTGAATGATCTGAAGGAGCACGAGAACGAACGCGCCGAGAAAGAGTGCACGCACTGCAAGGAGAAAGCGCCCACCGGAATCCGAGAAAAGAAGCGCGGGAAGAAGCAGCGCTCCGTACCACAAGCAGGCGGCAGCAAGTGTGTCTTGCTCGACACCGCTTCCAACCAGAGAAAGTGAAGGGAAACCGGCAACACCGGCAGATATCGCATATGCGAGTGGGACCAAGATGCCTGAAGCCAAGACAAAACTTGCGGGAATTCGCAGATGTCCTTCGGCGAGCCTCGCGAGCGCCCACGAGAGTGCGATGATCGCAAGAAGTATTGCGGCAAGTGCCATCTTGCTTTGCGCGACCGTGATCCACGAGACGGGAATAAAAAAGAACGGCAGAAGACCGCACAGAAGAAGAATGCCCCACCGTGAGATCTCGTCAAACCATCTCCCCATGCCTTTGATACCCATAGAACGATGATACCACAAACCCACACCCCCGCCGTACGGCGGGGGGGTGGATTTTCTGCGTCTGTAATCTTGCATAATTAAGATGAAAATGGGATACTGCCCCTCTGCATTAGGCAGCCGCCCCCTTACCGTTTTCGGTAAGGTGGGAGGAAAGTCCGGACACAGGCTCGCAAGAGCAGCACGGTAGCGGGTAACCCCCGTCCGCCGCAAGGCGAGAGATGCGAACAGAAACGCCGATTCCGAAAGGATAGGCACCCGCAAGGGTGACCTCCGCAGAAATGCGGAGATGCAACGGCAAAATTCTTACTTCTGTGCAAGGCCGTGCTTGGTCGTGCCGCATTGAGTTTGATGAATTCAGTGCGGCATGACTGAGAGAGCCGCGCGAGGTGGTTGGCAACAATCATCCCAGATACATGGCTGCCCCCGACAGAATCCGGCTTATCGATGCAGTGCAGCGAGGCGAAGCAGAAATGCTTCGCTTTTCTGCTTCCGAGCAAACAAAACGAGTGAAGCAAGTGTCGATGCAGCAAAACACCGAGGTTAAATCTCGGTGTTTTGACTTTTACAGTTGGACAATATCACCTACTTTAATTGAATGAGAAGCTGCATATCCCGCCGGAAGTTCGAGGACGTAGCGCGCAGGCGCGGTCGAGACAAAATCTTTCGGATAGGTGTCCGGAGAAATATTTTGTGCAATGTATACAACGGTCGCTTGCCCTGAGCTTGTCGAAGGGGCAGAAAGCCAGAGAATATCGATAGAAAATCGCATGTCTTTCATCCAAAAGGCATACTTCCCGTCTCGCGGAAAAACGAACAACATCCCTTCGTCCGGCGCGAGGCCAGCACGCCCGCCCAAACCGAGCTGACGTAAGGCATCGGTGTCGGCGACGGAGATGCGGACGCTTTCCCCCTTGAGGTGAATCGTCCGGAGTGTTGCACTTCCTACCTCCGAGGCGGGCGTATGAACATATGCAAGAATTCCCAGCAGCGCGAGAACGATTCCCGCAACAACGAGCGCCGCGGTACGAAGATGTGTACGTTTTTTCACAGACTACTCCATGTAATACTCGCCTGCATCAATTTGCATATCATATGAACCCATTCCTCCAAGAGCCTGTGACCCGACCACGAGAATGAGCGCCATTACGACGAACGAGACGAGCCAGTAAAGAACGTTGATGAGGTAGAGTTTGATCGGTTTTTGTTCCCAGAGCACCTGCCCGAGCAAGGTCGGCACGACAAATCCGAGCCACGACCACAGCGCGAGCTCAAAGACCGCCCCGACCCAATCATAGATACCAAAAGCGATGCCGACGTAGTTCATCACCCACGCCACAAGCATGCTCGCAAGAAGAGCCACGAACGCATAGAGCGGCATTCGCTTCTTTCCCCGCTCGACCTGCTCCGGCGTGACGTTGTTCAATCGCATCCACACACTTCCAAAGACTTTCGGGTGATACCACACCCATCCGATGAGGACGGATGCAGTACCCGCAGCAAGTATCGGCCAAAAGGTTACTTCAACCATGTTGCGGTAATGATAGCCTTCGCACACTTCCCGTCTAGCGGATGGTGTGTATAGGAGATGATGCAAGTGCAGCGCTACTTCCGTACCTGCTTTAGGAGCCCGACGACAATGGCAAAAACCAGTGCCCACACCACCACTGAAAGAACGAGACCCGTGAGCATGAGAGTCGGACTCCACATACCAAACGGACTATTAAGTACGGCCGAAAGCGCTAGTATCGGGAACATCAAAATGTTCGCTACCATCGGCGATACCTGCAGACCCACAAAGAGGCCGATAAATGGCGCCACAAGACCAAATACCCCGCCCCACATCAATGCTTTTTTGTTGTTCAACATGCAGAAATTGTACCACCGACAAACTAAAGTTCGATAGTATGTGTCCCGCCCTGTAGATAACAAGCACATCCAGTACTGACTGCGGAGGGTGAGAGATTCGAACTCTCGGTGGGTTTCCCCACACACGCTTTCCAAGCGTGCGCACTAGACCACTATGCGAACCCTCCAGAAACTGCAGTATATCGAATATCGTTCTTCTCACAATCTTGACGTGCTAATATAGCGATATATCGCACTATGACCCACGTCTCGAAACGAAGAATGGAACCCGGAACCGAACGAAAGATCGTTGACACATTCATGCATGCACTCTTCGCAGCAAGCATCCCGCGTGGGAAGGCACGTGTACACGCGTTACTGACACCAACCGAGAGAATAATGCTTGCCAAGCGTCTGGCGATCATCACGATGCTTGATCGCGATCATTCGTACTACCGCATCGCGCAAACGTTGAACGTAAGTGTTTCGACGATACGGCGGCTGCATCGAAGATTGCTCGCGGGACACTTTGATCCCCTCTGTCGTGTCTTCAACAGAAACCTCTCCTTCGTAGACTACGTGGAAATGTTCTTATCTGCTGGCATGCCGTCGATTGCCGGACCTCGGCATCAAAAACGTCTCAACGCATTACGAACGGGAAGGAGACCTCGCTGAAATACAGTCTCAATATAGCGATATATCGCTATATTGAGACTGTTCAAGTTCAATGTGACCTGAAGCCGACTCCTACGGTACAATAGTGCATGCTTCAATTAATCTACATCGCCCTGCCAGCCTTCGTTGCCAATATGCTGCCGGTGTTTGCGACACATTGGGATATTTTCCCGACGCTCGCGCACCCCATCGACGAGCGTCGCTTCGGTGTCAACAAGACCTGGCGGGGTCTTGTCGTCGGCGTTATAGGCGCGATCGCAATCGCGAGCGCACAGTGGCTTATATTCTCGCCATATCCGACCCTCATGCATGCCCTTCTCTTTGGCGCTCTTGCGGGGAGCGGTGCCCTTGGCGGAGACCTTATAAAAAGTTTTTTCAAGAGACTATTCGGCATTGAAAACGGCCGCCCCTTTGTCCCCTTCGACCAGATAGACTACATGCTCGGATTTTTGCTCTTCACATATCCACTCGCGACATGGTCATTCGCAGATGCGCTGTTCCTTCTCGTTTTCGCGCTTATCGCGAATCCAGTTGTTAATGGGCTTGCATATGCGATCGGCCTCAAAAAAACCTTTTGGTAATTATGCTCAATAGTATCCCCAATGCGCTGACGATTTTCCGCGGAGTTGCGACGCTTCTGATCGTTATTTTGTTCTATTCAACTTTTCCGGAGCGCTACATCATCGCGTATTCGCTGTTTGTGCTTGCAGCTTTGAGCGACTACTTCGACGGATATCTTGCACGACGCTGGAAGGTGATCTCTGATTTTGGCGTCGTATGCGATCCCCTGTTCGACAAAATACTGGTACTCACCCTGATCATCCTCTTGTACGCATCGAACATTGTCGCACCCTTCATCCTTCTCATTTTGTTCGTGCGCGATATTACGACCGACGCCCTCAAGAACTACCTCCTCGCACAGGGAATTTTGACGCCGGCGATCTACTCCGCAAAAATAAAGACCGCCGCACAGTTCCTAATGCTTAATTTCATGCTTCTCGCACTCGCTTTCCCCTTTATTCCATATATGAACACCGCGGCAACAGTATTCGGAGTCATCGCCGTGATCTTTTCGCTCTGGAGCGCTGTCTTTTATGTAAAACGCTTTATTGCCCTCACGAAAAAAAAGACCGCATCGTCGACCCAATAGACGACCCGTAGAGCGATCGACTCTTCGCCATTTTTCGCTCGCCTGACTTTGATGAAGCGGGCGCCGATGAGGTGCGCGAACAATCCGTCGGTCATCGCCCTGTCGCCGATCACGACCCTCTGTGTATGCCGACTCGAAGGAATATCATGAAGTATCCGCGGATCCGGTTTGCGACGCAGCGATGAAATATGGGAAACTCCGTGCTCCTCTGCGAGCCGCGCCAGTCGTTCACGGTCCACGTGGTTGGAAAAAAGAAATACATCATTCCTCGTGCGCAGAGTCTCGAGTACACCCTTCGCTTCCCCCACTATCGTGCCTTGACCGGAGGCAACGAGAGTACCGTCTAGATCTACGATGACGACATTGTTCTCGATCGCACCAAGATCGAGCTCCCATATATGAAATACGCCCTGTTGAGCTTGACTCTGTGTCATGCGCTCAATTCCGGTGGGTGGTTCTGATCCCGCACAACGAGGGGTTGCGGCAATAGGCTCCGGCGTTTCTTGTGCAAACGCCATTGCTCTTTACGCGCACGAAGTCTTTCTTTCAGCGACCCACGGCGTTCACGATCCGCGACAAATTGGTCCCGACGATGGATGAATCTCTCTCGCTGATGTGCGATCTCAAGCCGCATCTTTGCCTCAAGCAGACGTGCCTTATGTGATATATCCCACCCGAAATACGCAAGAGCAACGTTTACTTCCAAAACGGCCCAAAAGACGAAGAAGAGCCCCCAAAACGGGAACAGAGGCGCGACAAAAAGGAATGTCGGGACGAAACTGACCATCCCGACCAAGACGTCCATTGCCCGATTCTGGGGCGTTTCTTCGATCTTGACCATCGCCTCCCACAGTTCATACGCAGTAAAACCCAGAAACGCGATCACCGCCGATGCAGGGAAACCGAATGCGAGGATCGAGAGTCCGAGAGCAGTCGATACTCCCGTGAGAAAATGCACGACGCTCCAGAGGTCGAGCCACTTCCCTTCGCGCCAGATGTCGCTTCTCACGAATTTCCCGTCACGCGTCAGGTGCATGGCGATATTATGTCACACTTTTAGGCCTCCAAGAGCCGCAATGCGCTCGGGGGTGGGTGGGTGCGTGGAGAATAATTTGGTAAGCCACTGCCCTGCTTCATGCGTGCCAAAAGGGTTCGAGATAAAGAGATGCGCGGTAGCGTTTGATGCGCGCTGCATCGGCGCGGGATATGAAGCAATCTTTTGGAGCGCAGATGCAAGAGCGTCGGGATAGCGCGTGAGAAGAGCCCCCGATGCGTCGGCGAGGAATTCCCGCTTTCGGGAGACGGCCATTTGTATCAATTGGGCAGCAATGGGTGCAAGAATGATAGCTGCGATGCCGGCAATGAGGAGCAGTGGATTTTTGTTGTCGCGGTTCCCTCCCCCGAAGAAGCTCATGCGAAGAAAAATGTCGGAGACGATGGCAATGAATCCCGCGAGTACGACCGCAACTGTCATCACGAGAATGTCCCGATTTCCGATGTGCGAGAGCTCATGAGCGACCACTCCCTCCAACTCCGAACGATCAAGCGTTGCAAGAAGCCCTGTCGTAACCGCAATAACCGCGTGTTTCGGATCGCGCCCGGCAGCGAATGCATTGGGGGCTTGGTCTTCAATGATATAGACACGCGGCTTCGGGAGCCCCGCGGTGATAGCGAGATTCTCGACGATGCGGTGCAATTCGAGGTACTGTACCGGATCGGCTTCTTTTGCACCGGTAGAAGCGAGTGCGATTTTGTCCGAAAACCAGTACGCGGTGATGTTCATAAAAAGCGAGAACGCGACCGCGGCGTAGAGAATGCCGGTATTGCCGTAGACTTGCGATACGATCCATCCGAGTCCGATGACAACGACCAAAAACCCGGTCATCAAAAACCACGTCTTGCGGATATTTTTTCCTTGTTGTGTGTATAAACTAGCCATTAGTGATTAGGGTATAGCCAATAGATTAAAAACTCAATGGGACAAAATAGACTCCACTAAACCCTAGTGGCTAGTGGCTAAAAACTCACCTTGACCGGATTGCGTGCTGCCGCTTCATTCTCCGCAAGCTGGAAGAATTCGCGGGTCTTGAAGCCGAAGATGCTGCCGATAAAGTTTGAAGGAAATTGCTCGAGGGCATTCTGCAATTCCTGGACAACGGAATTGTAAAAGCGGCGGGCGGCTTGGATCTTGTTTTCGGTGTCCGAGAGCTCGCGCTGCAACTCGACGAAATTCGAATTTGCTTTGAGGTCAGGGTAGGACTCGGAAACTGCGAAAAGTGATTTCAGTGCGCCCGTGAGCATATTCTCCGCCTGCGCGTGCTGTTCCACGGTCGTCGCATTCATCGCACGCGTGCGCGCTTCCGTTACGCTCTCCAGGGTCCCGCGCTCATGCTGCACATAACCCTTTACCGTTTCGATCAAATTCGGGATAAGGTCATAGCGCCGTTTCATCTGCACATCGATATCGGACCATGCCTCTTCGGTCCGATTGGTGAGACTGACGAAGCGGTTATACGCCCAGACGGCCCACACGGCGACAACGACAACGACCCCCAAGATGATCCATGAAATTTCCATGCGGCCATTATACCACAACGCATCGTCAACCCCGTAGTAGATTTTGGCGAGGCACCGAAGGCGCGGGTATGTCAAATCGCCAAAATTCACTAAGGGGTCAACGCACGCGTACTGACGTCTGCGCTGAGGTTGTTGCACCGGAAGGAGCACTGCAATTGACCATAAAGACAGTGGTGGTCGCGAGTGCAGGCGTGGAGGTCGAGCTATCGGGCCTTCCCTCTGCGATCTGCCTACCGAGAGGCCCGAAGAGGCCGCAATAGGTAACACCCACGCTCGACCATGAGAGTCTTGCCTTCCCTCCCTGTGCGACCGAATCGGGGTTCGCAATGAGCCTCACGACCGGCTTCAACGGCTGTGGTATCTGTAGTTGCGGAACCTGCTGTTGATTGCCAAACATTTTATTCATCAACTGGCCGAGCATACCTCCAAGCGAATTGAGCATGCCCCCCAGTCCTCCGCCGCTCGAAGATCCCGAGGCCGACGGAGTGCTCCCGTTGGCACCTCCAGCCCGCGAACCCGAACCGCTTGGGTTCGTCGTACCCGGATCGGTATTTGTGTTCCCCGCGCGATCATTTACCGCGGGCTTTCGCTCAATCTTTGGCGGCGGCTGCGTCGTCTCGTCTTTTTTCACAACTACAGGGGGTGCCGTTTTCGTATCTTTCGGAGGCGGCTGCGGCCCGCTACCTGCCGGCGGCTGACCTGGTGGAGTTTGTCCGCCTCCTGAAGGTTTTCCTCCTGTCGGATCCGGATTCGTTGCCGTAGGTGAATTCCACCAATTCCATATAGATGGCCCAAACAGGAACGCCCCGATGCCGACGGTGACGGTTTTCCAACCCGGTCGCCACCCACCACCTCCCGCTGGTGGTGGGCCTCCAGGACCTGGGGGAACAACGGTCGGCGGAGTCGTTGGTGGCGTACCGGGCGGTAGGCCTCCCCCGCCCCTACCTCCTCCTGGGCGAGGTGGCACGAGAGGAATAATTGGTACTCCTGAAGTTCGCGTTGCACCCGCGGGTGGTACTACCGGCGGCACGATTGGCGGAACCGACGGCACTGCTGGGGTAATCGGCGGTATTACCGGTGCTACGGGTGGCAGAGTCAGTGGTGCAATAGGTGGCGCTGGGGTTACCGCAGCAAACGCATCTTCGATTTCCTGCTCAACAGCTTCTACATCTCTTAAAGCAGTATCCGCTGCCCGCTGCATCTGTGCTTCCTGGTCGCGCATCCATGGTGGCACAGGCGCAGACAACATCGGCAATGGAGCAATTTCGTAGACGCCGGTTATCGGATTCTTTTCTACATCAACAATTTCGCCACGTCTGTCTGTCCACCTGTTGAATGATCTGACTGGGTCCGATACTACGGGAGTAAGGGTCGGCGCTCTGGTTGCCTCAACAGGCGCTGTTGGAGCTACGCTAGCGTTTGCTTTTCTTGCAAGCTCCTCACTCCAGTAAAATCTTTTCGTGGTCGGATCGTAGGGATATGAATCCATGAAATCTTCGACCCCCACAGATGTATCATCCGGACCGAGGCCGAGACCTTGTCTCAATTCCCCAAGCGTGTAGTAACCCCAGGTCAAAGGTTGTTTCTCAAATTCGGACGCTACCAGACCTGCATAATGTTCGACCTCTCTGACGGTACTGTTTTGATAGACAGGGATGTCGATAATCAGGATTTCTTTTCCTTGCATCATGCTCCGTGTTCCAAGTTCTCGTCCAATCGTTTTGTTCTCTTCGGAGAGAGTCGCATAATCGATTTCGATCGTTCCGCGACCTTCTCTGATATTTTTTTTGTTCGCCGAGGAGCCGGTGGTTTGAATATTTTTGTCCCACAAGTCTTCTATTGCCAGGACGAGCGGTGCTTCCGCAACATCCTTGATCCCAGCCCTCGTTGCAATGTTGAGGCCACTTTTCTCAATAGGTTCGATATCGGAAATTTTCTGTACTGCGGGACTCTGAAGTTGCGAAGCTCCTGGAATTCCAGTGCGCGACGCGGGCGGCGGTACTGTAGAAAGCGGCAATTCCAACTGTGTATTTTCGGCTGCTTCAGGAACAAGTACATCATGGGGTACCGGTGCGAGGCCGCTACTTCCGCCTACGAGCGGCAAGAAAAGCTGCGTGTCAGATACATAAACGCCTGAAAGTCTTGCGAGCGTCAATTGGCGTCCGAGCTCCTCGACATACTGTCGCGCGACATGAACCGCGTCGAGCTCATTTTCTGCCTGAAGACCTGCATCTACTTCATTCAGGAACGCTGGAGTGTTTGCGGAAGATTCGAGTAAAAGTGGAGAAAATGGAAGCTCCAGAACATCCGGCACCCGCAGCGCAATTTCCGTTGGCAGTGTCGTCGGCGCCAAACTCCGATTCGCAGGAAGCGGCGGGGTCAGCTGGTACGTCGGTTCGGGAACAGGAGGTATTTGTTCTGCAACTCGATTCAACCAGGGGGAGATCTTTTGCTGCGCGCTTGCGTACCAACCTCCCAATATATCAGCGAGCGTTGTGCCGTCATGTCCCGTCGATAGTTGCGCATCGTATACAGAACGAGCGGGAGTCTCTGGCAGAGGAGGAGTTTCCGGAGTTGGAGAAGTTCCTTCCGTAGCCGGACGCTTTTCGCTCGTCGGCGTTTCTACGGGAGAACGCGGAAGCACTGCAGAAGGCAGTATCACAAGCGGGAAGGTGGGAGTAGGAGGCGTTGATGGTCGCAGAATGGGTGTATTCGCTGTCACCTCCGTCTGCGGAAGCGACTTTAGAGATCCTGTCGTTTCCGGCACTACTGTCTTTTTCCCTGTTTCTTCTTGCACCGCAACCAAGACCGGCGGCTCGAAGACGGGCTCGAGGGTAGGCAGCGTTCCCCTCGTCACCATAATTACCGGTACGGCAGGAAGTGGCGACGCGACGGACGGAGTGAAGGTGACGATGACGACCGGATCCAGCATTTCCGCCGGCAGCGTTTGCGCAATTTCCGTGCCAACGGTTATCGCCGGAATCATCGGATCCGGCAGCTCGACGACCGTAACGGGAATGGTCGGCGACGCGGGAAGATCCTCGAGCGGCTCAAGAAGAATGGGCTGGACTATTACTCGAACAGCGTATGGGATCGGAATGTTTTCCTGCAGCGCATGCGGAATATTTTGAGCGAGGGCGATGAGCTTCGGAAGACCGTCGACTGGCGCGAGCACGAAGGGCGCTTCGATGCTCTCTCTTGGTATCATCTCCGGCGTGACAATCGAGCTGCTTACCACCAGATCTCCGACTGGCGCAGGATCGGCAACAATCGTCTTCAGCCCGGCTCCTTCCTGCCTCCGTATTGCGTCATACACAAGCGTATATTGCAGAGGCGGCGGGTTGTGCAACATGCGGTCAAACGCCTCCTGCATACCAGGATATCGCGCGGCACTTGGCGAGAGCTTCGCGATCTGACCCCTCTGCGCGTCTCCGTATCCCATTCTGCGCACGCCTTCGGTATTCACTCCACTCGAGAGCGTCTCGCCTGGTGCACCGTTCCTGAACGGACTCATCCCGATATGGAGAGATTCCCCCGCGACGAGGGGCAATTTGCCATACATATTGAGCTGCTGTACTCCCGCGGCATGTGCTGCGCGCAATATTCGTAGGTGCCGCTCGGACTGATTGTTATTCAAGACACGCGCGTTCGCCGCGCACGCAGTATCACCCGAGGAGCACGGCCTTACGGTAACATTGCCGTCCGCGGCAAATCCGATCTTATGATCGCTGTTTTGATCTCCCGCGACGTTTTTATTCTGCACATCATCGCGCGCGAGCGTGATATAATTCAAAACCAATCCCTCTTTCTGCAATTGCGTATTGAATGTGACGAGCGTATCAAGAAGGATCTGCCGCGGACCATTGGTGATCTGGATCCTGCCATTGCCGAGATATTTCGCATTCGGATCGCCCACGGCAGCCAGCGTCTCCGCTATGTACTGGGGGAACGATCCCTGCGAGGAATCCCAGCGATTCTTGGGCATCTCTTCAAATGTTACCGTGATCGGCATGCCGGTATTCTTCCCGATAAACCTGGCGGGAACACCCGCAGCGCGAAGCGCATCTTGTGTGGCAACCTGAAATTCTCTTCGCGCGCTTTGATCCCCTCCTGTTCCGGTTAGTGGTTCAGACGGCACTGTCTCTTGTTGCGCGACTTCGACCGGCTTTGCCCCAGATTTGGCAGCAGCCATGAAGAAATTCTCAAGCCCTTGCTCTACGGGATTTCGGACTACGGGCGTGGCGCCGGGTCGTGTGGCTTGCGCGACGCGCGTTGCCAATGTGCCCGCCGGTGTCACAGCTCCTGCGCGCAGATCCGTGCGATTCAATTTGTACCTTGCCGTTTGTACACCCGGCGCCTCGATGACAGAAAATTGCACTCGTGCCGTACCTGTTATACCGAGCGCTCTTGCTGCCGCAGGAGAAAGGTCGAGGTGGCGATTTGGTTGGGAGCCGGTATTGTTCACGACGACTATGACCTCCTTGCCCCAGTTGGGGCCTTTTTTCCCGTCTTTCAGCGTCTCTACATTTTTCACCGCGATCTTCGTACCCCACGCGTACTTCGGGGCACCACCGAGCATCGCGACCGTGAATTCCGTCGCGTTGAGTATAGCGCCAGAGGCGGTGGTATCGCTTGGATTATTACTATCTCGCGCGGCGAGATTATACCGACTCGCAATGCCGGTTTGAATCTTCCCCAGATCGCGTTTTGAATTTGCTAAATACTGTCGCTCTTGTGCCACAGTGGCCGCCTCCGACGGTGTCGAAATAATAATATCTGCAACAATGCCGATCGCCGTTGCGGGAATAAACGCCGGCTGACCGGCAAAAAGCGCCGCGATGGTCGGAAGCACCGTGTGAAGCGGCGAGGGCGATTGCGCAACTGGCTCTGCGGGAGTTTCCGCGACGGTCGGCGCAGGAATGAAGGATTCTGCTTGAGGCAACGCGAATGTTTGAGATTCAGGATTCACAGACTCTTGCGACTGCGGGGTTACGGCAGGAATACTCGCCCGCGCTTCAGGAGTGAGGGCGGATGTCCCGGGTACGCCTCCGCCATTTATTCGAAGATTAGCGAGATATGAGAATGGTTGTTTGCTTGCTTCTACATCGGCAAGCGCAGCGTCGAAGAGTGTCTTGTAAGATTCGACCGCTTCTTCGAGATATTCCTGAACCGACTCACGACTACGCGTTACTTCCGCTGGCAATAGAGCTTCCAGATCGCGCGCGCCCTCAAAAAATCTCGCGCTGTAAGGTAATGATGCTTTTGCCGAATCATAGGCTCTTTGAATCGAAGCCGCATCGACCGCTACGATTAACAGATCGTTGTCCCTAAAAAAATCATCCGCAACCGTATCTGGTTCATGCCATGACATCCAATACACAAGTTCGGACTGTTTTCGCATTCTATCGGGAACGCTCTGAGCCCGTCGCTGGAATGCATCGTAAATAAGCGGTACCGCCGCTCGCTGTTCGGCACTCATCCGGTCGTATTGCGCCGCATATAAAACTACGTGAACGTTGTCGTGATCTGCGAAGCCAGCTGAATCGTAGTTTCGCTGGTCAACAACGGTCTCGCCAGCGATTAAACCTTTCGGTTGCGCGCCGTGCGCCATCGCATGGTTCATAGCACCAATTCCCATCTCCCCACTCGGAGACTGAATGATTACAAAGCCGGGAAAATCCTCTGCGTATGAGTAGGTGAGAATATCCAAGGAACTTCGCTGCGGCACAGAATCAGCGTCAAACCACGTGTCGGGGAAATACATTGTGCCGTCGTAGTCCCGATTAATGCTGTTGCGCCTAAATGTCTTTTTTGTTGATAAGAGTTGTGCCAATTGTTGATTGAATAGCTGGGATTCGCGATACGTAGGTCCACCGCTCCCGCTGATCTGACGCACTTGCTCTTCAAGCTTAGACAAGAGTTGTTTCCGTATCTGAAGTTCTGCGGGAATCTTCGAGTCTGGGTACTCTCTCGCACTGATCGGCAGCTGCTCTTTTACAAAAGCGATCTGGTCGTTGATGAACGGTGTCAATTCAGGAAGCGGTGTCGCATATGTCACACTACGCGAACGGATGGATTTAACTGCCGCGATCATGCGGGCGGCTTCTTCCCTTCCAGCATCGTAGGCGGGATCGTAGCTCGCGGGATTCGTTTGTGTGGACTGCGCGGGAATACTCGCCCGCGCTTCAGGAGTAAGGGCGGATGTCCCCGGTACCCCGCCGCCACTGAGCCGAAGGTTGGTGTTGAAATCAGCTGCCGCCTGTAAGGGCGCTGGAGGAGACGAAGGATTAAATTGGATCCATCCGCCGGATAATTTCACGATCCCGACCGTCACTTTAAGATCTGCCACGCTTGAGGGGTCCGTCCAGTACAGCGCCTCTACCGCCCGACCGAAAGCTTCCAGGAAGGACTTTTCGTCACTGAATTTGTCCGATGGAACGACGGTACCTTCTTTTGCATTCGAAGATATCAGGTCGGCGAGGTACCGGGTATTTGGGTCAAGTTCATTCAGCAAAGGTATTTCGTGTTCTACCGTCGTTAGAACCTCCGGCGCTACATTTATCTTCAGTGCAGAATCCGGTTCAGCGCGAAGTGCCGTCGAGACTGTTGTGAAGAGCTCCGCGTTTCGATACCACGCTTCGGCCGGAATCTCTAATATAGTGGATTGCCTGTGCACGCGACCACCGATGGCGCTATCGCCTGCTTCAGACCGGTAGCGCACCCGTTCTATCCCCATATCACCATTCGGAAGCGTCTTCAAAATAAGCGCCCCTTTTGCACGCATGTCCTGCTGTATGAGCGCTGGGTCGAAGTCTCTTCCGAGTTGGAGATGCAAAAGTAGTGGATCAATACCTTGATTTCTGAGACCAGCAGTCACGCTCGTGACGTTATAGCCTCCAGCGAAAGGTACTCGTCGATTTTCACCGACGACAAGTTTCCCGTCATTCACCATCCCTATCTCGACTTGTTCTTCCGGAATTATGTCCGAAGCTGGTCTCGCCAATACTGGTGGCGGTACCGGTGATACCGGAATTGGTTGGGCTGGTGCTGTGGGAGCTGGACTTGACCTTGCTAGAGTACCAGGCGCGGGCGTGGGAGCTGCGGGCGGAAGCGGCGCAGCCGAAAATAGACGCCACAAACCGGCAATTATTCCCGGAATCGGATTTGCCGATAATGTCACGCCCGGCTCGGGTAGAGGCAATGGCTCTTCGGCAAAAGTAGAGGGTTGGAAACCGAGGGACCAAAGCATGCGGTCAACGAATGTCGGGGCCGGTGCAGAGGTTTGTGGTCGTGCTGCCGGCGCGGGAGACGCGGGAGACGGTTGGCCGGCGGACTCGGGTACCGGAATGCCTTCCGGAATTGTGCCGACCGTCGGCTTGGCATTTTCGGGAATCTCTGTTTGTCCGGTAATGGCATCCCTCAACCCCTTGAGTGCCGTCTCGAATTCCCCCATTAGTGTCTCAATAAGCGTTCGCGGCTGCTCTGCGGGAGCAGACGTTCTGTCTGCAACGAGTAGGAACTGCTCGGCTGCCGTATCAAAGCGCGGCTCTACTGCCGCGCGCGCTGCGACAGCGCGATCAATGACCTTCTCCAGGGTCGGCAAAACCGTCATGAGTTCCGTGGCAAGAACGATTTTCGGCGGACTTTTCGGAGTCTCCACGAGGTAGCGGCGGTCGGGCAACTTTGCTACAGAGATAATCTCATCCCCACCGACGAAATTGAACGAATCGGGTAATGTATCGAGTTTCGCTTGCACTTTCGCGGTCGGCTTTGGCAAGGTCGGGAACGGCAAGATAGTTGCGGTCTGATTCGGAGCGGGTGGGGCCGTTTTTGGTACCGTTATCTTTACATCAGGTGGAGTCGGTGCCAATGGACGCAATGGGATAACCGTCGCCGCGCGCGGCTCCGGCGGACTCGGTTGCGACCACGGATTCTGCGGTGCGCTCGAGCCCGAGCCAGCTTGCGAGTCGCCTCCCGCTCCCCCGCCGGAGAGGAGTCCCGACCACGGATCGCCACTGTAAAAGAGCGACTCGCGTGCGCGCTGGGCAGCGACATCCCCGTAGTGGTCGCGAATATAATCGACCAATGTGATAAGACGTGGCGGTTCTGGATTAACCCCCGGCGTCGCGGGAGCGAGCGATGGATTTGCTGTTGGCTGCGGCGGTGTAATTTCCGGCAATAGCAGAGGAGCCTCACGCGCGGGCACGGGAGTCACTTCTCCAAGCGCGAGAGTGGGCAGCGCTCTCCCAGATGGAGGCGACACGCTCTCCGGTATGGTCGAAGGAACAGATGCGAGAGTCGGTTCTCCGACCGATACTGGCACGGATTCAGGAACGAATGCGATGGGCGTAGGATTTTCAACCGTTAAAAGTTCTGTTGGTTCAGCCGCTTCAATTCCGCTCGCATCGGCTGCAGCTGCGGGAGCGATGGTGAACATACCGGCGACCGTGGCAAGCCACGATCGCTCTGTTGCCAACCCGAGCGTCCCGGATTCAATGCCCGCAATCGTTGCGGCACCGGCTTCTGCCGGCCGCAGCGCGCCGACAGCATTATCGTTTGCCGCCACAGGTCTTCCAGCCGCACCAGTATTAAAATCTTCAACTTTTCGCAGCGCTCCTTCCATCCTCGCCGCCGGAGTATGGAACGTTTCAGTAATCTCGATTGTGCCACCGTTTGCGGTGCGAAGCTGTCGCGTTTGCGTCACGACATTGTCGTTCGCAACCCCTTCGAGTTTAGCGGTTGCGCCAGAGGTCTCTCCCGCTCCTGTGCGATTTATTGAGACGACGTTTGTAGTGTCTCCCGCCGCTGAGCCCGCACCCGCTCTACCTGTGCCTCCCGCAGGACCAGTAGGGCCGCCGGAAGAGTCTCCGGAGACATTCGGTCGCGGCTGACCTTTCGCATCCGCAATAGCGTTTTCATATACTTTTGCATTTTGCGACGCGCGAGCGATCTGGTCATCGAGCTTACTAAGCGTTTGTTTAATCTCTGCTTCGCTCGCGCCGGCGGTATGCATCGCTCCTGCCTCGTTCGTTCTCTGCGCCGCGAGAGCCTCTGACCGCTGTGTTACTGCTGTTAACCCATCTTGCAGTTGTTTGATCTCTGCCGCCGATACCGGCTCCGCAGCCTTAGGCACCACGACCGCCTCAACGCTAGGATTATCGACGGCACTTTGGAATGCTTTTACATTGTCATCGACTTGGGAGATACGCTTGTCGAGTTTACTCAACGTCTGGTTTATCGCCGTTTCACTTTCTCCGGCGACGCGCAGCTCTCCTGCCTGAGTCGTTCGCAGTGCGGTGAGATCGTCCAATGTGCGCTGCGCGGTCGCAACCCTCGATTCCACTGTAGAGAGCGGGGGCGCGACGGCTTCTGGCGATCTCAGCGGAACGACGTTCTCGCCACTACCGCGCGCGCCGATGGAACTTTGCGCCTGTGCCTCCGCTTCTGCCGTCAATCCGCCGGGACGAAGCGGCGTCACTTCAGCAGCAGCCGACTCCCCGGCAGCCGGGCCGCTGCCTCCGACGGGCCGCGCAGACTCGACGGTCGCGACACGTGCGCTTGCTTCTGCGCCTGCAGATGTCGAGACAGCTGCCGCCTCTGAGCCTTCGGTGAATGGCGCGACGCGCACGATCCTTCCTGCAACACTTTCAGCCAATGCTCCTTCCGAAGCAGAAAGTGCTCGCGCCGCGATCACCCCGCCTTCGCTCGCAGTGAACCGCGTCACCGCACTCTCTGCGCCGAGCCCTAAGATTGCATCCACGGCCCGCGGAGCAGCGCTTTCCAAAAGCGAGGCGGCGGAGCGTATGGGGGCAGTCGCGAGCACACCTACAATAAGCGCATCATTTGCGACGGCGAGCCGCGAGGCCGTGACAACGTCCTTGGCGCACGAATCGCAAAAGGTGCCAAGATACGAGGTCTGCTCATTATTACCCATCGCGGTATCGATATTCCGTGCTACCCCGTACACGAGCCCCTCGCCAAGACCGAATACCGCGCCCGTAACATCGCCACGGAGAAGTGCGCTTCCGATGCCTTTCCAGTCCGTGCTGTTCTGCGCGAGTGAATGCACCGTCGCTTCCAGCGTTCCTCCCCGCACGAGTTGTTCCTGCGTCAGGCCGACGGCGTTGAGTTTTTGGAACAGTTGCGGATCGCCGGCGAGGAATGCATCAGTCGCTGCCTGGATCTGCTCGTTCTGTACTGCGTAATGCGCGAATGGGTCCCGCGAGCCTCTGGGGACAGAGAACGCAGGGCTCGCTGGGTCTTGCAGCACTGCCAGAGACTGCTCACGCTGCGCAATAAGACCCTCGTTGCGCGCATATTGCGTTTGCGCGGCGAGGTATGCTTGGACCGTTTTGTCCGCTTGCGTTTGGTCGCCGAAGACGGTCACAAGTTGCATCGATTTGTGGTCGGCGCTCACCGACGAAGTCAGAGGGGTGTTTGGATCCTTGAGAGAAAAATCGGTTGGAAGATAATAGGCGCGCACGCCATACTGTTCCCCGGCAGCTTTGGAGATCTCCACCATCTCCTTCCCCGCGTCCTGAAGCTGCGCAGAATATTGCTTGTTGAGATCTTGAAGTCCCGTTTCTTTGACCACGATGTCGTTTGCCGCTATATCCAAATGAGCTGCCCGCGTCTGCAGCCCGGACGCGCGCGTATTGATGCTACCGGCCTGTGTCGAAAGCTCCGCCTGTGTCGAGCGCAATGCTGCGGCATTCTGATCGAGTCGCGCAATTTGAGCGGCCGAGCAGGAGCCCTGATTACACGCATTGACGGCCGCATTGTTCGCAGCGACTTTCGACGCAAGCACCGCTTTGTCCGTATCGAATTTTGCTCCATCAGCCTTGAGCGTCTCGTTGTCCGTCTGGAATGCCTGCAATCCCTTGTTGAAATCCATTTTTGACTGCGCGATCTCTGCTTTCGCGGCATCTATATTGTCGGCAGTGGGGTTATTTCCGATACCCGTTTGAGTTGAGAACTCTTTCGTTTCACTGAAGAACGCTACCGCGTCGGTTTTAGCCAGCGGTCCTGAAGCGGGGGCGGGTTCGGGTTCCTGATTCGCTGGCTCTGCGGACGCCGGTTCGGGCTGCGGCTCTTGGGTTTGCGCTTGCGAACTGTCGGTTCCAAGATCGGCTTGCTGTGACGCCACGGCGTCCGGCGCTGGCCCTTCGGTGATCTTCCACCCATCGAGAGGAGTCTGGTCAACGAGCTCATTCCAATACGGCCTGAAACCCGTCTCGGCAACATTTTGAGCCCATGTCTTAACGCTATCTGCTGCAGCACGACCCGCATCAAGAACAGCCGTCCCCGCGTCGGCAACGACACTCCCTACACCCCTCCCCACATCAGCAGCGAGAACTTTTGTGCCGCTTAACACATCTGCGGTAAGATTTTTCGTAGTATCCCACGCACTTTGAAAAAAGCCTTTTGGTTCAGGTGTTTGATTGGGTCCGAATCCGGTCGAGGGCGCATTGGCGGGGGGTGTTGATTCGTACGCAGGCCACTCTGAAGCGGGGCCTGCACCCGCTCCGATGCCAGGTGGTTGGAGTTGTATCGCGTCGCCAAGGTCGGAGTAGTAGATCCCCCACCGTTGCGGCGTTGTTTGCGATGGATCGCCAGATTGTTGTACGGATCCGGATTGGCCTTCCGATTGTAGTTGCCGGAAAAGGTCTTGGACCCGCGCCGCGGAATTTCCTTCTGTTGGCGGTGCGCCAAATTCGCCCGGCGAAAGCTGAAAGGTCTCGAAAAGAGATTTGCCGGGAATAGGGAGCGAGGTCCCCGGTTTAGGAGGTTCTGGTACTCCCCCGCTTGGTGGGGTAAGAGGCTCTGGTACTTCCGAGGGCGCGGGTTTAGGGGGCTCCTTTTCCGGATTTCCGCTTTCGTCCACCTTCACGTCTGGTTTTTTGATATCTTCCCCCTCGCATGTCTTTTTTACATTGCCGCATACCTCGATGTCCACGCAACTGCCTTTTGTCGTACAGCCGCTGGTAGTGTCTTGGCACGGCGCGCCGCGCATGCATTTCACTCCCGCTTCATCTTTTTTCGCGCCATTGTCGCCCCAATCACATTCGTAGTCGCCTGCACTGCACATCTTGTCCGCTTGCGTGCCGACCGCATACACCGGAGGGGCAAACGAAAGCAGCGCTATCGCGTAAATAGCAAAAAGCGCCGCAGCTTTGAAAGCGGACATGTTCCTTAATAATAGCAGCGGGGCGGCCTCTTGAGGCCGCCCCGCTGTGGACGCTTTCTTCATCTACCGCTTAGTAATCCTCTCCTCCCATACCCCCTCCCATCCCTCCGCCGCCTGGCGCAGGCTTCTTCTCTTCGGGGATATCGGCCACCGCTGCTTCGGTCGTGAGGAGTACCGCCGCGGCAGATGCGGCATTTTCAACACAGCTTCGCGTAACCTTCACCGGATCCAATATACCCGCTTCGTACATGTCGACGATAGATGCGTCTTCTGATTCCGCAGAAGCGTTGAACCCGAACGCCGGACCTTTTTTGATTACTTCCTGCAAGACTACCGCCGCATCCTCGCGTCCGGCATTGCGCGCAATTTGCAACAGTGGCGCCGAAAGCGCGCTCAAAAGGATCCGATATCCGACCGTGTACTCATCGTGCGCCTTCGCGTCTATTCTTTTCCCAAGCTTCTCGCCGACTTTCGCAAGCGCGGCGCCACCTCCCGGCACGATCCCCTCCGCGATCGCGGCTTTGGTCGCATTGACCGCATCTTCTATCTTGTCCTTGAGATATTTCATCTCTGTTTCGGTCGCAGCACCAACGCGGATGACCGCAACGCCGCCCGAGAGTTTTGCAACGCGCTCTTCCAATTTCTCTTTATCGAATTTCGAGTCGGTATTTTCGATCTGTGTGCGCAGCTGAGACACGCGTTCTTCAATGGCGGACTTCTTGCCCTTACCGCCCACGAGCACGGTCGAATCTTTTGTCGCGACCACACGATTCGCACGACCAAGCATATTCAATTCCGCCTTCTCGAGCGCGATGCCAAGATCGTCCGAGATAACCGAGGCACCCACCGTGATCGCGATATCCGCAAGCATTTCTTTCTTGCGATCGCCATAGCCGGGAGCCTTGACCGCGAGCACGTTGAAGGCGCCGCGGAGTTTATTGACGACAAATGTCGCAAGCGCTTCGCCATCCACATCATCGGCGATGATGACGAGTTCCTTCTTGCCGCTCGCTGCCACCTTTTCAAGCAAGGGCAGAATGTCTTTGATCGTCGAGATCTTTTTGTCGGTGATAAGTATTGCTACATCTTTCGCTTCCGCTTCCATCCGCTCGGCGTTGGTGACCATATAGGCCGAAACGTACCCTTTGTCGAATTCCATGCCCTCCACAAATTCAGAGCCGATACCGAACGACTGCGACTCCTCCACCGTCACAACACCGTCTTTGCCTACCCTTTCCACGGTGTCAGCAATGATCTTGCCCAACTCTTCGGATTCTGCGGCGATCGTGGCAACTTGCCGGATGTCGGACTTGCCTTCTACCTTGCGCGCCATTCTTTGGAGTTCTCCCACTGCGTCACGCGCTGCCGCCTCGATCCCCCGGCGCACCATCATCGCGTTTGCACCCAAGGCAGTGCGCTTGAGTCCTTCGTGGATAATTGCCTGTGTGAGAACGACCGCGGTCGTGGTGCCATCCCCCGCCTTGTCATTTGTCTTCGTTGCAACTTCCTTCACGATGCTCGCTCCCATGTTCTCGAATTTGTCCGCAAGCGTGATCTCTTTGGCGATGGATACGCCGTCGTTGGTTATCGTCGGGCCGCCCCACGATTTGTCGAGCGCCACGTTGCGACCCTTGGGACCCAAGGTGACCTTCACCGCTGCCGCAACGATGTCGACACCGCGCTTGAGCGCCGAGCGCACTTGTTCATCGAATATTACCTGCTTAGCCATATGATTTTTTGAATTTGCTACAAGCTGGAGCTATTTAATAATTGCGAGAACGTCTGACTCTTTCACAAGAAAATACTCTTCATCATCTCCGCCCATTTCAACTTCGTTATCCCAACCTGAATTGAAAATTACCTTCGCACCGACCTTCACCGTTGTAGGGATCAAATCGCCCTCTTCACCAAACCTGCCCGGACCAACCGCGATTACAGTGCCGATCTTCGACTTCTCTTTTTTCGCAGTGTCGGGGATGATGATGCCTGATGGAGACTTCTCGTCAGACACATCCTCACGGCGCACGAGAACTCGGTCCGCGAGCGGTTGGATGTTGTTCTTGGAGCTTTTCATTTCTTTTTTCATGACATTGAAAAAGTTACCTTGATAAATTCCCTCCTAGGGGGAGTGCAGCATACGCTGCGATGGGGACAATGTAAATGAAGAATCACTAGGGGGCAACTTGACAGATATGTATTCAGTGATACAATGGGTTTGCGTCGTTTCCTATCTGTGCTAACATCTTCTGCAATGGTTCTCCTCCAGCAAATGCTGCCCTACGTGCAGATAGGCCTTTCGGTCTTACTCATCGTTGCCATTCTCATGCAACGCACAGGAGCTTCGCTGGGTGGTGCCTTCGGGGCGGATAACTTCTCTTCCGGTTTCCACACCCGTCGTGGATTGGAGAGGACTCTCTTCCACGCGACCATCGCGCTTGGTATACTGTTTGCGACTTCAGCATTGATCAACCTTTTTATCAGTTAACGCAGCGCGCCTGAGAGCGTGGCGACTTCGCCTGCCTCACGGGGACTTGCGCGCGGCTTCTGCCGCAATGGACCCCGTTAGAAATCGCGGGCTTTCAGAAAAAAATACTCCGTGAGTCAGAGATAGAATATGAACAACAGTTCCGACCTCTCTCCCGATAAAAACCCGCGCCCTATTTCTAACGGGGTGGATTTCGATTACAACCCCCCTTCAAACACAGAAAATCTGAGAACGAAACTCGCCAAGAAGCGGCCGCTCTGGCGTATGTCGTTCCTCGATACGCTGCTGCGCGACTTTTCTTCAGGCGAGCGGCTCGTCCTCTATGCACTCTCGATCCTTTTGGGCATCTCGACCCTCGCACTTCTGGCAGGACTGAACGCGATGGTGTCGGTCACCGTCCCCGCAGAAGGCGGCTCGCTTACCGAAGGAGAAGTGGGCCCGGCGCGATTCATCAATCCGGTACTTACGCTCTCGCAGCCCGATGAAGACCTCTCGGAGCTTGTCTTCTCTGGATTAACCCGCGTACACCCCGATGGATCGATCGTCCCCGACCTTGCGAGTCACTACGAAATCTCACCCGATGGGACGACCTACACATTTACCCTTCGCACCGAAGCCACGTTCCACGACGGAACCCCCCTCACTGCAGCCGATGTGCTCTTCACGGTCGCGGCTGCGCAAAATCCTGATATCAAAAGTCCGCATCGCGCAGATTGGGAAGGGGTGCAAGTTTCGTCGCCGGATCCCTATACCGTTGTTTTCAAACTCCAGCATGCCTACGCCCCTTTTATCGAGAACACGACGCTTGGGATCTTACCCAAACATATCTGGCAGAACGTATCGACAGAAGAATTCCCTTTCAACCCCGCCAACACGCACCCCATAGGAAGCGGACCGTACCAGATCGCGGGTACTGCCACCGACGCAACGGGTTCTCCCACACGCTACGATCTGGTGCCATTTGCAAAATATGTACTCGGCGAAGCGTACCTCAAGCGCATCTCGTTCGTGTTTTATCCCAATCAAGAAGAAATGATCAAGGCATTCGAGTCACGGAAGATTGATGCGATCGCAGGTATCGCACCGAGCGATCTCAAGGGACTGAAGCGCACTGATGTGAATGTCGTACATGTTGCTCTCCCGCGAGTCTTTGGGGTCTTCTTCAACCAGAGTCATGCTTCCGTACTCGCGGATGCCTCGGCTCGTGCGGCGCTTGATGAAGCTATCGACAAACAACAGATCGTCAATACAGTGCTCGGCGGGTATGGGGTGGTCCTGGACGGGCCAATTCCGCCTGGAGTATCAGGAATGTTGCCCGCAATTCCCGCTGTTTTCGACGATGCCACGTCTTCGAGCCCCGCCACTGGCGGGGCGAGTACAACACCCACGAAGGGGTCCTCCGGCGCGGAGTCGGCGCGCGCCATACTCTCCCGCGGCGGCTGGACGTTTGACGAGAAAACAGCAGTGTGGGAGAAAAATTCCGCCAAAGGCGGATCCGCCTCCGGCGGAAAACTCGAACTTTCTTTCACGCTCTCGACTGCCGATGAACCTGAATTGGTCGCGACCGCGGGCGCGGTCGCGACCCAGTGGCGCGCAGCCGGCATCAAGGTTGCGGTGCAGGTGTATCCACTATCCGAACTGAATACCAACGTCATTCGGCCGCGTGCCTATGATGCCGTTCTTTTTGGCGAAGTCGTGGGCCGTACGGCAGACCTCTTTGCGTTTTGGCACTCGTCTCAGCGCAACGATCCGGGACTCAATCTCGCTCTCTATGCCAACTCCAAGGCAGACACTATGCTCGCAACTGCGCGTGCGACGACCAACCTGAAACAACGCAAGGAACTGTATTTACAATTCATTTCGACGATCGCAAAAGATGATCCGGCCGTATTCCTCTATGCACCTGAATTTATTTACATCGTCCCCAAATCACTTCAGGGAGTGGAGATCGGCGCACTCTCCTCACCCTCCGAGCGATACCTCAATGTGTATCAATGGTATACCGACACGCAACAGGTGTGGAGTATATTCACGGACAAAAGTATTTAATTAGTAATGATCCATCAGTATGGAACCACTACCCAAGAACACTCCCGGCGGCTCGAGCTCCACTTCTCAAGGAACACCTCGCTCTCTGCACTCCGCACCGTCGCAGCTTAACCACCGACCCAGACAGGGAGGAGGCCGCAGCCCCGCACCGCAACATGCCCGCCCCGGGAGACCCGTCCCCCGCCCTCCCGCGAGGCCCGCACCTCGACCGGGCCGGGGAGGCCGGCATTTCGGCCGGCCCAATCATCCGCCCCGACGCGGAAGAGCCCGCGTCGAGCACCATGCGCCGACGCAGCGCAAACAGCAGAGCGCGCCCATTCCCCCGCCACCACCGGACACGGTCCGCATTATTCCCTTGGGCGGTGTTGAAGAGATCGGACGCAACATGACAGCTGTCGAATTCGGCAACGACATTTTCATTCTCGATTGCGGTTTCGCCTTCTCCGAGGGAGACACGCCGGGGATCGATTACATTTTACCCAATACCGGTTACCTTGAAGAGCGCCGCGACAAAATCCGTGGCATGCTCATCTCGCACGGGCACCTCGACCACATCGGCGGCATCCCCTACATCATCGACCGCATCGGCAATCCGACGATCTACACGCGCAAGCTCACCGGCAAGATGATCCAGAAGCGGCAGGAGGAATTTACACAGACTTCTCCGGTCACTATTCGCGAAGTCGAGAAGGATGAGGTCATCAAGCTAGGGAGCGCAACGATTCGCTTCTTCGGCGTCACGCACACCGTGCCGGATTCGATGGGCATCATCATCGAGACCCCTTGGGGCGACGTGGTCTTCACCGGAGACATCAAGCTCAATCACCTGGGCGGCGAGCCCTCGGACGAGGAGAAACGGGAATTCGGGATATTCAAGGACCGTAAAGTGTTGGCACTACTCATGGACAGCACCAACGTCTGGCAACCCGGATTCTCTATTCCCGAATCCGTCGTCTACAAGACGCTTGACACGATTATCAAAGATTCAAGAGGCCGCCTCATCATCGCGATGTTCGCTTCGCACCTCGAGCGCTTGATACGCGTCGTGCATTTCGCCGAGGAGTACGGCAAGAAAATCGTTATCGACGGTCGCTCCATGCGCACCAACATCGAGATCGCACGCGAGATCGGGCTCATCAAATACAAAGACGACACCGTCGTTGCTGTCGAGAACATGGGACAATATCCAAAAGAGAGGCTCATCATTCTTGCGACGGGGGCACAAGGCGACGAATTCGCCTCGCTCGCACGTATCGGCAACAAGACACACAAATACATCCGGCTGGAGCCCACCGATACCATCGTGCTTTCCTCATCGGTCATTCCGGGAAATGAACGCTCGGTCCAAAAGCTGAAAGACAACCTCTCGCGTCAGGGTGCGCATATCATCACCTATCACGCATCCGACGTGCATGCCTCGGGACACGGCAATCGCGAGGAAGCCGCATGGATACACAAGCAGATAAAGCCGAAGTTCTTCATTCCCGTCCACGGCTATCACTACATGTTGCGTGTACACGCCGATCTCGCCGTCGAAATGGGCGTGAAGCCCGAAAATATCTGCATCCCCGACAACAGCTCGGTAGTTGATATCAAAAATGGCGAGAAAATTTCGAAGCACGCGTTGAAAGCGCCGGCAGAATTGCGCGTCGTCGAAGGTCACACCGTTTCGGAGCTCTCGGATGTACTGATGCGCGATAGGAAAGCGCTTGGGCAGGAAGGGTTCTGTGTGGTCGTCGCGACCATCGACCGGCGCACTGGCAAATTGCACAAATCGCCCGACATCATCTCTCGCGGCTTCGTCTACCTGCGCGACAACAAAGAGCTCATGGACCAGACACGCCTCATTATCCGGAAGAGCGTGGAGGGCAGCCTCCGCAATCCGCGCGCAGCCGACCTCGACCAAGCCCGCGAAGACCTCGCCGACGCCGTCGCCCAATTCCTCCTCCAGCGGACCATGAAGCGACCTATCGTGATTCCGGTGATTGTGAGTGTTTGACAATCGAACGTGTGAGCGAGCATCGGTATCTTGGGGTAAATGGGGTCAGTAAATGGGGTCAGGTATGCTCCGTAGAAAACATGCGATAATGGGCAGATGGTCACCACATCCAAGTCTCCGAAAGCGGTCGCGCTCGTCGCGTACGCC
>MFKT01000011.1 GCA_001781125.1 Candidatus Kaiserbacteria bacterium RIFCSPHIGHO2_01_FULL_53_29
CCTTTGCCCTCCTCGCCGAAATGCCTCTTGGCGCGCGAAGCGCGCCCCTCGGTTCCAAAAATTCCGAAGGGTATCTAAGTTTGCTGCGGGACTTGGATTCGAACCAAGGTGACGACTTCCAGAGAGTCGCATCCTACCACTAGATGATCCCGCAAGAGCAGCTTCGAGCTTCGAGCTTTCAGCTTGTAGAAGAGAATACTATAAAGACACCGAAGGCTCAATCGGGCAGGTGCGACGGTCGCGCATCAATTCGACGGGTATTTCTTGTACATACTGCACACCAGTGGGATCTACATCGACGTTTACCATCAGCCCGTGGGTCACGTCGCTGTTCCAATACTGGTCGAAAATGAGATTGCCGAGAGAGTAATAAATATATTTGCCGCGGTAGAATTCGCGCTCCTGCACCACATGCGGGTGCGAGCCGATAACGAGCTCTGCCCCCGCATCGATGAATGCATGGGCTAATTCGCGCGAATATGCCGAGGAGCTGGTCGCGTACTCTATTCCCCAATGCGCATAGACGACCGGAATTTCTCCTGCCGCGCGAGCTTCCTGGATTTGTTTAACAGTTGTTGACGCCACACCTCCGCCAAAGGCGGATCCTCCTCCGGAGGAGAACTCATTGTAATTAATGAATGCAAGCGATACATCTTTTATTTTTTCCTTTGCCACCGAATACGCGATCGGGTCGCCCTCCTTCGCTAAAGCTTCGGAGGGCAAGCCAAAATAGCCGACGTGCGCTTGAGAAAGATAGGTTGCTGTTGCGCGCGCTCCCGCGATGCCGAAATTCAGGATATGATTGTTACCGAGATTTACGAGTTTTATATTGTGCGCAAAGAGAAGCGACGCGGTTGAGGTTGGAAATGTGAATACGAAATTATCCGGCGCACCTACCGTACTCCCGATACTTTTCGACGAGCTTGCGGTGATCGGACCTTCAAGGTTGGCGACGACCAGATCGCTGTCGCGCAAGATCGGATCAATACACGAAAAAATAAAGTCGCCGCCTTTCTCTTGTATCGTGCTGCCGATGGTACGGTCGAACATCATGTCGCCGCCAAAAAGTATCGTGGCGTGAGGAGTGGTTTTGTATGCAGCGACAGCAGGGGATAATACGGGCGCTGCAGCAGCAGATGGAAATAACGCCACGAAAGACGCGAATGTGAGAGCAATAAAATGTGCCAAACCCGACATCTACCCAATGATACCAGCGAGCGAGTGCGGTTTGCCTTCGGCGATAGCGGCGTGGGTGATACGGATGAACCGCGCCTTCCTCTCGAACTCAGGTATGGTGCGCGCGCCCACATATCCCATGCCCACTTGCACGCCGGATGCGAGTTCTGCGACGATCTCTCCCACCGGCCCTTTGTATCGGACGATCGCTTCCACACCTTCCGGAACTGCTTTTCTGCCATGCGTAAAATAACGCTCGCTTCCGGAGGCACTCTTGATAACGGCCTGCGAGCCCATACCCCGATATTCTTTGAATTTCCGGCCGTCTTTTTCGACGATCTTCCCCGGCGCTTCATCTGTGCCCGCAAAAAGATTGCCGAGCATCACCGCCGAGGCACCTGCCGCGAGCGCTTTGGCAATATCCCCCGATGTGCGGATGCCGCCGTCGGCAATGACCGGAACTTTGCGTTTTTTAGCGACCGATACCACTTCGAGGATAGCAGAGAGCTGCGGCACGCCCACGCCGGAAATGAGGCGCGTCGTGCAGATCGAGCCGGGGCCGACGCCCACCTTGATGGCGTCGGCAAATTCGCACGCCACATCGGCGGCCTCTGCGGTCGCAATATTTCCGAAGATTATTTTTGCGTGTTTGAGACTTTTCTTTATTTTTTTCGCGCTTTCGACAACATTCAAATTGTGTCCATGCGCACAATCGATGACGATAGCGTCACACCCTGCTTCATCGAGCGCCTTCGCCCGATCGGCAGCGAATGGCCCGCATGCTGCGGCGACTTTGATGCCTGCCTTTTTCACGTGCGTAACTATTTTAACTTGCACCTCGATAGAGCAGTTGCGATGAATGACACCTAAGCCCCCGAGTTTCCCCAGCGCGATTGCCATTTCCTCTTCCGTCACGCGATCCATCGCAGCAGAGAGAAACGGGACCGAGAGCTCGATTCCCGCTATGTTTGTTTTGAGTGATGCTTCCGCCGGTTCCATCTGTGAAGCTCCGGGTCGGATGAGTACATCATCGAATGTGAACCCTTCCTTGAGAATTTTAACACCCACTTGTGGTGAGCGATTTATCCCGAGTTTTGTCGAGGGAAGTCGAACCATGCGCCATTATACTCGATTGGCCCCAAAAGTCAAGAAAAGAGCCCCGACCATTAGCACAGAGAACCTACCTATGTGCTTTTTCTGTCAGCTTGTTACACCTTAGATACTGTCGCAACAAGCGCACAGTGATCTGACAGACCGGAAACCATTTCTACATCGGATACTGTATAGCTGGGGGTTGAAAAAATTCCATCGACCATTTTGTCAACAATCTCGTGCGGACGCAGCTTCACTGCCCTATGCAATTTCTGATCGAGACTGGTGACGTAATGTGGCGGGACATTGTCTTTGTATTTTTGCGCGAGCATTGAAAAAATTTCCCCTCCACGAGGAGCATTGAAATCACCGGCAAGAACGAATTCTCCCAGCGTCTCAAGCACATGAAGCAATTTTTTCATATCGCGCCGCTGCGCGTCGCTTGGTGAGCCGTCGGGCGTCCACGTAAAGTGTGTCGTCATGATCCTGAAAACGTCTCCGCCTTTTTCATTGTCCGTCTCGACCATAACAAGTGCTTCATGATCTGGAATATATCCTGGGGGCTCGTCGTGTATCTTTTTGCCATCGCCCACATAGTAGTTGATCATGCTACTTTGAAGCGGCAGTCGGGTCAGTACTGCATTCCCATTAATGACGGGCTTTGATCCGGTATCAGAGTGATGATAGATCATCGGTGCAAAGACGCACTTCGACCCCAGCTCACTTTCAAAAAGCGAAATGTCGGGTTCTGAAAGCTCCTGAAGGCACACCACATCGGCTTGTTGTTCTTTGAGGAACGGCAGCACAAGATCGAGGTGCAGCGAGCGTTCAATATTGAGCGAGATGAGCTTGATGGAAGCGGACATGTATTAGATATGCACACCCCGAAGCGCTTCGTCAAGAATCGGTAGTGAAACTTTCGGAAGATCTTCCATTACCTCCTCGCTCGGGATGTGAATGCCGACATTCCTCTGGAGTGTATAGAGTGTTACATGCGCAGGCTGTGTCGGTAGACTTATTCGAAACTGCCGATTAAATTCTTTGAAAAAATCCGAGAGATTCTTGAGTTCGCAGCGGAGAACAATTGCTTTCCTTTCGCCCTCTTCTGCAAATCGAAAATCGTTTCGCAATGAGAGAAGCTGGATTGGCTTCAGCCTGGTGAACGTCTCGAAATTTCGGGCAACCTCGTTTTCAAAGTCGACCGGCGGTAACTGCGCCAACTCGGATGCATTTTTGATGTGCAAGAGTGTGATGTGAAATTCATCCTTTTTATACAATTCAACTTTCTTCCATCGTACCAGCTCTGGAAAGGGACGGAACAACCCCAGATCAAGTGTCAGAACGATTGTGCGGCCACTCGTTCCAGATCGGAGCAAGTAGGGCGAAGAAACCTCCATATTAGGGATGCTTCTTTCCAATCGCAGCTTTGATGAACGCGTTGAACAGCGGATGCGGTGAGAGCGGACGGGCGCGAAGCTCGGGATGGAATTGCGTGCCGAGCATAAAGGGGTGCACGCTCTTCGGTAATTCTGCGATTTCCATGAGGCGGCCATCGGGAGATTTTCCGGAGAAGACGAGACCCGCGCTCTCCAATTTCCCGATATATTCCGGATTGACTTCAAAGCGGTGGCGGTGGCGCTCAGAAATTAGCTTGTGGCTTGTAGCTTGCAGCTTGTAGCTTTCAGACGCAATTGAACCTTCCATCAACTCGCAGGGATACGCGCCAAGGCGCATGCTGCCGCCGTAATTTTTCTTCGCGAGTTTTTCGATCTGTTCCGGAAGGATGGCGATAACGGGATGCGGGGTCGACGCCTCGATCTCGGTCGTGTGTGCGCCCGAAAGACCCGCAACATTTCGCGCATATTCGATGGTCATCAATTGCATGCCATAACAAAGGCCGAAATACGGTATCGTGTTCTCGCGCGCGAAGCGGATAGCATTGATCTTGCCTTCTACTCCCGTCTCCCCGAATCCTCCCGGCACAATGATCCCGTCGTACCCCTTGAGCTCGGAAACCGACGTGGGATCGATTTCGTAGGCCTTGGCATTAAGCCATGCTATCTCCGGCCTTACTCCGTGTGCGTACGCCGAGAATTTTATCGCCTCGATAACTGAAAAGTAGGCGTCGGAGAGTACGAAATCGCCCGTGTCAAAATATTTCCCGACGATGCCGATCTTTACAACACCGTTGCCATTATGTGCATGCTCGGCAAACTCCCTCCATTGCGAAAAATCCGCCCCCTGCTTCGCGCGCTTTCCCAAAAGGCTCATGAGGACTTCAGAAAGCTTGTCGCGTTCAAAATTCAGAGGGACATCATATATAGAATCCACATCGGGCGCGGAGATGATGTGGTCGGCCTGCACGTTGCACCAGATGGCAAGCTTCTCTTTTCGTTTCTTGTCGAGCGTGTGTGTCGAGCGCGCGAGAATCACGTCGGGCTGGACCCCGTAGGCATTGAGCTGGCGTACTGCGTTTTGAGTCGGCTTCGTCTTCATCTCGCCGATGGTGTTCGGTACCGGCAGGTAGGAGACCATGACGAAGAGAACATCGGAAGGATGTTTTAAGTGCATGACGCGTGCCGCATCAATAAAGAGCGCGTTGGAAAAATCGCCAAGTGTGCCGCCGATCTCCACGACCGTCACGTCAGACTTCGCCATGCGCGCAGAACGCTCCAGTCGTTCGACGATCTCGTCGCGCACATGGGGAATGGCTTCTACACATTTTCCCCCATACCCAAGATTCCGTTCGCGTTCTATCACTGCCTTGTAGACCATTCCACTCGTCATGTAATCCTCGGGGCCCAGGTCGCGGCCGAGAAATCGTTCGTAATTGCCCATGTCCTGATCGGTCTCAAGACCGGAATCGAGGACGAACACTTCGCCGTGCTCCGTCGGATTCATGGTGCCCGCGTCCACGTTCAGATACGGATCGATCTTCACAAGATTGACGGAGAGCCCGCGTGCCGTGAGAAGTTTCCCGATCGATGCGGTCGCGGTGCCTTTGCCCACGCCAGACATAACCCCGCCCACCACGAAAATATATTTATGACCTGCGCGCGCACGCTTCATGGAATCAATAGTATCACGCCGCCCACAATTGGATGCAATTCGAGGCGTGTGGAAAGCGACGCACGAACGTACTCGTTCGTGCGTGACACGGCTCACATCGGCTGAGCCGACATTTAAACCCACACGGGAGTGTGCCCGTCGCAAGCGGGTCGAGTGTCGGCTGAAGGCCGACGCGAGAGGTTTATGCCAGCACAAGCATGCGCTGGCCGCCCCCCCTACGGGCGCCTCGCGGCGATGTCACGTGTGCAAGTATCTTCGTACTGCCAAATAACTGGATAACGCGCCCAGCGCAATGCCAGAGCCCATAACAACGAAAAATATGAGCGGGAATGCGCCGATAAAGTAGGTAAATACGTTGAAAGAACCCAGGAACCGCTCCGAGCCGGGACCAAGCCAGAGCGTGAGGGGATACAAGAGAACGAGCACCACGAGCCCCGAGATGGTGCCGTACAAGATCCCGGCGACCACAAAAGGCCCGCGCACGAACCAGCGGGAGGCACCGACCAAATTCATGACACCGATCTCATCGCGCGATGTGTAGATGGCAAGCCGGATGGTGTTGAATGTGATCAGGAGCGAGACAAGGCCGAGAACAAGGGCGACGACGCTGCCGAGTCGCTTGGATGTCTCGATGATATTCGTCAGGCGATCGATCGCGGTCTTGTTCTGATAGAAATTCACCTTATCGATCGAGGCCCCCGCGCCCGAGCCGCTCTTCTGCTGTGCGTCGAGATATTTGGCGATCGCCTCGTACTGCGAGGTGTTTTTCGCGCGCACTTCAAGCGAAGCGCCGAGTGGATTATCCCCCAACTCCTGGAGAGCCTGCATCGTGAGCTGGTCGCCTGAATGGCGCGCTTGGAACTGTGCCAGAGCCTCTTCACGCGAGACGTATTGAATAGAAGCGACTTCCGGTAAAGTTTGCAGAGATTTCTGCATTTCCGTGATCTGCTCCGCGGTCGCGCTCGTCGCGAAGTAGACCGTAACGTCTACTTTGTCGGTGAGTTGTTTGAGGGTCGAATTGAGCGCCGCGCCCGAGATCATGAGCCCCGCAACAACAAAGAGCGTGATGGTCATGATGAGTATCGCCGCAAGTGAGACGAATCCGTTGCGCATAAAACCCACGAAGCCATAGCGCGCTATCCGTTTTATCGTTAACCAAAAAGACATACTTCTATTCTACAACGAGTATTTCCCCTCCTTATCATCGCGCACGATGCGGCCCTGATCCATGGTGACAACGCGCCGCCCGACCGAATCGACGACCGACTTGTTGTGCGTCGTGAGAAGAACGGTGGTCCCAAGATCGTTGATCTTCTTGAGTATCCCCACAACATCGTGCGTGTTGATAGGGTCAAGATTGCCCGTCGGCTCATCTGCGATCAATACATCGGGCTGGTTCACAATGGCTCGCGCGATCGCGACACGCTGCTGCTCGCCGCCGGAGAGTTCATGGGGAAAACTCCAGAGCTTGTCGGAGAGGCCCACCAGATCGAGGACATGCGGCACGTCTCCCGCGATATCCTCGTCGCTTCGGCCTGCGACCTCGAGGGCAAAGGCGATATTTTCATACACATTTTTAGTCGAGAGAAGCCGGAAATCCTGAAAGATCGTGCCGATATTGCGTCGGAGCTTTAGAAGATCCTTATTCGAGAGCTTGCCGATCTCCCGCTCCCCGAAATAGACCGCGCCCTCGGTAGGCTCTACCTCGGCGAAGAGCATTTTGAGGAGTGTGGTCTTCCCGGCACCCGAGTGCCCGACGATCGAGACGAATTCTCCCGGATCTACCCCAAGTGTGATATCCGCGACCGCGGGTGCCACGCCATCGGAGTAGACCTTTGTGACCTTGTCGAAATAAATCATAGGATAGCTTTTAGGTGCTAGCTTTCAGCTTTCAGGAAATGCATACGCGAAGCTACCATTATACCGCGCTCCCAGAACCTTCCAACCCCTTTTCCGCATCAACGAAACTCTGGATGTCTCCGTTTAAGACTTTTTCTACGTCGCGGCGTTCATGGTCCGTGCGATGGTCTTTTACCATCTGGTACGGATGAAGCACGTAGGAACGGATCTGGCTTCCCCATTCGATCTTGGTCGAGGCCCCTGTAGAGAGCCCGCGCGATTCACTCGCTTGAGCCTCTTCGCGCATCCGGAAGAGTTTGCCACGGATCATTTCGAGGGCTTTTTCGCGATTTTGCGCCTGAGAGCGTTCGGAGGTGACGTGAACGCTGATGCCGCTCGGAATGTGCGTCATGCGCACAGCCGTATCGCGCTTGTTCACATTCTGTCCACCGGGGCCACCCGAGCGCGCGATGGTTACCTCGAGTTCGATGTCGGGGATGTGCGTCTCGGCGACATCGGGCAACTTCGGAAGTACCTCGACGAGCGAAAATGACGTTTGCCGCTTCCCCGCGGAATTGAAAGGCGACATGCGTACGAGCCGATGCACGCCCGCTTCGCGCTTGAGTGCTCCATAAGCGCCGGAGCCATCTATTTCGAATGAGATGCTCCGGTATCCGCCCATCGAATTCTCATTGGATGAGAGCAATCCCGTGTTCCAGCCCCTAGCCGCTGCGTATTTTTTGTACATCTCGAAGAGGATGCGCGAAAAATCTTCGGCATCATCTCCCCCCGCGCCAGAGACTATCGTGACGAGCGCATCGCTTTTGTCATATCCCCCGCCGCCCGCGAGTTTGGCTTTCAGGTCCTGATATTCTTTCAGGGTTGCCTGCGCCTTGTCTTTATCAGCCCAAAAATCCACCGCGCCCATCTGGGCTTCAATTTCCGCAATACGCGCTTCGATCGGGTCTTTTGTGCTCATTGGACGAGTATATCAAACGCAGAGGGGGCACCACGGTGCTCCCCTCGTCTTACCACACTCTATTGAACCGTGATTTCTTTTATGGGAGCCATGAACGCATGGGTCTCTTCTCCGTCTACCCCCCAATAGGTTCGAACTCCCATAACACGGTGATTAGTGACCTCACCGTTCGTCGCGGTCCTTTCCCAAACGTCCCCTCGTTCAACACTGCACCGAGGATCGTGGGCATATCGCAGAACTACATCTGCGAAGAGGCGGCCGGCGTTCATTTTCATCAGGTGGAAGACGAGAGCATCAGCCATGGTCTTTCCCCAATTTTTTTACGGATGAGGTGCACGAATGTGTCACCACCTTCATTGTGCTCGCTACTTATGATTCGTCAAATCAAAATTTGGAGCCGCCTCGCGGGATCGAACCGCGGACCTTATCTTTACGAAAGATATGCTCTACCAACTGAGCTAAGGCGGCACTACTACGCTCCGATTTTACATCGGAGCTTCGAAGTGCAAGTCGTAGTGAGAAGTCCTACTGCTTGCCCGTCCGAAGCTCAAATGCAATTTGAGCGAAGAAGGGGGCTAAGGTGGCATTGCGGGCGTAGACCCGCTGGAGCCGATGTCCGGGATTGAACCGGAGACCTCGTCATTACCAATGACGTGCTCTACCAACTGAGCTACATCGGCTTACGGTACCTTTGTACTGGGTCCCGACGCTTCGGTCGGGACCCCGACCGCTTGCGCGTCGGGGCTACATCGGCGACAAACCGATACTATCACGCAACAGGATACTCCCACAATTCCTCGATGATCGGTGCGACGGTGGTATCGGTGATGTCTTCGTGCCTGATCATGGCGGCCGCAAAAATCTGTGTTTCCAGCTTGTGTGCCAATTCTATAAGAGCTTCGAACGTATCCCGCTGCGCGGTTACCTCTTTCCCTTTATCGTTCATCACTCCCCGAGCGAGGTACCGTTTCCTTCCGTCAATAAACCGCTCCTCAAGGGTGAGCACGCCGCGCGGTCCTACTCGTGAATCAGCGTACACACATATCTTGTTTTCAAACGAATCGCCCGCAAGCGCGTCTCCTATTTTGGAAAAGCCGATCATGTCTATGATCTCCACAACAGCTGCGGAAAGATCTATTTCTCTTGCAATTTTCTTGCTCGCTTCGTGTTGGTCTCTACCGTACTTCTCTTTATATTCAGACTTTACCCTCTCCCAATACTCTAGTCCTTGCGGCTCAAGAAACTCCGGAAAATATGTGAGATTAAATTTGAGGATGTTGCCCATGTCGTGAAAGAGACATGCAAGAATGATGTCGTTTTTATTCACCGGCTTTTTTCCGCCGGAGGCGGATCCTCCTCCGGAGGAAAAATTCTCGCAGATCATCTTCCCCACCGCCGCCACTCGCAGCTGATGGAGCTGCAGATTCGGCATTGTATTATACTGCGCGTATATTTCACGCGGCGTTCGCATGAGGCGATTCTACCACTTTATGTACCTTGTCTCTGAGCGTCGAGCGCGTTGTCTTTTGCAGCGGGCTTTTTGGAAGGATCTTCAATCGGCTCGAATATGTAAAAATCCTTAACCCAGTGATGTTCCGTCGCATCTATGAAACTTCTAATGGGATCGCCTTCCGGCATCTTGATCTTAGCCCGCACATAAGGCGGATCACCTCCTCTTAGGTTCGCTTTGAGTTCACGTAAAAAGTCTTCGATGACACTCTGCTGTCCTGTATCACTCCCGAGCCGTATATCTGTGATTTCCGCTTCTCGCTCACCTGGTTCAGTTTTAACTACTGCACTGCCCAGGACTTCGTTACCCCTCATGAGCACCCGTATACTCTTGTGTTCTTCAGGTCTGGAACACTCCGTAAAGAGTTTCTGCATTTCAAGGCGACGGCCTGCCGTATCGGCACTATTCTGGCGCTTCCCAGGGTCGTAACCTAAGCCGGCCACTCCATCTGCTACCGCTTCAAAGTCTTCTGAGGTCCTGATCGTTTTCAGTTGAATTTTATTGGGGTCGTCTGCGTTCTGCGACTGCACCATGCCCGCATCCCTATCTTGCGATGGCTCTACACTCTCGGCTCCAAATTCTTTGAACATACACTTCTATTGTACACGATAAATCTCCACAACTAATCCCCTGTGGAAAAGCCCGATGATGCCGAATGGGCCTTATTTCTATGGATGCGCGGTCGAAGGGATTTGAACCCTCGATCTTCTCCGTGACAGGGAGATGTGTTAACCGGGCTACACCACGACCGCATTTCCATGCGGTAGAAAACCGCATGCGACAGCATTCTAGCAGAGTTTGCCTAATGCGTCGTGTGTCGACGGCAGGGATCGGACCTGCGACCTAGCGCTTATGAAACGCTCGCTCTACCACTGAGCTACGCCGACGTATATCCATAGTACGGATTTTTTGATACTCCACAATCGAAATATTGTATGATACGCTCGAAGCATGTGGGGTACCATTCTGAACATTAATTCGATTCTCTGGGCCTTGTCAGGAACCTATTTTGTCTACTCGACAGGGATCGCGATCCTGACGTGGTCGGGTAAACAATTTTTGCTCGGCCTATTAGTGTTCGTATTTTTCTCACTCGCTGAAGTTGCGCTCGCCGCTATCGCTGAGCCGTGAGTATATGCGGTAGAGCGCCTCTCCAAAATTCCCTGTCCTTTGGGTGTGTGAGCATTTCTTCCACCTCCGAGGGAGGCACCCAGCGCGCTTCGGGATTCCCCGGATCGGTCGGCGCGAGTTGTGCATCTTTCGTGGTGAAGAGGAGCATATGGATAGTCTTGTATTCGCTCGTATCGTCCCCGCCCTGTGGAGTGCCTTTGTAGCGCTCATATGAGCCAAGCTCTTTCGTGAGCGAAATATATTCCAAGCCTGTTTCTTCCGCGACCTCACGCCGCGCCGCCGCAAGTGCATTTTCTCCCTCATCAATGTGACCTTTGGGGAAACCCCAAAAATCCGGACCATTCCGGACAAGCGCTATCTCCCCGCGCGCGTTCAGCACGATGCCGCCGGCGCTTTCTGTATTCTCCATTGCACGATTTTAGCACGGGCAGGCTTGGTCACGAATATATGATCCGTTAACTGGGTTGAGCCTGAGCGACGACACTCGCTAGAAATCGCGATACCTCTTTGGGCGTTCGCAGAACTATGATTCTTTTGGTTCCTGCCAGCCTCCTGACATTTGCAAGATATTCTTTCCTACGGAAGGTCACGATGTATTTAAGATGTTTCCACTGAAGCGCCTCTTTATTCTCACCGCCCATCTCCGGTCTGACGCTCCCAAAGTGCTTGATAAATCTTTTGAATGTACGCCAAATATTTAATGCCTTGGGGAAGTCAAAAACGATGATCGTATCGGCGTTTGGTATTCTATTGTCAATCGATTTTGAGTAATTACCCTCGATAATCCATCGCGCCTCTTTCATTAGCTGATTCTGAATCTCTCGAAATTCACTCTGCGGTGTCGGTGTCCAGTTTTCTCTCCAAAAATACTTATCGAGATGATGAACTGGCATGTTGAGTAGGCCTCCCAATGTGCGGGCGAATGTTGTCTTTCCGCCGCCTGGGCACCCAATGACTAATATCCGTTTCATAATGTTAAAGATTCACTCGAGAGGTGGTGAGCTAGTTGTTTTTTCAGATACTTCCGGCCGCTGCCGCTTTTGAGAAAGCGTTCACGGCCTTTTGCATCTTGTTCGTCCTTGTAGGCCTCGTAATAAATGAGTTCCCAGTTTTGCTTTCTGCTTGTTGTTCGAGCCCCATCACCTTTTTGGTGACGCTCAACTCGTTGTTTTAGGTTAGCCGAGTAGCCGATATACCAACTCCGGTCGTCTTGGTTTTCCAAGAGGTATACGTAGTACACAAATCATATTGTCGCGTAAAACCACGTGGTTGCAAGACAGCCATGCGTTGCCGCGTAAAACTCACTATCGTTCGCCACGCGGCCAATCGAGTGACGAAAACACCCGCCAAAAGGCGGGGTTTTCGTTTTACTCGATTGCGGGGGCGGGACTTGCACCCGCGACCTCAAGGTTATGCATACCGCTACGACTTTCGTCGCCTCACGCGCCAACTGACGAATGAATTCGTGGTCTGGACTATACCTTCACCCCACTCTAGAAACTAGAGACCGGAAACTAGAGTCTGGAAAAATCTAATGCCTTCAGGCATCTCCAGCTTCTAGCATCTAGTTTCTAGCTTCCAAAATAGGGGCCTGCCATCTAGTCTCTACACCTTTCCCTTGGTTTTTACTCAGGACTTGGCTCGGTATTGCCACCTCGCACCGCGAGAGAGGTTTCACCGAATTTGACAGGTGTTCCGCACACAATTACTCGTGAGCGAGCCCAATTTGAGCCTTGCGAGCTACTACTGCTCCACCCCGCTCAATACATAATAGCATGTTCCGTATCTTCTACAAATAGAATGGTGGAGTTCTCAACACCCTACACGTTATAATCTTGCGGCCGCAGTAAACTAACGTATACCCCTCAATGACGCAGGTCGAATTTTTTCCGAAGTGCACCATCACTTTCCAGAGAGTCTACTATCATATACAGGACATCTTTGCCTACATGTAAATCTGCCTTGAGTAGTGTGATGAGATCTTCGCAATCATACGGATAAATCCACACGCTATGCTGCAAATGTATGAACCCGACAGTCGATAAGAACGACCGGATCTTTTCACGAAGAATCTTTCTTTGCTCTGGTATATCGAAAATTAATACACGCCATTTGCCATCCCATCGTAGGGGTTTTCGAACAGCCTCGCTTAAGGTCAGCTGTCGTAGGGCTCTTTCTCCCGCTTGAGTTAAACGAAGAAGGCCCTTCTCGCGGACTATCAGCCCGCTTTTGATGAGACGCTCGCGAGAGGCACGAATAAATTCCTTCTGTCTTTTTAACGGCAAGATGCCGAGTTTCGCCATAGCACCGAGAACATTCGGCGCTACTACCGCGATACTCAAGGCCCCTGCTACTGCGATAGTTCCCAAGATGATCTTTTTTAGATTTGCTCTTCGGGTTCTTTTTTTACTTTCGATTTCAAGTTTGCCCATACGTTTAATATCAGCGGCCGCAATAATTAAACGTAATACAATTTGGCAAGCTGAAGATTTGATAGATTGAAAATATTTCGCCTGTTATTCAATAAAGCGGAATTCTTTGAGAACTCTTTCGTAGAGCGCGATGATGCGGCGCGCTTCGCGCGCGCTTAAAGTGTGCGCATCGCCTTCATGCGCTATCTTGTTGCGTGTCTTGTGCGCCTCCCACGCAAGATCGATCATATTGAAATTTGCGCGATCCACACCGCGCATTTTGTCGGCCATCGTCTCGCCTTTGTATCCGAGTGTATCGAGAAGTTCGTTGAGCATGATGTCCGCCTCGAGGATCGCGAGCCGCCAGCCCTGCTCCGACTCTCCATGCGCCTGCTCGAGGACCCTGTTCCAGCGCAACTGGGTTTTCGGTACATCGTGGGCCACTACGGTTTGCTGCGCGGCGGCAAATTTCCGACGTTCGATCTGACGGATCTGGAACATACGGATCGAACAGTAGATGGAAAGCGCCCCGAGACAGAGCGAGAAGAGGAGCGAGAACGCGACGAAAGTACTCCAATTGTGGAAAAGTGCCTCGTAGGCGCCGGGGGCGGAGGCGATCTGGAGATATTGAACGACCTCGGTCGCGCTCACGGGATGAGTGATCGGAGAAGCCACGGGAGATGGCATGCCGGGAGCTCCGGTGCCCGCTATCGTCGCCACAGTCCCCGGCACCCACTTGAAGGCGACCTCGCCCAGAAACCACAGAGCCCATGCGAAAGAGCCACCCACCGTCGGTTCTGGAGTCATCCATGCATTGTAACAGGCACCAGTGAACAGGCAGCAGGGGTTGGGGGAATTTCTTCGGTGCCTGGTGCCTATTGCCTGTTACTTTCCTCTATTTCTTTCGCAATTTTGAACAATGTCTCTTCCCCTCCCCACGGTCCGATGATCTGAAATCCCACCGGCAGCTTTTTGCCGTCCCTTTCCACAGTTCCCGAAGGAACAGAAATCGCAGGAACACCTGCAAGATTCACCGGCACGGTGAAAATATCCTCAAGATACAGTGAAACAGGGTCGCTATTCTTCTCGCCGAGCTTGAACGCGGGCGAAGGGGTCGTCGGCATAACTACGCAATCGACCATCTCGAATGCGTTTGCAAGATCCGCGCGTATGAGCTCGCGCACCGCGCGCGCTTTCCGATAGTAGGCATCGGCGTAGCCCGAAGAGAGCACGAATGTGCCGACGAGAATGCGGCGACGCGTTTCGAGGCCGAATCCCGCAGCTCTCGTCTTTGCATATACTTCGCCGAACGAATCGGCTGGCATTGAAAGCCCGTAGCGAATGCCGTCGAGCCGAGCAAGATTTGTGGAAACTTCCGCGGGATTGATGATGTAGTACACCGCAAGCGCATACTGGAGAGACGGCAGCGCAACATCGACGAGCGAATATCCTTTGCCTTCAAGTATTCGCAATGTATTCTCAAATTGCGCGCGCATTTCAGGAGCAAGATCTGCGAGAAACTCCCGCGGCACTCCTATCGCTTTGCGCTGCGCTTGTGCTTGCATCGCAGCATCAGGCAGAGATGTGCTATCCATTTTGTCGTGACCACGAATGGCTTCGAACAGGATCTTCGCGCCCCCCACATTCTTCGCAAGTACGCCTATCTGGTCGAGTGAAGAAGCGGCTGCGATAAGGCCGTGTCGTGATACAGCGCCGTATGTCGGCTTCAACCCTGCGATGCCGCAGAAGGCTGCAGGCTGCCTGATAGAGCCGCCCGTGTCGCTTCCGAGAGCTCCCAATGCCATTCCTGCCGCGACAGCAGCAGCCGAGCCGCCGGAAGTGCCGCCGGGCACGCGCGACGTGTCGTGAGGGTTTTTGGTTGGACCATACGCGGAATTCTCCGTAGAGCTGCCGAGCGCAAATTCATCCATATTCGTCCGACCGAGAAATACCGCGCCTTGTGCTTTGAGCTTCGAAATGACAGTAGCGTTGTACGGCGCGCGATAGTTCTCAAGCATCTTCGATGCGGCGCTTGCAATGCGGCCTTCGATAAGAATGTTGTCTTTGACCGCAATAGGAATTCCCGTAAGCGGCTGCGACTTCCCCGCCGCAATCATCTCATCCGCACGCTTCGCTTCTGCCCTCGCGCTCTCTTCCCACACTTCGAGATACGCATGAATTTCTCCGTCCTTTTCCTTTATCGCATCCAAATACGTATTCGTGAGCTCGAGCGCCGAATATTCTTTGGCATCGAGCGCGCGACGCGCCTCTGCAATCGTGAGTGTTTCGAGGTTCATGACTTCTTGTTGCGGGAAACGACTTGTTTGACGGCAATTCGGTCTCCTTCCCGCGCCGGCGCAGCGTCCAAAAGCTGTTTCGTATACTTCCCACTCTCATGCGCATTTTCATCCACCCGCATCACATTGTGGAGACCTTGGCCTTTGTGTTCAACTCCAGCACTTGCCTTTTGAATTGTCTCCACAAACGCCAAAATATCCGGAATCTCCTTTTCTAGCTTCACCAATTCTTCCGGGCCAACTTCCAGCCGCGCAAGCTTCGCAAGCGCTGCCACATCTACCTTGTCAGCCATATCCCGACACTATACCGCGAAGTGCGCCTTGGTTCATTAAAAAACCACCTGCCCAGAGATTCGCCGAAGCGATTCTGGAACAGGTGGCTGAAGTCGCACCAACCTCATGCAGCTCGGCTTACGCCGAAACCTCTCCCGCCAGTGGCGCGAGAAGGCGCTTCTGGAGGGTGGTGGGTCGAACCCCCTGTGCGAGCAGGAACGCCACTTTGACGTGCACGGCAACATCGTTGAGGTCACCGCTTTCGATCGCTCCCGCATCAAGCGCAGCGCGACCCGGCCCATAGGTCCCGGCATGTGTCGTTCCACCGACAAACTTGGTGGTGATTACGACCGGGATCTTGAGCTGAGTGGCTTCCTTGATGCATGGGATGAGCGAGAATTCGTCACGCGACGGCACGTTACCAGCGCCGAGCGAGCGAAGCACCAAGGCTTTGCACTTGCCGCTGTGAATGATGTCGAACAAGATGCCGGGTTTGAAGCCGGGCACAAGGTCTAGCACCACAACATCGGCGTTGAAGTGGAAGTCGCAGTCTTCAGCCCGGAATGGCGCTTTTGATGCCCGCCGAGCTTCAGGCCTGAACGTGACACCCGTCGCAGACAAACCTGCCAGCGGCGGGAACGCGGGTGAACCGAAAGCGGCGAACGCAGCCTCCGATATCTTGATGCTCCGCGACGCCCTGAGAACGACGTCGTAGAAGACGACCATGACTTCTGCGATGCGTTGTTTGATCGCTTCGGTCAGCACCAGCACCGTGTTCTCGATGTTGAAGCGAGCGTCGGTGCCAAACTTGACCATGGGCAGCTGCGATCCCGTGAAGGCGACCGGAATGTTCAGTCTTTCGCCAAGCACGAACGAAACCGCGGTCGCGCTGTAGGCCATCGTGTCGGTGCCATGCGCGAACAGAATCGCCTGGTACTTGCCGCTCTCGACAGCATTCGCCGCTTCGAAGGCAAACTTTGTCCAGTCGCTCGGATTGAGGTCCGAACTGTCAACGTTGGACAGCTGCTTGAAGTCGAACGTGGCATGTTTCCGAAGCGTTGGCACCATGTGGAGCAGCTGCTTGATCGTCTTGGCTGCGCGGAGCACGCCTTTCCGGTCGGGAACCATTGCGATGGTGCCACCACAACCGAGAATCAGGATGCGTGGCTTTTGGGCGCGCGTCTTACGCACGACCTTCTTCAACTTCTTGACCATGACTATTCGCTTTCTTCACCCTTGAGTGAGGTTCGAGGTTGGTACAGATGAGCTTTTATGTCAGAAGGAGCGGTGCTCACCGCTCTGGCAATTATAACCCCAAAATACCCTTTTGTCAAGCCAAAATAACGATCAATTGGCTTGATATTTTAGATACTACGCCAAGAGCCTCAAAAATTGCTCTTCTACCAATATTTGAACGCCAAGCTGGCGGGCTTTGTCGAGTTTTGAGCCTGCTTCTTCTCCCGCAACGACATACGAGGTTTTTTTGGAGACGGAACCCGCAACATCGCCGCCGAGAGAGCGGATTTTTTCTTTTGCTTCGTCGCGGGACATGCTTCCAAGCGAGCCCGTGAGGACAAATGTTTTTCCGGCTAGCGGCAAATTGTCAAGGCGTCGCCTTGACATTGACAAAGAGTTTTTGATGATGAGAACTTTTTTGAGTCGTGCAATAAGCTTGAGATTTTCCCCGCCCGAATGACCGGAGTCATCCGGTCGGGCGGGTTTGTCGTGGAACCATTCGTAAACTGCTTTTGCCATGATATCCCCCATTCCACTTATCGCATTTAGCTTTTCCTCGCTCGCTCCCGCAAGCGCATCGAGCGTTCGGAATTCCTGCGCGAGGAGAATTGCGGTCTCTTCGCCGATGTGCGGGATGGAGAGCCCGACGAGAAGTCGCGCGAGCTCTACCTTGCGAGATTTCTGGATAGATTCGATGAGCTTCTTGGCAGAGACTTCTGCAAAACCCTCGAGCGGCAGTACGTCTCCCTCGGTCAGTGTAAAAATATCGTCGAAATGTTGTATGAGCCCGTTCTCCAAAAGAAGGTCTACGGTTTTCTTGCCCAAACCTTCGATATCGAGCGCATGCTTGCTGGCAAAATTGTGAAAGACCCGCCGGGTGACAGCAAAGGAACGTTTGTCGACACATCGCCACGCTGATTCTCCCGAGATGCGCTCAATAGCGCCGTTGCCGCCGCATTCGGCAATACGCGTCGGCCACTTGAAAGGTTTTGCGCTCTTCGGCCGCAAGTCTTTTACTACGTCAACGATCTCCGGAATCACATCCCCTGCTTTTTGGAGAATGACCGTATCACCGATGCGCGCGTCGAGCCGCTTGATCTCATCTTCGTTGTGGAGCGTCGCGCGCGAGACGGTGGTGCCTGCGACAGAAACCGGTTTCAAATGGGCGACGGGTGTGATGACTCCGGTGCGTCCCACTTGGAACACGATGTCTTCGAGTATGGTTGTCACTTGTTCTGCCGGGAATTTGAATGCGATGGCAAAACGCGGACCTTTGCCAGTATATCCGAGCTCCTCTTCGAATGGACGCTCATTTACTTTTATGACCACGCCATCCACCCAGTAATTCTGTTTACGCCCCTTCTCTTTCCATGTTTCCCAATACGCAATGATCTCTTCCGGGTTTGCCGCGATCGAATGATGTGGATTGACCTTAAATCCGAGCTCGCGGAGGTACTCCAATTCTCCAACTTGGTCTTTAGGAAATTTCTCGGATGTCGCCGCAAGCTCGTAGATAAAAGTATCGAGCTTGCGCGCAGCGGCAATCGAGGGGTCAAGCTGGCGAATAGAGCCCGCAGCGACATTGCGCGGATTTGCGAACGGGGGTTCACCCTGCTTTTCACGCTCACGATTCAGGCTCTCCAGGTTTTTCGAGCTCATCCACACTTCCCCTTCGACAACAACGTCGACGGCGCGCGAGAGCCGGAGCGGCACCGATTCGATGGTGCGGACGTTGTGGGTCACGTCTTCGCCGACCTCGCCGTCGCCGCGCGTTGCAGCCGTTGTAAACAAACCTTTTTCATACGTAAGTACGACCTTGAGGCCATCGATCTTGAGCTCGCACATATAGGTCGGCTGCGCACCCTGAAACTTCGGACGCAAGAACCGTTTGACGCGCGTATCAAAATCGCGAATGTCATCTGGCGAGAACGCATCATTAAGCGACCATTGCGGGACACTGTGGCGGACTTTTTTGAAGCCCGGCAAGGGCTTCCCCGCCACCCGCTGCGATGGCGAATCGGCAGCTATGAGCGAGGGGTGTGCAGCTTCAATCTCTGAAAGCTCGCGCTTCAGAGAATCGAGCGCTTCTTGGGAGATCTCTTCTATATCGTAGACATGATAGAGGCGCCGATGATGGTTGACTGTGTCCTTCAGTTTCTTATATCGCTCCTGCACATCTTTCGGGACCTTGTTCATAGCCTGTAGCTTGTGGCTTGTAGCAAAAAAAATCAAGTAGCGGCTACGGGCTACCGGCTTCAATCTACCGGCTAATAATGTAACTCTACGGAGCGCTGCAGCGCGCGCGAGGAAGTCTGAATAGAGTCGCAGTTGACGCTATATCCGTTGGCATGGATCACGGTCCTGATCGCGCCCGCCGGATCCGATGTGCACGTCCCGTCCGCCGAAAATGTCCCCTGACATTTGGTGACGGAGGCTTCCGCACAATACCCACCAAGGGGCGAGGCATCCTGAAAGAAATTCATCCGCGCCGAGGTCATGGTGTAGGTGTAGGGGTCTGGCCGTCCGCCGGGATTAAAATTCGTATTGTCCGAATTCATGGGCAACATATCACATTCAGGTACAACAGAGGCCGGGGTTGTCGAGGCAAAATAGCTAAAGCGGAAATCCCAGTAGAGCGCACATTCGGCAGCGGTATCTGCCGCATAGAAAGCAAATTGCGAATCGCGCCCGATGCTGGAAAGCGTGAATTGTTTCTGTGCGAGCGAAAAGATCGCAGCGCCCAAGGCAAGCACGACCGATGCGACAAGTGCGGCTAAAAGGAGTGTAAATCCGGCCTGAGAATTCGATCGTTTGTTTTTCATAGATATTACGGGCTGATACCGTCGTTGATCCAGCGATAAAGATTTTCCGAGATGCTGAACGAGCGCGTCTGGATGCCACCTGTTTTCCATGTCACCGTAACAGTCACGCGTATCTCCTGTGGTACTCCATTTACGTCCGTGCTTACCGTCCTGGCACGCACGTTGCGCGTAAAATAGGTACTATCCCACCCGGATTCATACCCATACAGGGTGAGGTCGGTTTGCAGAGAGGGGCACTCCGGAGGGACTCCGGGGCACGGCACGATCGCTGTTGAGGGGTCGGTCTTGCGCGCATCAATGGTAAAGGGCTTATCATCTACGGGGATATTGCCGAAAATATCGGTGGAGACACCCTCCGCGATCTCAAGAATTTGCGCATCGCGAATGCTACGCAAGGCTTCGATCGCTTCCTGCGCCAGATAAAATGAGGTGATCTGATCGCGCGAATAGTAGGCAGAGGCAAGACTCCTCGCCGCAAGCGACATCGGGGCAACGATCGCGATCGAAAGGAACGAGACTGCGACGAGGGTTTCGATCAACGTAAAGCCCGTAGCCGGTAGCCGGTAGCCGGTAGCTCGCAGCAAAAATGCGCCGCGAGTTTTTCTGGCTATAAGCTGCAAGCTACTGGCTACAAGCTTTTTCATAGATCAAGTACCCGCTGCACCGCCGTCGCTTGAATATGAAATGTTGTGCGCGCCGGGGAACCTGCGACACCTGCGCTGCCTTTAATCACGATAACAACTTTTGGCTGCACAAAATCAGGACTCCCAGGTGTCGGACGTGTCGTGCCCACCACATAAAACTTCATGTCATCAATCGAAACCTCGGGGGCAGTGATCGGACCAAGGCCAGCGATCGTGCCGCTTACTGATTTGTATATACGTCCGATGCCGTTCGCGTCTTGTGTAAAGCTGTATATCCAGCGTGGCTGGGATGTATCGCCGTACGGTTGAAAGGCAAAAACGCTGCTACCACCCGTGCAATCATTGGGTCCCGTAGTGTTGTTGCTGATGCAATCTTGAGACCCATCATAACTGCTTCCCTGGCGGACCGAGCGCACCATGCCATCAAGCGCGATGTTCAGATTGTTCATCACGGATTGAAGTGCCTGCGCTTTGCGATTGGCATTTACGAGAGAGAGAAGCGCACCAACACATACGAGCATGACGACCGCAAAAAGTCCGACCGCTACGATCATCTCGACGAGCGTAAAACCGGCGGTATGTGTTGTTTTGTACATCATATTATTGCGGTCCACGTCGCACGGAGATCTGGCCGTTTGCCTCGACGATGACACTCATCGTGTCCCCCCGCGGAGAAACAAGTACGATGCGTACGCTGTCTTTGCAATCGCCCGGCGTCCCGGGGCTCTGAATACACGAGGTCTCGCCATCACTGATCCATGCGTCCGGTTCGGGCCTCTTGAAAAGTATATCCGCTTTGGGCAGGAGGCAGCTCTCATCGGCGGCAGGAGCGCATAATTTCATGATGCTATACCCGTGCGTCATGGTGAATGGAGAAGGAGGGACATTCTCGTCTACAGAGAAGAGGCCGTTCCCGTCGGCATCCCCAAATAGCTCATACTCGGTCGGATCACTTGTATTGAAGTGAACTCCGTATCCGGCGCTAAACGTGGTTGCTCCGAGACGTTGCACTGAGATGCCATAGACTTGCGCCTGCCGGATCGAGAGCGCGATGTCATACGCAAGGTTTTCGAGCTGCACAACGCCGCCAAAACGTGCATTGTTGACAAGTACGACGGAAGTGATGACCACGATAATGGCTGTTACGACTACAAGCTCGATCAAGGTAAAACCACTCCGAAAAGCCCGAATATATTGACGTTGTAGAGAATGCTGAACCATACAATGAAGCAACTAACGATGAGAAAGGGTCCGAACGGTATCTCGCTCTTCATTGTATACGATATCGACGAGCCAGAACGCGCTATCCCCGCTTTTTTGAAAAGTCTGACGATGTGGGGCAAAGGCAAGAGCACGCACACAGAGACAACCGCGCCGATGATAAACGCCAAAAAAACTGCAAAAATCCCGTAGATCGGGCCGAGCAACCAGCCGATACCGAGTGCTAACTTTGCGTCGCCCAACCCCATCCATCGCCCCCGCGAGAAGAACCAGAATGCGAAGAGTGGAAGGGCAGCGATGGGGCCAGCGAGAAGAACTGTTGGCCAATAGTTTGTAGTTTGTATAGGAAATGCAAGGGCAGAAAAAAGGGCTAAGCCAGCGAACGTATAAGCCCACAAATCCGGAATGATGGTATGCCGAAGATCATAGACAGTAATCGCGATGAGAAGCGCTGCGATCGTACAAAACAGCAGTTTGTATGCAATGTCGGTTGGAAACGGCGCGGCACCGATCATTGCAAAAAGAATTCCCGTCGCCGCTTCCACCAGCGGATACTGGGGTGAGATAGATGTACGGCAGTGGCGGCATCTGCCAGCAAGCGTTATCCACGAAACGACGGGTATCATGTCGTGCCACAATAATTGCCGCCCACATGCCATGCATGCAGATCTCCCGCCGATCGAACGCACGCCGTGACGGATGATGAGCACGTTGAGAAAACTCCCGACGATGAGGCCGAATATGCCGAGCGCCAGTGGGATCATTGAAACAGAGTATACCGCACGAACCCCGCCGAAGCGGGGTTCGTGAACACATACAGTTCAAAAACTTACGGAGTTGCGCAGTACTCCACTTCCGATGCGCCCTGGGTTCCGCAGGCAACATTCGGATCCGTCAGGACCGTTCCATCAACATCGCTCGCGAGCGCTGAGTGTCCGGCTGTTTCGAGCGTTGCTTCGAGCACATAGCTATTGCACGGCGTAGCCGAGCAGGCCCCCAGTGTGCCACCGGTTGCGGTTGCCGGCTGATAAATATACGCCACGGAGGTTGACGGGTCTGTCGGAACCGTAGAGATGTACCCGGGCGTTACAACGCTTGCCGTATTGAAAAGCAAGGGGTAGGTAGCCGCTGCATCGTACGAGAGTTCAAGCGCGAGCTGCATTTGTTTGATATCGGAAATACGACGTGCATCACGGCCCTTTTTGCGCGCGCTATTGAGGGAAGCGAGCACGATGGAAGAGAGGATCCCGATGATCGCGATAACGACAAGAAGTTCAATCAACGTGAAGCCCCGCTTATAAGATATCTTCATAAAATGGTAGTGATTACTTACTAAGTTGCCTCAATGAATGAGTACGCCAATTGTATACCCCTTGGCGGTGGTGGCGGGGTGGAGCTGTGGATATCCATTTTAGCCTGTAGCTCGTAGCCAGCAGCCTGTAGCCAGAAAATCCGCAGTGCATTTTTTGCTGCGGGCTACAAGCTACTGGCTACTGGCTTATTTAAAAACTCGACGCAATGTTGTAGATAGGCAGAAGGACGGAGGCAAGCAGTATGGCAACCCCAAGCGCCAAAACGACGATCATCAGGGGCTCGATGAGGCTGACCATGGTGTCGACCGCGTTATTGACCTCCCGCCGGTAGAATCGCGCCATCGTTTCGAGGATCTTTCCCATGTTACCGGTTTCCTCACCGATCTTGACCATAGCAACGACGATCCCTGGGATCTCCCCGTGCTTGCGCAGGGCCTCGGAGAGCGGCATGCCGCCTTTAACATCATTTGCGGCGTCCGCGAGGACTTTTTCATACACGGCATCGCCGACGACCGAGCCTGTGATCTCAAGGCCCCGCAATACCTGGATGCCGCTCCCGAGCATTGTCGAGAGGTTGTCGGCGATACGGGAGAGAAAGATCTTCTGATAGATATTGCCGATCGCGGGTGTCTCGAGGCGTGCGCGGGAGAGTACTTCCCGCCCGCGTGCAGTGCGGGAGAAGCGGTAGAGAAAGACGGCGCCTACCGAGAATAATATGCCGATAAGGAGGATGTAGCGCGTAAAGAATTGTGAGATGCCGATCACAATTTTGGTATAGAGCGGTACTCCCTGCCCGACTTCCGAGAGCATGTCTGCAAGATGCGGAATGACGAGGGTCATCATGAGTACCATGACTACGATGAAAGTAAGCATGATGAACGCCGGATACACGAGGGCGTTCCGTGCTTTTTGTGTGAGCTCGTAATTGCGGTCCAGATAATCGGCGAGGAATGCGAAAGTCTCATCGAGCTTGCCCGATTCTTCGCCGGCACGCACCATATTCACATAAAAAGCCGAAAACGCTTCAGGGTGACGCGCGAGAGCCGCCGAGATCGAGCTTCCGCTCTGGAGGTCGTTCCCAACCGCAGTGAGCTTTTCTCCGAGAGCTGGCGTACGTGCCTCGGCCGCAAGCAGGCGAAAGGCCCGCAAAGCCGAGACCTGAGCCTCAAAAAGTGTCGTGATCTGACGTGAGAGCATCACGACGTCGGCGTTGGTGACGCGATCAAAGAAGGAAAAACGCTTGCCCAGTACCGAGGAGCTCTTTGAAGGATCGATCCCCGAGATCACGAGCCCTCTCCGCTGGAGAGCGGCGATCGCGACATCCATGTTGACTGCATCGATCGTCCCCGTCCTCTCGTTCCCCTGGACATCAAGCGCGGTGTATTTGAATAGACTCATAGCCTGTAGCTCGTAGCCGGTAGCCGGTAGCTCATAGAGTTCATGTGTGATTTGTTTTTATTTTGCTACAGGCTACAAGCTGCTGGCTACGGGCTGATGACTAGAGTAATTTCTGCAACACATTGGGATTCAATGAATATTCGTACGCGCTCTCGGGTGTGATCTCACCGCGAGCGACCAATTCCGCAAGCGCGCGATTCATGTCGATCATTCCCTCGTTCGAGCTCGTTTCGATCACCGTGTTGATCTCATGCGTACGCTTCTCGCGAATGAGGTTCGCGATCGCCTTGGTGTTTATCAAGAGCTCACAGGCGGGAATGAGGCCGCCGGAGATACGCGGTATGAGGCGCTGCGAGAAAATGCCCGCAAGCGAGGCCGCGAGCTGGAGACGTATCTGATCTTGTTGGGCTCCGGGAAAAGTATCGATGATGCGGTCGATGGTCTGCGCGGCGTTGTTGGTATGCAGGGTTGAGAGGACAAGATGGCCCGTTTCGGCGGCAGTGACTGCCGCCGCCATCGTCTCCGGTCCGCGCATCTCGCCGACCAGGAGCACATCGACATCCTGGCGGAATGCCGAGACGAGCGCGGAGGCAAAATCTTTGGTATCGATACCCACTTCGCGCTGGTCGATGAGCGATTGTTTGGGCTCGAAGACATACTCGATCGGATCCTCGATCGTGATGATGTGCTCCATTCGCTCGGTGTTGATAAGCTCGATGAGCGACGCCAAGGTGGTCGTTTTTCCCTGCCCGACCGGGCCCACGACCAAAAAGAACCCCTGGGATTTTCGTGCAAAAGACGAGAGGATCTCGGGAAGATTGAGTTCTTTGATCGTCAGGATCTTTCTGGGAATAAGACGGAGTGCTATACCGATCGCTCCGCGTTGGAAAAAGGCATTGCCACGAAAACGCAGATTATCAGGGCTTTCATAGGCAAAATCAAATTCCTGGCTTTCAATAAAGCGTTTTTCCTGCTCGGGGGAGACGAGCGCTTTCAGAAATCCGCGCGTGTCTTCAGACGTAAGGACCGCCTCTTTCAACATCGGTGTCAGATTCCCTGAAACACGGATGGTGGGATGCGCGCCCGTCGAGAAATGCAGATCCGATCCACCCTCGTGCGCCAAGACATTGATATATTTTTTGAGAAGTGCCGGGTAATCATTCATGGTGAATAGTGAAATGATAACAGCGCTATGCGCGGAGCTTAGCAAGCTCAACGCCGACCGTGTTGACAACCTCCGACGGGATCATGCTCGCCTTCACGATGTAAAGAGTAGCCCCGAGCTCTGCCGCTTTGTTTTTCTCCACGTTATCACTTTGATTCGTGAGCGCGATTTTGAGAGCAACCTGCCCGAGATGCTCATCGGAAAGCATCTTGAGGAATGTGAACCCGTCCAATTCTGGCATCGTGAGATCGAAGAGGATCACATCGGGCTTGAATCCACCGCGCAGGATCCTCAGAGCTTCATTCCCCGAAGAACACGCCTCGACAACATAGCCGGCACCGGAGAACTTCATGCCATACATATCCAAAAGGAACTTATCGTCGTCCACAAGAAGAATGCTCCCCTTCGTTGCTGTTGTGGTTGTATCGATCATATTTCTGTGCTCTCTTTGGGCGCGCTATCCGCAGGGGCATTCACCGGCACCTCCGGGCTCTCGTCACCCGCGAGCAAGAGCGTCGAGAGGGTGTTCACTTCAGAGAATGGAGTGCGCTTGTCGAACGCTTTCATCATAGCATCCTCCTGCATGGTGAGCATGCCTTGCGCACGCGCGGCTGCCCAGATCTTGGAATCTACGGGGTTACCGAGAACGATCTTTTCGATCTCGGAGGACATTTCGAGGACTTCAAATACCGCCATACGGCCACGAAGTCCTGTGGGACACGTAGGCGTGCGCACCGGCTCATAGGCAACCTCGGGTATTTTGAAACGGTATTGCTCCGGAAGTGACGACATCTGGGCTTCGATATTTTTCCGGTCCGAGGCGCCGATCGTAAACTCTTTTGTACCGTCCGGGCAAAAGGTCCGCACAAGTCGTTGCGCGATCGAAAGGATCAAAACCGGCGGGATGAGATACGGCTCAACCCCCATGTCTATCAAGCGCGGAATGGTTCCCACGGCGTCATTCGTGTGAATGGTGGAGAGCACGAGGTGCCCCGTGAGCGCAGCCTGGATCGCGAGTTTGGCCGTTTCCCCATCGCGGATCTCGCCCACCATGATGACGTCCGGATCTTGGCGCAAAGTGGTACGCAAGCCATTGGCGAAGGTGTAGCCGATCTCGGGACGTACCTGTGATTGGATGACGCCGTCGACATAGTATTCTATTGGGTCTTCAAGCGAGAGCACGTTTTTTTTCTCGCGGTCGAGTTCTGTAAGCATAGAGTAAAGCGTCGTCGATTTCCCGCTGCCGGTGGGACCGGATATCAAGATGAGCCCGTGGGGAGCAGAAACCGCTTTGCGCATCAGTTTGAGATTGCGTGGCGTCAGCCCGATAGCATCGAGTGGAATGAATCCTTGTTCCCGGTCGAGAATACGGATCACTACCTTTTCTCCGTTGTATGAGGGGAAGGTCGATACGCGGAAGTCGATCTGACGATTATCAATGGACGCGGAAAAGCGACCGTCTTGCGGTTTCCTCATTTCGTCGAGGCGGATACTCGCCAGCACTTTCACGCGCGCAACGAGCGCGCGATGTGTGTTTAGAGGCAAAATGACGCTTGTATGTAAATCGCCGTCGACGCGGTAGCGCACGCGCACACCCGAGGGCTGTGGCTCGATGTGCACATCGGAGGCTTTACCGTCGACCGCGTAACGCAGGATGGTGGAAACGATCTTGATCGTGGGCGCATCCTCCCGGATCTTCGCCATTCCCTCCCCCGCCCCTTTGCCGATGGTAGGGTCCTCAAGATCCAGTGGAGCTTGCTCGTTCTCGCGCACCTTTCCCTTGTCTTTCGCGGTTTCGGTCTGGAGGTCGGTGACCGCACGTTCGACTTCCCCACCGAGCCCCCGATACATCTCCAGCACTCGATCGAAATCCTCCTGCGTGATCCGGAATATCTTGAACGGCATGCCGGAAGTACGCGCGATGAAATTCAGGGCATCGATCCCCCCGATATCATCGGGATCGAGCATACCGACCTCAAGAACACCCTCACTGATGCCGAGAGGCACCAGGTGATAGTGCATCGCTGATTCCTCCGGAATATAGCGCAGCACCTCGTAGGCGATCCTGGTGTCACCCACCACGCGCACGGGGACATCGCTAACCGGAGAACTCGCTCGTGCGGCAGCTGTTATGGTTCCCTCTGCCGGCATACCCTGTACTAGAACTCAGCGCGCGCAGCGCTTGGAACAAAAATGGAGTGAGGTATGCGCGCGTCACGCAACGAAGCGAGCGGGGCGTATGTGAGAGTTTCAGTACGGGGCATAACAATAGTTAGTCGCGCGGGGTAAAGATCTGAGCGCTTTTGGTCGTGTTGTCGGAGGCCGAGGCTCCTGCTTGGAGCGGTGCGAATGGGTTGACGCGGCCAACTGGCTCCGGCACGATCTCCGTCGAGAAATCTTTGAGCGCCATGAATGACGGGTCATTGAAGATCGTCCCGTCGAGTTTGACCGCACGGAGCGTGAGCAGAGTCGCGACGAGATCTTGGCCAGCCAGATTTGTAGCGCCTGTAGCGGGTGTCGTGATGAGATCGGGAGACGCAGGCGGGGCCGACAATCCGTACCACACGCCAGATGCAACGATGATGGCAACGACGATGGCAATGAGTTTATGTTGAGAGAGAAATGTCATACCCGGCTAGTACAATTTCGAATAATTCCCGCCGCAGGTTTAATGACGAATACTTGAAATATCTCGATGTTAATTTTTCTTTTCATACGCTGGTGAATATTCATACAAGGCGATTCGAAATTGTCCTGCCGGGCATATTATTTCAACCAATACGTCCGAAGGGTAATGTTGTAGGTATAGACCGGTTCGGATGTGCCTGCGGGCGTACGTGTGTCGGAGGTAGCCGATGTATCGGAAGTTACTGAAAGGGATACAAGATCCACGATACGCAGACTTGATTCGAGATCGGTGAGGAACTGCACAAAATTGGCATACGTGGCACGTGTACCGAATGTAAGAGTGAGCGAGTCGTATTTTTGATTGGAAGTTCCGATCACGCCGATAGCTGTTTGATTCTTCGGGGTCTTACTTTCCGAGCTTGAGACATCCACATTCTGGAGTGAGAGTCCATAACGCCCCGCAAGATTATCGAGATCCAGAATGAGGCGGACGTTGTCGACATGGTCGGGCAGGAGTTTGTGGAGGTGATCGATGTCGGTGGGGTTAAAGGCGTTGTAGCGCGAGAGAAGGACTTGCTTCAACTTTTGCAACTCTGCCGCTTTATCAAGGGCCGCGTTGTATTGGGCGATCTGGACCTGCGTTGCCTGCACTGTGTCATAGGCAGATTTCGTATAGAAGAAAAATATCCCTCCGGCAAGAACAACCCCTACGATCGCAACAGTGAGGCGCATCATATTATGGTGTAGTCGCGGGTGTATTCGCGCCGGATTGTTGTGGCACAGGTGCCGGCCGGGCACCCTGCTGCTGCTGCTGCTGAAGAGTGCCGAAAGGCGAGTCTGCGGCCGATTGCGTCGTATTCCCCTGTGGCGCAGGATTTTGAGTGCCTGTACCAAGCGTTCCTCCGACGAGTGCCACGTATCTGATGGCAGCAGGATTCACGACTGCAGAGAGGTCAAAATGCACGCCGTCCTGTTGCCGCGCAATGTTGGAAAAAATGGGACTCGTGATAACGCCATTCTTGCTAAAAAGATCTGCCTGAAGCGCGATCGAATTCACGCTCTGTGCGACGCCGACCATCTTGAGCGCGATATGCTGCGTGTCCGGTGCCGTGAAATCCAGGGTCTGGAAGGAAACGGTCTGGAGTGTTGCTTGTTCGAGCGCCGAGAAAAAGACCGAAGGCGCAAGATGGACGCCGAGGATGGCGTCTGCCGCGTGCATCCGATCGTCGAGACGCGTGAGCTGCTGTATCAAAGACGGCTCGAAGGCAGATCTCGCGCGCTCGAGCTGGACCAATTTGGATGCGCTCTCTGTCGCAAGAAATTGCTGATAGAGGAATACACCCACCGCAAGTGCGGCTGAAGCGACAAGGAGTACGATCCCGCACAGGAGCAGGAGATCGTTGAGTCCTCCGCCGCTTCTGCGTGCAGAAGGGGTTACCGCCGTATCATGCGGTATGAATGTTGATGGTATGCCTGATTCCGCCATACAATTTACTCATTGTTGTCAACCATTTTTGAGCTTGCGCAAAGCGACTCCCACCGCAACCGCAAACCCCGGACCGATTCCCTGCAGTACCTCCTCAAGAAATGCAGGCGCTTCGGTGTGCGAAAAAGGATTCGCTATCTCGACGTCCACCGACAAACTCTCCCGCGCCGCTTCCTGTATACCCGGAAGTGAAGCCCCGCCACCGGCGAGGACCACACGCGACACATTCTTATTGTATCGCTGCCCGTAGCTTAATAGTACCCGATTCACTTCGGAAAACACACGCGCGAGTGTTGATAACAGTGCCGTCTTTATCTTGTCGTTCTCATCGGGACTATAGGCATTGGAATTCACAAGCCCGCGCTCGCGCTTCACGCGCTCGGCCTTCTCGAATTCCCAGCCCAGCGAGCGTGCGAGATTCTCTGTCATGTGTTGTCCTCCCGCCGAGAGGAGATGCGAGAGCCGCACTACTCCGCGTTCGACGACATAGATCTTGGTCGTCGCGGCACCAAGGTCGACTACGAGGATGGGGGCTAGCCCATGGCCTACCGAGGAGCGCACCGCGCTGAAGATCTCGATCTCGTAGAAATTGATCTTGAGACTCGCATTGGTAGCGATCGTCTGATAACTCTGGAGAATATTATTGTGGATCGCCACGAGAAGTACTTCCTGCCCCTTCATCTGCAGGGGCGTCTGTTTTTCGACGCGGTCAAAGGCGCTTTGCTCGCCCTCATCATGCGGGATCACAAACCAATCGAGTGTCACCTCGCTCACGGGTATCGGAATATACTTTCGCGCTTCGATGGGGATCATGCGCTTGAGTTGTTCCGGGTCCACGTTGGGCACATCCAATACCGACACAAGACTTGAGGAAAAAGGAATGGAGAGTCCGCCCGAGCGCGCAGTGACGTTGGCCTCACGCATGACGTCCACCAAGGCCTCTGCGATTTTCTCAGGCGTGAGCTTGACTGCTTTGCCTATTGCCTGCTGCCCGTAGGGCCCGAGCGCTATCTCGCCATATGTTTCGAGTATTGCCGCACCTTTGGATGTCCGCAGCTGCACGATCTTCGCGCTCGCCGCCCCGATGTCAATACCAAGAATGCTCCCGTCCGCGCTTTTTCCGAGCGAAGACGTGATGTGCTTAAAAAACCGTCCGAGAGAGAACGTCATTTAAAAATTATATCACGCCAGAAATGAACTACCGCGCAGCCGAGCTGTCGCGGTATGAATTGGAGAGTTAGTCGTCTAAAATTGGACATCCGATGTCCAATTTGGTATCCTATTCACATGGAACTGTACCATCTCCTCAATCGCGGAGTAGACAAAAGAAAGATTGTTGTCGATGATCATGATCGCGTGCGATTTATCCACGACCTGTTCGCCTTTAACGATGCAACGCTATCCCTTAATTTCGAACAACCCGAACGACAGCTGGAACAGCGTCACATTCACAAGCGCCTCGTTGATATCCACGCCTTCTGTCTGATGGGCAATCATTATCATCTGCTTGTCTCCGAAGTGATGGAGGGTGGTATATCGCGTTTTATGCAAAAACTGAACATGGGCTACTCGAAATACTTCAACGAACGCCACAAGCGAATAGGGACTCTGTGGCAGGGAAAATACAAAAAGATCCAGATTATGCGGGACGCGCACTTTCTATATATTCCCTATTACATCCATCTCAATCCGCTCGATTTTACGATGCCGGAGTGGCGAGATGGAAAAGTTAAAAATGCTTTGCGCGCGCTGAAAGCTTTGCGGGCGTACCGATGGAGCAGCCACCTTGACTACATGGGTGAGAAGAACTTCCCATCAGTAACGCGACGAGATTTTCTATCGGATATGTTCCAAACACGCGGCGCGTATGAAAGAGAAATCGTGAATATAATAGGTGCTCCGTCGCTTGCAGGCCCAAGCGATTCACTAGAGTAAGTTGGACATCCGATGTCCAACTTACTGGATCGCATCGATCTTGGCTGCAAGAATGAAATCGTTTTCCGATAATCCGCCGATGGCGTGTGTCGTTAGCTCCACGCCGACCTTGCCCCACCCGAGTGTAAGGTCGGGGTGATGTCCTTCGGACTCTGCAATAGCGCCGATTGCATTGGTGAAGGCAAGTGCCCGCGCAAAGTCTTTGAACTTGAACCGCTTCGAGATGCTCTTCTTGTCGTGTGAAAGTTCCCAACCACTTACATGACCGAGCATCGCGGTAGCCTCCATCGGTGTCATGGGTTGAGCTCCGCCTTCGCATGCAACACACTTCTTCTGTGCGAGATCCACCCCGTTAGAAGCCATAGGATATTGAAAATTGAGGGATAACGATCTTAAACAGTGGATATTTCACGTAGCTTCTAACGGGGTCCATGCGAAAATCATACCATGCGACGCTTGCGCGCAGTATTAGAAGTAATTCTCGATGCGATCCTTCCCCTGCGCGCGCGAAGCGCGCGCACCAAAGAGCGGAAAGCCGAGGATATTCCGCTCATGCCGACCGTGCACAACCTTTTGGATGTGCACATTACGACGCTGATGGACTACCAAAATCCCGCAGTCCAGGATCTTGTACGTAGCCTCAAGTACGACGGCTCCGGATACGCGGCGCAACTTGCGGCAACACTCCTCGCGGACTTTTTGCGGGAGGAGATTTCTTCGCATCGCGCATTTTCGCAGCACAAAATCCTCATCGTTCCCATTCCCCTGCATACAAGCCGAGCGCGCGAACGGGGATTCAATCAGATAGAGCTCGTCTTGAAAGCGCTCCCGCAGGAATTCCGCGATGGCACGCTTGCCACCCTCGTGTCAGAGTGCCTCGCACGCACGCGAGAAACCAAACCTCAGACCCGTTTACCGCGCAGTGAACGACTCTCGAATGTCGCGGGCGCGTTCGAAGTTGTAAACGTAGACCTCGTACACAAAACAAAAATATTTCTCATCGACGACGTCACCACCACCGGCGCCACCCTCGCCAACGCCGCAACTCCCCTTCGCCGCGCTGGCGCCGAAGTCACGCTTCTCGCACTTGCCCGAGCTTAATTGCTACTAAAGTGCGCTAACTGGTACACGTACACTCCGCTGGGATGTTCTACCACCACAACATTGTCCGTGGGAATAACCTTGGAGATAGCATCGCTCGAAAGACCACCACTTGTCGTGTACAAGCGATATTCAAGTGTCGGCACATTAAGCCGAACAAGGCCGCGATCTGTCCCAATCCAAAAAATGTCCGGGTTTGACGGATCAAAAGTATAACTGGCTATTTGAGTATCAGAGTTAGTAGACCAGTGATTATATTCCTCTGGTCCAACTGGAATTTTTATATTTTGTTCTCTGCTAGAGCTTTGTAGAGTAACAGTGATTGTATCCCCTACTTGATGGCGGTCAAAAGAGAGTATGTACGGACCGCTCGAATCCGAAACATGACTTCCCGAACTAGAGTAAAGTTCTTCAGGTATCCAACTGTGGGTAAACGTTAAATCTATCGGCTTGAATGAATTATTTGCAGTATCAAGTTTGTACCCCTTGTTCGTTTCTTTGTAATTGTAGGTAAACAGATAAACATCATTTACGGTATCGCCAATATAATACGCATCGGTTGTTGTTCCATTGATCGTGGTCACTGATTCGATTTTTGCCGTATCAAGCGAAATAATGGAAGAAGTTGCAACTAAGGATTCTAGATCGCAGAGCATCTCGCATGTAGCCAAATTGAGCGCGACTACTTGATTTCCGACGATTTTCGCTACACTTGCACCATGCGGTAAAAGTTTGCGAACAGTGTTCTTCGGCCAATCATAATCAACCAAGCCGTTCTCGGTGTTTAAGATGATATGGCTTCCGCTCGCATCAGCAAGGTTGACATTAAATAGCGCAAAAGATCGCTCAAAATTTTTAAATGGGAAAATAGCGAGCTTCTTTGTTTCAAGAGACAAAATTCCTATACCGGTGTTGAGAGACACGTTTTTTGGATACAAAATAAGTCGGTTGCGGGCCTTATCAAACTCGGTATGTAATAGTGCGTTTGAGAATTTCTCAAAAGACACGCCGGCATCGGCGAACATCTCGGGCTGAAGGAGATCATGTTCAGCGCCTGTATCAATGTTTAACTCCTTTAGCGTGCCAGACCAAAAGTAGGCCGTGTTGCTCTTGAGAGTAATCTCTCTTTTTACTGGATTGCCTTGACGATACGTGGTTACAGGAAGCCACTCATCTTTTATCGAATCGTACCTATAAATGATGCCGTCCTCTTCAACAACCGCTTGCTCACCGTCTGCTGCTGCGCCATAGGTATCGAAACGCGATGGCGTTCTACCATAGTGAAAAAGTTCATAACCCCAGTCTTTCCATATGCCCGTTTTCTTATCGAGCCGCGCAATGCCACCAGTCGTGTAAGCGTTTGCGCTAATGGTAAGCCAAACATAACGGTCATCCACATGGAATACACGCGGTTGCCACTTTGTACCGGGAATTCCCATTTCAGATGTAAAGCTTTGAATGTGTCCGGACGAAATTGCAAGTTTACTCAAACCCTCAAACGTACTTATCCAGAGCGTGTTTGCATCGGAGGGATCGGGCGTGAAGGCGATATTGCTATTGCTGGCGAGTCCGTCAGCTGTTGTATATTGTTTACTCGTTTTTGTGCTCAAGTTGTAATCAATCAGACCGCCTTGAAAACCGATAAAGAGTTCATCGCCCACACGAACTAAATCAGTTAACGATCTGTTTTCAATACCGGAAATCTCGTGCGTGTAATCGAGAATTTCCTGCGACTCGGTGTTTATCCGCATTACTCCTACCCGGTTGAGCAGCCAAAGATGGCGAATATCTACGGGGTCCGGACTTACCGATCTAACGTCTGTCAAATTCGGGAAATATTTGATGATAGTATTTGCATGGGAAACGGTGCCAGTGTTTTGGCTATCTATATCGAACCATTGGCGTAATTGAGGAACATAGGCCCATATGACAGCACCGCAGATAAAAAAAGTAATAGCCACTAAGACGCCAATATACGGCCTAGAACTGGGCCTTCTTGACGAAATATCTTGTGGTGGTTGCGGAGGAATTCTCTCTTGTTGATTAGTTTCTACCGGTGGCATGAAAATATCGTAGCACGTTTTTTTGAACAATTGCCGGAGAAAATCGCGGGGATTACGGCGGCATTCTCAAAACCCACTGCCGCCACGCCGGCGCCGAAGTCAGCCTGCTCGCGCTCGCACGGGCGTAAGACTATCTTGTGAGCCTCTCGTCGATCAAAATTTCGTCGCGACAAGCTCGATAACGTGGTCCGTGTGCGGAGACATGTCTCTCCGCATAAAATCTCTGTATAATTGCTCTTGATACTCCTCTATGGAATCGACTTTAAGGCCCGCCCCCTCTATATGCGTTCGGATACTTTCAGGGGTGTGGAAATACCTCACATTCGTCGAGAGCAGAGCCCCGCTAGCGTCATAGTGAGGGTACGTGGTTAGTTTAGTATCAGGGTCAAATCGCACATGCGGATCGCTCGCAGTAACATTTTTTACGGAGCGAACGACGACAAAAATCCGGCCACCCGACTTCAACGACCGTGTAAAATTCTTCAAAGCAACCTCTAAATCCTGAACGCTTAAATAGTGCAAAACAAGGCGCGCATAGATGAAGTCAAAATACTCCCGGGGATAGTTCCATGCCCCCCTTAAATCTTCCAGTCTTGTTTCAATTTGACCCTGCAAACCGAGGCTCGTTATGATCTCCTCGGCGCGGGCGAGTCCCTCTCTATCGATCGTCGTTGCGACAACTTTTCTATCAGGGTGTTGTCGTACCATTCGAATCTCCGCAAAACCAGCAGTGCTAATTCCCGGACTGAAGATCATTTTGTCCTCGTCGCGGATCAAGGACAGTCCATGCTCTTCGCTCGGCGACGGCTTTGCCCCAAGTTCTGCAAGTGTTTTGTCCGCGTCGGATGCATCCATACCGATATCGTATCATCGACGCCTCAGGGTTTAACCTTAGGTTAGGAGTTTTGTTTAATTATTAGCGCATTATGGTATGGTGAGGACCACGGAGAGGTGCCAGAGCGGTCGAATGGAGCACACTGCTAATGTGTTGAGCCTCTAAAGGGCTCCGAGGGTTCGAATCCCTCCCTCTCCGCATAGATGGAAAGCGCAAGAGCGGGTCAGCCGCCTCGCTGCGCTCGGCGGTCATTTGGTATTGCGTTTTCGGTTCAAAAACGAATTG
>MFKT01000012.1 GCA_001781125.1 Candidatus Kaiserbacteria bacterium RIFCSPHIGHO2_01_FULL_53_29
TCGATGTGTGCCCCAACATCGAGGGCATCCAGACCTCGGTGCCGAGCGGGATGACGAGTGAGGGGGGGAATTGTGTGAGTGCTGTAGTGGCGCCGGTGGCTCCGACAACCGAGACGATAAACGTCTATTCGCCGAGCGGATGCGGCGGGGGATACTGCATTTGTAACATCGGATACACAGTCCCAGGAGTTCCCGATCCGCAGCAAGCGACGAAGATCTGTCAACACAAAGGTTACAAATCTGCCACAAGCTTCACGACCGCCGCCGGCGTGCCCAACGCCATGCATTGCGGTGCGGACGGCTCCGGCTGCTTCATGAACCTCAACCCCGTTAATCTCATCTGTTCTACCGTTACCTGCTCTACTGCCGAGTCCACGCTAACACCAACAGTAAGCTCCGATTCGAATATGTGTGGCACCGTGACTAAGGCGAATTACGCTCAATGCTTCGGTGGATAACAATAATACTCGTAGGGCGGTGTTCACAGCAACGACTTGCGTGAGAGGCATGTAACCAGACAGTAATGTTCGGAGCTTACGGAATAGTCGGGCACATCTTATATCTGTACGGAGTGATCTTCTATCAATCATCAAACGATTTATCAACAGTTCACGAGTTTGCTGGCGCGAACTCTTGTACGAATGCTCCATAATGGAGGCATGTTGCGATTCTCGCGGATAAGCATCGGCGCCTGCGCTGCGATCTGTTCGATTTTCGCCGCCTCTGCTTCCGCCTGGACCGGCCCCTCTGCGTCCCCCCCCAGCGGCAACGTCGCGGCACCCATCAACGTCAGCAGCACGTATCAGGAAAAAGCCGGCATCTTGGGCGCCAACGGCATTCTCGACACCGGCTCCCTCACGCTCTTCGGTTCCAATCGTTATCTTTCATTCAACAGCAATGCCGACTCGAGCGGGTACGGGCTAAGAGACAACAGCGGCACGCTCGAATTCAAGAATTCCGGCGGCTCGTGGGCGAATCTCAATACCGTCATCCAGAACTATCTGACACTCAACAACTACCAAAGCGGTGGCGGATGGACGCCACCGAGCGGTATCACGATCGAGGGACTTGCGGGCCGCAACTACTTCCGCGATACGGAAGGCGCCGCCAACCTTCGCGTCGGCGCCGCGTGGGGAACGCCCGGTATTTATGCGGAATCGGGCAATGTCGTCGTCGGCGCCGCTTCAGGGCATATCTACCTCGGCCAGCCGGGAGGTCCTGCGACCATGCATTTGTACGGCTCCACCGTGTACGACACGGGAAATTATCTGCACCTTGGTGCCGCCAACGTATACTCGGACGGCACTTTTTATTCGCCGACCATCTGCCTCGCGGGTGATTGCAAGTCGAGCTGGCCGGGGGGCTCCGGATTCACGGGTTCAGGTTCGACCAATTACGTCCCACTCTGGACAGGAGGGACCTCGCTTGGCAATTCTCCGCTCTCTGCAAGCGGCAGCAATGTTTCCGCGGCGGGTGATATCTATGCCGCTGGCCGCGTCGACGCATGCGCCGGCGGCTCATGCTCGCATCTGCGGTATGCCGGATCGTCCAACTATCTTCGTGGCAACACGTACTTCAATGGCGTACTCTACGACGAGTCCAATACGGGCTATTACTTGAACCCCGACGGCACCTCAATCACCAACGATTTCCGCGCCAATATCTTCTACGACAACAACAATACTGGATACTACGCCGACCCTGCTGCAACATCCAATTTTAACGCTCTGTACGTCGGCGGACAGCCAGTCTGCCAGCAAAACGGCACCAATTGTCCCGCAGCAGGCGCCCCGTCGTGGGCAAATATCACGGGCAAACCTGGTAACCTAACGTATTGGGACACGTGGTACGGCTCGTCCTACCTCGGTAGCAACGGCGACCTCTACATGGGCTGGAACGGAGCGTGGCTCTCGCAGCGGGTAAATCAGACGGTAACCACCAACAGCCAGCCGCAGTTCGGCCGCGTATACGACGACGATACGAACTACTATATCGACCTTAATTCCGTTTCTTACATGAACGACATCCGTCCAAACATCATCTACGACCGCAACAACACCGGCTACTTCGTGAATCCCGACGGTCACAGCAATCTGGAACGCGTCGACTTCTCGTACGGCTACGACCGAAACAACACCGGGTATTATATTGATCTTGATAACAGGACAAATCTATTAAATCTGACAGCTAACGGAGACATACGCTCACCTATTTTCTATGACCAGAACGACACCAGCTACTACCTCGATCCGAGCTACGTATCATATCTCAACGACATCCGCCCCAATATCATCTACGACCGCAACAACACCGGGTATCGGCTCGACCCCGACGGTACATCGATGACCAATGACTTCCGCGCCAATATCTTCTACGACAACAACAACACTGGCTACTATCTCAATCCCGACAGTACCTCAAATCTCTATACCCTCTACACCAACGATACATACATAGGCGCGCGTGGCCTTTGGGCATCCCAGCTCGGACGGCTGGGCGGGCAGTTTTGGGGTTCCGGCCAAGGCGACGGCGCTTCGTTGTGTCCAAGCGGCTCAGTTGCCGTCGGCGCATATCCTACGTGGCAGACAGAGATTATTTGCGAATACATCGATAGCGATCAAGAGTGCAGTAATCACTACACGGTAAACGGTGTAAACACGCTCTGTCAGTGGATAAATACATAGCTATGAAATACGAATTCAACAAAATACTTCTCGCAGCGGTAATCGTTCTCGCGATCGGTGAAGGGTATCTCATCTATCAAACGAATGGCAAAAAAAGCGTTGAAAACGGCGCAGCTCTCCCCGCATCGGCAGAAACTAAAGACGCCGCCCCAATACCGCCGAGCACCATATTGCGACCGCTGAGCGGTGAAGTCGCCGAAGTGAAGAATGGCTCGCTTATCTTGAAAAGCACGATCGCCAACGGAGCAACGCCCACGATCTCTCTTTCGGTCGGTCGGGACGCCGTGATCGTCGCGCAAGGCGCGCGCAAGAGCCAGAGCGAGATCGATGCAGACATGGAAGATTTCCGCCAGAGTTCATTCGATCTTGCGAGTGATATCAAGAAAAATGTAGATGCGCTGCGGCGTCTCATCGCCCCGTCTCCTTACGAAGAGCGGAAGATCGCGCTTTCCGATGTTGAGATCGGGCAGAATATTACCGCTTACGTAGAAGAACAAAACGGAAATGGCGATTGGAAAACATTCAAAATAACGGTGCTTCCAGCCGCCGCTCGCTAGCATATGAAAAGAGGCCAGAGGGGAAGCGTCGCGCTCATCGCGCTTTCTATCGCGGCAATTTTCGCGCTGCTCGCCGTCGGCGCGTTCGCATATTTGTATCTGCAAAATTCCGGCTCCGGCGCGTCGACGCTTGCACCGCAGGAATGGTCAGAAGAAAAAGCGGGCGTGTTAAAGTCGCTGCAGACATCAAAAAATCCGCAGCCGATCGCGCCTCCTCCAGAAGGAAAAAAACTTGAAGTAGTCGGAAGTTTGCAGACCCAAACGACCGCCGAAGCGGCAGAAGAGCCAACTCCGCAAGACGACGCGCAAAAAAACGATATTTTAAAATCCCTCGGCAACTGATATGTATATCTTTTCAAGAGACCTCAAAGTGTTTGCCGCGATCGGGGTCCTCGTCATTTCGTTGTTCACACTGATCTTTGTGTTCGTATTGAGGCCTTCGTTCTCTTTGGCCGATAGTACGCCGACGGGGCCGCTCTCGGGTTATGCATGGAGCGACACGATTGGCTGGATAAGTCTCAACGGATCGACCTACGGATTGTCGGTCGCTACGAACGGCGATATCTCCGGATACGCGTGGAGTGACAATGTGGGCTGGATAAGTGCCAACACATCGGATCTCTCCGGATGCCCATCAAATCCATGCCGTGCAAAACTGAACGGTAACAATCTCACCGGATGGCTGAAAGCGCTCGCGGGCGGAAGCGCACAAAGCGGGGGGTGGGATGGATTCATAAGTTTGAGCGGTTCGAATCCGAATTACGGCCCGAAGTTTGAGAGCGGCAGCGACCTTACAGGCTATGCGTGGGGGAGCACGGTCGTAGGCTGGGTGGATTTTTCGCTCGCAGTTGGTGCGTGTACAGCCTCGAATGTCTACACCTGCACTGGATCTGGCAACAATACGGTACGGCACACCGCCGTGAGCAGCCAGTGCGAAACGACAATAACAGACGGTCCGGTTTGCACATCGCCTGCCTTCTGCTCTGCGGGTTCTGCCGTATGCCTCTATCCGCCGATCGACTTTATATCAGTGGGTGATGAGACAGGACATCTCAATGCCCGCCCGCGGATCGTCCAGAAAGGACTGTCAACAACACTCTTCTGGAATATCGACAACGTTACAAGCTGCACGGTCACCGGAGACGACGGCGAGAATTTCCCTGCCGGCTGCAGCGAAAATACGTGCTCCGCCGGCGCGGGAGGTGTGCCCACAGCAGCCATAAACCAACAGACCACCTTCACGCTTGTATGCACTGGGGTCGACGGCTCTACTCTCAATGAAAGTGTCATTGTGAATGTCGTGCCGGTTTTCCAGGAGCGCTAAACCGCGGCTTGACTGATTGCAGCGTTTTGTTAGTATATTCGCACGCACGCTCCGTGCGTATTGTTTTTCGGCCCAAGGCCGATCCGCCTCGGGCGGAGCCCCGAATTTCCGCGTGTGGCCTAGCGAGCTACATTAAAACGAGGGAAGGAACAGGCAAGGAAATACCGGAGCACCGTCGGCCTAGGGCCGACACCCAGCGTTGGCGTTAGAAATTTTATTCGCATTAGCTACTGGCTACAAGCTACTAGCTATAAGCTAAAGAAAGCAGGTCGCGCTCAAAAGGACGTAAGCGCGACATGATTTCGCAAAATCATATGGCAACAGCAGAATTTAATCGGAACAAGCCGCACATCAACGTCGGCACCATCGGGCACGTCGACCACGGCAAGACCACGCTCACGGCGGCGATCTTGAACGTGCTCTCGAAGGCGGGCAACGGGTACTCTGCGACGGTAAAAGGAGTGGACGACATCGACAAAGCGCCGGAGGAAAAGGCGCGCGGTATCACCATCTCACTCTCGCACTCCGAGTACGAGACGCCTGCTCGTCACTACGCACACGTCGACGCGCCGGGCCACGCGGACTACATCAAGAACATGATCACCGGTGCCGCACAGATGGACGGCGCCATCCTCGTCGTTGCCGCGAGCGACGGCGTCATGCCACAGACTCGTGAGCACATCTTGCTCGCCAAGCAGGTGGGCGTGCCGAAAGTCATCGTCTTCCTCAATAAGGTGGATCAGGTGGACGACAAAGATCTCATCGACCTCGTCGAAGAGGAAGTCCGCGAATTACTCGAGAAGCAGGGCTTCGACGGCAAAGCGACTCCCATCATCCGCGGCTCGGGCCTGAAGGCGCTCGAATCACCGGAGCAGGGCAATGAGTGGAGCGACAAAATAATGGAGCTCGTCAAAGCACTCGATGAATATATCCCGCAACCGGTGCGCGAATTGGACAAGCCGTTCCTCATGCCTATCGAAGACGTGTTCTCTATCGAAGGCCGCGGCACAGTTGTGACCGGTCGCATCGAGCGGGGGCAAATCAAAGTCGGGGAAGAGATCGAGATCGTCGGTATCAAGGATACGGCGAAGACGATCGTGACCGGCATCGAAATGTTCAACAAGTCACTTCAGGAGGGACAGGCCGGTGACAACGCGGGCGTTCTCTTGCGCGGCACCAAGAAAGAAGACGTGCACCGCGGGCAAGTGCTGGGGAAGCCAGGCTCGGTAAAGCCGCACACTGAATTCGAGTCGGAAGTCTACATCTTGACCAAGGAGGAGGGCGGCCGCCACACACCGTTCTTCACCGGCTACAAGCCGCAATTCTACGTCCGCACTACCGACGTTACCGGTGAGGTGACGCTCAAGGAGGGAGTGGAAATGGTCATGCCGGGCGACACCGTCACCTTCAAGGTGAAGCTCGTCGCACCGATTGCCATGGAAGAGCAGATGCGTTTCGCTATCCGCGAAGGTGGCAAAACGGTTGGAGCTGGTGTAGTGACTAAGATAGTTGCCTAGTCTAACAATAGGCTCATTTACACCATTTGAGCCCATCAAGAAAACCCGCCCGTGTGGCGGGTTTTCTTGTGACGTTATTCAAGCAGATCCGCGTGCGTTCCTGTGCGAGCAAGGACAATCTCGTTTTCTATTACTCGGTAAATCAGCAACCAATCAGGCCTGATGTGACATTCCAAGTAACCCTGCCACTCTCCTGTCAGCCTGTGCAGACGCAACGCGATGGGCAACGGTTCGTCATTGGCGAGCAAATCAAGAATCACATACAAACGACCAAGGCCATACCCGCGTTTCGTAACGCGTTTTATATCCTTCCGGAATTTTCCTTCACGGCGAACGGATTTCATCCGTCAATTATTGCACCTTTTTGCGCCAATTTTTTCCAAGCGCATCTTCGAAGAGTTCATCAACAGAATTAAATCGCTTGCCGCCTCCGCGTTCGAGTTCCCGTATAGCTGCACGTGTTTCTTTGTTCGGCGTGTGAGAGAGTGTACACAGCATCTCTCTCGGGGCAGAGAGTATACGACGGTACGCCGCCGCCTGCTTTTTCAAGCTCTCGTATTTAGTTTTAGGAATGGTTACGGTGCTCATAGGGCAACAGTATAACATATTGATAATCTCCATGATGGCTGCGCCCTTCGAAGCTTTAGCGTAGGAGGGCGAATTCGGCCTGCCCGGTCAGGGCGGGATCCGTCGGCTCGACAAGCCCGCTGCAGGTGACAGAATGAAGCCACACAGATCATAACGGAGGTGGTCATGACAAATCTCGTGACGGCCTGCCGTCACTTCTCGTGGAAGAAACGCCCGGAACCGGGTACGTGGCATTCTTGTCTACGATGCCAAGTACTGGGCCAGCCGCTGGGAAGCGGAGAGCAGGCAGTAGTTGTCATGGCATGTTGCACTTGGTGCACCATGCCGGCAACGGATTTGAGCGAAGGGTATGCCGCATGCTTGTTGCATGCGGACGCAAGCCTCTCGACCTTGTCCGTGCCAGCTATCGAGTAGTGCCGCGTCGGGAGCAATTCCGACGCGGCATCCTTTTGTATTCGGTAGAAAGATTTGGTGGCTAGAGGTCTTTGCCGTTGAAAGGAGTGAGCGTGAGGGAATCCACGTCTACGTTGTCGAGGCAGCGGACGTTGACGCATACTTTCGGGAAGGCAGCGCCTTCGGCGAAGGAGAGTTGCTGTGCCCTTCGTAGCCTGTAAACCGGCGACGGTTTCTGGCTCCTCGGCTCGGAGATGCGAAAGTGTCGCTTTCGCATCTCCCTCGCTCTACGTCGCCAGTAAGGCGAAGTAGGGCCGAACGTCTTAGTAGGTGCGGAAACCAGCAAGAAAACCCGCCCAACCCAGTAGTTCATTCTACTGCCAAAAGAGGCGGGTTTTCGCGTGCGAGAGTATATTCGGATCAATTCGGTCCCGGGCCTCCACCACTATCGTCACAGTTCTCGACGGTCTCGCCTGGCGCAATGAAGTCTCCGTGAGAGACGTGTGCGGGGACTGCGTTACTTGATACCGTGATAAGGACAAAAGGATTCGAGTCGGATTCTGTCACGTGGCAGAGCGTTACTTTGTCTTCCGCCAACGCGATACTCGCCGATGCGAGAAAGGCAAGGAATGCGCCTGTTGCCACAAGTTTAGTTGTCATGGTGTATATAAGAAATTATTTCTATCGACCAATCTGATGATATCACGCGTGGATACCGGCGCTTCGCCATCCGTAAAATGCCAAGGACGGTCCTTGGCAATCCTTGGCAGGGCTCATGCCCGCTTCATGATGTTGCGGTATGCTCTGCGGACTATTAGTTAATAAGTTCACGTCGCGTAACAAAGGACACTACGCGACGCGATTTTGCTAAATCGAATCATATGAAAAAATTCATGGCAGTGTATCTGGGCTCTCCGGAGAAGATGATGGCGTGGAAGCCCGACGAGGCGACGATGAAGGCGGGTATGGCGGCGTGGAGCAAGTGGGCGACAGATAATGCGGGCGTAATCGTCGATCAGGGCTCTCCGCTCGGGAAAACCAAGCGCGTAGACAAGAGCGGAATCTCAGATGTCAAAAATGAGATGGGGGCGTGGACGGTCGTGCAGGCCGAATCGCAGGAAGCCGCCGCGAAGCTTTTTGAGAACCATCCGCACTTCACGATCTTCCCCGGCGAACGTGTTGAGGTCATGGAATGCCTCCCAATGCCGAAGCTGTAAGAGCTTATACCCAATCAGACTATTCTCTAATTCGTTCGAATGGTAGAATAGTGGTATGGCGACTCAGCTGGCCTTACAGGAACGAGTCTTCAAGGCACTTGCAAACCGACGTCGGATAGCGATCCTTCTACACATCCGAAAGCACAAAGAAGCGACTGTGGGTGATATCGCAGAAGCAATACGGCTCTCCGTGAAGGCGACCTCAAAACACGTCGGTATTTTGGTGAGCGCAAGCATTCTGGACAAGGAACAACGCAGTCTCCAGGTGTTTTGCCGACTTTCTGCCGATATGCCCACCGCAACTCGATCCATAGTTGCTATTCTCTAATTCGCGCGAATAGGAGAATAGTAAATAGGATACATGATATGGAATTGGTACAGCCTTCCGCGGGATACAAGAATTCGTTCATCGGGGCGGTGAAGGAATTCCAGGGAGATGCGGATTATACGCACCGCAACAAGTGGTATCGAAGCCTCGTTATTCCCGAGCTTGAGGCGGATTTTGATTCGTTCGTCGAGCGCGAGTTAAGTCATTCTCGCGGAGAAAATCTTCGGGAAGGGTACGTACCCTACAGCACGTTTTGGCTTGTCGACGGCGGAGAATTTGTCGGCCAGACCAACGTTCGTCATCGACTCAATGACCATCTCATGCAGATCGGTGGTCACATTGGCTACGATATCCGCCCGAGTGAAAGGGGAAAGGGCTACGGCAACAAAATCCTCGAGCTTGCGCTTCAGAAAGCCCGTGAGCTCGGAATAAAGCGCGTTACGGTAACGTCTGATATCCGCAACGTTGCTTCTCGAAAAATTATTGAGAAAAACGGTGGTATTCTCGAAAATCAGATTTTCAATCCCGAAATGGGCCACGACGCCCTGCGTTTCTGGATAGACATTTCGTAGTTCCTCGGTGAATTCCCTCCTCCGCTCCTCCTTCGCCAAAGGCTACGGACGGACGCAGTAAGGCTACGGAAGGGCAGGCGACGGGGGAGGGTGCATAACCTCAGATACATATTGCACTCCTTCACGATGAAGGAGCATGCGGATATCCAACATTAATAGGGGCGTCAAAGGTTCTCGGACAGCA
>MFKT01000013.1 GCA_001781125.1 Candidatus Kaiserbacteria bacterium RIFCSPHIGHO2_01_FULL_53_29
AACGAGGTCATCGTGGATTTTGGTGGCGTTACGGGGGCTACACAGTCGTTCGTGCATGCGCTCATCAGCGAAGCCATCAGGCGCTACGGTAGTGACGTCCTCGATCGGATTTCTTTCAAGAATTGTAATGAGGTCGTCCAGAAAATAATCACAATTGTGACAGAATACATGCAAGAATCAGAGTAGGGCATTAGTTTTGTTGTAGATGCTCCCAAAGCTGGCCGATTGAGACGCTCATGTAGCGTATCACGAAAAATCCTCCTCTTGACTACAAATTCTCAAGAAACTTGAGTGTTGCGTCGTTGCGCATTGCGTGGGCGATGTGGGCGCGCAGCGCTATTGGATCAGCTTGCGGGTATGTCTTGCGAGCATGCTCGAGCTGGTGTTCAAGATCTTTTTCATCAGGCTCGATAGCCTCTTTGCGCGCTATTTCGGCGAGGACGAGGCGCACTTTGGCGCGTTTGTCGGCCGCGTCACGCCATCCGGCGCGCACCTCCTCACGTGTTTTTTTTGCTTGCGTGAGATAGCCCTCCAGATTTTGCCCGATGCGCGAGAGGTCGTCTTTGAGCCGCGCCTCCATGTCGTCGAGTTCGTACTCTCGCAGTGCCGCCGGATATTTGATGGTGGAATCTTTCACCAGCTCATCGAGAATGAGTGCGCGGCGCTTTTCGGCGGCCTGCATTTCTTTTTCTGTTTTGATATTTGTGCGCAGTACTTCTGCAAATTTCTCCGCGCTCTCGTACCCGAGCGATTGTACGAACGCATCATCGAGCTCTGGCAAGTCCTTGGCCTCCGCTGCGCGTGATTCCTCGGCGGCTTTTTGCGCCTCGACGCCCGCTTCTATTTTGTCGATGCGGTGTCGCTCGCGCTGCAGGTGCGTGAGTGCTTGCGTGTGCTCTTCGTCGGAGACAACAACTTCTTCTTTTATCTCTGTGTGCTTCTTTGCGATTTTTTTGTAATCTGGCAATTCCACAGACGGCGCGAGCGCAGCTCGCGCCGTAAATACAAGCGATTTGCCGCTTACCGGAGTATCGGTCGTCACGCGCGGGGATTCGATAATAAGCACTTTTTCTGCGGCCAGAAGCTCGGGTAGTTCGTGCTCTACCGCGTGCTGCACCGCTTCGCGCAGAATTGCGCTCTCACCATGCACACGGAGTATCTCCGCTTCAGGCGCTTTGCCCGGACGAAAGCCATCGAGCTTTGCGGTTTTCTGTATTTCTTTCAGCGCTTCAGTACGGTAGTGCGCGAGCGCCTCTGCGGGAATTTCTGCCTTTATCTCAACTTCCCATTGCGCGTCGTCGTGCGTAACTTTTATATTCCGCAACTGCATCGGGGGAGTTTAACAAAGGTTGCTCTCTAATCCAAGTTACTGCGGGCACTTCTCGACGTGTGTCATTGTTTCGCCTGTCGATTCTATCGGTGTGCGGTATGAACAGATAGAACAACCGTTAGCCATCTTCTTCTCCGCAACAGCCGGGCCAAATGTATCAGAAGGAGTGCAGAGCGAATCACCTGGAATATATGGCGGCGGATTCTGTTGCCCATTCAAATGCGCGCCCCAAAAATAGAGCGCGCCGACGATGAGAAGCGTCACGATGATGATGACGCCAACGATAGGGCCGGCACCAGATTTTTGTGCAGGCGGCCCGCCTTCGCCCTCGGCTCCGGCGTGGCGAGGGAGCAGGTGATCAGTGGGGTCGAATGGGGGCCCTCCTTCGCGCGAGGCTTCGGAAGGGCGCAGTGGAGAAGATGGAGGCATGCCGTAAGTATAGCTTTCAGCTTTCAGATGTCAGCTATCAGGAAAGGGGACAACCCCGACCCCACGGGCGTCGGGGCTAGGAGATGGTGGAGTTGAGGATGTATTTTTCAGCTTCAGCTTTGTCTCCAACGCTCGTTATCGGATGATGGGAGCCATAGAAGCGCACAACGAGGTCTCGTCGGGATCGTTCAAGATCATCCCAACAGGTGATGGAGCTGCCCGGTTCGACCGCGACGACCTTTTGGTCGTTGTCTCCCCGTTTCAATAATGCGATCGGCTCCACATCAATGGTATCTCCGACATGGAGTCGCCTCATTGCGGCTACTTGCTGAACTTCTTTTTGTAGAGCTCCACGGATCTGCGCAATGCCTCGAGCGCCTCCTTCTTGGCCTTAAAACCGGGGACTGTCACCTCGGCTCCTTTGAGATGCTTGTATGTCTCGAAAAAATGCTTGATTTCTTTGAGGGTGTGTTTATTGATGTCGCCCAAGTCATGCACATCATCCCACCGTTTGTCGTTCACCGGCACGCAGATAATTTTTGCATCGGATTCACCGGTGTCAATCATCTCCATCAATGCAACCGGGCGCACTTTGACGAGAACTCCGGGGAGTATAGGAAAGCTTGCAAGCACCAGAACATCGATGGCGTCGCCGTCTTCCCAGTATGTCTGTGGCGCGAAGCCGTATTCGACGGGGTACGCCGCCGCCGAATAATTGGCGCGGTCGAGGTGGATGAGCCCCGTCTCTTTTTCTATTTCGTACTTGTTCTGAGACCCTTTCGGGACTTCGATGATAACGTTGATCTCATCGGGCGCATTTTCGCCAAGCGGTATATCGTGCCAGAGGTTCATATAGGTAGGTTTCAGGTGTCAGGTTACAGGTTTCAGTAATGCGGGAAGTGTAACAAATTGATCCGCGAAGCGAAAGAGCACTCTATCGATTGAGGTATCTCAAAAGCATCAAAGCACTTCGTTCTTCCTGGATGCGACCATCGAGGCACATTTCTTTTGCGTTTGCGAGAGTCGTTGGAACCACCGCAATATCCTCTCCCGCTTCCAAATCCTGCCCCGTTTCTTCCGTGTACGATCTGACAACAAAGTAGTACAAATCCCACTCCACTGTTGTGCCGCATTTGGAAATACCAAAAAGTTCCGCATCGCCCGCGACGATGCCTACCTCCTCGCGCGCCTCTTTGACTGCGGCTTCATGTGCTTTTGCTTTGATATCGCCGTTGGTTTTGAGGAACGAATTGTATTCTTTGAGCGTGTCGAAGACTTTGCCGCCGGGTAGACGGAAGTCGTAATCTTTTATTTCCGGCCGGTATTCTTTTGTAAGAATGATCTTCCCGTCATGTGTCGGGATAATGAGGCGCGTGCCCGGAGCACGTCGGGCAAACTCGAAGTTAATCGTCTTCTCGCCGACTCTCATCGGCTGCTCGACTACCTCGATAATCTTGCCCTGGTACGTGACCTTTTCCGGACCGGAAGGAATGGGAATAACCATACTTACTCCGCATCTTTCTCCTTGTCGGTCGGAGTTTCTTCCTGCTGCTCTTCTACTTTTTCTGATGCGATGTCGCGATCTTGGGCGACTGGGTCGATATTCTTCTCCCCGGTGTCGGCAGCTTCATCTTCGTCCCCCATTTCTTTCTTCGTCTCCTCGAACCCGCTTTCCTTTTGCGAAATGTCTTCCACGTCCGTCGGCTGTACCGCTGCTGATTCTGTGGTATCGGCTTTGGCAATCTCTTCGCCACCCGCGGAGCGGATGTCTATTTTCCACCCGGTGAGGCGCGCGGCGAGGCGTACGTTTTGCCCGCCGCGACCGATAGCGAGCGATTGCTGGTCTTCGGCGACTTGCACCACTGCGCGATTTTCCTCTTCGTTGAGCTCGAGCGCCAGCACCTGTGCGGGTTTCAAAGATTCTTTGACATAGTCAGCGGCAGTCGCCGACCACTCGACGACGTCGATCTTTTCACCTCCGAGCTCGCTCGTCACGACTGCCACGCGCACGCCGCGCTGGCCGACGAGTGCGCCCACCGGATCCACATGGTCGTCATTTGAAAATACCGCGATTTTGGCGCGACTGCCCGGCTCGCGCACAATGCCTTTGACCTCGACGATGCCACTCGCCATTTCGGGCACTTCGGCTTCGAAAAGCTTGGTGAGGAAACGCGGGTGCGAACGCGAGAGGCGGATGAAGGTACCGCGTACGCCTTCGTCTACGCGAAGGAGAAGCGCACGCACGCGCTCGCCCTGTCGGTACCGCTCGCCGGGAATCTGCTCGTCGTAGGGAAGTATCGCGGTCGCGCGACCGAGGTCCACAAAAAGATTGCCACGCTCAAATCTTTGGACATGCCCCGTCACGATGTCGCCTTCGCGCTGGCCGTATTCGGTGATGATGCTCGCGCGCTCCGCCTCGCGGACCTTTTGCATGATGACCTGCTTGGCAGCTTGCGCGGCGATGCGGCCGAAATCCTCGCGCGTCTCGAGCGGGAATGAGATTTCCTCATCAAGCTGTGAATCTTTTTTGATGCGCCGCGCATCTTCGAGCATGATATGTTGCTCCGGATTGAAGCGCGAGCGGTGGTCGTCGTCACCTGTAGACTCTTCGTCCTCCTGTCGCACTAGCGTTTTGTCCACCACTATCTTCGCCTGCCGGAATTCCATATCACCGGTCGTCGGACTGAATGTCGCGCGGATTATCTGCCCGCGCTTGCCGTATTCACGGCGATACGCCGCCGCAAGCGCCGTCGCCAATGCATCAATAACAGACTCGCGCGAAATCCCGCGCTCCTGCTGGAGCTCGTCGAGTGCAGAGTTGAGTGATTTGAGGTCGAGTAGACTCATAGGTTCTAGGGACTAGCTGCTAGCTTCTAGTAATAAGTAAAGCCGTTTAAAAAAAGTGTCCGCCAGCGGCGGAACTAATGCCGACAATATAATCGAGCGGTCCTCAAAAGTCAAATGCGCGCGGGTTGCCCCGTCCCGCGCGCATTTCGAAGGCAGTCCACCCCTTCACTTGCACTTTCTTTGTGGGGGGTCATGGCGTCCTATGGGCGGCACCGGGACTTCGACGTCACGGAAGAAGAGCCCTGCCGCGTGGCAGAAGACTACATGGGGACATTCTCCATCGTCCAGCTCAGAGTCGCTCATGCCCGCGGCAGCTCTGAATGCCTCGATGAGGTTGTCTTTGTTGCCAGGCACATCGAGTATCCCGAATCGCTCAAGCATCTCGTCGACTGACAGGTCGATTGAGGCGGCCATGCGACAAAGGTCGATCATTTTACGTCTTTCAGTAGGCACTTCATCCTCCACTTTCATGCGCCGAAGCGCGGGAACATTTGGGAATCACTTGTCCCGCAGGATTGATAGCACAAAACCTCACTCGCGTACAGCGATTTGACGGGAATCTATTATTAGCTAAAATGTCTATTATGGCCAACGAGGAATATGTATTCACGGCGACCGACGCCAAGAATCGTTTCGGTGAGCTTTTGGACGCCGCGCAGCATCATCCAATAACAATCACCAAACATGGACGTCCGGTCGCGGTCTTGATTGGTTTCGAGCTTTACAAAAAGCTGAAGCGGATGGGATAGGGCCTGCCGGCAGGTGATATAATTGTATCTCGTAGACTCTAACACCTAGTCCCTAGCACCTAACCCACCATGTACATCTCCGACACACATCTCAAATCATTTCTCGCCGATGCGGGTTTGGTTAACCAGAAGGATTTTGATACTGCGGAAGCGGAGGCGAAGCAGACAGGGCAGCCGGTGGGGGATATTCTCACAGCGAAGAACGCCATCGGCGAAGACGAACTGCGCCGCACGTATGCGTACATTCTCGGGATTCCCTTTGTGTCGCTTTCGGGCACCATCATCAAATACGACACGCTCTCGATGATCCCCGAGCCGGTCGCAAGACGCAACAACATCATTAGCTATGCGCAAAAGGGCGACGATTTGGAGGTCGCAATGCTCGATACGGATGACTTGGCGGCGATAGATTTCATAAAAAAGAAGACGCACCTCAAGGTCTTACCGCGACTCACCGATGTGGCCTCCATCAAAAGCGCTCTCAAGCAGTACCAGCAGGGACTCAAAGATAATTTGGGCGACGTGATCAGCCGCGAGACTGCGGCACTCGAGAAAACTGCTGCCGACCTCGCGGCGACTGGCGAGGGGAAAGAAATGGACTTGAAGCAAATAGCAGAAGGTGTGCCTGCGGTGCGTATCGTGGACACCTTGATACGGCACGCCAATGCACAAAATGCATCCGACATTCACATCGAGCCGCTTGAGGGGACGCTCCTCATCCGTTATCGCATCGATGGGCTCTTGCACGACGCGATGGAGCTGCCCAAACACGCGGCTGCCGCTATCACTGCGCGTATAAAAGTTCTCGCGAATATGCGTCTCGACGAGCATCGTCTGCCGCAAGACGGAAGATTCGGTGCGGAGAGCGGCGGTGAGAAAATATCATTCCGCGTTTCGGTATTGCCGACGTATTACGGAGAGAAGATAGTGATGCGCCTTTTGCGCGATTCTATTTCCGGCTTCACGCTTGAATCGATCGGTTTCCATGGTGCGGGATTAGAGCGCATGCACGAAGCGATGCGCAAAACGACCGGCATGATACTCACGACGGGGCCCACGGGCGCCGGAAAATCAACGACACTTTACACGCTTCTCGACATTGTGAACACGCCCAACGTGAACATCTCGACCATCGAAGACCCGATCGAATATCAGATGACGCGCATCAATCAAACGCAGGTGCGGCCCGAGATCGGATTTACATTTGCCAACGGTCTTAGGAGCCTCGTGCGTCAGGACCCCGACATCGTGATGGTGGGGGAGATCCGTGACAAGGAAACCGCGTCGCTTGCCATCAATGCCGCGCTTACCGGCCACCTCGTGCTTTCGACCTTGCACACGAATTCCGCATCAGGGGCGATCGCGCGCCTGCTCGATATGGGCGTCGAGCCGTTCCTTCTGGTCTCCACGCTGCGGGTCATTATCGGACAGCGGCTTGTACGCAAGCTCTCCGCCGACAAAGAAAAATATGAACTCTCGCGGGATGAGCAAGCGCAGCTCGAGCGTGTTATCAATCCGGGTGTCGTACTCAAAGCGCTCAAGGAAGAGAAAGCGGTCGCGGCTGACGCTACATGGAAAAATATCCCGTTCCACAAAGCAAAAGAACATGGCGCAACACCCTCCGGCTACTCCGGCCGCGTCGGCATCTATGAAGTGCTGCCGGTGACATCGACCATCAAAGAATTGGTAATGGGCGGGAAGACAGGCGACGAGATCGAAAAGCAGGCGAGAAGCGAGGGTATGCTCACGATGAGCGAGGACGGGATATTTAAAGCTGCGCAAGGAGTTACCACCATCGAGGAAGTGTTGCGTGTGATTACCGAATAGTGAGGGCGCTGCAAAGGTTTCTAAAAGTAGGAGGTCAGACCTCCTACAATCTGCTATACTTCGCCCATGCGAGTAGAACCGTACGGCATAGATTCTGTTGTGCATGTGGTGAAGCGTGGTGCACGCGGCATGCCGATAACTAGGGATATTGCCGACAAGAAACGCTTCGCTCGACTCCTGTATTATTTGAATGACAGCTATCGATGCGAGACGTGGGAGCGAGATATCAAAGGCCTCAAAGCATTTGAGCGCCCTGCGCATTGGCCGGCCCGAAATAAGATTGTGGAGATCCTTGCGTGGGTTCTCATGCCGAACCATTTCCACTTATTGTTTCGAGAGATCAAAGAAGGCGGCATCTCATCGTTTATGCAAAGGATAGGAGTGAGCATGTCAATGCATTTTAATGAGAAATACAAAGAGACGGGAAGCCTCTTTCAGGGACCGTACAAGAGCAGAACCATAGATCGTGACGACTACCTGCTATATGTTGCTCCGTACATTATGGCCAAAAATACTTTTGAGTTGTATCCGGGCGGTTTCGCGCGCGCAACCCGGTCTTTCGACGATGCGTGGAAGTGGGCAACAGAGAAGTATCAGTTTTCGAGCTTGCCGGATTATGCGACCGGCGCATCCTCGCCGATTATAGAGAGCAACTTTTTGGACATGTTTGGTTCGGCGAAGCAGTTCCGTTCCTTGTCGCGTGATATGGTCCTCGGAAAAGCAGGTCAGCGTATTATCGAATTGTCTGAAATGTGAATTGTCGGAGGTCTGACCTCCTACACTGAAAGGCTTGCGATCTCTTCGCGTCGGTGATTATCGGATTTTGTACAAAATTCAGGGTTCGACAGTGTTCGTTGGCGCAATCAAACATCGCTCATTCGAGTACGAAGCTAGCGTGGAGAAGCGTTTCCAGTGACGAAGTATTACGTGTCATTGCAGAGTAGAAAATACGGGCGCTTGCGAAACTCCGCTGTTTGTGGATTAATCTTGGGAGCCCAACTAATCCCAGGTGTAATGGGCTGCACCCAGCTTGATGGAGGATGTCTTGGACTCAGGTCGCAGTCAATCCCATAACCAATCCAACGATGACTCTTGGACTGGTTTGTTCTTCCTGGCCGGCCTTGTCGTTGCGGTCGGTGGCGGGCTCGTGTGGTGGCTCGGCGGCGCACCCTACACCTCTTACGGAGGCTGGGCCTTCTGGATCGGTCTGGTGGTCGTGGTCATTTCGCTGATCGTGGCCTGGAGACGCGGCGAGTTCGACTAACGCGCTGTCGGCGAGGCCCGTGATCTCATGGCGAGATCGATCAATTTCGGAAAGTCCGGTGTGGAGCCCGGACTTTCTTTGTTTATATACATTTAGAAGAATATTTCGACGGTTCGAAGTATTTGCGCGCTATACTTGAGCGTAATGGCGCGGTTTACCTATACGGCTGAAAAAGCTGACGGCGAAGTATATAAAGGGGTTGCGGAGGCGGGGGACCGTTTCGAATTATATGGCATTGTGCGGCAGGAGGGCGGCAAAATAATTTCGCTCGAAGAACAGGGCGGAAATGGATGGCTTTCGATGACGTATTGGAACTCATTTCTCTCGCGCATCAGCGAGTATGAAAAGATCCTCTTCGCGCGCAACTTGGGCGCAATGCTTAGCGCCGGCCTCGCACTTGCCCGAGCGCTCGCGGTCATCGAACGGCAGACCAAGAACGCGAAAATGTCGGCTGTTGTTTCTTCGATCGTCTCGGATGTGCGGCGCGGGGATACCCTGCACGCATCGCTTGCGAAATTTCCCAACGTGTTCCCGAAGCTTTTTGTGGCAATGGTGCGCGCGGGCGAGGAGGGGGGCGATCTCTCCCAATCGCTGCAAGTAACGAGCGACCAGATGGAACGGATGTATGCGCTGAAGAAAAAGATCCGTGGCGCACTCATCTATCCATGTATCATTCTGATCGCGATCTTCGGCATCAGCGTTCTTATGATGATCGAGGTCGTGCCGACGCTTGCCTCAACATTCAAAGAAATGGGCGCCACACTTCCACTGCCCACCCAGATCATCATCGGCACCAGTGACTTTCTCGTGCAATACACGTTCCTAGCCCTCGGTGGGGTCGCGGGCTTGATAGCACTCATTTATTTTGTCGCTCACACTAGAGCGGGCAAGCGTGGATTGGACGCGTTTTTCTTGCGATTGCCGCTCATCGGCACAATGGTGCGCGAGGTCAATGCCGCGCGCACCGCGCGCACGCTCGCCTCACTCCTTTCTTCGGGCGTCGATGTCATTACCTCGCTCGATATCGTGGCCGATGTTGTGCAGAATTCATATTTTCGCGAGGTCGTGCAAGCGGCATCAAAAGGGGTAGCCTCCGGCGAGCCGCTTTCGGCGTCCTTTGTGCGTCGCGAGGATCTCTACCCGGCATTTGTGGGCGAGATGATGGCGGTCGGAGAAGAAACCGGAGCGGTCGCCGAGATGTTGAAGCGCCTCGCGCTTTTCTATGAAGACGAAGTGGACCGCAAGACCAAGGATATGTCGACCATCATTGAGCCGTTCCTCATGATCTTCATCGGAGGCGCGGTAGGCTTCTTCGCGGTCTCCATGATCGCGCCGATCTACCAACTCTCAGAGAATATCTAGCTGGTAGCCCGTAGCGAGTAGCTAGTAGCAAAATACAAAATGCAAAGAAAATTCGCGCGTCCGGCTACAAGCTACAAGCTACTGGCTGCAGGCTCTTTGCGTGGTGTCACATTGCTCGACACTGTCGTCGGCACTGCTCTCATGCTCGTGATCTTTTTGGGCATTGCGGCGGTATTCCAACTTGCGGTGGACGTGGTGACGAACAACAAAGCCCGTGGCGGCGCGCTCGCACTTGCGAATGAGCGCATGGAATACATCCGGAGCCTTTCGTACACTTCTATCGGTACCGTAGGCGGTATTCCTGCAGGCGCCATAGCGCAATCGGAGACGGTCGTCGTGAACGGTGTCACTCACACGCGACGCACGGTCGTCGTATACGGGGACGACCCCAAGGATGGGACGGGGGCAGCGGATTCCAATGGCATTGTCGAGGATTACAAGATAGCGAAGGTCGATGTGGCCTGGGTCTCGCGCAATGGCACACGTCATCTCGTCCTCGTGTCGCGTTTCGAATCCTTGAGCGGCATGGAGATCACGTGCGCGCCGTGCGGTACGCTCACGATACATGCCGTGAACGCGGCCTCGCAACCCCTCCCGGGCGCCTCCGTTTCCATCGAGAATGCCGCAGCGTCTCCCGCCATCAGTATACATACGTTTACCAACGAGAGCGGTACTGCGCAAATTATCGGCGCTCCCGTTGCTTCCGGCTATTCTGTTGTCGTCACAAAGCCGGGGTTTTCGACCGCACGGACGTACAGCGTCACATCACAAAATACAAATCCGAATCCCAGTAATCTTACGGTTGCAAATAATCAGACGACGACCGGCACTTTCGCTATTGATGTGCTCGGCACCAAGAGCGTGAATACATGGACACAAATTCTCCCGGGAACATGGACGGACACGTTTACCGATTCGAGCAACATCGCAACCTCGGCCTCGACGACTGTCACGGCAGGCTCTGTACGTCTCACCGGTTCTTCCGGTTCGTACCCCGCTTTAGGTAATTTTCAATCTATCACGATCTCCCCCGCATCGCTCAACAAATGGAAGACGTTTACTGCATCCATCTCCACACCGGCACAAACCGGCATCCTTTTCCGTTTTTATGACGGCTCCGGCTCGACACCCATTCCGGATTCCGTGTTGCCCGGCAACAGCGCAGGATTTGCGATCTCGACAGTCAGCCTCTTGAATGTCTCGACCTCGACATATCCTTCGATCCGTATCATGTCAGAACTCTCTTCAAACGATCCGGCAGTGACACCCTCCATTGATTCCTATTCCGTTCTCTACGATTATGGTCCGGATCCCTTACCGAATATTGCCTTCACGCTTCGGGGAGACAAAACGATCGGAAGCGGCCCTTCGGGTGTTGTCTACAAGTACAGCCAAAATCTGAATTCGGGCGCCGGTGCGTCGGTCTCGACCTCAACCCTTGAATGGGATACCTACACGATAACCGTCAACGGCACCTCAACCGCTTATGACATCGCCTCCTCGTGCGCTTCCCCACAGCCCGAAACGATTTTGCCGGCAGCGTCACAAACGACGAATCTCTTTTTGGCTGCGCACACGGTGAATTCGCTGCTCGTCGATGTGCGCTCGAGCGCGACGAGCGCGCTCATAGAGGACGCGACCGTTGTGCTTTCGCGCACAGGATTTGCCGCAACTTCGACGACTGATACCTGTGGGCAGGCGTTTTTCGGTGGTCTCACGAGTGCAAGCACTACGGTGAAAACTTCGGCCGCTGGCTACACGACAAAAACCCAATCGGGAGTCTCCGTCGGCGGCACGTCACAGCTCTCGGTAACATTGAATTAGTAGTTAGCCACTAGGGTCTAGCCAATAGGATATGCAGGAGAAACAAAAACCAACCCCCAAAACTAGTGGCTATTGGCTAGTGGCTAGTGCCTATTCGCGCGGCATGACCATCATCGAGACGGTGGTATGGATAGCGATCTTTCTTTCGGTAATGCTCGCACTTACCTCCTCGGTCCTGTACTTTTATCGCACCAGTAACTACGCCATTCAGCAAGCAAGCGCCACCGCTTCAGCGCAGCATGGGCTCGACTTAATGATCCGGACGATCCGCGAAGCATCATATGCGAGTAACGGCGCGTATCCGGTCGTCTCCCTTGCCGCGAACGATCTCAAGTTCTATGCCGATGTCGACAACGATGTCGGGGTAGAGCTCGTGCATTACTACCTTTCAGGGAACTGGCTCGTAAAAGGCACGATCGAGCCTACGGGCGATCCTGCAGTCTATTCGGGCGCCGAAGCGACCTCAAGCGTTTCGCAGTATGTGCAGAATATTCCCCAGAGCAGCGCACTTTTCACGTACTTCGACAAGAATGGCACGCAGATCAACAATTATACGAAGATCGGCGATGTGCGATTCATCACGGCAAATCTGCTCATCGATGTCGATACCAACAAAACGCCGACGCCGCTCAATCTACGCACCTCTGCCGCGATGCGCAACCTGATAGGTCATTAGCCACTAGGGTCTAGCCACTAGATATGAACTCAAAACACAAACAACCGAACAAGACTAGTGGCTATTGGCTAGTGGCTAGTTCCTCGCGCGGTGTCACCGTCCTCATGGTCATCGCATTCATGGGTATATTTCTCATCATTATGGGCACGATCACAAGCTACACATTTCAAGAGGCGAGGTACGGCCGCGCACTCTATGCCCGCGAGCAAGCGCTTGCGATCGCCGAGGGGGGACTCGAATATTATCGCTGGTTCCTCGCACACAATCCGGGCAATCTCACCAACGGCACCGGGTTGCCCGGCCCCTATACCTACACCGTGAACGATCCAGAGGGAGGGCCGCTTGGCGTGGCCTCGCTTGCGATCGGAGGCAACAGTTCCTGCAACGTCATTCAGTCGATCGATATCACATCGACCGGCAGGTCGGACCTAAATCCCGGATTTCCCCGGACCCTTGCCGCGCGCTACATGCGCACATCGGTCGCCGCGTATTCGTATCTATTGAATAGTAATGTGTGGGCAGGCGCCGACCGCATCATTACGGGCCCGTATTTCTCGAACGGCGGCGTCCGTATGGATGGGAGCAACAACTCCGATGTCTCGAGCGCGCAATCCACTTGGAATTGCACGTCGAGCTACGGGTGCAACCCCACGCAGTCGAGTGCGCCCGGTGTCGTCGGCGCCGGGAGCGGCTCTGCGCTCTGGCGCTACCCCGTCGCATCGGTAGATTTTGCAGGGATCGCGGTGTCGCTCGCAAATCTGAAGACGTATGCACAAAATAACGGCGGACTCTACTTTGCCGCCGCTTCGGGGAGTGTCAACAACCGCGGCTACCACCTCATTTTCAAATCGAACGGTAGTGTGGACGTGTATCGCGTCACGGGGACGACCGGGGTCATCGGCTCTGCGAACGGCAGCACGTTCGTTACCGAATACAATATCATCGCGACGAAGACACTTGTCGGCAATTACACAATTCCTGCATCCTGCAGTTTGATCTTTGTTGATGATCGTGTGTGGATCGAGGGAGTGGTCAAGGGAAAGGTTACCGTCGTTGCAGCTACTCCCGATGACACCGGAACGACATCGGATGTGATCCTCCCCAACAACATTACCTATGCGGCCCAGGATGGTACGTCGGGCCTCACGGCGATATCGGAGAGGAATGTGCTCATTCCTCTCAACTCACCCGACACGATGGAGATACACGGGATCTTCTCCGCACAGAGCGGATATTACGGACGCAATTATTACACGACGAGCGGCAGCAACGATGTGCCCTCACAGTACGATGCCTATGTACTGCAGACGCAGTTGACGACCGCAGGGACGATCGTCTCGAATGGACGCACGGGGACGAAATGGAATTGTGGCGGCAGCTATTGCTCCGGCTACGCAAACCGCACCGACTCATACGACCAACTGCAAGCCACCAACCCGCCGCCCTTCACGCCATCGGCCTCGACCGATTATTCGTTTGTGTTGTGGAGAGAACAATAATTAGCTTCTAGCTTCTAGCTGCTAGGGACTAGGTTCTAGAAAATCCGATAGCGAGCTTGAGTTTACTAGAAGCTAGCAGCTAGTCCCTAGAAGCTAGTGCCATGATACAATCCCCGCATGAAATCCATTGTCGTCGGCAATTGGAAGATGAACCCGGCGACGATGCGCGAAGCGAAGACGCTTTTTGAGGCAACGCGCAAGGCAGCGGAACGTGCAAAAAATGTGAATCTGATCGTCGCACCTCCCGCGATCTTTTTGCGCGAGCTGAAACAGCGTTACAAAGGAAGCCGGATTTCGTTTGCGCTCCAAAATGCCCATTTTGAAATGGGTGGAGCGTACACGGGAGAAATTTCCCTCGCGCAAGGAGATGACTCCGGCGCATCGCACGTTATCATCGGTCATGCGGAGCGACGCGGGATGGGAGAGACGGATAACGACATACGCAAGAAAGTCGCGGCAGCTCTCGCGCTCAAAATGACACCGATCTTGTGCGTCGGGGAAAAGGAGCGAACGCAAAACGCCGAACATTTTAAACTCGTGAGGGAGCAGTTGCAGGCGGGATTTGCCGATGTCCCCGTTTCGCAGGTCGGTCGTGTCATTGTGACCTATGAGCCGCTTTGGACGATCGGCAAAGAAAAGACCATGAGTCCGCGCGACATGCACGAGATGGCAATATTCATCCGCAAAACCGTCGTTGACTTGCGTGGCGAAGGAGGCATGAAAGTAAAAATTCTCTACGGCGGTTCGGTCGATGGCACCAATGCAGGAGCCATGCTCACGCAGGGCGACGTGTGTGGATTTCTCGTCGGTCGCGCGAGCAGCAATGCTTTGCAGCTCTCGGCGCTTTTACAAGCTATCGAGAATGCATCATGAGATGTATCGATGAAGTGCCGGTGGCAGATTTGAAAGGCAAACGTGTGTTGGTGCGCGCGGGACTCGACCTCTCGCTCGATAAGCAGGGAGATGCCATTGACGAACTACGCCTGCAAAGGGCGCCTCAAACGCTCAAATATCTCTCGGACGCAGGGGCGAGGGTCATCGTTCTGTCGCATATTGGTCGTGACACCACAAATACCAATGCGCCCGTGGCCCGCACCCTTCAAAAATATCTGAACATTTTCTACGTCCCCGATCTTTTTGGCGCTCCCGCGAAGGATGCGGTAGCTGCGATGAAAGAAGGGGAAGTTCTTCTCTTGGAAAATCTCCGGCAGCATTATGATCTCGAAAAAGCAAATGACGAATCCTTCGCCCGGTCCCTCGCATCTCTCGGCGACATATACGTAAACGACGCATTCTCGAATTCACATCGACCGCATGCCTCAATGATCGGTATTCCCAAATTGCTCCCATCCTATGCTGGCTTCATTGTGCGGGACGAAGTCGCACATCTTTTCGAAGCATTGCATCCGCCCCATCCGGCGCTCGTTATTATCGGCGGCGCAAAATTTGAAACAAAGGACCCGATCATCCGATCGTTCCTCGATGTGTATGATCAGGTATGCGTCGTCGGCGCTATCGCCAACGATGTTCTTCGGGTGAAGGGATTTCCCGTCGGTCGCTCCAAGATCTCCGAGCATGCGCCTGATGCGACAATTGCCAATCATCCGCATCTGATCGCACCGCTCGATGTCACGGTGGAGAGTCCCGACAAACAAGCGCGTGTTAAAAAACCTACAGAGGTCGGAGCGGACGACAAAATCGTGGATATGGGTCCGGACACGCTCGCGGCACTCGCACCATTCATCGCAGGAGCAAAATTTATTTTGTGGAACGGACCAACGGGTTTGTACGAAGATGGTTACGATCATTGGACCATCGCCGTTGCGGAGCTGATCACAAAAAGCAATGCGACGAAAGTCATGGGTGGCGGTGACACCATCGCGTTGCTGCAAAAATCCGGTATTCGGGCAGCAGGCCTCGGATTTCTCTCGACCGGCGGGGGGGCCATGCTCGAGTATCTATTGAAGGGAACCTTACCCGCCATCGAGGCGCTAAAGTAGTTGACCGGCCCCAAGGCAGAATCACCTCATCCGTGCACGGATGAGGTGATTCGTGCATCAATATGCTATCCTTTTTGCATGGCTGATGACCCTGTGGACGCGTCTCCGAGCGAACCAACGCCACTGGATTCAGCCCCTTCGAGTTCCTCCCAGCCTTCGCCACAGGCTACGGCGGGCACGGCAGGGCAAGCAAGCTCACCACAAGCCGAAGTGCAGCCGCCCACTATTCTCGAGCCAGTGGTTGCAGAAGCGCCGCCGGTCATAACGGAATCCGGTGCTAACGAGCCGCCGGAAACGCCGGAAGTCGCAACTCCAGAGGTTAAACCTCCGGAGAAATTTCCAGAGACGGATGCGAGTGGCGCGTCGGCATCGGTCGTGGAAGTTAAACCTCCACAAGAATACTCCGCACCGTCTCCTTCGATACCGAATACTGCGAGCATCCCTATCGTCGACAACGCCGCGCGAGCGCGCGCATATGCGAGCGTGGTAAAGAAGAGAGAAGAGCGCCTCGCAAGAATTATCAGGCTCGTACAGAAGGAGGGGAAGATATGCAATGCCGACATCGTCCGACTCCTCCACGTGTCCGACGCGAGCGCGAGCCGCTACCTGCGCGAGCTTGTCTCGCGTGGCACTCTGGTGCGCGAGGGCCGCGGGCGCGGGATCAGGTACGTGCTTGTTTCGTGAGAAGGAGTGCCGACGACACTGTGGATTGTTGCACGTTTCCTCCCGAACAAGTGCTACAGTGCGCACATGACAGGTCTCTGGCGCAGCTCGCTTGTTGTTGCCGCCGCTGCATTTCTCGGTGCCGCATCTGCATGCGCGCTCATGTTGTGGTGGGCCGGTTTGCTGCCCTTGCGCGGTTTTTCGGCGATGTCGCCCGCGTATTGCAATGTCCTGAAAATCCCGGTGTACGGCGAGGTCATCACGGTCCGTCCGACACCGCAGGCGTCTGCGCCTCTCATAGGAGAGGAAGACTTTCCATCGCAGGATTCAACATATGCAGTATCTCTTGAGATAGAGGAAGCAATGCGCTCGGCATCCACGGACCCGAATATCAAGGCGCTCCTCGTCGACATCGACTCCGGCGGCGGCGGACCGGTTGCTGGCTTGGAGATCGCGAGCGCGATACGCCGCTTTGGGAGGCCCTCCGTTGCCGTCATACACGAGATAGGGGCATCTTCCGCATACCTTGCCGCGGCGGCGGCAGACACTATCTTCGCATCGGAGGAATCAGCCGTTGGGTCGATCGGTGTTTCGGGCTCTTTCCTCGATCAATCGGAAAAGAATGAGAGAGAAGGCATCACGTTCCATCAGCTTAGTTCGGGGCCGTACAAAGACACGTATAGTCCCGACAAGCCGCTCACGGAAGCAGAACGCGCGCTTATCATGCGCGACATCAAGACGTCGCACGAAAATTTCGTCCGAGCGGTTGCCGCATTTCGGAAGCTGCCGATAGAAAAAGTCGCAGCGTTCGCCGATGGCTCGACTCTGATGGGCACAGACGCACTCGAAGCAGGTCTCATTGACCAGCTTGGGGGGACGGATGATGCCCTTTCCTATCTTGAAGAGGTTATCGGAGAGCCGGTCGCGGTTTGCTTGTGGTAGCGTTCCGTCGGTCTTTACGTCTGATGCGGTAAGAGTGGGGCGGAGAACTCGTCTTTAGTAGTAATACCTCAACTATGCGTCGAATACTTCATAGCATCGGCATTGTAGGACTTATCCTCGGAGCCGTTTTCGTGGTGGGAAGTATGTTTGCTCCATCGGCTTCCGCGCTCACGGTGGATGAGATACAGACGCAGATACGCGAATTGCTCGCGAAGGTGGGAGAGTTGACCAAGCAGCTGAACATTCTGCAGGGTCAATCGACGGTCACGCCCGATCCGGCAGACTGGAGTCATTCAGATGTTCCGCGGCCTCCTATTTGCATGCTCTCCCGCAACCTGTCACAGGGGATGCGAGGAGACGATGTATTGTATCTACAAAAATTTCTTCAGTCTGAGCAGTATCTCGCTGCAAATCCAACGGGCTACTTCGGCCCGATGACGGCGCAGGCGGTCGCGAAATGGCAGGCGTCGCAAGGAGTTTCCGCAGTCGGCTCTTTCGGCCCCATGTCGCGCGAACGCGTCAAAGTCTGGTGCGGGACCGCCGACCGTTTTTCCGCAGCGCCGCAGCGCGGTCTTGCTCCCCTCACAGTAAACTTTATCGCGCATGTTTCATATAACAGTGAGATCACCTACGACATCGATTTCGGCGACGGCTCATCCGATTTTATGGTGCGAGAGGTTTGTGATGGGGGACGAGCTGCGCTCGGATGTACCGGGGAACCATATCGCTCGCACACATATACTTCGAACGGGACGTACACTGCAGTGCTCTATCAAACAAACAGAGGCGGTTGTTCTCCGGAAGCGGAAGCACAGGGATGTTTGGGGCCGCCTGCAAGTCACACGGCGATTGCGAAATTGCAAATTCACGTCGGTGATTCGGTCGCATGCACGAAAGAATACATACCCGTCTGCGGCTCCAAGCCCATCGTCTGCATCACGACGCCATGTAATCCGATCCAGCAAACCTATGGCAATCGCTGCACGATGGAAGCGGACGGCGCAAAGTTCCTCTACGAAGGAGCGTGCAAGGGGACAGGAGGTCCGGTTTGTGGAATACCACCGGGGCGGGGCGGTAGCTGCACAAATGATATGTGTATTACGACCGTTGTATACAGGGGAGAACCTGTGACGTATGCAACTCGCATGGAACTCGACCAAACGAACGCCAAGTATCTCTACGATGGCGTATGCAGAGACACGGATAACAAACCACCTGTCATTTCCTCGTTCTCCGGCCCGACGTCACTTGCAGTGAACGCATCAGGCACGTGGACCATTAAAGCAAGCGATCCGGAGAACGGTTATCTTGTATATACCATCACCTGGGGTGACGAAAAACCACCTATTTATCCACAACGAACGGAAGCATACGACGGACCTGTTCAACAAATCTCGACCTTCACCCATACATATAGTTCAGCCGGCACATACACGGTCACCATCGTCGTACGCGATTCAGCAGGAAAGGAGGCAAAAACCTCAAGCACGGTGCGTGTTGGAAAAGAGCCTGTCGCCTGCACCGCCGACGCCATGCAGTGCCCCGACGGCTCGTGGGTCGGCCGCACGGGACCCAATTGTCAGTTTACCTGTCCGAATTCCATTGCTGTTATCGAACAAGGCACACAATGTACGACGCCGTGGGGCAATCAAATTTTTGCGAGCGGTAATCAGGTCTCGTACCAGCCGTACTTTAGTAACGGTCAATATACCTACTCTGCGGCAGTGCCCAAGATGTTCTGTTCAATGGGCAAATGGCTGAAGTGCGACTACCAAGGCAACAACTGCGCAGCGTACTGAAGGCTAGCGCGGATCTTGTCGCCGGTCTTTTCGAACTCTCCTTCAGCGTACGGCTTCTGCGGCCAGAGTTTCAGGCCGTCGCCTTTTGTGCGCGGGATGATGTGCACGTGAGAGATCGCATCCATCACAAACTTTATACTTCGCTCTCAATGTAACTCACGAGCATTTCTTGAATGGATCGGAGGGCGGGTAGAGGACATTCGCCAACGAACACAACCTGACGATCCTTCCAGTCGATTGATCGGACATGCGCGGTGAGCGCCACACCACGAACGTGTTTAGAAGCGATCGTTACTTCGTTCGAATACCCCTTGATCTTTGAGGTAATGGGGACGACGATCGCAAGTCCGCACTTCTCGTTGAATTCTTTGTGCGACACCACTACGGCAGGACGCATGCCCGTCTGTTCGTGGCCGCGAGTCGGGTGGAACGTTACTCTCACAATGTCGCCCCGTGACGGGATGCGTGAGGTGCGCATAGCTACAAGGCCTCACGCCCTACCGGTTTCATATCGAGCCATTCCTTGTCCTCCGCAGTCAAACGCGGGCGTACATTTTTAAGAAGCGTTTTCAGGGATCTGCGCGTGGCGCGTATGTTTTTCGTCTTGATGGGTGAGAGAACGATTGAATTCTCCTTAGCCTCAACGGTAATCTCAGTGTGCTCGGTGATGCCAGCTCTCGCGGCGACGCGCGCAGAGAGACGCACACCGATCGAATTGCCCCATTTCGCAGCTCGTGTTTTGACTGAAATGTTCATATATACAAATGTATATCCGTCACGCTCCTCTGTCAATGCCGAGTATCCGCACCTGTCCCCGATCTATATTTCGAGACGGATCTTTTCTACGATGCTCTCCGCTTCTCCCTCCGGATACGGCTTTTGCGGCCAGAGCTTGAGGCCGTCGCCTTTTTTGCGCGGGATGAGATGCACGTGCGTATGGTCGACGAGCTGCCCCGCATCAGGTCGATTGTTCATATTGATATTGATGCCGTCCGCGCCCACCGCTTTTTCGACGGCACTTGCAAGCGTTCGTACTGCCTTTCCGACGGAAACCCAATCCTCTTCTGAAATGTCAAAAATATTCTTCGAGTGATTTTTTGGAATGACGAGCGTGTGTCCCGGATTCACGGGACTGATGTCGAGGAACGCGAGCGTCTTCTCGTCTTCATACACTTTGAAGGATGGGATCTCGCCCCGGATGATCTTGCAGAAAAGGCAATCGGACATACGCAGAAGTATAGTGCTACAATCTTCTAAATGGAAGTCTCCAATCTCGTTCGGTCACTGTTGTCAAAACGCGGGATAGAAACTGAAATAGACATCGCCTCTTTTCTCAATCCCGACTACGAATTGCACACGCACGATCCTTTTTTGTTGTCGGGGATGGATGTAGCGGTAGATCGCGTGTTGCGCGCGATCGAAAGGGGTGAGCGAATTGCGGTATATGCGGATTTTGATTGCGATGGAATTCCGGGAGCGGCGCTTCTATCGGATTTTTTCAAAAGAATAGGCTACGAGAATTTTGAAGTGTATCTTCCGCATCGCGATCGGGAAGGGTACGGTTTTCATACGGAAGCTATTTCTGCACTTGCCGGGCGCGGTGTGAAACTCATCATTACGATTGATGTGGGCACCAATGCGGTTGGCGCCGTCGCACATGCCAAAGAGCTTGGTGTTGATGTCATCGTTACCGATCACCACGAGGTTACCGAATTGCCGGATGCGGTCGCCGTTCTTAATCCAAAAATTGTTCCATACCCATTTCCGCATTTGTGCGGTGCAGCAGTAGCTTTTAAATTCGTTCAAGCGGCGCTTGCCGAAGGCAAGCGCCGCAAGCTCGCTGCGTTCGAGAAAATCCCCGACGGTTGGGAGAAGTGGCTTCTCGACATGGTGGCCATCGCGACTGTCGCCGATATGGTGCCGCTCACGGGCGAGAACCGAGTTCTCGCGCATTGGGGCTTGCAAGTGTTGCGCAAATCACAGCGCGCCGGCATCAATGCGCTTTGTGCAAAGGTGCGTCTGCGAAAAAAAGAACTCACGGAAGATGATATCGGCTTTTCTATCGCACCGAGAATCAATGCGGCCTCACGCATGGACGAGCCTGACCTTGCGCTCAAACTTTTGACCACGACGGACTCGAATGAAGCCGAGAATTTGGCAGCACAGCTCGAAAAATTAAATGCGAGCCGCAAGGGAGTCGTCGCAGGCATTGTGAAGCAGGCAAGATGTACTTTGCAACAGAGATATGGCGAATCCGCCCAAGGCGGATCGGCCTCGGGCCGACGCGTCATTGTGCTCGGTAATCCGGAATGGAAACCGGCCCTCTTGGGACTTGCCGCCAATTCGATCATGGGGGAGCGCGGTGGGGTCGTGTGTCTCTGGGGGCGCGATGTGAATGGAAAGCTCAAAGGCTCATGCCGCTCCGACGGCGAGGTTTCTCTTGTCGATTTATTCGCGAATGCAGGAGATATATTTGAAGAATCCGGCGGACACAAGGCCTCTGGCGGCTTCACGGTTTCACACGAGCAGGTGCACTCGCTCTCGGAAGTGCTGGCCGAAGCGGCCGTGCGCCTCGGGCGGACGGCCGCTTCGAGCAAGGTCGAGGAGTCTGCTCATGACTTCCTTCTCTCCCTCTCCGAGATTACATCGGCGCTCTATAAGCAGGTTTCCATGCTGGCACCCTTTGGCATCGGCAACGAGAAGCCGCTGTTTCGGATCACGGAAACCATTGTCACCGAAGTCCGGCGTTTCGGGAAAGAAAAGAACCATACGGAAGTCATACTTGAGTGCAGGCGGACCGGCTCGCGTGCCCGCGCATTCGACTTTTTCAGATCTCCGGAGGATTTCTCGCTCCTCCCTGCGGCGGGGAGTGAAGCAAGCGTTCTTGGCACCATAGAACGCGATACTTTTCGAGGGGGTCTGGTACTGCGGATAGTGGATATTGTCCCCGCCGCTTGAAGTGCTACACTTTTGCCATGGACGCATTTTCGGCTTCGGCCAGTATCCGCTTCGGCTGGGAAACATTCAAAAAGCGCCCGTGGTTCCTGATCGGCGCGTTTCTTCTCGTCACGGTCATTTCGTCCATCCTTTCGAGCATCATCAATCAGTCGACGGGAGCCGATGCCGCTCACCCGAATTTCTTCGCGTTCCTCGTAAACATGGCCGTAAATGTATTCGTGAGCATCGGGATGATCTCATTCGCGCTCAAGGCGCATGATCACCTAGAGACTGCAGAACTCTCGGATCTCTGGCGGCCGCAATTTTTCTTGAATTACCTTGGCATGACCGTGCTCTTATTCATTGCTGCGGTCATCGGTTTTGTGCTCCTCATCGTTCCCGGCTTCATTGTGCTTCTGATGTATTACTTTGCCGGCTATTTTGTCGTCGATCGCTCTTTAGGACCCATCAATGCGATGAAGGAAAGTGCGCGCATCACGAAGGGGCATCGATGGCAACTTCTCGGTTTTCTTGGGCTTATCCTTCTTCTGAATATTCTCGGCCTCCTCGCATTTATCGTCGGTCTTCTCGTCACAGTTCCCGTTACGTTCCTTGCTGTTGCGCACGCATATCGTACGCTCTCGAAAATGGCCGCGACCGCATAATGTCCAACGTCATCATCTACACTGACGGAGGCGCACGAAACAATCCGGGGCCTGCCGGCGTCGGGGTTGTTATTTTGGACGGAACAAAAAGAATCGAGGTGAAAAAATATATCGGCGAGCGCACGAATAATTTTGCAGAGTACGAAGCGGTCATTCTTGCGCTCACTGAGGCAAAAAAGCGTGGGCTTGCTGGCCGCGAGATAGAAGTGCGGATGGATTCAGAGCTTATCCAGCGCCAGCTCACCAACGAGTATCAAGTCAAGGAAGAAACGCTCTGGCCCCAGTACATGAAAGTACATAATCTGCTCGTTGCAAATCTTGAACACATTCGTTTCGTGCATATTCCCCGCGAAGAAAATAAAGAAGCCGACCGACTTGTCAACGAGGCCATCGATGAGTCCCGTTAGAAATTACGGAAGTTTGTAATGTGAAAAAATTTGCGAATTGTCTTGGAAGCGCAAGCTTCCTATTTCTAACGGGATGAGGCAGAATAGTGTATGCGTCAACATCTCGCCGGATTCATGGATTTCATGCGCGAGCGCGGGGTCGCGGGGTTTGCCATTGGTTTTATCTTGGGCGGTGCTGCGCAAAAGCTCGTACAAGCGTTCATGGACGACATCGTAAATCCGATGCTGGGACTTTTTGGAGGCAGCGTCCAGAATCTTGCGGACTACACCGTGGGCACTTTCAAGATTGGCGATTTTATCTCTGTCCTCATCAATTTTCTCATTCTGTGTTTGGTCGTTTATCTTGTGTTCAAAGTGCTGCATCTCGAGAAACTCGACAAACCAAAAGAATAACCCGTCCCGTTAGAGACTTCGCTCGCGCATGAACGATATTTTCGCGCACCGGCCACATGTCTCTAATGGGATGGCCGCACGCATCCTGTGGGCTCTCATCGCAGGATTTCTTGTAGGCGTTTTCGTTCGTTCATTCATCCCACTTGGATGGAGCTCGCTCGGTTTTGTATTGCTGCTCACGGTCGCCGCATTCGCGCTCGCATATCTTGAACCAAAGCAACGAACAGCGCTTCTCGTCATCGCGGTCGCTTTGCTCGCGTTCTCCGGCGGGATTGCGCGCATGAATGCGGCAGTGCTCTATGGCGACCCGGTACTTACCGTGCGACTGGAGCAAAAGGTCGTGCTTGAAGGAGTCGTATCTACAGAGCCGGATATGCGCGAAAGTGGCGTGCGTCTTTCGGTATCGGCGACCTCACTCACTGTCGGTTCTACAACCGTTCCGATACACGCGGGTATTCTCGTCACGGTACCTGCGCACACGGGAATCTCCTACGGCGACAAAATACGTGCAGAGGGGACGCTCCAACTTCCCGAAGCTTTTGATACCAGTGATGGCAGGCAATTCGATTATCCGATGTTTCTTGCAAAAGACGGCATCCTCTACACGCTCTCATTTGCGCGCGTGGAAGTGATCGGTGGAAATACGGGAAACCCGGTCAAGGCAGGAGCAATTTGGGTGAAGCAAAAATTCTTGAAAGGCCTGCAGGCAGCACTGCCAGAGCCGGAAGCGGGGCTTGCCGGCGGCATCACGGTCGGCGACAAACGCTCAATAGGCAAAGAGCTCTCCGACACATTTATACGCACATCGCTCATTCACGTCGTTGTTCTCTCGGGCTACAACATCACGCTCGTCATCAACATGTTGCGGCGGATGATGGTGCTGCTTCCGCGCGCCATCCAATACGGAGGCATTGCCTTCTCGGTACTCTTTATTGTCCTCATGACCGGAGGCGCGCCGAGTGCTACGCGCGCGGGCGCCATGGCGCTCATCGCAGTTTTTGCGCGCGCGACCGCGCGGACGTTCATCGCAGTACGTATCCTTGGAGTTGTCGCTGCGGCGATGGTCATGTGGAACCCGATGTATCTTGCTTTCGATCCCGGATTTCAATTATCAGCGCTCGCAACACTCGGCCTCGTACTCTTTACAACGCCGATAGCGGCGCGGCTCACGTCCGTTCCGGAGAAATTCGGATTGCGCGAAATTATTTCCTCGACGCTCGGCACCCAGCTCACGGTCTTGCCGCTCCTCCTGTATCAAAACGGGATTTTCAGCGTTGTTGCGCTTCCCGCAAATCTCCTCGCGCTCGTGGCAGTCCCGTATGCGATGTTCGCCTCGTTCATTGCCGCAATCGGGGGAATAATTGCCGGGCCCTTCGCTATTCTCATTGCCGCTCCCGCGCTCGCGCTCTTGTGGTACATCCTCGCCGTCGCGCAATTTTTCGCCGCGCTCCCATTCGCCGCCGTTTCCGTTCCCGCATTCAGCGCGTGGTGGATGTTTGGCGCGTACGCAGCCTTGTTCGCGGGTTATTTCTATTACAAAAGAAAACGACCGGGGCATGACCCCGGCCGCTGACATCGCCGTTGAGCCAGACGGTTCAGCCATGACCGTGCTGACCGAGGGGTTTGTCCTCGGGCGGCGGCGGTTCGTAAGGCGACGCATCGCCCGTCTGGAGATGCTCGTTGGGTCCGCCGGGCGCCCGGGGAACATCGGCAGGCTTCTCGCTCGTCCTGCGCTCATTCTCGATGTGCACCAGGGCGTTGGTGACGTTCGCCTTCAGTCTGCTGCTGAGCTTGCCGACGCGCTCGACGCCCTCAGACAGTTCAAGGAACGCTTGCTCGAGCAGAGCGTGCCCCGCCGGAATCTTCTGGCCGACCCGTGTCTCATGGTCGAAGATCTGGTGAGAGGCGAAGCCGAGTTTGAAAGCTGCTCCCGGCTTGAGTGGCTTTTTGGCCGCCTTGAAGAGAGCGGTGGCCAGCGTGACGTGTGCCGGATCGACTGCGGCGGTGTTCAACCTGTCCTTATTCATTGTCACCTCGAAGAGCTAGGTTGCAATCTCGTTCTGAAACGAGGCTCCATCTCATGGAGCCCCGAAAGACTAGCGCACAAATAGGTTTGGGACAAGAAATTGTGCATAAACGAAAGCGGCCGCGTCTGACGCGGCCGCTCGACAAATCTCAATGAAATACTACATCGTCGACGACATCGGAGCTGATTTTTGCTGCAAATACCAGCCTACGAGTGCCGCGGGAATGACCCAGTAGCCGAGAAGCACGAGGGTGGACCAGTTGGCGAGGAAGGGCCAGAAGTTGGGGAGGACGCTCGCGACAGATGCGAGTGAGCCGGTCTGCGCCAAGACGCCGGCGACACCAGTGACGAAGGCGGTGACGATCGCAACGACGAATCCCAGAGCGCCGAACATGGCCCCACCCTTCAGGTTGCTATTGCCATGGCTCATGTACCACCATGCGAGAATCCCCACGACGATGATCGCAAGAACGACGAACGAGATGTACTGCGGGGTGAGCACGCCGCCGCCCGTCGAAGCGGGGACGAGCGCGACCACTGCCGCGACGACCGTGTTAATCAAATAATTTCCCAAGAATGCAACCAAAATTGCTCGTTCGACGTTCATAATTTGTAACGGCTATGATAATCAGTTCAGTATACTACGTCTGTATCTGTGCAAACCGGTTCTCCACAACACCCCAATTCAGGTTCTTGAAGAAAGCATCGATGTATTTACCTTTGCCTTGAGCGCCGTAGTCGAGGAGGAATGCGTGTTCCCACACGTCGAGTGCGAGGATGATGGGCAGTGTGACGAAGTGCCCTTGATGCTGCTCGCCGCTGAATCCCACGAGGAACGCGTCGGCCTCTTTGTCGTAGTAGAGGAGCGACCATCCGGGGCCGCGCATCAATCCGACGCTCCTCACTTGTTTGATGACTGTTTCGGCGCTGCCGGCATCTTTTGCAAATGCTTTTGCAAGAGCTCCTTTCGGATCGAGCTCTTTGCCACCTCCTTCCCACTGTGTGAAATAGTGCTCGTGCAATCGCATGCCGCCGAATTCAAAAGACCGGCGGCGCACGAGTTCGGAGAGTGCCTGTGCGTTCTTTTCGGGATCCTTCACCAGATCCTCGAGCGCACTCGAGATCGCATTAAAATTCTTGACGTACCCCTCGTAGAGGCCGATGTGTTCCTCGACTGATTTTTCAGAGATACCTTCGAGCTTCGGCAGCTTGAATTTTCTTGCTTCGTAGGTAGTGTACATACACAACAGGGTTAGCTGCTAACAATCCGCAGTATAGCATCGCCATTCATGAAGTGCTGATGAGGCTATACTATTCTCATGCGTCGAAGCGCACAGATAAAAGGCATCGCGATCGCAATTCTTCTTACTATTGTGCTCTGTATTTCCTATGCCGCATGGCATGAGGATCGGCGCGGACTCCTCACCGTTTCTTTCTTGAACATCGGACAAGGTGATTCAATTTTCATTGATGCGCCATCGGGGCGGCAAGTGCTCATCGACGGCGGACCCAATTCAGGTATCTTGCGCGAGCTTTCGAAGGTCATGCCGTGGTACGACCGCTCCATCGACGTCGTTATTCCCACACATCCGGATGCCGACCATGTCAGTGGACTTATCGACGTGCTCGACCGCTTCAAGATCTCGACCGTCGTTCATTCAAGCGTGCAGGGTGATACTTCGACCGCGCAAGCGCTGGTGGATGCGATGAAGCAGGAAGGTGCGCGAGAGATCACTGCGAGGCGCGGGCAGGTCATCGATCTTGGTTCGACAGGCTCACCACAGGCGGGAAGGCCGCATGCGTATCTCGAAGTGCTCTCACCCGACAGGCTCGCGCCGCATGTCGACACCAACGACGGGTGTGTGGTCACGCGTCTCGTCTACGGTAAAACATCTTTCATGTTGAGTTGCGACGCGCCGCAGACGATTGAGAATTATCTGGTCTCACTCGATGGCAATGCGCTCCACTCGGACGTGCTCAAAGCCGGGCACCACGGCTCCAAGACTTCTTCATCGCCGTCATTTCTGGGTTTCGTAAATCCAGAATATGGGGTCTATTCGCGCGGTTGCAACAACCGCTACGGGCATCCGGCTCCCGAGACTGTCGCACGCTTCGCGCAATTCGGTATCCCCACACTCGACACGTGTACGGATGGCACGGTCACATTTGTTTCCGACGGTGTATCAGTGAAGCGTCGATAACGAATAACCACGTTACAACGATTCCATGGAATTGTTGTATACGATTTTTTATTGAACGAGGCCAGCTGCTTTGAGTGTGATATATGCGCCGCGTTTCTTCATCGTCTTCAGACCTTTTGCGGAGACGGTAATGGTGATTTTTTTGCCGAGCTCGGGAATGAAAAGGGTTCTGGTCTGGAGATTGACCTGACGGCGGCGCTTGCCCGTCGGGTTGAATTTGGTCGCACGCGTCCTATTAGAATACCCCCCGCCGACTTGGGAATGCTTACCGGTTATTTCGCAGACTCGAGCCATAGACTGGGCATGCTAACACGCGTCCTATCAAAAGGCAAAAGTCTCGGCCCGAGGCCGATCCGCCTTGGGCGGAAAAAATTGCATTTGATATAATATCGCGATGGGTCCCGACACCATCTTTCTCATCGTCATAATTATTTTCTCCGCCATCATCCACGAGGTGATGCATGGAGTGGCTGCCGACCGGCTCGGCGACCCGACCGCGCGCTATGCAGGAAGGCTCACACTCAATCCGATTCCGCACATTGATATGTTCGGCTCTATCATCCTGCCGGTGATGCTTGCGCTTTCGCACTCGCCGTTTTTCTTCGCGTGGGCAAAGCCAGTACCTTACAATCCCTACAATCTACGGCCCGGCAGATTTAGCGAAGCGATCGTCGCGGGAGCAGGGCCATTCTCCAACGTCGTTATTGCGCTGATATTCGGATTGATCCTGCGCATGCATCTTTTCGATTCTCCCGTCAACGCCGTCTTTTTTCTCATCGTGGTCGTCAATGTTATGCTTGCGATTTTCAATATGATACCGATCCCCCCACTCGACGGCTCAAAAGTGCTCGAAGCGTTCTTGCCGCGCTCTTTAGCGCATAGCTATGCCGGTTGGCGCGCGCGAATGGAACAGAACCCATTTCTCGGCATGGGGATCATTCTAGTAATTGTATTCGTTGCCGGCGGCGCATTCAGCAATCTCATCTACTCTCTTGCGAGTGCGATTGCGGGGATTTGAATAGTTGTTAGCCAATAGGGTCTAGCCATTAGGCAGAACCGAACATAGGCAGAACCGGACATTGCATCCGAGGGCTATGTGTAGTACATTTCCCCTGCGCGCGATGCGCGCATTTCTTTACTAGTGGCTACACCCTAGTTGCTAGTGGCTAATCTCATGTCTACGATAAACCAACTCACACGCAAAGGCCGCACCAAGAAGGCATGGCGCACCAAGACGACCGCGCTTTCGCGCGGTTTCAACACGCTTGAGAACCGACCCAGCTTTTATCCTGCGCCTTTCAAGCGCGGCGTCTGCACGCGCGTCACCACGAAAACCCCCCGCAAGCCGAACTCCGCTATTAGGAAAATAGCTCGCGTACGCCTCACGAATGGTATGGAAATCACCGCCTATATTCCGGGCGAAGGGCACAACCTGCAAGAACACTCGGTCGTCTTGGTGCGCGGCGGTCGCGTGAAGGACATCGGTCTTCGCTACACAATAGTGCGCGGCAAGCTCGACACTGGCGGTATCGACAGGCGCCGCCGCGGCCGCTCGCTCTACGGTGCGAAAAAGCCAAAAGCGGTAAAGTAGCCGGTAGCTTGTAGCCAGTAGCCTGTAGCAATACGAATCAAAAAACTATGCGAAGACCCGTCAAAAACAGAAAACAACCGCAGCCGGATGAAGTATACGGCTCATTTAAGATTGCGAAGCTCATAAACTATGTGATGGAACGGGGAAAGAAGGATACCGCGCGCAAGATCGTGTACAAAGTGATGGATGAACTTAAGAAAGAAGGGGACCCTGTCGCCATTTTCGAGGAGGCGCTTGAAAAAGCATCACCCACCGTGGAAGTCCGTTCACGTCGCGTCGGTGGAGCCAACTACCAGGTCCCGCGCGAAGTGAATCCCGCCCGCAAGTTGGCACTCGGCATGCGCTGGATAGTCGAAGCGGCCGAAGGCACCAAGGGCAAGCCGATGCATGAGAGTTTGCTCGCCGAGATAAAAGCTGCGCACAAAGGCGAGGGAAGCGCCGTCACCAAGAAAGAAACGACTCACAGAATGGCCGAAGCCAACAAAGCATTTGCTCACTTTGCGTGGTAGGATTTTGAGATGAAATTGGAAGGCTTCGCCGGAGCGGGACCCAACTACCAAGGAGTCCCTCAAACTTTGAAGGAGCGGCCTGAAGATGTCGAGAGAAACATGGCCGCCGAAGCATTGGCAGACGCGGCGCTAGCGTACTTTGAAAGTTCCCGTCTCGAAGATCCGGATAAGATTTGGGATGATCCGGAATATGCGTCTGATTTAAGGGCGGCCGAGATCGAGGCGTGCAGACCCTACGGTTTTTCAAACGATATTGCTGCCACCGTACGGCGGGAAGCCGAAACAAGGCTTAAGCATAAAGTGAAAACAGAAATGAGGCACTAATTGCTTTTCCATACGTTTTCAGCTACATTACTGGGACCTGCCTGCCGGCAGGCAGGCGCCCACGGGCGTTTTAATTTATGGCAAGAGACTACCCACTTGAAAAAGTCCGTAACTTCGGCATCGTTGCGCACGTCGACGCAGGTAAAACGACCACATCCGAGCGCATCCTTTTTTATACCGGCGAGAGCCACAAGATAGGTGAGGTGCACGAGGGCAACACCGTGACCGACTGGATGGAACAGGAGCGCGAGCGCGGCATCACCATCACCGCCGCAGCCATCACGTGTTTCTGGAACCCGTCGTACATGGGCGCCGACATCTCACAGAAAGTCCGCTTCAACATCATCGACACTCCCGGCCACATCGACTTCACGAGTGAAGTGAAACGCTCGATGCGTGTCTTGGATGGCGCAGTCGTCGTCTTCGACGGCGTTGCGGGCGTGGAGCCGCAAAGCGAAACCAACTGGCGCTACGCCGAAGAGGCCGAGGTACCCCGCGTCTGCTACATCAACAAACTCGATCGCACCGGCGCTTCTTTTGAGAAATCATACGCATCCATCCTCGACCGGCTTTCCAACAAAGCGGTGCGCCTGCAGATACCTATCGGGCTCGAAGACAAATTCGAAGGAGTCATCGATCTTCTGCACATGAAGGCGTACCATTTCGAAGGAGAGATGGGCATCAACGTCGTCGCAGGGGAAATTCCGGCGAACATGAGAACGGAGGCAGATAAATATCACGCAGAGCTCGTTGAGCGCATCGTCGAGAATGACGATGCGGTCATGACGGAGTTCCTCGATGGCAAGGAAATTCCGACCGACGTGCTGAAAAGGACGCTCCGCAAAGGTGTTATCGAGAATAAAATTTTTCCCGTGCTCACCGGCTCAAGCTTGAAGAACAAGGGCGTGCAGCTCGTACTCGACGCAGTTGTCGATTACCTTCCGAGCCCTAAGGACATGCCGGAAGCAAAGGGAATAAATACCGACACCAACGAACCCGACTCCCGCCCCGCGAGCGACGAGGCGCCTTTCGCTGCACTTGTCTTTAAGTTGCAGGTGGACCCGTTCGTGGGCCAGCTCTCCTTCTTCCGCGTCTATTCCGGTGTCTTCTCTGCGGGCGATACGGTCTACGATTCGGCAAATAATAAAAAAGAGCGTGTCGGCCGCATTGTACGACTGCAGGCGGACAAGCGCGAAGATGTGAAAACCGTCTATGCCGGAGAGATCGCGGCTGCGGTGGGAATGAAAGAAGTGAAGATCGGCCACACCCTCTGCGATGCCGATCACCCCATCGCGCTGGAATCGATCGTATTCCCGGAGCCGGTCGTCTCCATGCGCATCGAGCCAAACACAAAAGCCGATCAAGAAAAAATGGGCATCGCGCTCTCGCGCCTTTCGGACGAAGATCCGACGTTCCGCATCAAGTCCGATGTCGAGACCGGAGAAACAATAGTTTCCGGCATGGGCGAACTCCACCTCGAGATAATCGTCGACCGTATGAAGCGCGAATTTGGCGTCCAAGCGACGACGGGGAAGCCGCAAGTCGCGTATCGGGAAACGATCCAAGGCACTGCCGATGTGGAATACAAACACATCAAGCAGACTGGCGGTCGCGGCCAGTACGGACACGTGAAGATCCGTATCAAGCCGCTCGAGCCGGTCGTCGAAGGGAAGAAGGTCAAGAACAACGTCGAGCGCGAAGATCATTTTGAGTTCATCAATAACATCAAAGGAGGTGTTATTCCGCAGGAGTATATCCAGCCGGTCAGGAAGGGTCTGAAAGAGGCAATGGAGCGCGGCATTCAGGCCGGTTTTCCCGTGGTGGATATTTCCGTGGAGCTTTACGACGGCTCATCGCATGATGTCGACTCATCCGAGATAGCCTTCAAGCTCGCCGCCATCAACGCGATGCAGGAGGCGATGCAAAAAGCCAAGCCGGTCATTCTAGAGCCGATAATGAAATTGGAGGTCGTCGTCCCCGAGAAATTCATGGGCGACGTGACCGGCATGATAAACAGCAAGCGGGGAAGCATCGAAGCGATGGGCGAGCGCGGTCAAGCGCGTGTCATCACCGCGAAAGTCCCGCTCTCCGAGCTCTTCGGCTTCACGACCCAGCTTCGCTCCGCGACCGAAGGCCGCGGCGTCCCCAATGTTGAGTTCTCACACTACGCTGTTGTGCCTCGGAATGTCCAAGAAGACATCATTGCGGCGAGGAAATAACGTTAAGTGCAGTTCCTGCGAAAAAAGCCCTTGACATATATATGGGCTATATATAAGCTATATCTGTGACCACCCAAATCGTATTTAATATCGATCCGAAGATCAAGGCGCAGGCGATGAAGCGCGCGAAGCGCGAAGGCGTGCCGTTTGCCTCTGTTTTGAAGATGGCAACGAAGGCATTTGCTGATGGACAACTTTCCATAGGTCTCTCCGAGCAAATTCGGCCTGAGAAGACGAGATTATGGGAACGCCAATCGCGACTTTTAGATCAAGGAAAAGGCACAAGGCTGTCTTCAATGAAAGAATATCGAGAATTCATAGATAGTTTGTAGCTCATGAGTGGCACAGCCAGATACTCTTTGGTAGTCGCGGATCAATACAAAAGAGTTTTGAAGAAATTGTGTCGAAAGAATCCGGCTTTGGTCCTCGAGATCGAAAGGGCAGTCGGAAAAATCCTGTACTATCCGGAATTCGGTAAACCATTGCGGCATTCGTTGCGAAACTATCGCCGTGTACACATCGAGGGTTCGTTCGTCCTTCTTTACGAAACTCAGGGAACCGTGGTGCGTCTGATCGACTTCGACCATCACAACCAGATTTATAAGAAATATTCTTAACAATCAAAGACCCCGGCGCTTGCCCATGAACCAACTTTGGCTTTTTCTTGTTGGGACGCACCAGGGTTATCGAAGCCAAAAACGCATTTCCATTTGCAATGAATAGGATGTAGACGTTTCTTCCAACAAAGCCAAAGTTTGGTGCTGGGTCCCCAACGTCGAATTCAGCCACTACGCCGTCGTCCCCCGCAACGTCCAGGAAGACATCATCGCGGCGAGGAAGTAGTATTTCACTGTTCACACGTTCAACTTGTTCCGGCATCAGGGGTGGTAGCATTGGTCGTATGACCTTTCGCCGCATTCTTGTTGCAATCTTGTTTGTAGCGCTTCTGCCTCTTGGCGCAAGCGCGCAGACGGTTGACGGCATCGCGCAGCAGATAGAGACGCTCCAAAAGAGGATCGCGGAACTGCAGGAGCAATTGCGGCAGATCGAAACTGTCTCGCAGTCGTCGCCGACTCACGTTCCGGCAAGCGCAAGCAGCGCCTGTGTCGCGCCCACGCGCGACCTCTCCCTCCGCGACACCGACGCGCGAACGAACAACGAGGTTTCCATACTCCAGCGCTTCCTCGCGCGCGACAGCGCGATATACCCCGACGCTCTCGTTACGGGATTCTTTGGCCACCTCACCGAAGCCGCAGTGAAGCGCTACCAAAAGAGCAAGGGAATACTCCAAACAGGATTCGTCGGCCCTCTCACGCGCACGGCGATACGAAAGGACTGCGGAGAAGGCGGCGCGGTCGGAACGACGCCGTACTCGTTCGGAGCGTGGCCGACCGTCGGCGACGCGCCGCTCACCGTGAAGTTCACCGCGACGGCGGCGGAAACGCGGGAGACCGGCGTGTGGTACTCGGTCGACTTCGGCGACGGCACGCAAGGGAACATGAGCGCCTCGGCTTCTGATGGCGCGCTCTCCGTCTCGCACACCTATGCAAGTGGCGGCACGTTCAGCGCAAAGCTCCTCCAAAACGAAGACGTCTGCGGCATCGGGCAGACCTACACCTACACCTACGGCTGCACCCGCCAGCTCATCGTGGACAGCGCGACTGTCACGGTCGCCACCTCACCGACGCCGCCAGCGCCCCCGCCGAGCCCGACACCATCGCTGACACCAACAGGCGGGGCCTGTCTGTACAAGGGATCCTCATATATGCATGGCTCAACAGTTTTCGCCGCATGCCCGAACGTCAATGACGCATGCCACGTCGCCGTCAACTCATACCATCAATGTCAGAGTGGAACGTGGGTGGGAACTCAAGCGCCGAGCACCACCAGCGGGTCGTGTAGGACAAACAACGCAGTGTATGGAAACGGGCAGACAGTATCGCTCTCGAATTGCGACTATAATTGCATTTCAACACCCAGCGCGTGCCCATCGACGGCGTGTTCCGAACGCGTACCGCACATGTGCCAAAACGGTAAGTGGGTGCCACCGACCCAAACCACCGGCGGCTCGTGCATCGCATACGGGAAAACGTATGCGAGCGGATACGTAGAGCGCAATAATTTTTGTTCGGATTCTTTCCGCGATGGTTGTTTAGCGGCACCCCTGATGTGGCCCCCATGGACGTGCTCGAACGGTCAGTGGTGCGGCCAAACGGGAGCTTGTCACTCGTCATTTCCAGTTTCTCCAACAGTCACCGGCGGCTCGTGCAAGACCGGAAAAGGAGAGTCCATCCCGAGCGGCGGCGTCCTCGATTACTGCCAGATGGCACATGGAATCGGCATTAACTGCCTTGTCGCCGTCAACCCGAAGTACGTGTGCAGCAATAGCCAGTGGATACCGCAGTAAAATGGCAAGGTCTTACCTTGCCATTTGCCGGCCGTTTTCGTCTCCCTATTCCGAACTCATGTAAACGCGGCAAGGCCCGGCCTTGCCGCATTCGGGCGGGCTTGACAGTGTATAGGCTCACATATACACTTTATGCATGAGGATCTTTGCCGATGTCGTCGGCTTCGAGTGGGACGACGGCAACAAGGACAAGAACCTCAAAAAGCACGGCGTGACGAATGAAGGGTGCGAGCAGTCGTTTTCCGATGAAAGAAGAATAGTCCGCGAAGACACGAAACATTCCCGTCACGAGGCACGACATTGGCTTATCGGTAAAACACCGCAAAACAGACTGCTCTTTGTGTCGTTTACTATTCGCAAAAGCCGCATCCGCGTTATTTCAGCTCGCAATGCGAGCAGGAAGGAGCGAACATATTATGAAGAAGAAAATTAAAGCAAAGAAAAAAGTTCCTTATTTTAAGAATGAGGATAACGAACGCGATTTTTGGGCTCGCGCGGATCTCACCGACTACGCGGATAAAAGCGAGTTTGTTCGCGCGTCCTTCCCTAATCTCAAGCCAACCTCTGCCTCGGTGTCGCTACGTATACCCCGGCATCTTCTTATTCGTCTTAAGGAACGCGCGAATCAGCTCGACGTGCCCTACCAGTCGCTCATGAAGCAGTACATCGCTCGCGGTGTTTCAAAAGACGAATAATGCGATAGTAGAAATTAACAGTCTCTCACCGAAGGCCCGCAGGCTCCTGGCGCAGCGATATAGATGCATGTCCTAATATCTGAACCATGGTTCAGAAAGTGTAACAGGCCGCGGCGCCTGCCCGTGGATCAACTTTGGCTTTTCTTTGTTGGGACGCGCCAGGGTTATCGAAGTTAAGAACGCATTTCCATTTGCAGTGAATGGGATGTAGATATTTCTTCCAACAAAGCCAAAGTTTGATGCTGGGTCCCGAACGTCGAGTTCTCACACTACGCCGTTGTGCCTCGGAATGTCCAAGAAGACATCATAACCGCCCGAAAGTGAAGAACGCCTGCCCCGCCCCGTTAGAAGCATTGCTTCTAACGGGGCCCGTAGCCAACGCGAAGCGTTGTGGTACTGGGGTGCAGGACGACATCATCGCGGCGAGGAAGTAAAATTGTCCGCACATTTTTCTAGCGCTTGTACTCGCCCTCGGCGTATTTGTGGATAAGCGAGTTGATGAGTGTTTGGTAGGGGAGGCCTTCGCGCTCCGAGCGGGCGCGAAGGCGCGCGAGGTCATACTCGCGCACGCGGATCGATACAAGTTTGGTTCTTTCCAGTCTCGTACGACGCGCAGCCGCAGCCAAAGACTTTTTGGCCCTCGCGAGGTCGGGAATACTCTTTGCTTTACCGGAGAGGATCCATTTTTCCCACATGCGCTCTTCTTTTGTCAGTCGATCCTGTTTTGTTTTGGTCATGTGATGTTTTATGAGTTTGATAAATATTTTTGTGCGATCTTTCTGCTCGGGAATATTGTTTTGAAAAAGACTTTCTCTTTGTCGACTACGCACGGCACGACGTGGATATATCCGTTCAGCAGTACCACGATAGCTTTCTGGTGGGAATATTTCCTCTCGTCCCAATGGGGAATGAGGTCAATAAACTGGTCTTCCTCGATCGCCCGGACGACGTCGTCGAACGATACGCCACGAGCACGGATCAACTTCAGATTCTTTTCCTCACTCCACTCGATGCGAAGTCCAGTAAATGGCCAACGCATGCAAGGAGTATACACGCTCAGTTTTCGCTGTCAATACTCTGTATATACAGTCTGTACCAGAAATTCATGGGCGATGTGACCGGCATGATAAACAGCAAACGCGGTGCTATCCGAAAGTGAGGAACGCCTGCCCCGCAGTGCCCCGTAGCCGCTTGCGTGGTACTGGGGTTAGAAGTGCGAAGCACTTTCTAGTGGGGTGCAAGAGGAGATCGTTGCGTCGAGGAAATAAAAAAGATCAGCGCGCGGGAGGGTTCCCGCGCGCTGCCGAGTTCAAGGGGGCCGCATGCGGCCCGTGCCCGGTCGTACATTTCCTGGAAGTGCGGCAGGAAACCGGGGACGCGGGCGAGAGAACGTCCCTGATTGTCCGACCCCAAGAAGGGCACGCCACGGGAGCCGATGTCGTCGATCCGCGCCCAGTAGTTCCGGGGCGAATCTTGCCGCCAGACCCAGACGGTCGTATCGGTCCCTCTGAGGGGGCGGGACTGTGGACGAACGCTCACCGTGTACTCGGTGTCGCCGACCTTTATTTTGCAGTTTGAAGCTTGCGCAGCAGCCGGCGTTCCGACGACTGCTACGAAGCAGAGAACAAGAAACGTCCGCACCGTATTCATGGCATTCCTCCTGTGAAGCGGGTTTCGTGTTTAGAATGATACCACGCGGATGGATTAAGTCAATTTGAATCGTTTCTCCCCAGCCCCCACCCGCCCAAAGGCGGGTGGGGGCTATACTGTGTTCATTATTCTAGAGTCATATTTTCATGCTTAAAAAAGTAACATTTGCGTCAGTCGGTCTCATCTTACTCGCTTCTCCACTCGCCATCTCGGCGCAAACGATATCGCTTCCCTCGGTTCCTTCGAACGCATCGATCGAACAATTGCAGCAAATTGTCCTGCAGCTTATCCAGGTCCTCCAGCAACTCCTCGCGAACCGTCACCAACAATCAAGTTTCTCCGCCTCTCCGACATCCGGCCCCGCGCCGCTTTACGTCGTATTTACGGTGAGCAATTACGCTCCCCAGGTGGGCGACTTTGTCGACTTCGGTGATGGGAGTCAAGTTGCTGCAGGCAACCTATCGATGTGGCAAACATTTCACACGTATGGTCAGGTGGGCACTTACCGGGCGCAATACCACAAATGTACGCTTCACATATCTGAAAAGGGATGCGACGGCTCTCAAGTTATTGGTACGGTGACGATAACGGTCACTGGCGAGGGGTCCGGCATCACCGTCACCGCGCCCAACGGCGGCGAGCAGTGGGAGATAGGCCAGCTCAACACCATCACGTGGGCACCCTACTCGTACACACCATACACGGCCACGAACGTGAATCCTGCGAATGAAGTGAACGTGTTTCTCGAGCGGCTCGACGGCTCGACTGTTGGGCAGATCATGGATACGGGAAAAGCATCACTCCATACGTACTTCAACATTGGAGGATACAACAACTGGGCTGAGTCAGGACAGTACTACGTTCGCGTAAGCAACCGAGTAACTGGAGCTACTGATCGAAGCGACGCGTCGTTCACGCTCCTGCCGCGCGGCGTTGATATCAAGGTCAACGGTTCAGATGGGCCGGTGACACTCGCTGACAATCAATTAATTACTGTAACGTATAGAACGGTCGGTAACACTTCATGCACTCTGCAGGGATTGCGCACAACGCCCAATAGTGAGCCGCACGCAATTCCAATCGGGGCAGCGTCGACAAACGGTTCTGAAACAGGGTACGCATACGCACCAACTGCTGGCGGGACCGCAATATACGCGACATGCAATAGGTCAGACGGCACGACTCGTGGTGACAGCGTCCAAATTTATGGGGGAACTGGAACGTCAGCATCAATCAAGATCACAAACCCCAACGGCGGGGAGCAACTAGACAGGGATAAACAGTCGGAGATAAGATACTCACTGAAAGGACTCTCATCCATTTCTATCGCGCTCTACAAGAATGATCAATGGAAAACGTGGATCGTGAAGGATTTGTCCGTAGGGTACAACGCTGAAAGCGGGATATATATGTGGACCCCCTCGTCAGTGCTGCAAGGTCTCGGTGAGGCTGACAACGCAGGTTCTATATTCAAAATCTACATCACCGGGCAAAAGGCGGACGGCACGGGCTACGTCGACGACAAGAGCGACGCGCCGTTCTCGTTCATCGGCTCGGCCCCCACCCTTCCTCCCTTCACCTTTTCCGCCGGATTCTCTCAGACGCAAGGCGCGAATCAGTGGTATTACGCATATGAGGACAGCTCCGGGTCGCTCAATATTTTTCGAGATGGTAGCGGCTCGTGGAATGGCTTGAATCCCGACGGAACTCCGTTTATACGAAGCGGGGTCATGCACCCGGGACCGCAGGAAAATGCGGTACTCCAGTGGAAGGCTCCCGTTTCCGGCCTCCTGACAATTAAAGGGACTGTTTCTGACGGCGACAACTCATGCGGCGATGGTGTATCCGCGACCATCAGACAGGAATCTACAAAGCTGTGGAACGCTCAGATAGCCGAGGGCGGGAGTGCCTCCCATAGCGTATCAAGCGCGGTCGATCATGGAACCGTTATCTCTTTTGTTGTGAGTCCTCTGGGTAATCATGGATGCGATACCACCAATTGGGATCCGACCATTACCTATGTCCAGCAGCCGGTGGTGCAAGATGGTCGCGTTTCGAACCTCGCCAACGCGCTTTCCGCGCTTGAAGGCGCTCTGAAATCGCTTCTCGGCCTGCTTGATTAGAAGAATTCTTTGTCCACACCCCTCGCCTCTAAAGCGAGGGGGTGGGCTATACTTGTTGTATTAGAAAATAAGGGTTAATTCTCCATGCTCAAAAAACTCACTCTCGCAGGTCTCGGCCTCCTCC